>JBCCHX010000012.1:0-105177 GCA_039028535.1 Cyanobacteria bacterium P01_B01_bin.77
CTGACTATGGCCTAGTTTCAACATTTAAGATCCTTTTATATATATTCTCTATACTCATTGGAGTCAATACTCATGGGGCCCTAACCCGAAATTATTTCAAACTTCAGGATGCTGATTTCAAGAAGTATTTATATAATCTATTAATAATTTCCCTGGCCAGTTTTTTAATATTTTCAATCCTTGTCGAAAATATTATTCACTCACAAGTACTCCTGAGGGAAATCCCAAAACGATGGCTTTCCTATGTGGTTTTATTTGCTATTTTTGAATCCTGGTCAAAACTACTGCTAAGTTTGTGGCGAGTTCAAGAAAAAGCTCTCAAGTTTGGATTTTTTAACATCTTAAAAGCCCTATTTAACGTCACTTTAACCATTTTCTTAGTGGTTTATCTAGAACTGGGCTGGCAAGGAAGAGTTTTAAGCATTATTTCTGCTGGTCTAGTATTTGGAGCATTTTCTCTATGGCATCTATGGCATTATCAAATATCAAATAATTACTTTTATATAAACTCTATTCAAATTGATCATCTTAAAAATGCTCTCAGTTTTGGATTGCCATTAATTCCCCATGCTTTATCCGGATGGGTGATTAATTATATTGATCGATTTTTTATTGCTTCGATGGTAGGCATGTCTGACGTTGGAATTTATAGTGTTGCTTACCAAATAGGAAACATAATTGGAATTCTAGCATTATCTTTCAATCAGGCTTGGAGTCCGTTCTTATTCAAAGAGCTTAAGAAAGATAGCCACCCAGTAAAGGTTAAAATCGTAAAGTTCACGTATGCTTATTTTTTTATTATCTCTATTCTTGCAGTTTCTTTAAGTTTAGTCTTTTCAGTGGCTGCCCCTTTTATCATAGGTCAAGACTTTTATGATGCGACTCAATATGTCACATGGGTTGCATTAGGATATGCCGCCAATGGCATGTATTTTATGGTCGTCAATTATATTTTTTATACAGAAAAGAATTATTTCCTACCTTTTATTACTGTCTTCTCCGCACTAATCAATATAGCTCTGAACTATATCTTGATTGAACACAATGGGGCGGTTGGAGCAGCACAGGCTACAACTATAACCTATGCAATAACCTTTGTACTTTCTTGGTATGTTGCCAAACGGGTTTATAAGATGCCATGGAATTTAGGAGAAATTAGATAATGTACTCAGACTTTATGAATATCATCAATGATATAGAGTCTGGTTTTCCTGTCAGCACATGGAAGATTAATAACATTCACATATGGCCTATTTTTAGATTTAATTTATTCTTCTTAAATGCATCACTAAGAACATCAAAGAAACGATCGCGTTCCCAAAATAAAACACTCAGCCAGAAAAAAAATCTATTCATTGAAAATTTGAGTGGTGTCATTCAAGACATTCAAGCTCATCAACTTGATATTAGTCACAATGATGATTTTCTAGATGTTGACTTTCTTTTTCTCAGTCAAACTACTAACCGAAACTCAAAAATAGAATCCTATTGGTACGATAGGATCTGTGATCCATACATAACAATATTGAATGAGTTGAATATTAGCAGTTTGCTTTTAGAGTGCTCGCCATCCCACCAGTATCGAGTACCAAGATATAGTCAGTCAATTTTTATTCAAGACAAAATCAACAGTTGTAAATTCAAAAGCAAACTTTCTAAAAAAAACAAGATAGCAGAAAAGATATCAGGTCTGGATGGATTCTCTTTATTTAAAGACTATATAGAAAGTAAAGGGTTGAAAAATTTTCCTAAAGATAGAAATCTTGCTTATCAGATAATTTCCATCCAAAATATGTCGACTTATTTTTTGGGGATTCTCAAACATATCAATCCCAAAGCAGGATTTTCGGTGCCTTATTATTGGGACATCGCTATGGCATTCAACCTTGCCTGTTACAAAATAGGTATTCAGTCTATCGATATTCAGCATGGAATTCAAAGTGATTCACATGTTGCTTATTCAAGATGGAATGCGGTACCTACAGATGGTTATGAATTACTACCCTCTTATTTTTTATGCTGGAGTGATTCTGAGGTCAAGCTTATTAACAAATGGAGAGATAGAATAACTCAAAATCATCAGCCTATTGCCATTGGCAACCTGACCCTGGAGATATGGCTAAACGAGAATATAAAAGCATTTAAAGATGTTAGTAGTAAGATTTCAGATTTATTTCAAGCAGATACTAATCTAGTTGAACCAACTATTAATATTCTATTTACACTACAACCAATAAATGACCCTTTGCCAGTTTGGGTCATAGAAGCAATTCAGGCATCACCTAAGCCTTGGAAATGGTGGATGAGACTACATCCAGCCATGCTGTCACAGGAGAAATTTATAGAGCAAATTTTACATCAAAACACTATAGACAATGTCAACCTTCAGAGTGCATCGGAATTGCCTTTGCCAGCGCTATTAGCTCATATGGACGTACATGTTACCCAACTTTCAAGTGTTGTTTTAGAAGCTGAGTTTTTCAATGTGCCATCGGTTATCACTGATAGTCGGGCTGTACAGCTATTTCCTGAGCAAATAGAATCAAATATGGCTCTTTTGGCCACTAATTCACAAGAGCTGATAGAGACAATTTCACAACAATTCTCAAGGAGCAAAAAAAATCTAACATCGCTATATAAAGACAAAGAATCTTCGATAGAAAAAGCAAAAAGGATCTTAATCGATATCAAAAAGGATCCATGACATATCCTATATAAATCAGAATTGTCTATCCAGTATTGCGATTCATTACCTGTTTAGGGTTTTAATATAATGACATTACCCGTAATAAGTGTTGTCATACCAACCTTTAGGCGTCCTCAGTTGCTATTGCGTGCGGCTAAGTCAGTCCTAACTCAAACTTTTACTAACATAGAACTGATTATTGTTATTGATGGGCAAGACCCTATCACGAGAAGAGCGGTTGCTACCCTTAGAGATAATCGTTTGCGTTGTGTGGAATTACCGAATAATCGAGGAGCCCCTAGTGCTCGTAATCGAGGTGTGATGGAGTCTCGTGGTCATTGGATTGCCTTTCTTGATGACGACGATGAATGGTACTCCACGAAGCTAGAGGAGCAGTTAGAGGCTGGTCAACAGGTGACCCAGGGGTATCCCATAATCGCTTGTCGATTAAAGGTCGAAGCTCCAGGCGGTTCTTATATTTTGCCCCGTCGCTTGCCTCAAGACTCGGAACCAGTCGGAGATTACCTTTTTGCCCGCAGTAGTCTTTTTCGAGGAGAGGGAAGCATAGCTACATCAATGCTTTTGACGACAAAGGTACTATTGCTAAAATACCCTTTTCGAGCAGGTCTAAAGCGCCACCAAGAGGCTGACTGGTTACTTCGCGTCAGCAACTATGAACAGGTAAATCTTCAATTTGTTGATATACCACTGGGCGTTTTGCATATTGATCAGGGAAGACCACGAGTGAGTGAGGCTGGGAGCTGGAAATATTCTTTTGAGTGGATACAGGCTTGTAAAAAGCTGCTAACACCTAGGGCATACTCTGCCTTTTTACTAACAGCTGTGGGGTCATTTGCTGCGCAGGAAAATGACTGGTCAGCCTTTGGGCTGATTTTAAAGGAAGCAACTAAATCAGGACAATCTTCACCGGTTCAATATGGACTATTTTTAGGTATGTGGCTAATCCCTAAACGTCTACGGCAGGCTATTCGAGTAATATGGTTAGGCCGCCAGAAATGAAACTTTAAAACTCTTATCACTTAGATAGTTATAATACTCTCAATGAAAATTTTAATGGCCCATAACCGATATCAAAATCGGGGAGGTGAAGATGAATCATTTGATAGCGAAAGCAGTTTGTTGGAGCGTTATGGGCACCGGGTAATCCGTTATGTTAAACATAATGACAGTATTTCAGAAGATTCAATCTTTAACGTCGCTGTCAGGACTCTTTGGAGCGTCGAGGACTATAAAAGTATACGGGCTCTAATTCAGCGAGAGAAACCCAGTTTATTACATGTTCAAAATCATTTCCCACTCATTTCCCCTGCCATCTATTACGCTGCAAAAAAAGAGAAAATCCCAGTCATTCAAACACTTCGAAATTATAGATTATTTTGCTTAAATGCTTATTTTTTTAGACAAGGACGTGTCTGTGAAAAATGTTTAGGGCAGGCAGCTCCTTTGTCAGGAATACAGCACAAATGTTATAGAAATAGTAGAGCAGGCTCTATAGTTGTTAGTAGTTCAATTGCTTTACATCGATTGATTAAAACATATGTTAGAAAAGTTGATCTATTTATTGCCCTAACAGAGTTTGCTAAGCAAAAATATGCTGATAATGGCATCCCAAGAGATAAGATTGTATTAAAGTCTAATTTTGTTGATCCTGATCCAAAAATAGGAACGGGCAATGATAATTTCGTTCTTTTTGTTGGTCGACTCTCCCCAGAGAAAGGCATATCTACTCTATTGAGGGCGTGGAAACAGCTAGGAAACCATATTTCTTTACATATTATTGGCAGTGGCCCTTTGGAGCCTGAGGTTCGTAAGGCCACTACAACACACTTGGGCATAGAGTATCTGGGGCCTCGTCCTGTTCAAGAGGTTCAAGAGATCATGGGTCAAGCCAAGGCATTGATCTTTCCATCTTTATGGTACGAAGGAATGCCACGAGTAATTATAGAAGCCTTTGCTAAGGGGACTCCGGTGATTAGCTCCAAGCTGGGTGCGATGACAACGATGGTGACGCATCAAAAAACAGGCTTACATTTCTGCGTAGGTAACGCAGAAGAGCTAGTTAAACAGATCCGTTGGATGATTGAGCACCCAAGCCAGTGGCAAGAAATGCGCTTACTTGCTCGCCAAAAATTTGAAGTAAACTACAACGCAGAAAGTAGCTATCACAGATTAATTGAAATTTATAATCAAGCAATTAGTGCTCCGAAATAGTGGAGAATATATGGGTTTTACGTTAATTGAGTTGAAGTAAACCAAGGTAAAAGTAGTGGGTATTGGTAAAAATATTGTTGGCAGTGGTTGTTTCTCACGAGATTCATTTATTTTAGAAAGGTGTAAAGGCAAGAGAGTTTTACACGTAGGATGTACTGATTATCCATTTTTTGAAAATGCCTTAAATCATGGATATTTATTACATGATAAGGTAGCTAAAGCAGCTCAGCATGTGGTTGGCATTGATATCGCTCAAGACGATATCAATGCGATGAAATCTCATGGCTATGACGTCAGATTGATTGATGCAGAGAGAATGTCTGACTATCTGGAGAAAGAGGAATTTGATGTAATATTGCTAGCTGACGTTATCGAGCATATTGTTAATCCTGGGAACGTTATTCATGAGGCAGTTAAAGCCCTAAATGGGGAAGGTTTAATTATTATTACAGTTCCTAATGCATTAGGCATTATTCGATTTCTAAAAACATTTTTTAAATATGAGCAAGTTCATCCTGATCATTTAGCTTATTACTCATCTGGCACCTTGGAAACATTAGCTGTCAATTTTCAATTAAAGGTTGAAGAACTAGCTTGGTATCAGTTTGAAGTCAGAGATAAGCGACCTATTGTATATGTAAGTGCTGCTATTGAAAGAGTAATCACTACGTTCTGCCCATGGCAGGCAGAAGGTTGTATTGCTGTTTTAAGTGCTGAGAAATAGGATTATCTTTTCTGATGAAAGAGCCGGGCTGCCTTTCATATTCAATAACAAATGTAGAGAAAGAAGATCCTAATGTACAGAAAGTCTTGAAAAGTCTCATGATGAAGATGCATTGTCTGCTCCAGGGACATGGGTGCTTATGCTATGGATGAATATCGGCTTGCTATATTGGGCGTTTTTGTTGATGCAACAAGCTATGGGGATGCGTGCGATCGCATCTCCCGCTGGACTACAGCCAAACAATCCTGCTACATTGTCGCGGCCAACGTCCACGTCGTCATGACCGCCTACTGGAATCAAGACTATCGCCGGATTCTCAACCATGCGGCCCTGGTTACCCCTGATGGTATGCCACTAGTCTGGGGCTTACGCCGATTAGGGATAACCCATCAGCCCAGGGTGTATGGTCCCGATTTAATGTTGGCCTGGTGCGATCGCGCCGCCCAAGAACAGCTATCTATCTATCTTTACGGGGGCACCAGCCCCATGGTGCAGCGCCTCGCACAAAATTTACAGCAGCAGTTTCCAGATCTAATCATTGCCGGTAGCCATGCCCCCCCCTTTAGATCACTGACGCCAGCCGAAGAAGCCGCTGACGTTGCGGCTATTCGCCAGTCCGGAGCCGCTGTGGTCTTTGTCGGTTTAGGCTGTCCCAAACAAGAGGAGTGGATGGCTCGCCAGCAGGGCAAACTCAACACGGTCATGATTGGCGTGGGTGCCGCCTTTAGTTTTCACAGTGGCACCGTATCCCAAGCACCTCGGTGGATGATGTCTTGGGGGCTAGAATGGGCCTATCGTCTATGGCAGGAGCCCCGTCGCTTGTGGCGACGCTACGTGCTGAACAATTCGGCTTTCCTCTTATTATTTGGACTGCAGTTAATCAAGCAAGCAATGCGGTCTATCCTAAAGCCATACTCAGAGCATTCTTCCGGTTGACGTTTGCTCTTGGGGTGCTTGTTTTCTAAACCGTTTCATGAAAGAGCCGTCCTCCCTAGAATCAAACCGCAGGCCCCATTTTCTATGGCCCATCGGTACCGATATTCGGGCAGCTCGCAGCGGTAGCCCCTGGAAACGCTGGGGCTGGCATAGCCTTCGAGTATTGAGCCTACTGCTGAGTGATGCCCTAGCCTTAGGGGTAGCCTGGCAGTTAGCCCGGTTCTTAAATCAATTTTATTCACCGATTCCGGCCCAGCTGGTGTGGTGGGTCTGGTTGGGGCTACCTAGCCTATTTTGGCTATTTGCTGGGGCTACGCTACTCCTCTTTACCCATTACGGTCTCTACGGTGGCACGGTGCGCGCCAAGGACTATCTGCGAGCTGCGCAGCTAGTGAGCTGGGTCTACTTTATATCACTGGTTCTGGCTTATTTTTACGATCCTAAGCTAGATGCTCCTCGATCGCTTTTTTTTAGTGCCTGGGTGTCGAGTGTGGTGCTGGTATTAGCAACTCGGTTGTTTACCAACGGATTTTTGAACTCTTTACGGGGTGCGCGCCCGTCATTGCGTGCATTTTTGATTACGAACCCAAATCGGATGCACAGATTAGCAAAAACCCTAGAGCATCGGTCCCATTACCAGGTTGTCGGCGCGGCCATGGTATCCACAGCCAACGCGGAGTCAACGTTTCAGCAGATTTTGGCAGCCCAACCCGATGAGGTTCTAGCTGAAGACGTTCCTAATGTGGAATTGGCATCAGGACTGTACTGGCGATTGCGCAGTGCTAACATTCCGCTGCGGCTGCTGCCGTCGAGCCGAGAAATGCTCTATCGACGGGGTATGCCAGAGATTGTGGCCGGTTTACCCACGCTGATGATCGAAACCTCTATTTTTCAGAGTGTGGACTATCGGCTCAAACGATGGTTGGACTATGGTTTGGCTGCGTTAGCGGTATTAGGGTTGAGTCCGGTGTTGGTGGGGATTGCGATCTCAATCCGATTCACCTCTCCTGGTCCCGTCTTTTTTCGACAAGATCGTATAGGCCTCAAAGGCAGGGTCTTTAAGGTGTGGAAATTTCGCACCATGGCCGTCGACGCCCCGCGGCGTCAGGCCCAGTTAGAACAACAAAACCAAAGTACAGATGGAATTATGTTCAAACTGCAGCACGACCCACGGGTGACCGTCGTGGGTCAGTTTTTGCGACGCAGCAGTCTAGATGAGCTGCCTCAGCTCTTCAATGTACTGTTAGGACAAATGAGCTTAGTCGGTCCGCGCCCCTTACCCCTCAGGGATGTCGCTCAGTTTGAAACCTGGCATCATATTCGTCATCAGGTACTGCCGGGGATTACTGGTCTATGGCAAGTATCAGGTCGGTCCACGATTGAAACCTTTGACGATGCAGCCCGGTTAGACCTGCACTATATCGACAACTGGTCCCTTAACCTAGATCTAGAAATCTTAGTCGCCACATTACGCATCGTGTTTACTGGGTTAGGGGCGTACTAATCGCTCCCCAGCTCTTTACTCCAAACCATGATTTTTGGTTAAAACACCTCCTCTCGTGTCCTATATTTCTATGTCGCCATCAGAGTTTTCACAAAAGCCCATCAGTTATAAATCTCTATCTCAATCTTCATCCGATGGCACACTTTTAGGGCTGCTCCTGCTGGGCTTATATAGTCTCTTTACGCTTCTCCCTGGTAGCCATTCCATGATGGTGTCCTGGCCTTGGGTATTTATTTGGCAGGTGACGCTAGCATTGCCTATGCTCTGGCTGCTCTGGCAGCTATGGTTCAAGCCTTGGCAACAATTTAGTTTAGGGACAGGATTCGATGGAGCCATAGCCCTATTGACTCTAGGCTTAATCGTTTCCACACTGTTCGCAGACTTCCCCAACCAGGCTCGCTGGTATGCTTGGTCCACTCTCGGCGGTATCTCAGCCATCTATGCCATCTCTGGATGGCTAAACACACCAGAACGAGCCATTAAACTGCTCAGATATCAGGCTATCTTAGGCTGTTTTTTTATCGTAGCAAGTTTAGGACTGTGGTTTTTTCAAACCTATTTACCAGAACTCTCCCGTCTAGAACAGCTACAACAATTTGGCATTACCGAAACATTCAACTTCAATCGACTCAGCCTACGCAACTGGCACCCGATTGGCCATCAAAACTATGTCGCTGGCTACCTGTTGTTGATCCTGCCACTTCTAGGTGGGTTATCCCTAATTAGCTCAGGACCTTGGCGCTGGCTGTGGATCAGCGGCTGCCTGCTGGGCATTGTCGACTTGTACACCACCAGCTCGCGAGGTGGGGTATTGGCCCTGTTGCTCACAGCTGTTGTCGGAGGAGGCATCACCCTATGGCAGAGCCAATTGTCAAAGCTCAAGATAGCTTTGATGAGTGGTGTGATCACCATAATCTTGACCGTGGGAGTGTTCTCCACCCCCCGTACTCGTAATTCTCTCACAGCTATTCTCCAGGGCAACTTCGCTAGCGGAGAACTGGCCTATCGTTGGATTACGAATGTGACCGGTTGGCGGATTGGAGCAGATCACCCCTTCGTTGGGGCTGGACCAGGTAGTGTCCCCTTGCTTTATCAAAAGTATCGCCCTTACTGGGCCGGTAGAGAAGCCGAGCTACATTTTCAACTCCATAGTACCCCAGCCCAACTCTGGGCCGAACTAGGGGGATGGGGCATTATGATATGTCTAATTCTCATTGCTCTGATTGGGAAGGTTACTTGGCAAGGGGCCCAGTCCGCTTCCCTCTCACGTACACTTCCTGGCCCCCTTGTATGCAGCCTTTTAGCTGGCCTAGTCGCTTATGGACTCATCAGTCTGACCGATTATCAGTTAGATAATCTATGTATTATCGGTACGATTATTCTCTATTTGACCGTTCTCAGTAAAGCTTTTTCACCATCAGGTCTCACTACGGACCAAGTACCAACAACAAGCAACAAGCCATATCGCACCATTCCGATAGCTGGCCTTGGCATAGTATTGGCCGTTTGTTGGTGGCTCAGCCCCATCCATCGCGCCTGGGCTGCCTCTAGTCATGCATTTCAAGCCCTGCAAAAAGAGGACTTGACCACATTTACAACGCAGCTGCAAAAGGCTCATACGCTGGCTCCTTGGGAAGCCTATTACCCCTACCAGCTGGGCTGGTACCTGGGCGATCTTAGCTTTCAAACTCCAGATGAGTTTCGCACACCAGCGATTGATTGGTTTACCCAGGGTAATCAGGCATCACCCTATCAAGAATTTGGTCAATCTAACCTGGGCTGGCTGTTAATGTCAGTCGATGCTGCAGCCGCAAAAAATGCGTTTACCCAGTCTGTCCAACTTATCCCAGCTAAATCCGGTGTCTTTCTGGGGCTAGGCTATAGCCTGCTGCGTTTAGGCCAACCTGAGCTAGCGAGTCAAGCCCTCACATTAGAAGTGTTGCGCCATCCTCTCACCATCTCCAGCGGCATTTGGAAATTTCCACAGTTTGCCCCGCTGTATGAGTCTGTTTTGCAGCAGTCCATAGAACAATGTTCTATGCTGTTAAACAACGCATCACCTCGCCTGGAAGCTCATATACATCGCCTAAGAGGCAGTCTGTACTGGTGGCAGGGTTCTCTAACAGCAGCCGCTACAGATTGGGAAACGGTGAATGTTGGCATCGGACCACCCCTGATTTCACTTTCTCAAGGAGAAGCGTTATCAGAGATCTTGACGACCCTCCCTGCTACGCCCGCTAAGCTTAGTATGCAGGCATGGCAACAGCCTCAAGCACGAGAAGCCTTGTTAACCCAAGCGCTAGTATCAGCCGCAACAAGCGGCTCTCAGGTAGATACGGAGATCTCTGAAACGCAGATTGAGCAGTTGGTTACCAGTATGAACGCCGCTGACAGTTTTGATAACTGGCTAAAACACACGGCTCCTACTGTGCAACCTCGAAATGAGCGTTTGGGATTTGGTGTGCTTAGCCGCCATGTGGATGGTATCAATCCCAAAGATTACCTACCTCTGCTTGATAATCTACCGGTAAAACGCTTTTTTAGTAGGCTATTTCCATCTTCAAGCTATTTTCCTGAGTTGGATGAAAAATTACAACCTCTGAGAGAAGAGTTGCTAATATCAGCCCAGGCATTGTCCGATTAAATCACACTACTCATCATATATATTGAAATTGACCGAGACCTGTCCTCCTTCATTAACTACAACAGTACCCCCCAGCGCCTCAATCTTTTGCGTGGCAATCTTTTCTGTTTCGTTGTCCCTGGCCGAGACCAAAACCTGAGCCCAGGCACTGATCTGAGCAGAGCGGCTAACGGGGTTGTCAGCCAAGAACTCAGCAGTTTGACTCGAAATATCAGCGATGAGAGGAGCTTCTTCATCGGGAGATTGTCTGGCCCACTCGGCTGCTTTTTCAAACGATTTTTTAGCCAATTCTCCATCGCCCAAAAACAATAGCTCGTCAATAGCTTTGAATCGCCAAATGTAATAAGAGCGGGGCGGTGTGGTCGGTGTGAGAGAAGCTAAACCTTTTTCCATTAAGGCAATCGCTTGCTCTGGTCGCCCTAAGCGTAAAGAGATTGTATTCGAAAGATATAGATAGGCTTCTATAAACCTTGGGTCACGCTCAATCAAGCCTTCAAAATAAATGGGAGCCAGACCATATCCGAACTCTTGCCTTTGTTCTGAATCACCAAAGTATTGTAGAAAACTTAGGAAAACACCATCAGCTAATAGGTTCTCAAAGCCCAGGGCCGGAGAGCGACTAATCGCTTTCACTCTCATTAATTCTAAATCCTGGCGTTCCTCTACCTGGAGAACATGACGACTTCCCTGTTTTATTTGAATCAGTCGAAAATACTGCAGACTGAGTGTAATGGTTGACAACAATGCTGCCACAAAAATCTTTGAAAAAGACATGCTCTATCAACTCATCTGATCTGATATCAACAATACCCATTAATTGTTGATATTCTCTAAAGATGGCTATGGAGATCGCTCCTTACCTTACCAATTGAATGGCATTCGAAATACTGAGCTTGTATTTTTAATAGCTTTACGTTTTTGAAAAGTAACCCTAACTAAAAGGGATAGCCATTAAAGCTACCCCTTTTAGCTAAACCAGGATGAACGTACCTGTAAAATTACGCTCATCCTTCAATTTTCACGGCAAAGTATCGCCTAGTTATTCGATCTCACAGTTTGTACCCGTTACTTGTGCAGTACTGGTACCAACATTAGAGCTACCAAAAGAAATGGCCTGGCCTAATAAACCAGTGGCAACAGATGTCTCTTCACAGAGAACTGCGGTTGCGGTGGCATCACCAGTAGTAGTTTCTGCAACAATGTAAGCAGCACCGCCGTAGTCTTTAAGGGCAGCTGGATCCTGAGAAACAGCAAAGTATTCAACACCTTCTGCTAAGCCAGCGCTACCAGTCAATCCAGTTGTTTGACCTACGTTAGCAGGGGCAGCTCCAGCGCCACCGCCACCGTTTGTATCACCATACAGATAGTTATTTGTCTCGGTCTTAATACCAGCACCTAGCTTGGCAAAATCATCGGAGAACTGTCTGTTCTCTAGACGATAGGCCTGCTGTGTACGGTTGGTGGTACCAATGTAGGTCTCTGCTTCAGACTGCTTGGCACGGTTGGCTTGGTTAAGGAAGGAGGGCAGTGCGATCGCAGCTAGAATACCGATGATGATAATTACAACCAGCAGCTCAATGAGGGTGAAACCTGCGTTGGCTTTTTTCTTGCTCGCTAGGTGCTGCAATAACTTTGCACGTAGAGTTGTCTTCATTGTGTATTGTGTCTCCTTGAGGTTTGGGATGTAGCGTCTAGCTCCTAGCTTTTAAGCTACCCAGGGGAATCAGATCTCTTATCACTTGGGTTGAAAACCTGAAAAGCCTTGGATTGGCTTGGTTAGCACTACGCTTCTAAGCTACCCTCACATACTGATAGACCTATCAGCCAATGTACAGATTTTGTACAAGTAGGGATAAATCCATCTACGTAGAATCACTGCAATACCTAGGTCACAGGTGGTTTATTTTGTAACAAACGCCGTCTAAAAGCGTTCTACAGTATCAAACTGAGCAGATTGCGCTACTCCAGCTTCACCGCAGGTTTTGGGCGTGGGAAACAGCTTGGTGGGGTTGGCTAGTCCCTGGGTGTTAATGGCCTGACGGACCCACTGCATCGTTTCTAGGTCGGCTGGGGTAAACATTTGTGGCATATAGCAGCGTTTGTCAGCCCCAATGCCATGCTCACCGGAAATGCTGCCACCAGCATCGACACAGAGTTTGAGAATTTCACCCCCGAGGGTTTCTACGGTTTCGAGCTGGCCGGGAATGGCATTGTTGTACAAGATTAAGGGGTGGAGATTGCCGTCACCAGCGTGGAAGACATTGGCGACGTCGTAGCCATATTTTTTGCTTAGTGCCTCGATTTCGTTGAGCACGTAGGGGAGTTTGGCTCTAGGAATAACACCATCTTGGACATAGTAGTCGGGGCTAAGCTTACCCATGGCGGCAAAGGCGGCTTTGCGGCCTTTCCAGAGACGGAGGCGCTCTTCAGGGGTAGTTGCGATCGCAACCTGCCGGGCTCCGTTGGCTTTCACAATCTCGCTGACTTTCTGAGCACTGGCTGCAACATCTGCTGGGGAGCCATCTACCTCCACTAGCAAAATAGCGGTGGCATCGCGGGGATAGCAATCGAGGGCAACGACTTCTTCGACTGCATTGATGCTAAAGTTGTCCATCATTTCCATCCCGGCTGGGATAATGCCCGCGCTGATAATTTCAGAGACGCTCTTACCTGCGGCTTCGACAGTATTAAAGTCAGCCAGTAGCGTATGAGCACTTTCCGGGGACTTGAGTATGCGCAGGGTGATCTCGGTGGCAATGCCCAGAGTACCTTCAGACCCGACAAAAATACCGGTGAGGTCATAACCAGGGGTTTCTGGCATATCGCCAACATCGACGATATCGCCATTGGGCAGCACCAGCTTGAGACCTAAGACGTGGTTGGTGGTAACGCCATACTTAAGACAATGGACGCCGCCTGAGTTTTCAGCAATATTGCCACCGATGGAGCATACAGACTGACTCGATGGGTCGGGGGCATAGTA
The DNA here is from genome assembly GCA_039028535.1 of Cyanobacteria bacterium P01_B01_bin.77. Lineage (GTDB taxonomy): Bacteria > Cyanobacteriota > Cyanobacteriia > Phormidesmidales > Phormidesmidaceae > Leptothoe. The sequence continues at coordinate 13,710 of JBCCHX010000012.1, forward strand.
AAAACCAGCACCGCTAACAGCCTGGGTAACCCAGTTATTGATGACACCGGGCTGGACCACTACCCGCTGGTTATCGTAGTCAATGTCTAAAATTTGACGCATGCAGGCGGTAACAATCAGCACGCTGTCTTCGATCGGGAGGGCACCACCAGAGAGTCCGGTACCTGCACCACGGGTGACAAAGGGGATGCGGTTGCGATCGCAAACTTTAACCGCCGCCGCCACTTCTGCCGTAGTTCTCGGTAATACCACAATGGCAGGCCGCTGACGATAGCTGGTTAAACCATCACACTCATAAACCAGCAGCTCCTCTTTACGGCGTACCACTTGGTCGTCACTGAGTACGTCCACAAAAGCCTGGACAATAGGTTGCCAGTCCCGCTGGCCTGAGGCTGTATCCGTTGACGCCACGCTAGAACTCATCTATGGTTGCCTGCCCAGAGAAAATATTTAAGGTCTACCCCTACGGATCCTAACGTAGTCAGACAATTAGACCAACTTATCTCCATGGAGCATCTTCTGGGCCGCATCCAGCAAGGCTTCTTCTAGATAGGGCTTGGTAAAGTAACCACTGGCCCCCAGATCAATCGCCATCTGCCGATGTCGATCAGCACCACGGGACGTCAGCATGGCAATAGGAATCTGCTGTAATCCAGTATCTTTTTGTAACCGCGACAGCAGCTCTAGGCCATCCATACGGGGCATTTCGATATCACAAAAAACCAGATCACAAGGTAAGCCGGACCGTAGTTTTTCCCAAGCCTCTTGACCATCACGAGCCTGTTCTACCCGATAGCCAACCTTGTTAAAGCTCATGGACAGCAGCTCACGCACCGTAATCGAATCATCCACAATCAAGACCGTTGGCTCAGACTTGACCTTACTAATTTCTTCAGGGGGTGCTTTATCATCCGATTGCGCCCAAACGGCGGCATTAGGCTCACGCCGGACTCGCCCCATGGCCAAATCAATCAGCTCCAGAACATCAGCAATGGGCATTACCCGCCCATCCCCAAGAACCGTTGCTCCAGCGATACCCGTAGGTTTGGGCACCGGACCTTCTAGCTGCTTGATAACAATTTCCTGTTCACCCATCACCTGATCGACTTCTAAGGCGATAAAGCTATTGGTACTGCGCAATACCACAATAGAAATCATGTTCTCATCTTGGTTACCGCCATACACCCGACCACGGCCTAAGGTCCGGTTAAAGGACAGCAGATCAGATAGATTCTGGAATGGCAATAAAGTATCGCGCCAGAGGATACAATCTTGCTCCTGATCGTTTTGCTGGATACGCTCGCGCGATACATCAAACATATCTTCCACACCATCCATGGGGAAGGCAATACGCGCTTGATTACTAATACAGCTGAGCGCTTTGGAAATACTTAGGGTGAGCGGCAAGCGGATCGTAAAGTTAGTGCCGCGTCCCAGTTCAGAATCAATGGTGATATTACCACGAATATCCGCTAGAGATGTGCGGACCACATCCATGCCAAACCCTCGTCCAGCAAAGTCATCAGCCTGATCACGGGTACTAAAGCCAGGGTGGAAGAGCAGGTCGTACACGTCTAGTACTGTCATCGACTGGATATCTGTCTGGGAAATCAGTCCCTTTTGCAAAGCTTTCTGTTTGACCACATCCGGATCAATGCCCGCACCATCATCCCCAACAGAAATAACGGTTTGATTCCCTTGATAAAACGCTCGGATCGTAATCACACCTTCTGATGTTTTGCCAGCTTGGCGACGCTCTTCAGGGGTTTCAATACCATGGGTAATAGCATTGTTGACCAAATGAGTCATGGGATCATAGAGCTGCTCCAAAATCATCTTGTCAATTAAAATATCGCGACCTTCTACCACCAAGCGGGCCTCTTTTCCGCACTTGAACGAGATATCGCGTACGGCTCGGGGTAAGCGTGCCGCTGTTTGGGCAAACTGCACCATGCGAGCCTTATTTAAACCTTCCTGCAGCTGATTGGTAACTTGCCTAAACTGTCGAGTAACCTGGTCTGACGATTCGACCGTATAGGCAATATCAGAGGCTGATTCCCGCACCCGCACAATCAGCTCAATCATTTCCTGGGACAGGGTATGAAAACCAGTAAACCGGTCCATTTCTAATGCGTCAAAAGACTCGCCTGTGGCGTGATCACCTAGATCTCCTGGTTGTTCCGTCGGCACACCAGTAGCAGCTACATGGTAGGACTGGCGGCTAGAGATCAATGAACTTTCTAACAGTGAGCGTTCATAGAGGTCACGCATGCGCTGACCGACATCATTGAGTTGCTGCACCTGGAACAACAAGTTGTCTAAAAACTGCCGCAGCCGTTCTTGATCTTGTTCTAGGGTATTGCGGTTAACCACTAGTTCTCCAACCAAGTTGCTAAGGTTGTCCAAGTGATTGACCGATACGCGCATGGTTTGATCGGTCATCATGCGACGTCCCGATAACCGATTGGAGGACGGACGATAGGAGGTGGAACTACTTGCTGATGTCGAAGCTAGAGTTTGATCCGCATCCTGTAACAACGCTTCAAGATCGCCAAACTCGTCTTCTATATCCTGGGGTTGAGCTGGAGGAGTAGCTGGGGCTGCAGGGCTGCTGACTTCTAAAGGAGTTTCTAATAAAGCCTCAAGATCACCAAAATCGTCACTGCCACCAGAAAAGGCAACATCATCGTCGATCTCAGCATTGTCTAAGGGGGATATGGAGTCAGTGGAGTCAGCGATCGCATCGCCCATGTCTCCTAGTAAATCAAGGCTACCGCCCTCGGATTCATCCCCAACAGCATCTGTGGCAGCTACACTGCTGCCTGCTGCTTCAAGGTCATTTTCATCCATGACAAAGCCTGTGACGATACCCCCGTCTTCTAAATCCAACAAGTCAAAGTCAATGTCGTCCGAGGGGGGTGCACTGAGAATAGTTTCGTCTAGACTGTCACTGCTCTCACCCAACCTATTTTCCCCAAGCAAAGTGTCTGATGTTAAACCCAGATCTGGTATGTCTAGAGCAGGCGTTTCTGAGGACCTACTAGCCTCTGGTTCATCTAAGGTGAGTTCGTCGAAAACATTAAAATCGCTGAGAGCAGATGACTCTGGCTCCACACCGGGCTCAACCACCAGTTCCGCAGCATCAAATAGACTATCTAAATTGCTATCAGATTCAACGGTGTCACCAGATAGTTCTCCTAGCTCTATACCCAGTGAATCTTCACCTAAATCACCACGACTCTCGGATTGAGGCCCTGAATCTACAGTTAAATCATCCAGTTCAGTAGCGTCATCTTCAAATAGATCGTCCAGCGCAGTAGCTTCTGGAGAAGCTGTTTCAGCCAAGAGATCAGAAGCAACCGGATCTGTTTCAGCGACCAGATTTTCTGTTTCAACGACCAGATTTTCTACAGATACGTCTTCCACAGAAGCCCACATGTCCTCTAGCTCTAAATCGTCTGAGTCATCAGCCGTATTTGGAGTCGAGGAGGCTACAGCATCTTCAGCAACTAGATTTTCTACAGATACGTCTTCCACAGAAGCCCACATATCGTCTAATTCTAAATCGTCTGAGTCATCAGCCGTATTTGGAGCCAAGGTATCTAAAGCTTCGTCTAGATCCAACTGCTCATCTGTATCGGCCCCCAGGGCCACACCCAGATCAGTCGACTGCAGCAATGTGTCTGTTTCTAAAATCGGCTCAGCCGTGGCGTCATCTGAATTATTATCCCAAATATCTCCTGATAGCTCACCTGACAAATCATCCAAGTCATCTACGGTAGGTGCTGAAGCTGTGTCCACTACCATGGGACTGCTGCCCGTGATGTCGCCGTCCGTCGTTTCCCACAGATCACCTTCCAAAGACTCTGAGTCAGGCTCTGAATCAACAGATGTTGATGTTGTCTCATTGATGGTAAAGAAATCGTCAAATTCAGCCGGACCTAGCCCTGCTTCAGAACCCTCAGATGGTTCAGAGATAGCGGTATCAATATCAAAGAAACTATCTGAAACCACATCAGCAGTTTGTTCTGCATTGGTCCCTTCGGATGCGTCACCAAACAGCTCGTCAATATCGGCGTGTTCAGGCTCCTCCGCTAAGTCCTCATTTGTTAGATCGTCTAGCTCAAGATCTGGAAACGCGCTCAAATCATTAGTGTTAGCAAAATCAGGGCCATTATCTACTGGAACTCCTAGTCCCTGAAGATCATCTGAGCTATCGACAGGTCCAGCCGGATTAGTCTCACTTAGTTCGACCTCTGCTGCAGATTCGTCTAAATCGCTAAATAAATCATCAACGCTGGAGATATCTGTTTCTGGAATAGGGGTGTTAAATAAATCATCAATGCTGGAGGTGTCATCAGAGGAAACATCCCCCTCCAATAGGCCATCGATAACGTCAAGACTTTCAGACAAGCCCTCATCTACTCTCTCGGTATCTACGGTTGTGATATCTGCGATGCCTGCATCGGCAATATCTTCCTGGATGGCGAAGGCTTCTCCTAACCCGCTATCAAAATCGAGATCGAGATTATCTGAACCATCAATATTTTCTGGGGTTACACTTGCTGGAGTATCAGTATCGCCAAACAAATCGGCTAGTTCATTACCCGATTCAAAGTCATTGGGGCTGCCCCCTCCTAATACCGATGAGTCATCGCTGAGCAGATCTTCAAAGTCGGGAGCAATATCAATATCTAAGGATTCAACAGGGTTGGTCTCTTCATTGATGGGAACGTCTTCTTCATCCCAGTCACCGTCAAGGGCATCCCCTCCAGCCTCAAACAGATCGGCTAGGCTCGTCAGTTCGGCAGCACCGACTTCTGGCCCCGAGGGGGAACTGGCCGCATCGTCCAACAGCTCATCTAAAGCGATACCGTCTTCGGCAGCGCTGGCAGTCTCGTCTAAGCCACTGTTGATAGTTAAGCCTGGCTCTTCTAGGACCGATAAATCGTCCATGTCAACTGATAAAGTACTATCGTCACTGTCCACAGTGTTGGCAAACAATGCATCTAAATCGTCAGTAGCATTGGCCATGTCTCCTTGCGCGGCCAAGGTTTGCAATGTTTCTGAAATGGTTATTTCAGGTTCACGACCTGCTAAGACGAGGTCCTGTGCTTTTTTGATTTCTTTGATTAAGACTGGCGCTAGGGTGCGGTAGTCATTGTTGCGATCGCACACCGCCCAACGAGAATGCTTAACTAAACTCATCCAAGTCGGCAGGTTAAACTGCTCACCCAACCGCTCTAACCGCTGACAACAATCCTCTAACGCCGACCGACTCTCTTCCGTATCAGCCTGCTTAAAGCGGGCCAGCATCTCTCGTAGCGCAGCAGAAACATCACTACTAAAGACAAACTTTAACGCACTTTCTTCGATAGGCTGAGGTGCCGGGCTTGACGCGGTCACTGGCACAGCCTTTTCCGCTAGAAAATCGTTGGTATCTGCAGCTGCGATGAGCTGGTCCAAGTGCCCCTGCAATTGCTGGAATACTGGCTCAACACCAGCCATAATGCTGCGCTCTTTATCCTCCGTGAGACCAAAGGGTCCTTGTAACTGCTCCAGCAATTCCTGCAAGGCGTCAAACACCCGCAAAAACATGGACTCCAAAGACCGATCAACTTGAATCGGAGCCTCTTTGAGCAACTTAAAATAATCTTCCATCCGATGGGCAGTGCGCTGCATACTCTCAATGCCCAGCATTGCAGCCCCTCCCTTCACAGAGTGAGCCGCTCGAAACACCTCATTGGCCATCTCTGGATTACCAATGGTTGCCTGAAGATTCAGCAGACCCTGCTCAATCGTATTGAGATGATCCTTGGCTTCTTCAATGAAGTAGCCCAATATACGCTGTTGTTGTTCAGGCAGCATCACCCTCGTCTCCCTAGATGAAAATTGTCCTTAAACTCCGACAAGTAATCAGCCCTGAATAGACTACTTCTTCTCGCTCTCGACCTTAAACCGCTCAACTGATGTCAGCAAATCGCGAGCCACACCCACTAGATTTTGCAGCGAGGCCGATACCCGCTGGGACTCTTGAGAAGTCTCTTGAGCCGTTAATTCAACCGATTGCATTACCTGAGCCACAGCCCGCGAAGTTTCTGTTTGCTCGACAGTATCAGCCGTAATAGAACGCACCAATACATCAATGCGATTGGATACCTGGATGATATCCTCCAGAGAACGTTTCGCCTGCTCTGCCAATCGTGTCCCCTCGATCACCTGCTGGGTGCCTTCCTCCATCGCCGTCATTACACCGCTGGTCTCACCTTGAATTTGCAACACAATTTGCTCAATTTCTTTCGACGCCTTAGCGGCTCGATCCGCCAGCTGACGCACTTCGTCAGCTACAATAGCGAAGCCTCGTCCAGCCTCACCAGCACGGGCAGCTTCAATACTGGCATTGAGTGCTAGCAAATTAGTACGAGATGCGATCTGCGAAATCAAGGCAACGATTTTAGAAATTTCTTGAGATGACTCCGCCAAACGCTTCACCTTGCGCGTGGTTTCAGCAACCGTCTCCCTAATCTCCAAAATACCGGCAACCGTCCGTTCTACCGCTTCTCCCCCTCGCAATGCTGTAGCTGATGCCGATCGCGCTACCTCTTCTGCCTCGCGCGCACTATCAGCCACCCGCTGAATTGACTCAGTCATCACCTGCACAGAATTCAGTGTCACTGCCAATTCCTCAGCCTGACGCAGCGCATCCGCCGATAAGCTACGGGCAAACATTTCATTATCGGACGAACTCTTAGTTACCTGTAGAGCCGCAGCACTAACCTGCTGCACAATTTCCCTTAAGTTCTGAATTGTCAAATTAAATGAGTCAGCAACCGCACCCAAAACGTCAGCGGTAACTTCCGCCTGTACAGTTAGATCACCCCGAGCTGCACCTTCTACATCATCTAGTAATCGAATTACCTGGCGCTGCAAATCTTCCTTAGCCTGCTCTTGCTCTTGAGCTTTGCGCTGGGCTTCGCTAGTAGTGGTCAAAATCACCCGAGCCATTTGGTTAAACCCTGTAGCTAGCTGACCCAGATCGTCGCTAGAGTAAGCTGTCGCTCGGGCATTTAGGTCACCTTGTGACACTAGATCAAATTGCTGCTGTAGATTATCAATCGAGCGTTTAGCCTCACGATCAATCAAAAATCCTAAACCCAGTACCGTGCATAAGCTAGCAATACCGGCCGCCCCGGCCATTGCTGCAGGGTATACCCGAGCAATTAAATTTCGACTTTCTGACGATGTATCATCCGGCAAGCGGCCTAGGGTAGCCAGATTGACCCCTGCCACTGCAATCACCGACGCTAAACCCGCAGCCCCGGCCATAATCCAACGCTTAGTTCCCAAAGGAGCATTTGTTAGCGTACTCAACGGGCTCTCATCCACCACCTCAGGCACCACCACAGGTGACTCCTCTCCCTGAGTAAATGAGGGCAGCTGATCCGCCGTTTCAATACTGAAAATGTCATCATCTCCAATAATTGCTTGATCATCGTCTTCAACTAAGCTAAACCCAGAGCCACCACGGCTTTCTGGATCTTCAGAAAAGATACCCTCTGAACCGACAGATGGCTCTGTTAACTCAGTAGACCCTTCAGACAGATCAAAATCTGGCAAACTGCCTAAATCATCAAATTCGTCGAACTCATCGAGAAAATCGATATCACCCTGCTGACTTTCCAACCCTTCCATAGTGTCCACACCTGGAAACGTCTGATCACCAGCAGGAAAGGTCTGCTCGCCATTTTCATCATCTATGAGCTCATCGGTGGCAGGCTCAATACCTGAGAGTGTCGACGCTTCGAACTCCAAACCCTCTACGGGGCTACCAGCCTGAATACCCACCTCAGGTTCCATCATAAAGAGGGTTTTATCCTCAGGCTCCTCCAAAAGACCTGTTGCCATATCTGGATTATCTACACCTGACATACCCCCAGCGTCTAAAAAATCATCAACACCGGGAAAGTCAGCAAAGCCCTCCTCAGTCCCCCCCTCCGATGGAAATGCGTCGTCAAAGTCATCTTGGTCAAACTGTGATAGCTCTTGGACGACCGGTGAAGACTCATCGCGAACAACACTATCAAGGGTAATGTCATCTTCTTCAGAAGATTCAATCAACCCTTCTAAACTACTGTCAGCAAACGGATCTAACAGTTCAGCATTGCCCAGATCGCCTCCCACCGACAGATCCCCAATATCACCTATGGAAAATGGATCGTCATCGCCAGCAATGTCCACATCTTGCCCACCAGATGTACTCTCATAATCAGCAGTAGCGTTAAAAGGATCGGCCATGGCAGCAGTTGCCAAGTCATAACCATCATCACCGCCTAAGACATCAGGCTCGTCAACACCCAAACCAGGCGGTGGCTCGGTCGTTATCGAACCAGGTTGAATACTCGCACCATCCGCTTCTTCAAAGGACAAATCTAAGCCAGCACTCAAATCATCACCATCGTCTTCCATATCCCCGTAGAGCTCTATGGAGTCAAATAGACCATCTGCGGTAATCTCATCCATGCTGCTGCCATTACCGTCGGATTGGATCTGTCCTACATCCATCTGCTCAGCATAGGTAAGGCCATTGTTGGCATAATTGACGAACTCAGGGTCTGAGGTCAGAGTTAAGACAGACTTGTACTGAGTACGGGCCACATCGTATGCACTGAGGCCATAGCAATAGATATGGCCCTTGAGCAGGAGCACATTCGGGTCGCTCGGGTAGTTTTCTGCTAGTTGCTCAATGAGGTCAGCAGCCTGCTCATAACTGCCCTGCATGTATGCGCGCTCTGCCGCTTGATATGTCTGAGCGTAATCTATACCCGATGCCATCTGTAATCTCCTGCCAGTCTAAACATCTCCATCTTGTCGAACCCGTTTAACTAAGCTGCCCAGCGCGCTGAACGCAAGATGGCAACGTGGTCTAATAAGCGTAATGAGCGGTCCGCATTGGTATCTAACACCCATTCTCCCCGCAGGAAAGGCGCCATCGTATCGGAATAGTCACGAGACATTTTCATCCGTTCCGCATCTAGCCAATCTGTACCAACTATCTGATTAACGGCTAAGCCTAACATAGTCCCCTGATGTTCAACAGCAATCACTGGAATTTCTGCCCTGTCGGTATTCATCGGCTGGGGATAACCAAGAAATTGCCCCAGGTCAGCGACCCAAATAACTCGACCTTGCTCATTTAACGTACCAAGTAGCAGTGGCGAAACATTAGGTACAGGGGTAATCCGATCGGGGGGATTTTCAATAATCCGGCGAATACCAATAGCGGGTAAAGCAAACTCATCGTTGGAGCCCACATAAAATCGCAGATGAAGTTCACCATCAGGCGTTTCAAGTTTCTGCAGTTCAGGATCTTGATCCTGTCCTGTTCCGGTTTGAAAGTCTGGATTACCTACCATCGGCCCCTATCCCCTCATGAATCATTGGCATCTAATCACGTAGTAGCTGCTTGACTGTACCTACTAGCTCAGTTGGCTGAAATGGTTTAGCGATATAAGCATCGGCCCCTTGCTTCATCCCCCAATAACGGTCAAACTCCTCTCCTTTAGAGGAACACAGGACGACTGGCAAATTCTGGGTGGCAGGGTCAGACTTGATGCGCCTACAGACTTCATAGCCATTCATGCGGGGCATAACGATATCTAAAACGACTAAATCGGGCAGATCACCTTGGATATGAGCCAATGCTTCAACGCCATCACTAGCAACGGTAACCCTAAGACCATTACCCTTCAATAGATCAATAATCATTTCTCGTTGGGCAACACTGTCTTCCACTACTAAAACCGTACTCATAACCTGAATTTCGCCGTTTTAGACCGGTTCATATCTCGATTCAACCCATTATGCCCTTCTAGGGAGAAATGGCTAATTGAGTAGTATGCCCAGTTGATTATGACCATTTAGGCAATCAAATTAGTCAATCAGCGATTGGTTAGCTAAGCCATTAGGCCAGTAATGCACACCCTACCGCTTGTGCCTAATAAAATACCCGTCCATATCTAATTTATTAAACTTTCATCAAAATTCTTTTGTTTATGTGATATTCGATACATGGGTTGGGAGCCAAAACTGAGGCAGTTTTCAGCGTTGATGACTACATCAATAATGAATTGATTTAAGGATTACTCCAGCTTTCAGGATTTAATGTGGCTGATATTTCCTGTTCTAGCAAGGTTTCAGGGTGCAGGCGCTTAGGGTTGCCAAAGCCTACATATTTTTCTACAAGCGCCAAGAGTTCAGGTTCATCAAAGGGCTTGGTTAAGTAGTCTGTGGCTCCGACCATGTTGGCTTTAACGCGATCTATAAAGCTGTCTTTGCCTGTCAGCATAACAATGGGTACTGATTGAAAGCAGGGAGCCTGTCGCAGCATGGCACATAGCTGATGCCCTTCTAGATCAGGCATTGCCACATCACAAAGGATGAGGTCTGGTTTCAGGCTAAAGAGCAAGCTCAAGGCTTTGACTGGGCTCCCAATGGAGGTAACCTCATAACCATAGGCATCTAGCATCATTTCTATAGCCTGGCGGACGGATAAGGTGTCATCAATGCAAACGATTCGAGGAACAGCGTTGATAATCAAGTCTCTGGCGTGTTGGCTAGATGATGATGGTGAATGCTGCAGCAGCTGGAGCTTGCCTTGCTGAATATAGGGATATAACTCATGGGCAATACTAAAAATATTGCGATTGAGGTAACGTGAAATTTGAATAATGGACGTTTTACCATTAGCCATTGTCAAAAGTGGGGACAGGTTCGAAGCAAGAGCTGCTCGATATGACTCCGAGAGCAATGGACAATCGTTGAACGAGCTGAAGTGAGGCTGTAGCTGCAACCATCCTTGGAGCTGCCGGATTACTCGTTTAACGATAGGACTAATGCTAAATTCAGTCAGCTGGGGACTCAGAGATGCTCTGAAGCAGAAGGAAAAACGGCCTTGGTGCAAGCTGATTACCTCAAACAGAGTTTCCTCGATCAAACGATACAGGGCAGATCGTGCCTGTTGGGTAGTGAGATGGCTATTCTCTAGTAACCACCATAAAGTGCCATACTCCGGTGGACGTAATGGCGCTAGGTTAGACACATTAACAGCAGCCCAATTGATTGAAAGATTGAGGGGGTGCAAAATATCCCGAAGCCGATCAAGTTGCTCATTCGCGCGTCCGGCATAGAGGATGCCTCCATTAGCAAAAAACACCAGCCATGAGCTAGTCTGACCTTCTACGGTGGCATGCTCATCAAAAGATTCGATATACAGTTCTCCGGTTTGCTGACCAATGTCAATCAGTTGAAAAATGCTGCGAATATCCAGCTCACTTAACTGGCCTTGCATAGATTTTGTCCTAAGGATTTGGCACTTGGTAACTAGGTTGGCTACATTGATACACGGCATTAGCTACAATTATTAGCATTTAACAGTAGCTATACTGTTGTCACACAGGTCAACTCTTTGTTTTAGGTGGTTTAGCTATTACTTGTAAAGTAGTGGCATGGTTTCATGTAAATGGCATGTACCGTTATCCATTTACTGTTCGCATGACTGCCTAGGCATGTACATATTAAGGAGAAAGGTATCAACACATTAGGGTATTAACGCATTAAGGTAGTGTCTAGGTTCGAGTAATTAGGGAATTGTTTTTATAGATAGAGTTTTCTGCTTCAGGCAGATACACTGGGTGAGCCGCTCATTTTTTTAGAAATAGCATTAACTGTAGATAAAATATTTGTCAGATTCTCAGGTATAGCTATTGATCTTGCTGAAATATATAGATACATTGCCTTGGGCTTCTATATTACTAACTGAACGATACGTGGATGTTGTGTAGGTAAATAGCTGTTACTAATGGCTATTGGTTAGACGAAGGGGATGCCAGCGTGCGTTATTTGGCCGAAGTTCAGAAAAAAAGTGGATTTATGGGCGGCAGCCGAGCTGAGTTTAAGCTTTTGGCGTGTGAACGCTCAGAGCAGAACTGGAGCGCGGTTTCTGGGGATGAATTGATCCAAGCTCCAGACGATGCCGGATATAGTGCAGGGGCTTTGATTTTAATTGAGCTTTCCAATGGTCGTCAGGTGCAACGTCACTACGAGGCGGGACGGCAGTTGGTTAGTATTTTGCAAAATTTTTCAAGTCTCAACAAAAAGTTTAAGGCCCAAGAGGATGAGATTGAGCAGTGGAAAGAGTCTTTAACATATCAAAGTCAGGCTCTTAATCAGCGTGAGCTGGAGTTAGAGACTCGTTCGGACGAGGTTAAACAAGCCGAAGCCGATCTAGCAGAGCTGGAATCTCAGAAAGAAGAATTAGAGACGTTTCGCGCAGACTTGGATCAGCAGCGTCAGGATTATGAACGAAAAAATACTGAATTGGAAGGTGCCTGGGCCCATTTAAATGGGGAAAAGCAGAAGTTAGAGGAGCACCGTGAAGCCGTATCAGCTCAGACAGGCCTGGATGCTGGACAAACGCAAAAACTGAGAAATGCGGTTGAGCAGTTGGTGGCTAATGTTGTCCCGATGGAGGATATGCGTCAGCAACTGAATAGTACTAGGGCATTTGTGGGCGAGCATCAAGTACTGCTGCAGGGTTGGCAACAAACAGCCAGTGAGCAGCAAGAGCAGCTGCAAGCTAAGTCAGGAGATGTAGACAGGTTTAAGCAGTCTCTTCAGCAGCTTTACCAAGCGACAGATACGGAACGGAGCGATCTCAACAGACTCTGTGTAGAGCTTCAGCAGGCAAAGATTGAACTTGCGCAGAAGAAGCAGCAGAACCAACTGGTATCGGAGCAGATTAATCAACAGAGTGGCGTGTATCAGAAAGTCTACGAGCTTCTGAATACGGGTGATCAGGTACGGCTAGGGAAAAAGATTGACTTAAGCAAGCTCGAAGAAATGTCTGTCGAAGACCTTGAGGCCTTACTAGCCAGTATGGAGACAGACTTGGAGAAGATGTCTCGCTTTGTTAGCGATCAAGAAGAGGAGTTGACCTATCAACAACAGGCGATTGATGAGTTAAAACAGAAAGCAGAGGCCGCTAGTGAATATGATCGGCTGCAAATTGGGGCTGAGATCAGTGATGAGCAGGATCGCTACGATATGCTCAATAAGACACTGGTGGGACAGCGACGGAATTTGCTGGAACGTGAGGAGGTTCTAAGCCAGCATCGGGCAGTTTTGCTGCGGCGTCAGGGGCAAGCAACTGTTGAAAGCCCAATCGCTAATTCTGCTGATTTGGAACCAGTGCTAGATCATATTGATCAGGTGCGCCAAGAACTGGCAACTCAGGCGACGGCGCTAGAGGATCTAATTGTAGAGCTGCAAACTCGCTGTGATCAACTGCAACAGCAGGTAGATGCGAAGGAATCGACACTGGCAACTCAGCTGACAAATCTTGAAAAAGAGCGGGAAACGCTAGAGCAGGCGGTTAAGGATTGGGCTGGATTAGAACGCGCGATCGCAACCCGCCATGAGTACCTAGGGCCTGCCACCGAAAAGATGGACGCTACCCAGCAAACCCTGGACACTGTCTTTGGTACCCTAGAACGGTTTCAAGAGGTCAATGATTATCAGCTCCAAGCCATTGCTGATATGCAACAAACTATCCAAAGCTTATCCAATGAGCCTGCTGCCGCGTAGGCGCTGTCATATCCGCATGAGATCATCCTTTTATGATTTGGGTCAACGAGCATATCGATCCTTCAGGTATTGTATATTCGGCGATTGCTTGTTGCGATCGCACAGCTGCAGAAGAATGCCACGTTACATTTCAAGCTGCCCTGACGGATGAGCAAAAAGAAGCAGGCTGGGTTGCTCGGTTGCGCACCGTAGCGTCCTGGGATGATGTTCCCATCAGCGCACTAAAGCTATCGTAATGTGGTCAATCCCCATCGCTTCAGGCCGCTAAAATCCATGCCCGAACATTTCATAAAGCTAAGCCAATTTCTCAAACTCAACGATTTAGTACAGTCCGGCGGCGAAGCCAAGCACCTCATTCAGGACGGCTATGTTTTAGTCAATGATGCAGTAGAACTACGACGCGGCCGTAAATTATATGCAGGGGATCGGGTTACGTTTGCCGGCAAAACCTATGATGTCGGCCTTGACTCAGAGCCTCCAATAAATTGATTCAGCAAACCGGATCTCATTTCCTTCCCTCATTAACATCAAAAAAACTCTGGGGCAATGGCAGGGAAGCTTCCCATACACATCACCCCACAGCTAAAAAACAGCAGTTCTGAAACCGCTTAACTAATGTTACTTACGTAGAGGTGCAGCCTGCAGATGCTTTTTTTCAGGCCCGTGATGATGGTTGTTTACAGCCGCGCCATGACCGTTCCTATGACCATTACGGCCATTATGATCATTGGCAGCCCCCGTCGGACGAGGCTGAATTAGCCCGTAACCGCCATGATTCCTCTCATACATCACATTGATTTCACCAGTCTCTGAGTTGTAAAACACATAAAAATCGTGATCCACAAGCTGCAGATTTTCCAAAGCTTCTTGGACAGACATCGGAGACATCGCAAAATACTTAGTCCTAACGACCTCTTCTGGCAGTTGAGGCTGACGCTGCTCCAACAGCTCCGTCACCTGCAAATCAGCATCCTGAGAGCTAACATCAACCTCCATAGAACGCACCGACACATGCTCAGAGCTACGACGTTTTTCCTTATACTTACGCAGCTGTCGGCAGATCTTATCAGCAACTAAATCAATACTGGCATAGAGGCTGTCACTACTCTCTTCAGCTCGAACAACAGCCCGGTTTACATAAACGGTAACCTCAGCACACTGACGCGTAGGCATGTTTGTACCACCAGCCACAGATAAGCACACATCAACCTTATTGATCATTCGTTGAAAATGGCTAACTGACTTCTCGATTTTCTGAGAAACATGCTGACGAATAGCCTCTGTAACTTCAATATTTTTACCTTGGATAACAAGCTTCATAGAGCTACCTCCAGCGATAGAAGATAAGCGATTAAATCAACCCTAACACTTGGAATTCTAAGAGAGTTTTTCTGTTTAGAAACTTTTTTATCCGTTGACAATTCTTTAGAATCAACATGGGATCATTTAGTCGCTAGCACTCTAATCAAAAGCAGAATTTCTTGTATAATAGGCATTACAGCAGCTTATCTTTCATCATTGCAACGATTGGTTCGGCTAAAAACGGTGTTATTTTTTACTCTTTAACCTTTAATGCCTCACTACTTATTGGGGAAATACCAACTAACAGTTATTCAAGATTTATTTGTGCCTGACACACTAAAAGTCCAATAAATCTACGGCCAGGTAAATTACGTATCAACCCACACAGAATCAAATTTCCCCTAGTGCTCAAAGATAAAAAACTTATTATTCAAGACATTGGATTGATCGCCTATAAATTAGCTTGGCAACATCAAAAAGAACTCGTGTCCGAACGAAAACGGACTCCTGTCCTCGACGATGTTTTAATCCTGGCCGAACATTTACCGGTATATACCCTTGGAACCGCGTCCCAATCTAAATATGTGCATTTTGACTTAGCGGATCCTAGCTATGAAGTTCACCACATAGAGCGCGGTGGAGAAGTAACCTACCATTGCCCTGGTCAACTGGTGGGATATCCTATTTTAAATTTGCACCATCACCGCCAAGATTTGCATTGGTACTTACGTCAGTTAGAAGAAGTTCTGATCCAGACCCTCGCCCATTACCAGCTCTCCGGGCAACGAATAAAAGGACTAACGGGGGTATGGGTTAACGGGCATAAGCTAGCTGCCATTGGTATCAAAGTGAGTCGATGGATCACAATGCATGGCTTTGCTCTAAATGTATGTCCCGATTTATCAGGATTTAGGCACATTACCCCCTGTGGTATTACTGATCGTCCTGTTGGCTCCATGGCCCAATTTATACCGGGTATTACCCCAGCTGAGATTAAACCCGTTTTAGTCAGATGCTTTGCCGAAGTTTTTAACCTACCTGTATGGACCAAACCCACCGGGCTACCCAGGGAAGCGAGTACTCCTGAATAGCGAACCGTCTGACGGACTAATACAATGGTCGGATAGCGGACATTTAGCTTATGCCCGATCCTAGTTTCCCTGAACTCATAACCTTTAATAGATTTGACTCAACTATTCCCAACCTAATCGGAGTTGAGAAAAAATCCAGTTTTTCGTCCTTTATCGACTCTAACCAGGAACCCTGGCACCATTCTTGGCGCGGTGAGCAATACGAATATCAGCCTGAAAGCAACTTACTACCGAGTACCCTAGCTTTTCACGCAGAGCCGTTAGCCCCCCTACGTCAGCGCGATGAGCAGGCATTAGATGAGATATTCGAGGACACACAGATTGAAGCAATGATTGCTGACATCTGTAATCGATTAAAGCAGCTCTATCCAGAACCTTGTTGGGATGATGATCCTTTCGATTTTTTGAGTGGATACTTATGAGTAGACACTTAGAAATTGAGCTAGGTTGAGCCGTTAGACTAAGCAGTCTGATTGGTCTGCCTCCATAGCAGACACAGACGAATCAAACTGCTGGATTCACTAGAACGGGATTTCGTCGTAGTCCGGGGTCGTCGTGGGCTGCTGCTGGCTGGCAACGGGAGGTGCTGCCGCAGGACGGCTGTTGCTGCTGTCTGCCCTGCTGCCTTCGGCGATAGGAAGGGCGTCAGCCATCATCATTGACTGTAGCTCAGCAATGCGATGCAAACGCTGGACGGTGATCTCAGCCTGCTTTTCTCGAAACCCTTCGGGACGATCCACACTTTTCATAGTGAGTCGGCCTTCGATTACAACCCGATCACCTGGACTATAGCTAGAGTCCTGAATGGTTTGGGCCAAATTTCCCCAACCGACGGCCCTAAACTGAGACGGGCTATCATCGGACCTGAGCCCCGCTATTTTGACCTTAAATTCGGCGATGGGTGTTTGATTATCGGAGGTGTAGCGCAGCTGCGGTACCTCGACAATCTCTGCCATGAGGATGCAATGGTTCATACAACTTGTGCCTCTCGAATACCCTGCTCTTTTTCGATAAAACTTTGAACCCGGTGACGATAATCCTGCAAATTTGTGTCTACCCAGTCACGGTCTTCACCATTGGCAAAGATATGTACTAGCGGATCGCCCGCATCTGGCAGGATGAGCACCCAGCTATCGCTGCCACGATCAACCACTTTAACCCCGTCCACTAGTTCAAGCGTATCAGCAGGATGACTCTCCACAAGATAACGCATAAGCGCACCTTTGATCGTCCATGGGCAACGCAATGTTTGAACACGATGGGAAATCCGTGGCAAATCACCCCAGATGCGCCCGAGGGACTGTTCCTGAATCGTTAACATTTCAATCAACTTAGCGATGCAAAACATGGCATCAAAACCAGGATGGAGCTGGGGAAAGATAAAGCCCATGTCACCACTCCCCCCTAGCACCACATTACTGCTGGCCTGACAGGCTTCCATAAGTGCTGTGGGGTTCGCCTTGGTGCGAACCACATTCCCACCGTGACGACGAGCAATTTGCTCAATAGCTCCTGAAGTATGAACAGGAACCACAACCGTTCCCTGGGGGTGAGCGGTCAAAATCATGTGGGTCATGAGAGCCGTTAGCATCTCCCCACGAATCGGTGATCCCACCTCATCCATCAGAACTAACTGCTCTCCATTGGCAGATACTTGCACCCCAAAGGTGGCCTGCAAAGCTTGTACCACCTGACCTAGCTGACCTAGCATGCCCTCTCGCTCAGACAAAGAAGGCGCTGTCTGGCTTAGACTCGCATTGAGCACAACCGCGTCACAGCCAAATTTCCCGAGTAATCGGGGAAGTACGGCACCGGAAACAGCATAGGCGTAATCAATGACAACCTTAGACTTGCTATGGCGGATAGAACCGACGCTTAGGCGTTTTTCAAACTCCGTAGTGTAAGTGTCCACCAGGTTGGTGGGGTAGGAGACTTCACCAATTTCATGGATTTGAGATCGCCGTAGATTTTCTTTAAAGTAGGCACCTTCGATTTTCTTTTCTTTACCCTTAGGAATATCGATGCCTTTTTTATCAAAAAACTCAATCAGGATTTGATCGGCTCGATCGGGGTGGAGGCGCACATGAATCCCCCCAGCCACATCCAGTGTGGGAATAATTGTACGGGCAAGCGGTATGGCTGTGGCTTCTAGGTTCTGGATATTGATGCCCACAGACATGAGTCCGGCAATTAGCGATCGCGACACCATTCGCGAAATACTACGCTGATCCCGAGAAACCGTCACATGGGCCCCCGGTTTTAAGATAGACCCATAGGCCGCCCCTAGTTTGACCGCGAACTCAGGGGTAATGTCAATATTAGCAAGACCTGTGACCCCACGCTGACCAAATAGATTGCGCTGAGCCGTATTACCCCAAATCAGATTGATATTCAGAGTCGCCCCAGATTCGATCCTTTTACTAGGCCAAACCCTGACTCCTGGGCTAATTTGTGCCTCTTCTCCGACGGTAGAGAGTGCACCTACAACAGCCCCTTCCAGGACATGTGCCCGCCGATCGGCGCGGGTACCACGAGCAATCACACAGGCCCGCAGATGGGTTTCATCACCAATGATCGCCCCGTTCCAAATAATCGGTCGTTTAAGATCCGCATCACTACCAACCGTCACATTATCACCAATGACCGTACCTGGCTCCAAGGTGACCCGTGCACCAATCCGGCAGTTACGGCCAATTAAAACAGGAGGCTTGATGATCGCTGTTGGATCAATGTGAGTGTTTTGTCCCACATACAATCCTGTTGAAACTTCAGGATAGGCAAAATCCACCAGCACTTTGCCTTCTAGAGCATCATACTGAGCTTCACGATAGGCTTCGAGATGACCTACATCACACCAGTAGCCATCAGCCACATAGCCATACATGGGCTCACCCTTTTCAAGCAGCAAAGGAAAAAGATCTTTAGAAAAGTCCTGCTCCTGGTTGGCAGGCAAATAGTCTAAAACCTCAGGTTCCAGAATATAAGTGCCCGTATTAACGGTATCTGAAAAAATTTCACTGGTGGAAGGTTTTTCTAAAAACCGTTTGATGCGGTTCTCTTCATCGGTAATCACAACCCCAAATTCAATCGGGTTAGGCACCCGCGTCAAAACAAGCGTTGCTTTAGAACCCTTTTCTTTATGAAAACGAACGGCTTCTTTAAGATCAAAGTCAGTAATACTATCACCGCTAATGACCAGGAACGTATCATCTAGTAGTTCAGCAATATTTTTTACACACCCTGCAGTCCCTAATGGCTGATCTTCCTCAACGGCGTAGGTCATTTGCACCCCAAAGTCATGCCCGTCCTGAAAGTAATCCCGCATGACATCGGGTAGATAATACAAAGTAGCAATGACTTCCTTAATATCATGCCGCTTTAGCAGATTGACAATATGCTCCGCGATAGGCCGGTTGAGCACAGGAACCATGGGCTTAGGCAGGTCACAAGTCAGAGGTCGAAGCCGGGTGCCGGAACCACCAGCCATGAGTACTGCGCGCATAAATCCTCCTATGATTTTGTGGAAACTCAAACAATTGTTATTGGATATTCGTCGTCAATCGCTAACAACGCTACCCTTTGAACTGCACCCGTACAGTGTTTGCTACGAGCGATGTTTTTTTCCCGTCTTAGTTAATTGTATTCAGTGTCAATTGTACTTGTTTTATTAAGCTCGCCTTCATATTCATTAAGACACTCTTTAAATCATTAGTGTGGTAACACAATTTGAGAAGAACGTCATACTATTGCCCATCGACCTCAGTCATAGTTTTCAGCTAGTCATACTGATGCCGTCGTAGAAAAATCTCGACCAACAGAATCACCGCGAGGATAGAACCGATGACAACCCTATTAGGACTCTTATTAATAGCTGGATATAGCTATGGTGCTTGGAAATTTTGGACTGGGTTTAACCGCACTAATTTTAGTAGCGGTAAGCTTTATCTAACGTTGCTGTGGCCTCTCTTCATTATCAGTGCTTCATACCGTCAGAACTTTACTAAAGCCTTAAAGAGCCGTTAGCTCAACGCTATCTATCATGAATCCAAAAGAAATAGGACATTAAGAATGGTAGTGGGCCAGTTGCAGGCGGTTGCACAAAGATTTGACCAAGAATACCGAGGTGAATCATTTGAGCTACCGGACGAGGTCGAAGAAATGGCAGTGTTTAGAGAATGGGTTGCTGGTAGCTTGACACCGCGCATTACCAGTAAGTTTTGGGAGCTGGCAAAGCCAAAAAAAGGTCAGCGCTGTCTAGATCTGGGCTGCGGTCTAAGCTTTTTGATTTATCCTTGGAAAGAGTGGAAAGCCACATTTGTTGGCCAAGATATCAGCCAAGTTGCCCAAGCAGCATTAAATCAACGTGGGCCTCAGCTAGACTCAAAGCTCTTTAAAGGGGTACAGCTAGCACCTGCCCATAAACTGGACTACGAACCAGCGACTTTCGATCTGGTCATCGCTACGGGGGTGAGTTGTTATTACCCGTTGAACTATTGGGAGCAGGTAATGACAGCAGTAAAGCCCTGTCTAAAACCAGGGGGTAACTTTGTCTTTGACGTCATCAATCCCGAGGAAGAGCTGGCGGAAAATTGGGCCATCCTAGAAACCTACCTAGGGGCTGACGTTGAACTAGTGGATTTAAAGCAGTGGCGAGCCTTGATAAAAGCCATGGGAGCCAAGGTTAGCAAACAATCTGCGGGTGAGGTCTTCCAGCTATACCGAGTGCAGTGGAGTTAATCAAAAAATGGGAATTGTAGAAGAGCATGGCTAAGTGCCTTGACGATTGTTTGAGGAAAACCGCCCTTGACGGTTACGGCTGAGGTGCTATGTTGGTGTCTAAATTTTTGCGGCAGCAATTTTGTTGGAAGACGTATAGTTAACGTTAAATATCTAGCAGTTGCCAAGTGTGACCTTGACCGCTATATTGCCTTCCATTCACTCGTAATTCTCAACCGCTCTATTGACTTCAGATAACGGCCATACTGTCGCTTGTGATTATGTCGCCTAGCCCTTCGCTACCCTTCAATTCCCTTCCTGAGGGCAGCACTCTTCCCGGCGGCACCCCTGTTTTTGCACTCAAAGAGCTGGTAGCACGACTTCAGCGAGAGCAATACAAGATTCAGGATTTACTTAGCTCTTTAGGGTTTGCCCTTAGAAGTCTGAATAATATTAGTCAGTTTTTAGAACTGATTCCTATGATTGCCAGTCGGGTTACAGACGCGACTGGTGGTGCATTGGTTTTATTTCATCCTAATGGTCAGCTACGTCTAGAACGCCTTTATTGCCCGACTAATGACACGTGCCAAACGGTGCGCTATGCCCTGGAGTCAGCCACGCGCCAGATAACCTCTTCCTTGGCAGTGTCTTTAGGAAAGCAGGAGCAAGATGGTGAGACGATTGCTCTAACCCATCAGGCCGCTCGTAGTGCCATGGTCACCCTTGACCAGCAGCTAAATCATTTTTTATCCCCCGATTTAAAGCTGTTTGGTACGTCGATTATTGTGCAAAACGTAGAGCGTGGACGTCTCTATGTTTTTAGTGATGATAGAGACTATGCCTGGACTGAAACTCGGCAGAAGTTAGTGCGCTTGGTGGCCGATCAGACAGCTGTAGCCATCGAGAATGACGAGCTCACCCTGGCCCTGCGAAAAAAAGAGCGTTTGGATCGCGAATTAGAGCTAGGGGCCGAAATTCAAGAAAAACTGCTGCCTCGCCAATGCCCGGTCATTGAGGGTGTGGATTTAGCAGCTCGCTGTCTGACAGCCCAAAAGGTAGGGGGAGACTATTACGACTTTATTCCCACCACTTATGATCAATTGCGCAGCCCTAGCACACAGCAATCATCTGCCCAGCCGTGGAGCATTGCCATCGGTGATGTGATGGGCAAGGGTGTGCCTGCTGCTTTGATTATGACCATGTTGCGGGGGATGCTGCGGGCCGAAGTACTCAACGATCACTCTCCTGGCCAAATTTTGCAGAATCTCAACTGCGTCATGCACAACGATTTAGAAAGCTCTAATCGTTTTGTGACATTGTTTTATGCGGAGTACGATCCTAAAACACAGTTATTTGCCTATGGTAATGCGGCCCATAATCCGCCGTTGCTATGGCAGGCTGCCACCAATACCATTGGTCGTCTAGATGCTGATGGCATGCTGTTAGGCCTAGATATTGATACCCGCTACCACGAGGGCCAAATGCAGCTCTATCCTGGAGATGTGGTGATTTTTTATACTGATGGCTTTACCGATGCTGCCAATATTCGGGGTGAACGATTTGATGAGGATAACTTGATCAAAGCCGTATGCTGGGCCTGCCGAAATTTGGAAAGCTCTGAAGAGATTTTAGATTATTTGTTTAATTTATTGCGTCATTTTATTGGTCCCGATCGCTCAAAGGATGACGACACCACACTGGTGGTGATGAAGGTAACTCAGCCAGCAGAATTTCGTCAGCTCTCTGCGATTGAATCGTAGAGTCGTTCCATGGAATGACTCTACGAAATGACTCTACGATTTGGTAAGTGGCTTGATGTTATTGGGGGTGTGGTGCAATGATCGGGTTGCTGATTCTTTATCTACCACTTTTAGCTAGCCCCTATGAAAATCGATACATATCCTGGTTCCCTAAATGATTTGATAGCTCCTACGGCCCCCATACTAGGACAGCCAGCTCCTGTGGCCACCACCCCTGTTATTGCTCAACAGTTCGAAGACAACTTCTTTGATCATTCGGGGGATATTTTAGGCAACTTTGTGGAGTCTGGTCAGCTGTGGGCGTTGTTGATCGGGGTTGTGCTCGGCTATGTAATTCGAGGTGTCACTACTTACTAGCTGGCGTCATCATGGGGTAATCTCAGTCAACGTGTGTCGATGAGTCGATACCTTGGCTATTTTCAGGAGTTTTCATGAACACGCCATCCACCCCTTGGAGTCAGCGATTTGAAACGGGACTGCATCCGATTGTTGCTGAGTTTAATGCCAGTATTGGTTTTGATATTGCCCTGGTTGAGTATGATCTAACGGGCTCCCAAGCCCATGCCAAGATGCTGGCTAAAGTAGGGATTATCTCAGAGGCAGAAGGTCAGCAACTGGTGGATGGTCTTGAAGCCATTCGGCAGGAATATCGCCAGGGGACGTTTACCCCTGGTGTGGATGAAGAGGATATCCATTTTGCGGTGGAGCGTCGTCTTACTGAACGGCTGGGCACCCTGGGGAAAAAACTGCATACAGGACGTTCGCGCAATGATCAGGTGGGTACGGATATTCGATTGTATTTGCGATCGCACATCCATACTCTACGTACTCTGCTCCGAGAGTTTCAAAAAGCCCTGCTAACCCACGCCACAGAGCACGTAGACACCCTGATTCCTGGATATACCCACCTGCAGCGAGCCCAGCCCCTGAGTTTAGCCCATCATCTACTGGCCTATGTGGATATGGCCCAGCGCGATTATGAACGCTTGGGGGATGTTGTCAAACGGGTCAATACCTCTCCATTAGGGGCCGGGGCATTAGCCGGTACCCCCTTCCCCATCGACCGTCAGTACACAGCCGAGCAGCTAGGCTTTGAGCGCATCTATACCAACAGCCTGGACGCTGTCAGTGACCGAGATTTTGCCATCGAATTTGCCAGTGCCGCCAGTCTGATCATGGTCCATCTCTCTCGTCTTGCTGAGGAGATCATCTTTTGGGCTTCAGAGGAATTTCGGTTTGTGACGCTTACTGACAGCTGCTCTACCGGTTCGAGTATTATGCCTCAAAAGAAAAACCCTGACGTTCCTGAACTGGTGCGGGGGAAAACCGGTCGAGTATTTGGTCATTTGCAGGGTCTATTGACCATGATGAAGGGCCTGCCCCTGGCCTATAACAAGGATTTACAAGAAGACAAAGAAGCCTTGTTCGATACCGTTAATACGGTGCAGGCCTGTCTTCAAGCTATGACAATTTTGTTATACCAGGGGTTGGAGTTTCGTCCCCAGCGATTAGCTGTAGCTGTAGCCAACGATTTTTCTAACGCCACTGATGTGGCTGACTATCTAGCGGCTAAGGGCGTACCCTTTCGCGATGCCTATAACCTGGTGGGTACGGTGGTGAAAACATCCCTAGCAGCTGGAAAACTCCTGAAAGATCTAACCCTAGATGAATGGCAGGCTATTCATCCTGCGTTTGAAGATGATATTTATAGTGCGATCGCACCGAAACAGGTCGTCGCTGCCCGCAATAGCCTAGGTGGTACGGGCTTTGACCAAGTCAGACAGGCCTTAGCCACGGCTCTGAAAATAATTGAGGCTGATTGAGACCGACTGCCCTATGGGTTACTTTAATGCCCCAAGGTCCAGTCATCAATATACGTAGAGGTGTTCCATGGAACACCTCTACGTATATTGATGGATTGATCATTTTTATCGATACCGAGAATCATTCCAATCGTAGCCTGAAGATGACGATGGAGGTGCCGACCCGCGATATCCATGATCTCGCTTTGGACGCCAGGTCGTCTCTCCATAGGTGCCAGGCCGCCAAACCGCCCCATGGTGATGCTCTGGAGGATGAGACTTAGTATGATAACCCGTTGCATAAGAAGCCGCCGCCGCATACTCGTCCACTGTATAGGCAGCCGCCCCGGCATAGGACTCGGGCGACTTCGGAGAAATATGACCACTGCTTTGATCAACTGGAGTCGTTCCACGTCTTGCCGCCCCAGCTCGTTGACACTTGCGCAACAAAGATTCCCAAGTGAGGTGCGGCTGACCCAGTGCAGCCCGAAACTTTTCTAACAGCGCCGCATTAGCACCCGTCACAGAAGGACGCACCAACGGTCGAGACGCTCGCAGAGGATCCACTTGAACAGCCGCAATAGCCTGCCTGACAGCATTACTGATTTTTTTATGTAGTTCATGCTTAGCCCTATGGTACTGAGCTTGCCAACCTTTTTCACTCACCGCATATAATGACGGCAAACGATTTAAAGCATAGGTTTCAACCTCAATCGGCTTAACATATTTAAGAACACGAGTTGGTAGCTGGCGCAGCTGCTGCTCAACTTCTTCTGCTACCAAAAGTTCCATGACGTTAATGTAATCCCGCGGGGGGGGTGTTTTCACATCAACCATGGCATTCGTCACCTACTTAACGACAATCCTGGCTTAGTTAAGCCTGCTCAATTAGGTCATTGGACCTAAATATAGGCTGTTGAAACTGATTCCAGCTACAACAGCCTATGGGGTGACACACATAAAAAGTGACACTCAAAGAAACGCTCCAGACATAAAAAGGCAGGGATTTGGTAACCACAAGTACGCCTTCATTACGCAGGAATAGATCCAAATCACAGCTTGATATTTCCGGATCGGTATTCGCAAATCAGGACAACCATCAGCCAAAACTCTCAAGTCATCCGGTGGCGCTCGTAACTACGAAGCCTTATACGAGGGGTGTTACACCCTACTTAGTATAACTACCCCATCGCCAAATTGGTCAGCGAAATAGGCATAAGCTAGTGTATCTATCTACACAAAAAACTATGGAATAACCACGTTATTTCACTAGCCAATTGGTAGTGTTACTGGCAATTGAATTAAATATAAAGATTCACTTCTTTTAGAAGCGCATTATTTATTTATACAAGTATATACTTAGGTGTCAATAGGCCTAGGCAAGAAGCAGCATATGGAGAAAAGGAGGCATTTAGCCAACCTATTGCTAATAACTAGGGGAAATTTTTTGTCATCAATTAACCATTGACGATATGGCCTTTCTTATCGGCTTAATCGGGCTATTTAGCGTCATTCTGATTACAGAAACTGATTAACACTATAGTGAGATATCTGCTACCCTCTTAGAGCTGCAAAAAACGTATTACCTCATAACTAGCTAAACCTCTTTTATGGCCTACTGGGCATAACAACCATTTCAGGTAGTTTGCTGATTTAGCACACAAACCACCTGAAAAGTGCGTTACCTAGAGAAAAACTGCCCAGCGGAGCGCGCTAAGCTATATCCCTTTGGGTCTGGAATAAGCTGGGGAGGGCTGGCCTGGCTTAGACAGACTGATCACCGTATCCATGAGCCGAGGTAAAAATCGCTGGAGCCACAGGGCCATATGGCTTTGCCAGCCAACTGTGATTTCTGTATGACGAGATTTAAGACCGGTTATCAGACGTTTGGCCACATAGTGGGCACTAAGGGGCATTACCCCGTGGAATATATCAAGCTCTTGCACCATGTCAGTATCTGTCAAAGAGGGCAACAAGCTAACCACCCGAACACCGTGGGGAGCGAGTTCATGACGCAGAGCTTGGGTAAACCCAACGATGGCGAACTTAGTAGCCGAATAGGTTGCCATGGTAGGAGCCGCCACTTTGCCCATCAGGCTAGAAACATTGACAATGGTGCCCTGGCGACGCGAGGCCATTCGACGCCCCACCAACCAGGTGACCGTATATAATCCCATTAGATTCGTAGACAGCTCCGAGTGAGCCTGCCCCAGGTTACTTTGTAGGAAATTGGCCTGATAGGCAATACCGGCGCAGTTTACTAATAAATGAAACGGACCGTAGTCTTTCCAAGCTTGGGCAACCACAATATTGACAGCTGTTGATTCAGTAAGATCAACAGAGAAAGGAATACCTTGAGTCCCATACTGACGAATTTCTGTCGCCACTTCCTGTAATCGTTGACGATTACGGGCAACGAGCAATATATGGCTAGCGCCTTGCTTGGCAAGTTCAATGGCAATGGCACGACCAATGCCGCGTGAGGCTCCGGTGACCAGAGCCGTTTTTCCTTTCATATCCATGGGTAAAAATCTCCAAAGGTACTTGAAACCAGGCCTTGTCAAAAAAGCAGATGGAATCAAGACTGTGCTGATGTCAAAATATTCTTATTAAGGGCGGGAACATAGAGGACTTCGCTTCGCGATGCAAAATCTTCTAGATATCAATTGTTGCTGAGTTTTGGTATGAACCAATCTGCGGTCTATTAATGAGTTGTAGTAACAACTGACACAAGTAATCTCCAAACCAGCGACGGAACAGATGAATCGTATGGTAACCATGATGCATGGGTGATCATTTCAAACTGCATCAAAAACAATTCATGGGTCATACCTTAGCAATTAGAAACAATAGCTGCAACATTTGTTTAAAGAAAGCATGATATTTCTAGAAAAATGAGCATACTTTTTCCTTGAATTATCTCTCTATACAAGGGTTTCGCTAATTTTTTTTGCTATGAAATTTCTTTCGACGAATTGTGTGGAGTAGGGCAACCTTTTTTCTCATAAACTCCGTATTTGAGGATGCTTTAGATTGACTTGCTTTTTGCTAAACTCCCTACTGGCATGAATTGCACGAATCTTTAAGGCTCTCATAATTACCCTCTACTCTTCAGCGTAGAGGGTGATACCCCCAGTAATGTAGGAATTACGGTATCCCATGGCCATATTGAAAGTGTTGTAAAACACAAGTCTTTTGATTAGCTTTTTTTATAGATCTTTTTGCTAGTGCCGGGGATTGAATGGGGTAAAAAATAGGGCATTGCTGATCCTCGGGATGGTTGTAGCTGTGAGGAACCATCAAGTGATAGAGGTTACCGATCGCTCCATCCCCCTAAATCAGCAATCGCAAAAATAGAATGGTTCAATAACTGTTGTCTGACTTCCTGCTATCTGACTTTAGGGAGCTGCGGCTAAATAATGTAGCCGATCAACCCGGTTTCGACTGCGCTCAACCGTCCAGCTTTGAGAGTTGAGGCTTCGACGGTGAGCTCAGCCGAATCGCGAAGTCGGAGCTCGATCTACGGAGCTTTCATTTTCGAGCCAACCCCTTCATTCATCCAAAGTTGTTATTTTGTTGTTGGTAGAGTAGAGAGACTTATTAGCAACTGCCAGGATGCTTAGCATCTGCCAGCGATCACTATCATTTCAATACGCTCCCTGTTACACAGAATTTTTTGAGTGAATAATCTAAGCGTTCTGGTGTTTTAAGGGGTTGCAAGCCACCTAGGTCATCTATGGCTTGACCTATAGCGTTAGTTGTTTTTAGCCTCTCCTGTGTCTGGAGAGAGTCGGTATTTAAACTGGCTACTAAATCCTGTGCTTTTTGATAGATAGCGTCTGTCTGGCGAACGGGTAACTGTAATGAAATTTCATCATTGCCTTGGATGCCTTTAACCTGCGCGATAAAAGCTCCGTCCCTCTCAGGGGTGACACCTTCAACCTGAAACGATGACATTTGCGTGATTAAACTCTCAATTTCAGGGTCTGGTTTTTCCCTCATGCATGCATATTCGATATAGCTATCATCTCCTTTCTGCATAAGAGATAAATAGTTTTCTGTAACGGATTGTGGGGTTTCGCTATGACTACATCCCGCTAACAAACTTACAATCAGAAGCTGGGATAAGTTAATTTTCATTTATAAAGACTCATAGATAGACCATCTGTATTCGCATCGATAGTTACTGTTGATCCGGTAAATCTGTTGAGTCAGATCTTAAACTTTATAGTCACATATTTTTTTCAAGTCTAGGGAACATTTTCAAACAAACGTATTACCGTTAGTGGCGCACTGTTATCAGTTCGATTTATCGTCCGAATCAGCAATCGCAAAAATTAGGACTCTCTTAGAATAGTTATGAAACAGCTGGCTGCTTCTCCTTTTTCAGGATTCGCCATTGGGCTGCATTTTTATCCATTTCTCTACTGATTAGCGACAAGGAGAGTTCTATGATGCACTGTTTAAGCTATTTTAACGAGACTATTGGCCATGTTCACCACCAATGGCAATGTCAAAATGTAAAACATCCTCACGCTTTCCCAGTTTGGTGTATAGTGCGATGGCAGGTTCGTCTTCGATGCCAGTATCGGCCTGGACAACTATTACATAAGTACCACGCTCAGCAGCAATTGCTTTTAGCTTTTCAATGAGAGCCGTTGCAATCCCTTCACGCCGATGCTGCAAGGCGACAGCAAGATCGTAGATATAGATTTCACTACGCTCCTGCTCAAACTTTTTCAGCTCATAGGCCACAATACCACCCACTACTTTGTCAGTCTTCACGGCAGCCAGCGCAATAAATGTGTCACTGCCAAGTAATCGTCGTAAATAGGCTGCACTTGGGCGATTGGCAGTATACGTTTCCACGTCTTCGAACGCCTCGCCAAATGTCTTCAGCAGTGCGTGCATCAGCGGGATATCATTTGGGGTGAGGTGGTGAATATCGATTACCATTAGCTGTTGCTCAGATTGTTATGCTGAGCTTGATATAAGGCCCATGCTAGACCTGCACCCTCGCTTAACCCTTGCGGTTTATAGCCTAGCGCATGAGCAACTGGATCGCCAAACAAGCAAGTCATAATTATTGAATAATCTTGGGTAAGCAGGTAAGGGGAAATTATCTTATCGGTGTAGGTCATATCATCGTTCTCAAGGATGGGTTGATGGCACCCTGCCATTGCCATGGCATATCCTTCTTGATTTAGCATCTCTTGCAGTGTGCGTGCCAATCCATGACGTTGAACGTACGCAACACGATACACAGTGGTTAATGTCTCTTCTTGCACTTTTTGTACGGAGGGCTCTTCGCTTGTCCATAGGGGCACGGTCAACCATCCGCGCTTGAGATGATTTTGCATTTCAAAGCGGAGACTAAATTCACTGGTGTAACGATTGGTCCATGCTCCCATGCGGTCATCAGCGACAACTAATCCAAGCTTGAATACGCTGGTAATGTCCTCAAACTGGCTTAGAGTTTTTGAGATCGCATCTTTTGCTATGCTATCGGCGTCGATCGCCAACAGCATATCAAGCACCTCTGGTATATGACCACGTCCCATGGGATTCATTATTACCATGGGCAATAAGTCAACATCTGAGACATCCGCATTAAGCATAGTCTCGAGGTAAACTTGAAAGCGCTCCTGCCCCCGCGGAATGTTGTAGAAGTCGCGCTGAAGTTGAATCAGTGGTATGCACTCAATTTTCATAGCTAGCTCTTTTTTAAGGGGTTTTTGACTCAGCACAGATGGCCAGATTACCGAGATAAAATATTGATTAGCGTGCTACTCACGAGATGATTCTATCTAAAAGATACATAACATTGCTAGCAGACCGGTGCATCCCCTCACTCAGCAAGGGCATTGATTTACTATTTTAAGTTTGACCAAGGAACTACACCCTGCAGAATCCTCTCGTAATCAGTAACGTCAATAGAAAAGCCCTGGCTTTCACCAGGGCATGTTGGACTTGTTGAGGCACGCTTAAAAAAGCAGTTGTAAAGAGCTAGCCTGGCCCCACTGAAGAGAGAAATGTAGTATCTGAATACGGGCAATAGCGTAGCCGTTGTGGACGCTGCTCGGGATTGAGGGCTGCCGGACTAGCCAGAATGCTACTGAGATCGCACCCTACATTGCTATAAATCCAATCAAATAAGACAACAACAGCGTCACCTCAACCGCAATAATCGCCTCACCGTAGGTATAGCCATGAAACATTAGGCTGGTGTCTCAGGTGGTGTAGCTTTACAGTTCAGTAACTGAGACAGCTGTGCCTCTAGCTCACCGGCTTCAAGCACCCCCGCTGCCACGACTAACTTTTCCAATGCGGTCAACCAACATTGGTAATAGTCCCAGCCCGGATCGTTTAATTCGTGGGTGGCTTCCCATTCACCAATGGTCTCGATCAGCGTCTGGCGAAAGTCTTCCCATTCATAGTAGCCCTGTTTAGAGAGGGCAATGGCCACACCAAAGGCCATCTTTTCCCAGTCTCGGTCAAACTGCAGGTGTCCATCGTTTCGGGGAGGAGCCTCCTCAGGAGAGCCCATTAAGCTAGTGGCAGCAAAATGTTCGAATTTGGTAAACATGACCTAAACCTTGACTGTGGCAACACCCATCATGGCCTCGGGTGTGAGTAAACCAGTCAGCTCTTCTTCACTCATCCCTTCTGTTCCCTCCGGGCGCATAGGCAAGACCCACCAGCGAATCTGGGCGCTGGTATCCCAGATGCGGATTTCTACCGAGTCGTCTAGGTCCACACCAAATTCGGATAAGACAACGCGAGGTTCTCGGGTGACTCGGGCTCGAAAGGTGGGATCTTTAAACCAATAAGGGGGCAACCCTAAGGTGGGCCAGGGATAGCACGAGCACAGGGTACAGACAATCACGTTGTGTACTTCAGGGGTATTCTCGGCAATGCGCATGTGTTCCCCTTCGGCTCCGGACATGCCCTCCGGAAAGTCCATCTGCTGACAGGCGGCATTACAATCGTCGAGCAACAGCTGCTTAAAGTCAGGGTCAACCCATGCCCGCGCCACCAGTTTAGCGCCGTTAAAGGGTCCCATTTTGGTTTCAAAGTGGCCCAGAATGGTATCTACTGTATTGCTGGTGATAATTCCCTTTTCAATGAGGAGAGATTCTAATGCTTTTACCTTAGCGGCACTCAGGGTCTCGCGGTTGTCGGGATACCCAAATCCTGGATAATTACTTGGCATTGTGCGCTCCTTTTTCCCTTTAAAGGGCCTCGATGTATACTTCAAAAATATCGTTGTAGTAGACCGATTTAGGATCAATTAGGGACTCATCCCAAATGTCGGCTGGCTTAAAGGCCAAACTGTAGACGGGCATTGGGGTGCCTAAGCCATCGGATGTGGGAAAAAAGTAGGTGAAGGCCCCCTCATAGACTTTTACCACTTCGGCAACTTTGCCTCGGATATGCCCCGGCAGTCGCGTGTGGTCTCCTGAGGAGACATTTTTGATTCTCACCCGATCGCCTACAGAAAATTTGGGTGTGGCTGGCGACGGTCGTTTGGGGGAGTCTCCCTCGGTTAAATATTTCACCACCTGGTCATCAATGGCTATCGCTGCATCGCTGGGGGTAGACGCTTCAGCCGGCGCACTGTCTTCGAGAAAAAGAGCCGTACGCTCATCGAGTTCTGACTGAGTAATGTAGCCTTCGTCGACAAAGAATCCAGAAATTCCCCCCAGCCATTTCTCGTAATAGCGCAGCTGAAAGTACTCAAAGGGATGCATGCCTTCCGCACCCATGCGCAAATGGCCCCAGGTCCAAAAGCTTTTGAACTGGGTGGGGACTTCTTCGATTTTATAGTTGGGCAGCGACTCACTCAGGTGGTTGCTGAGGGCCATCATGGCGGTGTGGATGCCAAAAATGCGCTGCTCCCAAGGTTCGACAAAAACCTCTGTTTCAAAATTGACGGGGTCAAGACCTTCTAACCCGCCAAGGGTATGCTGTAGTTTCATGGGCTAAATTGTGGTGTTCATGGGACAAGGATTGGATGAGAGCCAAAAATTTAATGTTGGAGAGACGTTCCATGGAACGTCTGTACGTCTATCAAACGGTTGCATAAGCTTTTACCAAACAGTCTCGAAATCCGGCCAACAGCTCTGCCTCATCTAAATTTCGACCGATAAACACTAATTCACTGCGGCGAGACTCTTCTGGCAGCCAGGGCTTGCCGGGGCGACCATCCAATGTCATGTGCACCCCTTGAAACACAAATCGCCGACTGGCATTATCCACATCGACAATGCCCTTCACCCGAAAAATGTCGGCCCCTTTTGCCTGGATCAGCTGATAAAGCCAGCGGTTGAGCCGATCGCTATCCACCGTGCCGGATTCGGTGATGGCAACGGAATAAACAGAGTCATCGTGTTCATGGGCCACATCATCTAAGAATTTAGGGTCAATGCTCAAGGCATTTTTGAGGTCAAATGCCTGCACACCTAGCAGCTGATCTAGGGCAATCTCACAGTTTTGGGTGGCATGGATAGTTGCGATCGCATTCATCGCCCTTACTTTTTGCTCCAGCACCGCCAGTTCATCAGAGGTGACCAAATCAGCTTTGTTAAGCAATACCACATCGGCAAAGGCAATCTGCTCTTGAGCTTCATCACTTTCCCAGTGACGGCCAATATGCTTAGCATCCACCACGGTGACCACCGCATCTAGAATGGTTTGTCGCGCCATCACTTCGTCCATAAAAAACGATTGAATCACCGGAGCCGGATCGGCCAGTCCGGTGGTCTCGATCACTAAATGGTCGAAGCGATCGCCCCGTGCGATTAAATCTCCAACAATCCGAATTAAATCTCCCCTGACGGTGCAACAGATGCAGCCGTTGTTCATCTCAAAGATTTCTTCGTCGGCGTCAATCACCAGCTGGTGGTCGATGCCCACCTCACCAAATTCATTGACGATCACCGCAATCCGCTGGCCGTGCTCTTCGGTGAGAATGCGATTGAGCAACGTTGTCTTGCCTGCCCCTAGATATCCGGTGAGTACGGTAACAGGAATCTTTTTAATCAAAGCCATAGAAACGACCCCGTGATGATTGAACTGTGAAGAGAATTGAGCTAGGCCGGTGAT
This sequence comes from Cyanobacteria bacterium P01_B01_bin.77, assembly GCA_039028535.1. Taxonomy (GTDB): domain Bacteria; phylum Cyanobacteriota; class Cyanobacteriia; order Phormidesmidales; family Phormidesmidaceae; genus Leptothoe. The sequence continues at coordinate 47,127 of JBCCHX010000012.1, forward strand.
GTGGTCATGGCCTTCCCCCAAGCTTCAGATAGGTAGCCAAAAATTGCGCCTAAAATCATGGCTGTGATCGCAATTAAAACAGGATTATTCGGCAACGCTGCTGTCACTGACAGCCCTGTAACCGCCACCGTTCCGACCGTTTGCGAAAAGCCCCAAACAATCGCTGGGGTAATGCCATGGGTAAAGGGCAGCTTAGAGGCCTGCACCATAGCAGCACTGCCGATGCCCACGCAAATGGCGGCAACGATTGGGCTATTGCCAATTACATCAATGGCCAGCAACGACAAAGCGGCGATGATAATGCCCGTAATATTGCAGGCAATGGACTTAACAAACCCTCGGGTGCCCCCACCCACAATAAAAAACGAGGCCCATGCCGTAAACGTAACCCAAACCGGGACGGGAATAACCGTTGCCGTGAGGAAAACGTCAACTCCACCCAGCACACCGATACTAATTGTCAATGCTTCAGATTGTTTCATGGGAGATGCCCCTAGAAATTTGCTGGATATGCTGAATCAAAACCAAACTGTATGAAATAACGTCAGTGCCACCTCATATAGGCACCGCCACAGACACTGCTCAAGCTTGTCGTTACTTTTGTCATTATTTACACAACAATCTATCGTCTCTCCAAAGAGAAAACCGTAAAATGAAATACTTTTAGCTGCTAAAAACAGCAAAAGCTCAAAACAACCTAAGGAATCCGCAAGATCTTAACAATTGTTGCGTTGAGAAAATATTCAACAACATTGCTTGACGGCTGGCCGCTATACAGCTCTCTGTTTAGAATTTTGAAAGCGTTGCTGTTCAGGTTAAAGACTCACCGGGCTTGCTTGCCAAAGAAACCCTGATCATACTGTCCCGGTTAATCAGGGTAGCTAAGGCTGCTTCATCCCAGCCATCAGTCCCGTCAGGTCTTACCGGGATTACCATATACCAGGTGTCTGCCGTGCTATCCATTACCCGCACTTCGACATCATCTGGAATAACTGTGCCAAATTCTTCTTCTAGCACGCTGCGCGGATTAACAACCACCCGATGCCGATAGGCCATGCTCTTGTACCAAGAAAGGGGATGATAGCCAAGAATTGCTCGGGGATAGCAGGGGCATAGGGTACAAACAACAACATGATGGACTGACACGGTATTTTCAACCACTTCCAGCCGTTTGATTTCAACGGTGTCAATGTCCATTTCCTGACACGCTGCTTTACCATCGGCAAGTAAACGGCGCTTAAAGTCAGGATCTAGCCAGGCACGGGCCACTAAACTCGCCCCCAGCATTGGAGTGACTGAATCTTCTGGCTCAATTTCTTGTCGCACCTCAGCGGCGGTAAAATGTCCTTTTTCTTCTAGCAGCTTTTGGATCACCCGTGTCCTCTGAGTCCAGTAGGCTTCATCATCATTAATGGGTTCATGCTCGTGATCATGAGACGCCTCTTGTTCTGGGTCAGAAGAAGATTGGTTCTGTTCCGGCTGGTTTGAGGTTACGGAGAGGTCGATTATAGGTATTCTGAATCGATTTCTGTGGAAGATTTAGAGTGTGAGACTCAAATCATGGGGTTATTGCTTAACGGCTTATAAATGTTCTCAACCCTAAAATATTAGGTTTCAAATAGAGCCATATCCGTAACCAAACTCTATAGTAGAAAACGGACTATTCTTTATCACTAAATAATGATTAGCAATGACTTATTACCACAGACAATTAGTGGCTATGAGATTGATCAATTAGACCTAAACATTATTAAACTGCTGCAACACAATGGACGCATCGCCTATAGCGACATTGCCCGCTCCATTGATGCGCCTGAGGCAACCATTCGATATCGAGTTAAGCGGCTGATCGATGAAAAAATTATTTCCATCAGCGCCTTTATTAATACAGGCAAAGTCAAGCATGAAAACGTTGCATACATTGAGTTAGAAACTGAGTCTGATTTTTTAGACGATGATCTCAATAAACTGGTGGCGATGGAAAACATCAGCTACGTGGCATCGGTCACGGGAGACTATGACACCATGTTGGAATATATCTATAAGGACAATGAGGATTTGCTCAATTTCCTCAATAAACTAAAGCAAAACTCCAATGTTAAACGACTTAAGTCAAGAACGATTTTGAAAATCCATAAGGCTCAATACCCGGCTAGAGTTCAGCCTTAATTAACGATCCGTCTGTTGCCAGAGTCTCTTGAGTGCTTACATCGGCTTCAATGACATTTTCTAGATGGCGCTGCAGGGTTAGAAAATCGGGATCGTAGCGATCGCAAAATCGATTCCCCGAAATATCCACCGTTTCAATAATCCGCCCCGGCCTATCCCCAATCACAATCAGCTTTTGGCCCAATAAAATTGCCTCTTCCACATTATGGGTGACCAGCACCATCGTCGTGGCCGTATCCTCCCAAATCGAAGACAAAAATTTCTGCAGTCTGCGCCGTAGCTGAACATCCAATGCAGAGAATGGTTCATCCAATAACAACACGTCTGGCTGCACTGCAATAGAGCGAGCAATGGACACCCGCTGTTTCATGCCCCCCGATAGCTGATGGGGATAAGATTTCCGGGCATGGGAAAGCCCCACCTGTTCCAGCACGTCCCTAACTTTAGCGGCATAATGGCCCTGTTTTTTCCCTCGAATCTTAAACCCAAAACCAATATTTTGTTCAACCGTTAACCACGGGTATAGGGCATTTTCCTGAAACACCATGCCGATTTTTGGGGTGATGCCTTTGAGGGGAACACCATGGAACAGTACCTGACCCACACTGGGTTGGATAAATCCTTCGAGCAATTTAAGCAGGGTGGATTGTCCACCGCCAGATTGACCCAAAATGGTGACAGAATCTCCTTGATTCACCGCTAGGTTGACGTTGGCTAAAACGGTTGTGTGGCTGCGACCGGAGGAAAACTGTTTGGCGACATCTTGGCAGGTGAGAATAGCGGGGTTTGGGATGGGGAGAGGGATGCGATCGCAACTTTCCATACCCTACACCTGCGACCAGAAAACCCTTCGCTGAATTAATAACAGCAATCGATCCACTGCAAATCCAGTAATGCCAATTATACAGATCCCCAATAAAATCAGATCGCTATTAAAAAGATTGCGTCCAGTCATCACCACCGTTCCCAACCCATCTCGTAGACCCGTCATTTCGGCAGCCAATACCACCATCCAAGCAGCAATAAAATTAAGCCTTAACAGCGTAAACACACCCGGCAATACCGCCGGAACAATCACCCAGCGCCAGCGATTAAAACTACCGCCACCTAGGTTTTGAGCCGTCATCAACAGATTTTCAGGAATTCGCTTAATCTCAGCCACCGTGGCAATGGTCAGGGTAAAGAACACCCCCATAAACACAATAAAGATGGCTGTTAAATTACTCACACTAAAGACAACCAACGCTAACGGCACCCAAGCAATCGGCACAATCGGCACAATTAATCCTAAAATTGGCAAGATAAACAGCTCCGACCACTTGGACAGACTGATCAAAAGGCCACACAAAATAGAGCCGATAAGGCAACGGTCATATCCACCAGCACCCGAATCAAAGTGACCGCCACTGATTGATAAATAGAAGCTGCCTGGGACCCCAAACCAATCTTAAAATCACTCTCAAACAAAACTGGGAGAAACTGTGATGGTGGGGGCAGCACCTGAGTAAAATGAAGTACCAGATAGCCCCAATGTGATTCTCTAACTTTTTCGAGAACGACAAGTTTTTTCTAACGAGTCGGGATACTCGTTATCTCAAAGTACAGTTGAATCGCTCAATATGACTGGTTTGTCCGGTTTCTTTATCTACGGCTCTAGGTCGTTTGCTCGGTAGAATGGTCTCATACGCCTCCCAAAAATCGGTATAACAGACAGCACACTGACGATAGACAGACGGTATCGATTGCCAGAGAGCTTTGGCGCGACTGCGGTCTCCCACATGCATGCCCACGATCTCACGGGGCTCTCGGTTAATCGCCAACCAAATCCATTGTTTGTTGTCTTTATTGCCTACAAACAACCACGCCTCATCACATTCGAGAGTTAGCCGCCCTTTTTTACCTTGCTCACCTTTGCCTGGTGGGGAACTTGCTGACATTTGGCATTCACGTATTGCTGTAACCAAGGTCCTGAGACATCCACCACTCGGGCAATCCCAGCTAACGGCATTTTTTTGAGCAACAGTTTGTCAATCAGGGGTTTCGTCGCATCATCAATGATTTTATTCTGTGGATCTTTGACGAACTGACGGCTACAATCATTGCATTTGTGATTTTGCTTGCCGTTATGAATCATGCCATTCTTCACGACATTCGTAGACTCACAATCGGAACAATTGGGCAATGAGGATGACATAACGATGCTGATGCAAGGGGTTGATAGCTATACGTTACCTTATCCTTACGTCTTTAGGACTACCAACTAGCTTTGTCCAGAACGTAACCGATGAAAGTAAACGTCTTTAAAGTTCCTCAGGCTGAGCCCAACAATCTGTCGGAGTTGTTAGCACTGGTGCAGCAACAAGCCAAAAAAGTATTCACTCACGATGGATCGATATGGTTTGCAAAGATTGCTACAGGTAGCATCGGCAACATCGGTAAGAAACAGATTAGCCATTGATTCCACGTCAAGGGCGCCGTTGCAAATAGAATATTCATCACTCCCCACTGGCTAAACAGAACTTGCAGGCCAATGGCCATCACAATGCCTACAAGCAAAATTGGTGAATTGACGATGGAGGAGGACTTACCTTGTAAGTAGGCAACTAAGCTCTTCCCTAATTGTCCGATACTGAGGAGATAGATCACTCGCGCAGCCACCAGTGATTGAATCGCCATTGTGCGAGCAACGGTAATGTCTCCCATGGTGAATTCAGCCCACTCAAAGATGCCAAAAATTAGAATCCAGTTAAACAATGAAACCACCAAGATTCGGTGTAGTAGTTTTCTAGTAATTAAAGGTTCGTTGGGATTACGAGGTAGTGCCTGCATAATACCAGGAGATTTGGCTTCAAATGCAAGGGGAACAGTCATGGTAATGGAGTTAATCATGTTCAACCAAAGCACTTGTAGCGAAAGGATGGGTAAATCTCTTGCTAGCAAAGCACTGATAAGGATAGTCATGGATTCGCCGCCATTGACAGGCAAGAGAAATGCGATCGCTTTGCGCAAGTTTTGATAAACGGTCCGTCCTTCTTCAATGGCAGCTTCGATGGAGGCAAAGTTATCATCGGTCAGGAGCATATCCGCCGCTTCACGGGCAACTTCGGTGCCCCCTTTCCCCATAGCAATGCCAATATCGGCTTGCTTCAGAGCAGGTGCGTCATTCACACCATCCCCTGTCATCGCCACGACGTCTCCCTTGGACTGGAGTGCTTCAACCAGCTGTAGCTTTTGGGCTGGGGCAACCCTGGCAAAAACCGTTCCCTCTTCAATCGCGGCAACAATTTGATGATCGTCCATTTTCGCCAACTGTTTTCCATCAAAGGCGATGACGCTGTCGGCAGATTGGATACCCATGCGCTGAGCGATTGCCCGTGCCGTAGCAATATGATCGCCAGTGATCATCTTTACCCGAATCCCCGCAGTCTGACAGGAATGAATCGCGGCAATCGCCTCCGGGCGAGGCGGATCAATCATGCCTTGCAATCCTAAAAATATCAAACCTGTTTCAATATCTTCATGATCGATAGAGTGCTGATGGGACTCTACTATTTTTGTTGCAAAGGCAAGCACCCTTAGCCCTGCTTCTGCCATCGTATCGACAGCTTGTTCAATCTGTGCAGAGTCAAGGGCGATCATCTGTCCCTGGCTATCCATCATCTGAGAACACCGATGTGTCAATGCTTCCACCGACCCCTTCACGTAGATCGTGCGAGACTCTCCATCATGGAGAGTTGCCATATATTGATACTGCGACTCAAAGGGAATCGCATCCAATCTTGGCCTAGCAGCCACGAGGCCCGATTGACTCAGCCCCGCTTTCGCCGCCGCTGTAATCAGCGCTCCTTCCGTAGGGTCACCAACCACTGACCAATCTTCTCCTACTTGTTTTAACTGAGAGTCATTGCACAGCACCCCAGCTACCAGACACTGCTCTAAAGTTGATGACAATTCATCCTCAAATGGTTTGTTACTATTAGTGAGGCTAATTTCACCTTTAGGGCTATAGCCACCCCCATTCACGACATAGCGCTGTCCCCCCACGTACATTTCCTGTACCGTCATTTGATTTTCGGTCAGCGTTCCAGTTTTGTCAGAGCAAATCACAGTAGCACTTCCCAATGCTTCCACCGCTGGAAGCTTACGAATAATGGCATGACGACTTGCCATACGGTTAACCCCAATCGCCAGGGTAATCGTGACCACTGCTGGCAAGCCTTCTGGAATAGCACTCACCGCCAGGGAAACCGTAGCTTCGAACATGTAAACCCAGGATTCACCCTGTCCCACTCCGATAGCAAAGGTGAGAGTAGCTAGGATTAAGATTGCGTAGAGCAGGGTGCGGCTAAATTTTGCAAACTTACGGGTCAGCGGTGTCGAGAGGCTAACCTGACGCTCCATCGATTGCGAAATTTGTCCTACCTCGGTGGCATTGGCTGTCGATACCACCAGCCCTTTCCCCTGTCCAAAGGTAATAAAACTCCCGGCATATGCCATATTTATACGATCGGCAAGGACGGTATCGGTCGGTAAATATTGGAGCGATTTTTCGATAGGAACAGCTTCTCCCGTCAAGGCAGATTCGTCGACTTGTAAATTACGGGTCTGCAGCAACCGTAAGTCTGCTGGTACCTTATCCCCCGAGGATAACAAAACGATATCCCCTGGCACTAAATCTCTCGAAGGAATCCGCAGTGTTTGTCCTTCGCGTATCACTGAGGTTTCAGTCATAACCGCCTTGGCCAGCGAGGCAATCGCCCCCTCTGCCTTAGCTTCTTGAACATAGCCAATGACTGCATTGATAACAGTCACCCCCCAGATCACAAAAGCATTAGTCCACGATCCGAGAAGTGCCTTAACAGTTCCAGCCAGCAACAAAATGTAGAGCAGAGGTTGATGAAACTGTAATAAGAATCTTAACCAAGCTGGCTTTCCTGGCTTAAACTGCAGCTCATTCCACCCATACTTCTCATAGCGTCTGGCCACCTCTTCTGCCGATAAGCCAGTTGCGATATCACTTACAAAGTAGTCCAGTAACTCTTGTTCAGAAAGTTGATGGTATATAGGTAATGACCGTTGAGCTGGCATCATACCTCTCCAAAGTCAGTAGGTTAAAATTTTGTTCTTGTAAATCAAGTTGATGGATAAAATCCCTGAAAAAGATGAGCGCAATGCCTGCCGACCCAAGAGCGTAGATAATCTTAACTTACTTGCAAAGGCCAACGAGATGGATACATTGTAGATCTCACCTTCTTCACCCCCACCCAGACTCGAAAGACAGAGGTTTGAAAGACAAAGTGACGATTGCCAGCGTTCTCACAGATCCCATAGGAATACTGGCATTATCTGTTCTCCTTACTTTCTTTTCATAGACCACACACTGTCAGCAAGAAACTGTTTCTAATACGAGTGTAGACGCATATTCGTCTAAGCAATGTAAGAGTTTTCTCATCATTGAGTAGATGAGAAATAGAGAATCCGCACGAAATTACACGCAAAACTGAACTGAGCAACAACAATAGGCTGCTCGCATCACACATACGTAAAGGCTATATTAAATTTTGAAATCGCCATATTTGTTATGTCCGCCAATCTCTTTGGATAAAAGCATAGAGAGATTTCAACATAACTATTAGAGAGTGAACCCAGGAAAGGCCTATATTGTTAAGTTTTAGGTATTTTTGAGTAGCTTTGCTTCCCACTTTGCTAGCGATCACATGACAAACCTGATGCTTCAATACCCATATCAGCGCAGTCAAAACTCCTAAGGGATACAATAGTGGCTGTAAGTAGTGCTTGTTGGTACGCTATTACAGTTCTCGTTGAGTCACGCTGCCACTATCAAAGGCAACACCGTTTCTAAATAACAAACAGGACTGTCCTTCGCTGTTTGGGACAAATAAGGTCCAGAGTGATGCGCTATAGTCATTAGATAATTCCGACTGGCTTGTATAGGTAAAGCCTTCGGCGAAAGAGTTGCTGCGCAGTGCTAGTAAATCAGCAAACACCAGAGATTTTTCTCGCCAGAAGACACGTATTCTTAAAGATGTTCCAGATGATTCTGAAGTACTGTCTTGATATACATTAACAGCATAGAGGGGAGAATCACAATAGGCTACGGTTGCTTCAGCATGAGCCGCTAGAGGGAGGAGGGCAATGCCTATAGCGCTTAGTAAGCTAACCCTTAAACAGGTCAAGAATGAACTCAACATCGGATACCTCTGTTAACCTTACTACAAGTCTATAACCTAATACCTAATTTGAGATTAGAGCACCGGGTCACCTGCCAAACAGCTAAATCTTAGGAATGTCCAAGAGTAAATCGTTACGAAAACCTAGCCAAATTTTGGTCATTCTTCAATAGGAGCGTAGAACGTACCTCCACCTCAACAATATCGTCCTGGTTGAGACAATCTACATTAGATAAAAAAATGGGAGCACAACAATCATTAGTGTGCTCCTATTTTTTGACTCAAAACCTTACAAAAATCGTAAACTATCGTCGAGGTTGGTAATATACTTTTTGACCTTCGTTTGGTACAAAAATACATTCACGAGCAGAGCGCCAGAAGCTGGTCCAGACAGAATCTTTACCTTCGCGATAATAGTCTCCTAAAATTGGCTTAATGGCTTCAGTAGCATCCTTAAGATAGTAGTGAGGCATGTTCAAAAAGATGTGATGGGCCACATGGGTACCAATGTTGTGATGAATGGAGTTGATAAACCCATAGTCACGGTCAATGGTTGACAATGCACCTTTGAGGAAATACCAGCTATCATTGCGATACCAGGGAATGTCTGGCTCAGTGTGGTGCAGAAATGTGACTAAGTCCAACCACATAACAAAAACCAGATAGGGCATCACGTAGAACTTAATCAGAAAGACTAAGCCAAACTGCACTCCAATCACCCCTAAAAATCCTATAAACAGTGTCCACAGGACAGTGCTGGTAATCACATTCTTCTTTTCAGAAGGTCGAAAAAGGTCACTACCCGGCATAAAGTGAGACCCTTTACGACCAGGAGACCGCTTAAATAAATAAAACGGATAGGCCAGGAGAAACAAATTAAAGCGAATTGCCCTACCAATGGCATCCATTTCATTGTAGGTGTCTTCAGAAATGGGATACCAGCTTTCGTCGGTGTCAATGTTGCCAGTGTTGGCATGGTGGGTACGGTGACTAATACGCCAGCCATGAAACGGTACCAAGATAGGCGTGTGACTAAGATGGCCAATGAGATTATTCAGCCACTTATGTTTTGAAAATGAGCCGTGTCCACAATCGTGACCCACAACAAACAAAGCCCAAAACATCGTGCCTTGCATCAGCCAAAAGACAGGGAAAAATAGCCAGGAATTAAGGCTATAGGCCAGACCATAAAGCCCGGCAATAATACCAATATCAAGAAAAAAGTAAGCTAGGGAACGACTTGTTGATGGTTCAAAGCAGTAGTCCGGAATTGCATTCCTGAGGTCTTTAAGAGTAAATGGAAGCTCGCTCGTAGAAGGGCCTGGAGACCCAGTTGGGCGGGTAGTTAGTTGCACTTATTACCTACGTTTGACGTCTAAAATCGACTTTTGCAGCTCAGATGCATCGCGGACTCGCAAGCATCGCTCGTATCGAGCCCTAAAGTTGATTTACAAAGCTTTACAATACTATAGATTGAGTCATAGGCGGAAGACGTGGCTATCAATTCAAGAAAATGTTCTGACAAAAGGCATGCCCTTTATGGACACTTAAGACATGGAAGCATGCGATATGCCTTAATCACTATCGTGTTGCTAGATAAAGATTTCGTGCTGTAGCAGCTGTAGAAATTGACGCATTATTTGTGGTAACGACCACCCTGCAAAATGGTCTTGCCGCGATAAAGTTGCTCTAGTAGTAATAGCCTTGCTAGCTCATGGGGAAATGTCATGGCTGATAGGCTCAACACTTGATATGCCTTTTGCTTGAGGTGATGACTGACGCCCGTCGGGCCAGCGATGAAGAAAACTAGGGTGCCAGAGGCTTCCTGACCTAGCCATTGACCAAACGCTACCGAGTCAAAGTGCTGCCCATCTTCAGAGAGCACCACTAATTTGTCGTAGGTTTTAAGTGAGGTTAGGACTTTTTGAGCCTCAGTTTCTGGAGCGGTGTCCTTAATTTCTAAAAATTCAATCTCTGGGAGTCTCTGAGAATAAAGGCTAATGCCGTCTTTGAGCCAGCCTTTTTTTACTTTGCCGACGGCAATGATTTTGACTTTTGGAAAACTCTGCCCCATGCTTCTACTCTACTGGTGTGGAGACAAACTCTGGAAGCGTTTCGGCCTGGGCAGAAAATTCAGCCAGCTGTGGATAAGTGGCTGGTGTGATCACATCAGCAGTGTATAGCTGGCTGAATCGCCAGGCAACTGCGATGGTAATCTCCGGCTGCATGAGCGGTTCTCCAATAACTCCAGTAAGTTTACTGGCTGTTTGCTCTAGCTGTGCATAGGCGGCATGAAGTTGAGTAGTGACACGGTCTAACCAGGGTTGATGCTGTTTGTCAGTAGGGCGAAGTGTGCGTTCATAGACGATTTGCACTGTTTTATCGCAGGCCATTAGGGCCAGCCCAATTAGTCTGAGCGCTTGGGGGCGTGACGTTTCAGGTATTAAACTCACCGTTGAGACCCCTTCGAGGTACTCCAAGATGAGGGTGGAATCTACTAAAACAATTCCTTTATCAGTTACCAGAGTGGGGGCTTTGACAATGGGATTGATTTGGCTAAAAGCATCAAAATCACTAAAAACTGATAATGCTCGATGTTCGAATGGAATATTCAAACGCTTGAGGGAAATAGCCACCCGTCTCACATAGGGTGAGTCGAGCATACCAATCAGTTGCATAAGCTTAACCCAGGTGTAGGCGAACGCTTATGAGCGTAAAAGAGCACCTCAGCTGTGATGCACAACTGAGACGTTTCTTTCTGGGGGGTAATGATTGAATGCCGATGCAGGTGTTATGTTTGCGCTATTCCTGCTCGTTCATATAGTCGATAGACCACCGAGCAGCCGCTAGACTAATGCGAGCTTGTTCCATGGGGGATAATGCCTCCCACTCCAGGTCTCGAACTGAGTTGATGGTGGCGTCTAGAATTTCTTCTTGGCCACGCATGGCATGGGCTAAGGGGCGAGCCATAACTTGCAGATCGGTCTCATCCCAGCCAGTGAGCGTATCACGAACACAGCCGATGAGCTGCTCAGCCAGGGGACGACCGGTCTGAACCATTTGAGCTGCTTGAGCGGTGATTTGGTCAATCACATCCTGGGTCAGGCGACGGGCAAATCGCTCCGCTAGGGCCGCTTGTACAGATAGCTTGCTTACAGATGACTCGCCCCAAAGCGTCTCAAGCTGGGCTGAAAGTGCCTGCCAACCCAGCTGAGCTTCTTCGTCTGAGAAAGCAAGCGCATCGCCAGCGGCTGTTGGCTCAGTAAAGTACTCAGAGTTCTCGGCTGGTGACCATGGATAAGGCTGAGCAGACAGAATAGACTGCAGCATTTCCTGCTGAGCATGATTTTCGGTGGATAAGTGCTGCTGAGACGAAGATTCTTTGTGGTTGACCATGGTAGTAGTGTTACCCTCCCATAAGTTCATTGAGCTGTGACAGGAAGAAGATACAGGCTTGATTACAGATGTTCCGCATCCAATTATTGAACTTATGGCAAACTTACGCCAAAAGACGTAAGTTCGTATACCCAAACAGTCAAAACTTTCTTTGTATAGCCCTTGAGCTGCGAGGAATCGGCTGTGTTTAGGATGGTGCTGTGGGCTCGATGATGAATTCTAGCAAGCATCCGTCAGAGCTGCCAAAGCGAAGCTGTGTACCGGATGCGATCGCAATTTCTTGACGATGAATCTGCTGCCATCCTTGGGCACCTAGGTAATAAGTGCCATAGCGGGAAAAATCACGCAGAAAATAGGTGGGTTCTTCGGATTTTTGGGCAGAGACCCGTCGGTAAAAGATTTCGGCATGTTTGCTCGATACCCAAGGTTCTGCAATCACTAAATCATTATCGGGCAGTCTGCCGACTCGCATGAGACCACGATAGATGGGCCAGACTCTGCCATCACCACCGATTTCACGAATGCTGATGGTATGGGCAGCAGTGCGTCCGCCAATGCCGGAATCGCCTGGTAAACGTGTAATGTCTGTGGGCATGGGGGTAAGCAGTTCGCCATCAAAGTCGGGGTGCATGTACAGAACCGGTAGGGTCCAAGCCGGCTGATTAAATTTGTAAAGGGTGAGGAGATGCTGACGTGCGATCGCAACCGCCTCATCCACCGGTTTCCGTTCGGCCAAGGCCTGGGCAAAGATCTGAATAAAGCTGAGGGCCTCTTCGTCGGCAATGGAGTCCCGCATGGCGAGTACAGCCGGTACGCCATGGTGGAGTAACACCTCTGCCAGGCTGCTGCGGGGAATAGCCTGTTGGCCGCTACGTTCGGGTTGAGCGCCCCAGCAGGTGTTAAACACCGCCAGCTTAACCCGGCAGCGCGTCAGCACCTGGGCCAGCTCTGTGCCGTTGAGGGTGGCCTCACGCTGAAGAAACAGCAAACCGCCATCGGGGGCAGGCACCCCATGACCGGCATAAAAGAACAGATTGTAACGATAGCGCTCTAAATGCTGAATCAGCTCTGCTGGCGAGGGCTGCAGTAGTACATCCACCTGACGCACCACATGTCGCCCTGGTCGCGAGTCTCCCCGGCTTTCTAGAATGCTTTTGAGCAAGGAAGCTTCGTTATCTAGACTGAGGGTTGCAGCAGCTCTATCTTCGGAGGCACCATCATCATGCCCCACCACTAGTAAAATTCTCAATCCATTGTCCAACCCCCAATCAGACAGGGGATCCACATCACTGGTTGTACGGCTAAATAAAATCTGCTGATTGAGAGCCACCGCCGGACGTCCAGGCTGAGCCTGCATAATTTCCCATGGGACACTGATCAGTTCTGGATCGCGGATTTCTAAGCGCAGACGCATGACCGTACTTTGCCCCTGGGCAATGCCACAGCTATGGTCAAGGCTGCTCTGCACCGGTCCATCAAACAACCACTGCCAGAGATTTAGCCCTAGATGCTGCATCAAGCGGCTGCTATAGCTGTTGGACTGACTAGCCGTCGAGGCATCACCATTGTCATCGAGTAATACCTGGGGTACGTAGGCCGATGGCACATGGGGCACCTGGGGCAAGCCCCGCAGCGAAAACATTGACTGCCAGGTTTGCCAAGCCTGGGATAGAGTGTGATTCCAAATACGATCGTGGTGCACATGCCCCCCCGGATAGGGAGATTTGAGCACCCAAATAGCATAGTGTTCTGGATCAGCGGCCGTGAGCCGATCCAGAGCAAGCCATAGACAAAGTGACTCTGATGAAGATGACATAGAAGCGGTCATAAACGTCCTGCCACGATAAAAATACAAACAAACAATACAGACTCAAATACAGCCTTACCTAATCAGGAGCGCAGTCTAGTCTTGTCGCCACGCCACTGACAATCGACTCTAGATCTTCATCAGCTATCCAGCCCTCTGTCCCAGAGGTTAGTGACGTTGGGGTGGGCAGTGTGACCTTTAAATCTGAGCAGATCTTTAATCTTACCCACCGGATGCTCTGCTCTCCAGCAGCATTGCCCTGGCGAGTCAGAATTTGCACGATAGTTCCCGCGGGTAATTGACCTAGCGTGTTACTAGTGTCCTGGTTGCGCTGAGGCTCAGCCAATAGGTCAACGGGTTGGTTCAGCTGTAAATAACTACCCGGCGTCAGGGGAGGGCTGGTTAATTCATCGACGACAATCCCGACTTGTTCAGTATCTGGTTCAGGATCCGGCTCAGTGTCAAAATCAGTATCTGAATTGGACTGATTTTGACGGATATCAGGCGCGGGCGCTTCTGGCTGAGTTGAAAATGTAAACGGTTGCTCCTCAAAGAACATTAGGGTTAGGGTGGTGACGGCTCCTAGAAAGCCCACCAGCACCAGTAGAAAGAGCCAGGGGCCAACGACGGTCCTTTTAGCCGGAGCTGCCGGGGGGATAGCTGTGGAAATTACCGTTGGCGTGGATTGGGTCGCCCGGGCTGTCGACCGGGCTACTGACTGGGGTTTTGGTAGTGTGGGCAGGGGCAGTGCTGTTTCGTCCGGTGAGAGGGGTGAAATGGTTGGTGAATTGAGAGCTTGACTGTGACCAGCAACGATGCCAACTGTGACATTGTCATGGCCGTTGTGGATATTGGCCAGCTGGACAAGGTGCGAGACAGCGTCAGCCGCTTGTGTCTTACCTGTGAGTACTGGGAGGAGTTGAGTCTGCCAAAATTGCTCAACCCGGTCGTAGTCACTTAAGCCGTCAGAGCAGAGGAGTAAGACAATGCCTTCATCCAGAATCAATCGCTGTACAGTAATGTGTAATGCCGCCGAGTTTCCCATTCCCAATGCTTGAATTAAGGCCCCTGTGCCAGGACGATGGGCGACATCGGCATAAAACCCGTATCCCAGTCGGACCTCGCGGGCCGCGACATCATCATCAAAGGTAATTTGCTGACAGCTGTTAGCGCTAATGCGATAGGCACGGCTATCACCGATGTGGGCGATGTAGATGTGGACACCGACAATCAGGGCCATGACTAAGGTGGTACCCATGCGATCTCGAGCCTGGCGCATGCCCTGATCGTTGTGCTGAGAAATCTTGTCATTAGCGGCCCAAATGGCCTGTTCGATGGCCAGGGTGACGGTGCCTGGGTCGTGGAGCGGCTGATCTGCCAGCCAATCTAATAAGGGAGTGAGTTCTTGCTCGATGGTTGCGATCGCAATCTGACTGGCCACGTCGCCCCCATCATGACCACCGATGCCATCACAGACTAGCAGCAGCAGCGGTCGCTCTCGACCAGGCCTAACTTTAGGGCCAATATTATGGCGTTGTACTGCCCCACTAGGCGGATAGCATGCGTCTTCGTTGCGTTTACGACTGGGGCCTTGGTCGGTCAGGACCGATAGCTGACAGTCCATCTGATGCCCCATGGCAGTCTCAGCCATGGCTTGATCCAAACAGGCCACCAACACCTCTGGCGTAGAAATACCCCCTTGGATCAGCTGGGTACAAAGGCTAGCCAAAAAGTCTCGAATCGAATGTTGGGCCTGGGGTACTAGCTTTTTCCAGGATGCTCCTAATCCTTTGAGGGTGGGAGGCTGTGGATCGAGCGCTAACTCTGACAATCGCACCAGGGAGCCCTGTACCCGCAAGTGGTCGCTCAGCAGCAGATTGCCTGCCACCTGCTGTTCGATAAAATCTGGCCATAGCCCCACTACTTGCCACAGCCAGTCGAGCTGTCGCAGGGGAGATGCATCTGGCCAAGCCGCCACGAGGCTAGGCAAAAGTTTTGGCTTCTCCCTCTTATCCATTGGCATAGCAATGGCTGGGGCGTCTAGTAGCAGGATTTCATGACCAGCGCTATCACTGATTAGATCATAGGGCTGGGGCACATGCAGGCTGTGGGGTGCCAACATGAGATAGGGCCAAACATGGGGTGGGATTGGCTCCGGTGATGCTGGTGGCAATCCAGGCCGAGTATCCAGCACCACTCGCTGATGCTGCCAGCTGTAGCGCTCATCCAGTTGGTCCAATTTTCCTGGCCCCGCTGCCCAGAGATAGCGATGGGGAAGGAATGTCTCACAGGAGTGACATTGTACGCTCCCTTCTGGATTCGCTGCCTGACACTCGGGATTTGGACAGTTAATCACTCTCCGATACCACGCGGGGTAGACCCATACTATAGTTCAGCACTCGGCTTCTCAGGTTGTAGCTGATGGTTCCTGACTGCAGTAGCGTCCTGACAAAATGCTCAAGGTCCGACCCAATGCGCCGCAAATTATAATCGGTCAAGGCTTCTCCGGTGGCAGCATCAACTAAGCGATCAAACTCTTTGTAAACTTGCTGAAGCGCGTCATCAGACCAATTAAACTCATTGTCGGGATCAACATCTAGTGTGAGCTGGTCTTCTCTGGGCACAAGCTCATTGTTCTCAATGTCTGCCGCAAAGATATGAATATGACGTGTGGTGGACTTGAGCAGCATGGATCGGTTGCGTGGTTTTAAGATGCCTACATTGTAAACGTTTCCTCGCAAACGCTTCGCAGGCTTATTTCGAGCTTTGTGCTGAGTTTATATGGAGTGCTTTGCATGGAGGTCTTCTGTCCGCTGAGCTTCCCTGGGCTAGGATGCGAAATGACTAGCTATTTAACACTATTACTGATTCGCCACGGCGAGTCCCTGGGTAATATCGAAGGTCGGTTAGAAGGGCAGATGTCCACCGCCCTATCTGCTCGGGGGCAATGGCAAACTCAGCAGCTAGCAGCCTATTTCAAGGAACAGATAAAGAAACAAAGACCGCCCACACATATCTACAGCAGTCCGCTCCAGAGGGCTGTCGAAACAGCCCGTCCTCTAGAGACGGTCACAGGGTGTCCACTCCAGCTAGCACCAGAACTCCAAGAACTCCACCAGGGTATTTTTCAAGGGCTGACCTGGTCCGAGGCCAACCGACGCTATCCACGGCTCTGTGCAAAGCTAACGGCCACCCTAGACTACCGGCCTGTACCCGAAGCAGAAATGTTGGCAGCGGCTCACCAGCGAGCAGTTAGCTGGTATCGCACGGTGGGACGGCGGCATCGTGCGGGTGACATCGTTTGGATGGTCACCCATGGGGGCTTTATGCAGCAGCTGATTGGAGTTATTTTGGGGTGCGATCGCACCTGGCAAATTCCTATCCGCAACACAGCCCTATTTGAGTTTAGGCTACTGAATCCGTCCCTGGCTGAGGAGAATCGGTACAATCCCGAGCATTGGAAAATTCAAAAATTTAATGCAGTCCCCCATCTAGAGGCCAAAATTTAGGTGATCGCCTGGATGCCTATTTCTATGGCAGAATAGCTAGCCTGTAACACTACGTGCCAAATGTGCGACATAGTGTCGTCAAATACACTGAATTTATCTGTGATATTGGAAGGGGATGACATTTTTGAGGTAACCTGGATGCCCAACCCCGGAACATCTAATGTGACCATATGTCAACTGTGACTGGGTATTCTACCTTCCTAAGATGATTGCAGCGATAGTCTCTTGGAGACTGTGCCTATGTCTACAACCACACTAACTGATATCAACGATGTCTTTGGACAAGCCCAGGACGGTAGTGTTGCCGCTATTATTCAAATTCTTAACGACCAGCTAGCCGATAGCGGTATTCGTACCCGAGCTATGTTCGTCGATAATGTACTACAGCTATTATGTGAAGCCCCCACCGATGAGCAGCTAAAGAAATCAGTGGTGGTAGAGGATATTCGGACTATTTTGGAAGACATTGGACCTCGTCGAATTCGACGGGTCAATATCAATAGTCGCCTGGTGCAAGAACAGCAGCTACTGTGGTTGGAAGAAATCAACCGCGATCCAGAGAATCATTTGCTATGGGCAGAAATGATCATCCTCAAGCAGCCCCACTGGTGGAAACGGGTTGTTCGTGATTTAAGACGCCCTAAGTTTCGAGGGCAAATGCCCGAAGGTGCTTCTAAATCGGACCTGAGGCAGCGTAAGTCATTTCTCAGCGGCATTATTGGAGGGCTGTCCGTTGCGCTGCTGCTAACCGGAGTAGGTATTTGGGCCGTGCGCCAGCGTTTTGAAGATCCCGCACCTGCCACCGCCGCGGCACCGGAACAGCCATCGCCCGCCGAGCAGCTTCCCTTGCCAGAATCCTATGATTCCTTTGCGCGGGCTGTTCGTATTGCTGAGCAGGCTGCCAAGGATGGACTAACGGCCGGAGATGCAGCTGACTGGTTAGCGCTGGCAGCTCGTTGGCAGCAAGCATCTGATCTGATGGCTGAAGTCCCAGTGGCGGACGAGCGCTATCAAATTGCTCAGGACCGGGTGAATGCCTACAAGTCTAATAGTGAAAGTCTTTTAGAAAAAGCTCGACAGGCCAATTGAAGGACGGCATCAACACTGTTGATATGTAGTTTTGTCATGGTGTGAACATCTGTAAGTCCTCGTAGGACGTAAACTCAAGCAAGCTATGCTCGCTTGAATTCGTCCGTAACGTGACCAGCTATTACCAAGTCGGGGGCAGTCTCGACTATGGCGCCCCAACCTACATTGAACGCCAAGCCGATAAAGACCTCTACGCCTCACTGGTAGCAGGTGAATTCTGCTACATTTTTACGTCGAGACAGATGGGCAAGTCATCGCTGATGGTGCGTAGCTGGCATCAGCTGCAAGGGCAAGGACATCGCTGCGCTGTAGTGGATGTGACCAACATTGGCAGCGATCACATTACGCCAGAGCAGTGGTACCGGGGCATGATGGGCACATTGGCCTCACAGCTGGGACTGCTCAAAGCACTGGATATTCGCAGTTGGTGGCAGGAGCATAGCCATCTTTCGCTGACTCAAACGTTGAGTCAGTTTATTGAAGCGGTGCTGGCACACTGCCCCCATCAGCGACTATTTATCTTTGTGGATGAGATTGATAGTTTGCTCAATCTTCCCTTTTCTGTTGATGACTTTTTTGCACTCATTCGCTATTGCTATAACCGTCGTGCGGTAGAGCCTGACTATCGCCGCCTGACGTTTGCCATCTTTGGGGTAGCCTCTCCGGCTGATTTGATTGCGGATAAACAGCGGACACCATTCAATATTGGTCGGGCAATTATTTTACAAGGGTTCAGTCTTGCTGAAGCAGCTCCCTTAGCCCAGGGATTAAAGCTCAAAACCACCAATAGGGAAGCGATTTTGCAGGAGGTGTTGACCTGGACAGGAGGCCAGCCGTTTTTAACTCAAAAAGTCTGCCAGCTATTAGTCACGTCCAGTCAAGACGCACTGAATGAGCCCCTGAGTATCCCCCCTGGGATGGAAAAATTTTGGGTGGAAACGATGGTGCGATCGCACATTATCACCCACTGGGAATCCCAGGATGAACCCGAACACTTACGTACCATTCGAGATCGCTTGCTCTATGACGAACGTCGCACAAGTCGTTTGCTCGGCATTTACCAACGCTGGTTAGAAGGCAGTCCCATTGCTGCCAACGACAGTCGCGACCAGGTCGACTTACTACTCAGCGGTCTCATGGTGCAGGTCAATGATTATTTAGTAGTCAAAAATCGGATTTATGAACGTGTCTTTGATCTAGCCTGGATACATCGTCAGCTGAAGGCTCTGCGGCCTTACTCAGAAAATATTGATGCTTGGGTGGCTTCATCTCACACGGATGAGTCCCGGTTGTTACGAGGACAGGCTCTCCGTGACGCTCAAACCTGGACCAGAGGAAAAAGTCTGAGCGATGTAGACTACCGTTTCTTAGCCCATAGTCAGGAGCAAGAACAGCTCGAAACCCAGCGTATTCTGGAGTTGGAGAAAGCCCAATCGGCTAAACGTACTACCCGATTACAACGGACGTTATTGGCCATCACCTCTGGAGCTTTAGTGATTGTTTCCCTATTGGGGCTAGCCACTCTACAGCAGTATCGACAGGCCGCTGCCAGTGACCGCACCTCACGCCTCAACGAAATTCGGGCGCTGATTTCATCTGCGGAAGGTCGGTTTGCTTCCCATCAAGAATTAGATGCTCTGATGGATGCGATTAAAGCCAAGCGTCGATTAGAGGACCTTAACGATGTGCCAGCAGAGCTGATGGCAGCAGCTGATCGGGCGCTCCAGCAAATTATTTATTGGATGAGTGAACGCAATCGATTTTCTGGCCATGAAGCATCGGTTTTAGAAGTGGCCTATAGTCCAGATGGAGAATTAGTGGCGACCACCAGCGCGGATCAAACCGTCAAACTGTGGGCAAAAAATGGCCAGCTGCTGCACTCCTTTACAGGCAATGCCACTACCTTTGGCTTGGCTTTTCATCCTGAACAGCCGCTGTTGGCCGCGACTAATTTGGACGGAAGCATCCAAATTTGGGACCTTGAAACCAAAGCCTTAGAGCAAACGATTCAGGCCCATGAAGGAGCTGTTTGGGATGTTGACTATAGCTCCACGGGAGATTTTTTAGTCTCGGGCGGAGCCGATCGTCAGGTCAAGATTTGGGGCTCAGATGGCAGCTTGCTAAAGGCGCTATCGGGTCATCAAGGCATGGTGTGGCAAGTGGCCATCAGCCCGACCGAGCGAACCATTAGCTCAGCGAGTCTAGATGGTACGGCGAAAGTATGGAGCGCAGCAGGCAACCTTTTGCGGACAATCCCAGCGACAAAGTCGGACAGTAGATTGTGGAGTGTGGCCTTTAGCCCCACCGAGCATGCCATGGCCATGGCCGGAGATGACGCGGTTATTCAGCTCTGGCAGTCAGCAACAGATTCACTCCAGTCTTTGACAGGCCATACCGAACGTATTGAACGGGTGGCCTTTAGTGCCGATGGCGGTGCGATCGCATCCACGGCTCTTGATAAAACCATCCGGATTTGGAGTAACGAGGGAGCACCCTGGCGCAGGCTCCAGCTATCAGGAGAGATTCGTCGGCTAGGTTTTTCTCCCCATCAGGCTAAGTCAATTGTTACCGCAGGCAACGGCATCACCGCACAGCTACGTCAGTGGCAAATTTCCTTACTCAAAACAATCTTGTTAGACGGCAACAGTTGGGATATTGCCATTAGTCCCAATGGCGAGAGAATTATTGGCGGCGACAGTTCTCAGATCAACGTCTGGGATACCGATCGCAACAATATGGCAACTCTCCAAGTTGAGCAAGATACCCTATTGGGGTTTGACTTTAGTCCAGATGGGCAGTTGATTGCGGCAGCTGGCAGAAGTGGCAACATTCGCCTGTGGACCCAGGCAGGAGAGTTTTTAAGAGTGCTCGAAGGGCACCAGTTGCAAACGTGGGATGCGGCCTTTAGTCCGGATAGCCAGCGGGTGGCTGCTGGTGCAGAAGATGGCACCATTCGCATTTGGACTGTGGATGGGCAACTGCTTCACACTCTCTCAGGCCATGATGGTCGAGTGTATCGTGTGGCCTTTAGCCCTGATGGCCAACAGTTAGTTTCCTCTGGTGCCGATGGGACTGTTCAGATTTGGGATCAAGATGGCACCCGCCGTCATCAGATTGAGGCCCATGATTCAGATATTTTCGGGTTGTCGGTGAGCCCCGATGGTCAGTTTTTTGCCTCTGCTAGCGTCGATCAAACCGTTAAGCTGTGGCGCTGGGATGGTACCTTAGTCAGGACGTTTGAGGGCCATAGCCACAATGTCTATGGTGTAGATTTCAGTGCGGATAGTCAGCTGTTAGCTACAGCGGGTGCCGATAATATGGTTAACCTGTGGACTCTGGATGGAGAGAATCTGAAAACTCTTTACGGTAACGGTTCTGAATTTAAAAGCGTAAAATTTAGCCCCGCTGGAGAATTACTGGTCACCGTTGCCGAAAATGGCACGTTAACCCTCTGGAATTTAGATACAATTCTGGCACTGGATGAGCTTAGCTACGCCTGTGACTGGATCCAGGATTACTTAAGCACTAACGTTGATGTCTTAGCGCGCGATCGCAACCTCTGCGACGGTGTTGCCCCCCTTGCCCCAACGCTTAATCATGGACAACTACTACCAAATTGGCGGCAGTCTTGACTATAAAGCCCCCACATACATCGAACGCCAGGCCGATAAAGAGCTATACGCGGCTCTGCTAGCAGGGGAGTTTTGTTATGTGTTTAACTCGCGTCAGATGGGTAAGTCTTCTCTGATGGTGCGCAGTTGGCATCGACTCCAAGAAGATGGTTATCGTTGTGCTGTTGTTGATGTGACCAATATTGGTAGTGATCACATTACAGTAGAACAGTGGTACCGGGGTCTCATGGGAACTCTTGCCTTACAGTTAGGGCTGCGAAAAACCATGGATATTCGCCGCTGGTGGGAAGACCACAGCCATCTGTCGTTAACCCAAATTTTGAGTCAGTTTATTGAGATGCTGCTGGCTCAGTGCCCAGATCAACGGCTGTTTATCTTTGTCGATGAAGTGGATAGTTTGTTGAATCTCCCCTTCTCCGTCGATGACTTTTTTGCCCTGATTCGCTTTTGTTACAACCGTCGCACCATCGAGTCTGCCTACCGGCGGCTTACCTTTGCCATTTTTGGCGTCGCCGCCCCAGCCGACTTGATTGCTGATAAACAACGCACCCCGTTTAATATTGGTCGCGCCATTGTTCTCTCAGGATTTAGCCTGGAAGAAGCGGCTCCCTTAGCCCACGGGTTACAGCTCCAATTCGACAATTCCCAAGCTATTCTGCAGGAGGTCTTGACCTGGACCCAGGGACAGCCCTTTTTAACCCAGAAGGTTTGTCAGCTGTTGGTTACATCCAGCCAAACGGCGGTGAATGACCCACTGAATATTCCCCTGGGCATGGAAAAGTTTTGGGTGGAAAGCGTGGTGCGATCGCACATCATCGACCATTGGGAATCGCAGGATGAACCTGAGCACCTGCGTACCATTCGCGATCGCATCCTCTATGACGATCGCCGTACGGGACGATTGCTGGGGATTTATCAGCGCTGGCTGGAGGGACAAGTAATCCCCACGGACGATAGCCGCGACCAGATTGAGCTGTTGCTGAGTGGATTAATGGTGCAGCAGGCAGGGCAGCTATGTGGTAAAAATCGCATCTATGTCAGTGTGTTCGATTTAGCGTGGGTGCAAAAGCAGCTCAACTCCCTACGCCCCTATGCTGGAGCCTTGGAAGCTTGGATCACCTCCCAGCAAATGGATGAGTCACGCCTGCTGCGGGGCCAGGCATTGCAAGATGCCCAAACCTGGGCCAGGGGCAAAAGCCTTAGCGATTTAGACTATCGTTTTTTAACCCTTAGCCAAGAGCAGGAACAGGCTGAAACTCAAAAGTCGCTAGACCTCGAAAAGGCAGAAGCGGCTAGACGGACAACCCGTTTACAGCGATTTTTACTCGGCATCACCTCTGGGGCACTGGCAATCGTTTCACTGCTAGGTGCTGCCGCATTTTTTCAATATCGGCGGGCGATCGCTGGTGAGAACACGGCTCGTTTGAATGAAGTGCAGGCCCTGATCTCATCGGCAGAAGGGCAGTTTGCGGCTCATCAGGAACTGGACGCCCTGGTTGATGCCATTAAGGCCAAGCGCAAGCTCCAGGCCCTGGACGAACCTGATCTAGAGCTAGAAGCCGCCGCTGATCGGGCCCTACATCAGATTATTTACTGGATGAATGAGCGCAATCGGCTATCAAAACATGCGACGTCGATTTTAGCGTTTGCCCATAGCCCAGATGGAAACTTGATTGTCACAACGAGTAGAGATGCCACCGCCAAGCTCTGGGCTCGCAATGGTCAGCTGTTACACATGTTTGAAGATGCCGGTGACAGCTATGGTGTTGCATTTCATCCCCAGCGTCCATTAATTGCAACCGCTAATTTGGATGGCAGCGTGAAACTTTGGAATACTGAAGATAAATCATTAGTGCAAACGATTCAGGCGCACACAGGCCCAGCTTGGGATGTCATATTTAGTGTCAATCGTGATGGAGCCGAGTTTTTAGTGTCCGGGGGCGCTGATCAAACGGTGAAAGTGTGGGATCTAGACGGCACTTTACTCAATACCTTGTCTGGGCACCAAAGTGGTGTTTTGCGAGTTGCGGTGCAGGCTACCAAGCAGCTGATTCTCTCAACCGGTCTAGATAACATTGCTAAAGTTTGGACGTTTGACGGTCAGCTTTTGAGTACATTACCTGCTGCTACTAGCGGCGGCAGCCTCTGGAGTGGAGCGGTTAACCCCACAGGCGATACGATCGCTATCGGTGGCGATGACCGGATGGTACAGCTGTGGCAGCCCAATGGCACACTTATGAAAACCTTGGCAGGCCATACAAAGCGCGTCGGTGGCATCGACTTTAGCGCCGATGGTGAAGCGATTGCCTCCGCTGGGCTAGACCGCACTATCTGGATGCGTGGGATAGATGGTTCTCCCTGGCGCATGCTCCAGACAGAAGGGGATCTGCGTGGCATCAGCTTTCTCGATAGCGATGCCCAAACACTGGTCACGATAGACAGCAGCAACACAGCTCACCTGAGGCAATGGGAGTCCCCTCTGCTGCAAACTATCTTTTTGGATGATGATGTTTGGGATATCGCCATCAGCCCAGATGGTGAACGGCTCATTTCTGGAGACAGTCCTATTGTTCATGTTTGGGATCGCGATCGCAGCATCGTTGCCACCTTGGATGCTGGACAAGACACGCTATTTGGGTTTGACTACAGTCCCAATGGTCAACTGATTGCAGCAGCAGGCGCTAACGGTACTGTTCAGCTCTGGAACCCCACAGGAAAGCTTTTGCAAGACCTGCAAGGTCTCAACGAGTTACAAGCTTGGAGTGTGAGCTTTAGTCCCGATAGTCAGCGTTTAGCGGCCATCGCTGAAGATGGCCGCATTTTGATGTGGACCACAGATGGCAAACTCATTCAAACGATTCAGGGCAATAAAGATTTAGGTCTTAGGGTCGAGTTCAGCCCTGATGGTCAGCGGCTCGCTGCTTCTAGTGGCAGTGGTGCGCTCCAGATTTTGCAGGCTGATGGTACGCTTCTCCATGAGATTAAGGGCCACGATGCCGCTGTTTTTGGGCTCTCAGTAAGCCCTGATGGTCAGTTTTTTGCCTCTGCCAGTAGCGATGCGACGGCTAAGCTGTGGCGCTGGGATGGCACCTTGATCAGAACCTTTGAAGGGCATACCAATGAAATCTTTGGAGTGGATTTTAGTGCCGATGGTCAAATGCTGGCGACGGCCAGTGCTGATAATACAGTGATCTTGTGGTCTCTAGAAGGAAAGAAAATTAAAACGCTATATGGCCACGGCCCTGGCTTTAAGGACGTGCAATTTAGCACCACAGGAGAACTGGTAACCGTGGCCGAAGATGGCACCCTCGCTCGGTGGAATCTAGAGGAGGTGTTGGCGTTAAACGAGCTGGACTATGCCTGTAATTGGGTTGCCAATTACTTGCAAACCAATAGCGAGGTGGCGGATAGCGATCGTACCATCTGCAACGACCCACCAGATAACTAAAAGTCTAGACGTAAAATGTATCAAAAAATAAACAGCTATAGGTCCAAAAAGTCGGAAAAGTCGGCAGACATTTAATGACTGATCTGAGCTTAAGCTTTATGTGAGAATGTTATAAATGATTTCCTGTAGAGTCCTAGTTGCTGCCCCTGCTTATGGATCCCGATGAAGTTCTTCTGGCCATTGAAGAACGGCTACTCAAACGTAAGCTGACCCCAGCGGAGCGGATCGTTCTGGGGCAAACCTGGAACAAGCAAACCTATGACCAAATGGCTAAGCAATCAGGTTATGGAGATGCCCATCTCAAAGACACAGGCTATAAGCTATGGCGAGCCCTATCCGAGGTCCTAGGCCAGCGAGTTACCAAAAAGAGTTTGCTCTTTGTATTACGCGAGTATCTAGAATCGCTCTCTCCGTCCCTAACCCCCTCGGCTACCATCGCATCCTTAAAAACAGAGTCATTACCCTCACAACATCCCTATCCATCTGGCCCACTACCTCCAGATTCTCCTTTCTATATCGAGCGACCTCCCAGTGAAAGCTTAGCGTACTCAGAAATTCAACGACCGGGCGGTTTTTTGCGCATCAAAGCGCCCCAAAAGATGGGAAAAACCTCCCTAGTCTTTCAATTAATTGAAACTGCACGCCACAATAACTATCAAACAGTCCATCTCGATCTGCAAACCGTAGATCAATCTGTTTTTAGCAGCATTGACATATTTCTCAAATGGTTTTGTACCCGCAGTAGTCAAGCATTAAATCTATCGCCAAAGCTCATCGAGTTTTGGGATGACTCCATGGGGCATAAGGTCAGCAGTGAACTTTATTACCAGGAATATCTCCTAGAAAATAGAAAAACGCCTACCGTATTGATTATCGGGGCAGCGGAGCGATTAATTGAGCATCCCACAGTCGCTCAAGATTTTTTTCCCCTGCTGCGCTCCTGGCATGAAAAAGCTCGATGGAACTTTCTTTGGCGAAACCTCCGTATTGTCATTGTCCACGCCACTGAAATTTACGTTCCCTTAAAGATCCATCAATCCCCCTTTAACATTGGCCAGGCAATTAAATTACCCAAATTCACGGCCAATCAGGTAGCTGAATTAGCAAGTCGCTATGGTGTAGACAAATCTAACGACACATTGGGTAACGTCCTGGTGGATTTAGTGGGAGGGCATCCATATCTGGTCAACATTTTTCTCCATCACCTCGCTACTGAGTCCCTATCGATTGATATGTTACTCAAAACAGTATCCACACCGTCTGGTATTTACGGAACTCACCTACGTACTTATCTAGCACTCCTAAAAGAGGAGCACGATTTAGCGAGCGCATTTAAACAAGTAATCTCGTCTACAGCAGGAGTTGAACTAGATGCGGTCACGATGTACCGCTTAGAGAGCCTTGGCCTGATCACCATCCATGGACATCAGGCCGTTCCTAGCTGTGAAATCTATCGTTCTTATTTTCAACAACAGCTTGGTTTTTAATTCTTTGTTGCTTGCTAAATGTAATACTCTTATGTCTCAGCTGTTGTATGAAGCGATATAAAAAGAAAACATGAAGCAGTTTAACAGCCGTCTTTTCCGACTTTACTTTTTTTGTTGTGATTGAGTAACCTAGGGTATAACTGAAGATGCAGCGACAGCTCGAAGAGTTTTGCGGAACTCTCAGACGTTTGTCCGTGCGGACCATTTTATTGGTCCGCGTTTTTTATGTCATGCCTAAAAAGCCGAACTATTCATCTTTCTTCATCATTTTTCAGCTAGCCTAGCGAGTATTTTACCGAACAATCAGACTTTACTTTTTCAATCGCCCGAGGTTAAATACCAGTAATTCCACAGAAACACTTTTCGCAGGAATCTCTATCAGCCTTTGTTACATGATTTCTAAGGTTCTATCTCTAGAGTCCTTAGGGATTACGTTATGTAGTAAAGGTTTTTTTCATAGAACCATCCAGGTGAAATCTTTTGAGGTATCGAGTCTCATAATTGTTTAATTTGAATGGGTCTGATAGCAGACTTTGTTCAAGTTTAAAGGCTGGAAATTTCTATCACGACCATTCTCTAGATCCAGCAGCCGTTACTGTTGATTGTTTCTGCTGATTTGGCCTACAGAAAATAGAGATTTCATACCACTAAATAGAGTGCTCGCTTTATGAATAGGAGTCATAATGTCTAGACATACAGAGCAACACGTTAAGCAAGGAGAGCGTAGTTCTCCTGAAACCGTAGGTGATACCCGTTATTACGACGCCTTAGTTCGCTTGATGCAATGGATTAATCAGCATCGACTCAGGGTAGCTTTTTTGATATCTATCTGGGTTGCGATCGCATTCTCCACATTTACCTTTGCCCAAGACACCGTTAGCGTAGAGGACCTAGCCGAGCAGGTTGCGCTGCAGCAGGGATATCTCAACGTTGTTTGGATTCTCGTTGCGGCCACCTTGGTCGTATTTATGAATGCTGGGTTTGGCATGCTAGAGGTGGGCATGTGTCGCCAAAAGAATGCAGTTAATATTTTGTCTAAGAATATTATTGTGTTTGGTTTAGCGCTGCTGACCTATTGGTCCATTGGGTTTGGCTTTATGTTTGGCCAGGGCAGCGGCTTTATCGGACTAAGCGGCTTCTTCTTGTCAGGTGATTCTGCAACCTATGGGCTAGATCCCTTCCCTGCAGGACTACCCGTCACGATTTTCTTCTTGTTTCAAGCGGCGTTTGCAGCCACTTCTGCCACCATTGTGTCGGGAGCTGTCGCTGAGCGGATTCGCTTTGATGCTTTTCTAATTTTTAGCATCATCAACATTGCTTTTTACTGCATCTCGGGCAAATGGTCCTGGGGTGGTGGCTGGCTGGCTGATCTAGGGTTTGCCGACTTTGCAGGGTCTACAGTCGTACATAGTGTTGGCGGCTGGTCTGCACTGGTGGGAGCGATTGTTCTTGGAGCCCGCTATGGCAAATACGAAGGCAAGTTAGTCAAACCCATCCCCGGTCACAACCTGAGCTTAGCTACTCTGGGCTGTCTGATTCTCTGGATTGGCTGGTTTGGATTTAACCCCGGCTCTGAGCTAGCAGCGAATGAAAACATTGCCTATATCGCCATTACCACCAACCTGTCAGGGGCTGCTGGGGGTACAGTGGCAACCATGGTCTCCTGGGTGAAGAACAAAAAGCCCGATCTGGGCATGGTGATCAACGGTATTCTGGCTGGCTTGGTGGGCATCACCGCTGCCTGCAATCAGGTCTCCTTTATCTCCGCCATCATCATCGGCTGTGTTTCTGGTGTATTGGTCGTGTTTGCCATCGACTTTTTTGATAATCTGCGTATTGATGACCCAGTGGGTGCGATTTCAGTGCACCTGTGTAACGGGATTTGGGGCACGTTGGCGGTGGGTATTTTTGGTGCCAATGCTGGCATTCAACAATTCTGGATTCAGCTAGTCGGCGTTGTTGCCTATGGAGGCTTTACAGTGGTCACCGGTTACGTCTGCTGGCTGGCGCTGAAAATGACCCTCGGTATTCGTGTGCATGATTACGAAGAGATCGAAGGTCTCGATATCCATGAACATGGTCAGATTGCTTATGCAGGTTTCTCCATGGTAGACGAAGCGCCTAGCTCCTTGATTGAAACGAAGCTGTAGCAACTAGTTTTCGAGGGGACCAACAGTTTTCCTGCTGCCCTTAAGCCAGGAACCCCTCAGGGGGGAGTACTCCCCCCTTTTCTCTCTCTAATCAATGGCCTAGGAAGCATGGCATGGTGGGACTAGCACGGCTCAGAATTAAGTCAAAAGTGATGCTGGTATTGTTAATCGTGAGCCTTGGGTCTGCCGCTGTCATGGGGCTGCTCACCTGGCAACGGGCTCGCAATATCTTGACCCAGCGGATCTTTGACCAACTCACCAGTGTACGCGCTGCTAAGGCAGCTGAAATTGAGTCCTATTTTCAATTTATGTACAACCAGGTAGAGACCCTGGCTGAAGATCGGATGATCGTATCGGCTATGGGAGAATTTGATCAGGCATTTGATCAGCTCAATGCAGAAACAACACCCATTAGCGATACCTGGCAGAAAGCCCTACGCACATACTACGTCGATGAGTTTTTCCCTAGACTAAGCGAGAATATTGACGGCACTCCCATTTTTGACATCTATCGTCCCGGTGGCAGGGCGGCCCAGATTCTACAATATCGGTATATTGCTAACAATCCTCACCCAGTCGGCAGCAAAGATAATCTGTTGCAGGCAAATGATGGCACTACCTACAGCACAATTCATAATCGCTATCATCGTATCTTTCGAAATCTAGTCAGTAAGTTTGGCTATTACGATCTGTTTTTAATTGATCATCAAACTGGGGATATTGTTTATTCTGTCTATAAAGAAACCGACTTTGCCACTAGTCTGGAGACAGGTCCCTATGCTCGCAGTAACTTTGCTGAGGTGATCGATAAGGTCGAAAAAAATCCTGAGCCTGGGGCAGTACAGATCGTCGATTTTGCTCCCTATCGTCCTTCCTACGGGGCACCTGCTGCTTTTTTTGCATCTCCGATTTATGCGGGTGGCCGACAGGTGGGTATTTTAGCTGTTCAGCTGCCAGTGGATCGCATTAATGATGTCCTCACGGGAGAGCAAAACTGGGAGAACGAAGGCTTAGGACAAACTGGCGAAGTATATCTTGTCGGGGCCGATTTGTTAATGCGATCAATCTCTCGTTTTTTGATTGAAGACCCCACGGGATATAAACAAGCACTGCGAGATGTGGGCACTCCTGAGCCTATTATTGACACAATTGGACGACTAGAAACGTCAATCTTGCTGCAATCAGTGGAAACCGAAGGGGCTGAAGCTGCCCAACAGGGCAAGACCGGCACCCAAATTATCGATGACTATCGGGGAGTGCCGGTGTTAAGCTCCTATGCTCCTTTGAATATTAAAGGGGTTGACTGGGTTATTCTCTCAGAAATGGATCTAGCAGAAGCCTATACGCCTCTGACCGATCTACAGGGTTATATTTTGATTACAGCTGTAGTTTTGGTATTTTTGGTGACCTTAATTGCGGTAGTTGCCGCCAATAGCTTAGTACGGCCCATTAGTTTACTCGTAGAAGACTCCCACAAAATTATCTCAGGAGAACTAGAGCAAACCGATTTAAAGCCAACCACTCAAGACGAACTCAGTTTGCTGGTGGACGCTTTTAATGAGATCAACCGTAGTCTACGAGAACAGCAGTCGCTATTGACCATAAAAGATCGAGAGAATACGACTCTATTACTTAATATTTTACCCGCTACGGCAGCGGAGCGCTTGGCCAATGGCGAAGCGCTCATTACCGATAATACTCAACAGACAACCGTATTAGTTGCCAGCCTGGAAGGGTTGACTGAGCTGTCGGCTAAACGTTCGGTGCCAGAAGTGACTCGGATATTAGCAGAATTGTTTAGTGCCTTTGATGAAGTGGCCAACAGCTTGGATGTTTTAGTGTTAAATCGAATTGGTGATTTTTATTTTGCCGTCTGCGGACTGACCACCCCTCGGATGGACCATACTAAGCGCGTCGTGGATTTAGGCTTAGAGATGCTGAACATTTTGCAGCGCTTTAACAACAAGTATAATCCCAATCTCAAGTTGCGGATTGGCATTGATGCTGGGGAATCAATTGCCGCTGTCATCGACACCAAGCGTCTTGACTATCATCTCTGGGGAGAAACGCTTGCGATCGCACATCAGCTAAATCGGGTAGCCAAGAGCAATACAATTCGGGTCACAGAAGAAGTCCATGACAGTGTGCGTGATTTGTACACATTCAAACCGGCTGAAGATATTGAGGTGACTGAAGTGGGACGGCTAACCAGCTGGGTACTTTACCAAGGGGGGACCGGGCGTCCTAGCCTGGATGACACCGTGCGAGAGATTGAGGCCATCGTATCCCTTGGGGAAGAGCCGATATAGCATTTTTAAGTAAGGTCGGTAATCCCAATTAGTGAGCAGGCATCCAGGCCACCAGTATTGTTTTTTGGGGAGACAAATCCTCCAGCGTATTATCAACAGAAGACACCCATGACTCAGACTATCTGGTTAAAAGCCCTAGCATTTGTGGTGGGATTTCCCTTAATCACTATCATTCTGGGTGAACTGATTGATCGCCTGGAAAATCGCGGTTATAAACCGATCATCAAATTGTTGATCAACATTCGAAATCTAGTGGTGCCATCTGTAGCAGTTTGGCTGTTACTGCATCAGTTTCTCTCAACAGAACGAAATACCATTACGATCAAAGTAATCGAAACATCCATTGGCATAGCGATTATTATCGCCGGACTGTCGCTGCTGGGGGTACTCCTCACCAGTGATACTCAGACAGCCGCACGCAATGTTTTACGGGTGCCGCGTTTATTTTTACAAATTGCCCGTATTCTGGTGGTACTTAGCATTAGTTTCTATGTGCTAAGTACCATTTGGGGCGTTAATCTCAGTAATTTAGCCACCGCCCTGGGTGTCGGTTCATTGGTCATTGCTTTAGCCTTACAAAATACCTTAAGCAACCTGGTGTCGGGTTTTTTGCTGCTGTTTGATAGCCCCTTTAAGGTGGGGGACTGGATTCGGTTTGGTGATGTTGAAGGCCAGGTGGAAGATCTAAATTGGCGCTCCGTCAGACTGCGTACTTTAGAGCGCGATTTACTCGTAGTCCCCAACAGTGTTTTGGACCAAGAGAATATTTACAATTACCACAGCGGCGATCCGCTCCATGCAGAGCGCTATATCATCGGATTTTCCTATGATGATCCGCCCAACCATGTGAAGCGCGTATTAGAGCGAGCGGCCAGTGAAACCAAGCACATGCTCAACGATCCAGCCCCCAATGTGCGCACCCTGTCCTACGACGACTTTGCCATTACTTACGAGGTGAAGTACTACCTGGATGATTACAACTACGTTGAGACCATCCACAATGAGTTTAGTACGCGTATTTTCTATGCCGCCAAGCGCAACGGTCTCACCATTCCCTTTCCGATTCGGACATTGCACCACGTGCATCAACGCCAGCCTAAGCGAGCTGAGTATATTCAAGAGGTGAGTGAGTTTTTGCGATCGCTATCCTACCTAGCCTTTCTAGAAGCCGATGACATTGCCGGTTTAGCCGAGAGTGCCGTGCTCCATGTCTACGGGATTGGCGATCGCGTCATCTTAGAAGGAGAAGCGGATGAAGGATTTTACATTATTCGTAGTGGTAGCCTGCGCTTGTATGTGACGGACGCACACCAGCAGCAGCGCGAGATTGCCCAGCTAGCCAAAAGTGATTTCTTTGGTGAAACGGCCCTACTGGTAGGAGAAGCTAGCCTGGTGACCGGTGTGGTTGAGCAAGATTTGACCGTGCTGGTGTTTGGCCATGATGCGATCGCAACTCTAATGGCCAGCAGCGCCCGGTTTGCGAATCAGATGAATCAGTTTATTGAAGACCGTAAAACCTCAATTCGGTTAGCTCAAGAGGCAAAGAGCATTCAGCCCATTACCAATCGCCCAATAGCAATCAGTCTCGCTGAAGGGTTCAAGCGCTAAAGTAACGAACCATGAAAGAAGTAAAAAAGGTAACCGTTCCAGGAATTTTGTTGGCTAAGCGGAGTCGAAGCCAACACCCCAATAAACTATTCCTTTCGATTCCGTTCAGGGGACAGTTACGAAAAAAGAAGCCTTATTGTGTTCAAAGTGCTATATCCAATATCATACGAGAAATAACATTAACTCGAGTATCTTTCGCCTCGATTAAGATCAGTTTGACCTGATAACGTCCAGATTTTTTAGAAAGCTAAATCTACTGGAGCAATCTACAGAATATGGCACGAACTCCTTTGTTTGGCTTATTTTCCCGCGCTCTGCGGTCGGCAACTCTGGCAAATCGTTACGAAATGCCCATTGATGAGCTGTACGAACTCCAGCAACTCAGGAAGAAACGAAGCCTGGGACGACGAAAATTCTTGAAAACAGCCGCCGCCTTTGGAGGTGGGGCAATGCTAGCTTCCGGCAGTCAAGGAGTCCGAAATACCGTCCTCGCCCAAGAATTTAATGCCCCAAAAATTGCAATTGTGGGGGCAGGCCTTGCCGGACTTAATGCTGCTTACCAACTAAAAAAGGCAGGCCATCGCGCCACGATTTACGAAGCCTCTAACCGTGTCGGCGGCAGAATGTATACAGTACACAATGCCATTGGAGAAAATACCTGGGTAAATCTCGGAGCTGAGTATATCAATAGCGATCATGAGGATATGATTGCCCTGGCAGAAGAATTTAATATTCCTTTGCTCGATCGCTTTACTCCTGACGAGCTGGCATTAGAAAATCTGTATTATTTCGACGGGCGTACAATTTCTGAGGCCGAACTGGGAAAAGCGCTGCTCCCCATTGCCGAACGCATTGCAGCTGATGCCGAGCGCCTGGATGAGGATTGGGACACGGTTAGTGTTGAACTTGATGCCCTCTCGATTTCTGACTATTGTGATCGCCTTGGGATTTCAGGATGGGTGCGAGCATTCATTGAGACGGTCATGGTTGCAGAAATGGGGCTTGAAACTGACGAGACGACTGCTCTCAATCTAGTTTGGCTCATTCCTAACGTTGACGAGGAGGGAAGCGTCGAGGCAACCGGAGATTCCGATGAACGATACCTCGTTCAAGATGGCACCCAAGCCATTACCGATGCCCTTGCCCAAGAGGTTCAGGATCAAATTGAAACAGGGATGCCCCTAACATTCATGCGTGCTCAGGGCGACCAATTTCGGCTGACGTTTAACTACAAAGATATCGATGCAGATATCGTGATTCTAGCTCTTCCCTTTAGTGTTCTGCGTCGCATTCCCATGCAGTTAGACTTACCCGTCTCTCTACGACAGTTTATTAATCAAGTGGGCTATGCAAATAATGCAAAAGTCGCTGCGGGTTATAGCCAATCTATTTGGCGAGAGCAAGGATTAAGTGGAGTGGGGCTCACGAATCTTCCATATCAAACCTTCTTTGAAACTACGCAGCTCCAAGAGACAGAAACAGGCTCTCTTACCTTTTACTTAGGGGGAGATATTGGATTTGATAGCAAGCGTTATGGCGTTCGTAACAACGCTCGACTGTATACACAAATGCTCGATGACCTCATCCCCGGTTTAGCAGACGCCTGGAATGGCAAAGCAACTCGCCTGCACTGGCCAACCTATAACCACGCTCTAGGGAGTTATGCCTGCTGGAAGCCGGGACAGTACACCGGATTTATGCAAGATTATGTTTATATTGAAGGAGAAGAAGGGCAAGAGTTTGCCGTGGGGAACTTGATCTTTGCTGGAGAACATACCAGTGATGAATACCAGGGCTATATGAATGGTGCGGCACAGTCAGGGCGTTTGGCAGCCAATGCTGTTTTGAATCGGCTGGGGAAGCTGAAATCCTAGAAATGAAGGCGTTGGTGAAACGAGCCTGCTGGTGGGGAAGCTAGCCTGGCAACTGGGATAGTCGAGCAAGGTCTGACCGTGTTGGTATTTGAGCATGATGCGATCTCAATCCTGATACCTAACAATGCCCGTTTTGCCAATCAGGTGAATCAGTTTATTGAAGATCGTACAACGTTAATTCACCTGGAACAGGAGAAAAAATCCCCTGTTCCATTACCAACTATCCAATCGCTATCAGGCTAATTGATGGCCTCACTCACTCAGATACGAAATATCATACCCATGGAAAAGAAAACCAAAAGTAGAACAAAAGTTCTCAATAAGCCCACTGAAAAGACCGTTAATTCTAACTCTCAACCATCTCGCTCTATAAAAACACAGCCTTTTGCATTAGAGCGTACCACCCCTGGCGCGAGTGCCGTAGATGAACAAGATTTACGGCTATTTCAAGCCGCCGATCTCGACGGCAATGGCATGATCACGCGCGAAGAATTTTTGTCAGCTTTTGTTCGTGCCGGTCTTAAACT
Source organism: Cyanobacteria bacterium P01_B01_bin.77 (assembly GCA_039028535.1). Lineage (GTDB taxonomy): Bacteria > Cyanobacteriota > Cyanobacteriia > Phormidesmidales > Phormidesmidaceae > Leptothoe. The sequence continues at coordinate 82,323 of JBCCHX010000012.1, forward strand.
CACCGATCGACGATTTTCTGAAAGCCTACAAGAATTAGAGTTTCTCTGTCCCCGCAGTGATTCCGAAATTGATTTTCCTAGCTTCCAAAAAATTATTCGGCCCAATATTCATCTCATCCGCCGTGTTCTCAAAGCCCAGTTAGTGATTCCTGATTTTCAGGATTTTTGTCGAGACATTGACACTATTTATGAGAATGTCAGCACCCACGATGGCGGCACTCTGGCTAATTACATTCCACAGCTCGCCAGAGTAGATGAACGCCACCATGCCGTATCTATCTGTACCATTGATGGCCAGCGTTATGCCCGTGGCAACACTCTCGAAAACTTTACAGTCCAAAGCACCAGTAAGACAATTGCCTACTGTCTCGCGTTAGAAGAACTGGGTACAGATACAGTCCATCAACATGTGGGGCGTGAACCCTCAGGATTAGGATTTAATGAGCTGACTCTGAACAACCAGGGTTTACCGCACAATCCCATGATTAATGCTGGAGCAATTATGTGTTGTTCCCTCATTCGTCATGATCTGGACCATGCCGATCGCTTTGACTATGTGCTCAATCATTGGAGCCGTCTAACGGGTAATGATCGCATTACCTTTAACAATGCTGTCTATTTATCAGAGCGTGAGACGGCCCATCGCAATCGAGCCCTCAGCCACTACATGATGGAAAAAAAGGCGTTTCCAGCCTGGGCTGAACTTGAAGAGACATTGGAATTTTATTTTCAATCCTGTTCGATTGAACTCAATGCAGACCAAATGTCGGTCGTGGCTGCCACCATGGCCAATGGCGGCACCTGCCCCATTACGGGAGAAAAGATTTTTAAGACCAGTACGGTACAACATTGCCTCTCACTCATGTACTCCTGCGGTATGTATGACTACAGCGGGGAGTGGGCCTTTATGGTGGGTCTTCCGGCCAAGTCTGGAGTCTCCGGCGCAGTCATGGTGGTGATTCCCAATGTGTTGGGGTTATGTATCTGGTCGCCCAAGCTGGATTCCCAGGGGAACAGCGTTCGCGGCGTCGAATTTTGTAAACAGCTCGTCAAAAAGTTTAGCGTTCACAACTACGATAATCTTGATTTTCAATCAGAGAAAAAGAACCCCCGTATTAGTCCCATTCAGCGGGAGTCAGAAGAGATTACGAGTTTGATAGAAGTGGCAAGCCGAGGCGATCTGACGGCGATTACCCAGTACCAGATTCGAGGTGCCGATCTCAATGCTGGTGATTACGATAATCGAACTCCCTTACACCTGGCCGCTGCCGGTGGGCATAAAAATGTTGTAGCGTTTTTGCTAGATCATGGGGTGGATATCAATGTTTGCGATCGCTGGGGCTGTACACCACTCAATGATGCTGAGCAGCAAGGTCATACCGCTGTAGCCGGTATTTTGCAGGCAGCTGGAGCCCAAAAAGGTCAAGATTCCTACCCTCAAACCAATATCAATTTACCCAGCTCAGTGACCACCGATACTACGGCTATGATTTGGGCTGCTAGCCAGGGAAATCTCAATGCTATGCTGCCCTACATTGCCCGTGGTATCCCCATGGAAGCCGCTGACTACGATGGTCGTACAGCCTTTCATCTGGCGGCGTCGGAAGGCCAGCTAAATGTCGTTAAGTTTCTGCTGGCGAATCAGGTGAATCCGACTGTGCAAGATCGCTGGGGATTTACACCCTTAGATGATGCTATTCGCCATGGGCATGAAGCTATTGTTGCCGTCCTGAAGCAAACAGAGATGCCCTCGTCCTAGGGATCGTTACCAGACAACCTTGCTTACGACCTCATCACGGCAGTCGTGGTTCAAAGGTATGGGATCTCTGCGTGAGACAAGCAGTTTTTTACTAAGGAATTTGGCATTTCCTTTGCTAGCAGATTTATATCTGGTATTTTCTTGAGAAGCCTCCACCATAATTTTTCCAGGTATGCCCAAAGTTGTTTCGATACATTCCTATCGAGGCGGTACTGGTAAATCCAACTTTACTGCTAATTTAGCCACCACTATCGCCCTACAGGGTAAGCGCGTCGGTGTTGTCGATACTGATGTGCCATCCCCCGGTATTCATAACCTATTTAGCCTAGAACCTGAGCAGACCCAAGCCACCCTAAATAATTATCTTTGGGGGGAAACCCCGATTGAGGATGCCGCCTACGACGTGGGTGAAAAGCAGGGTGTAACTGGCGATGGCAAACTTTATTTAGTACCGTCTAGTGTCAAGGCCGATGACATTGCCCGTATCCTTAAGGATGGCTACGATGTCAAACTGATGAACGATGGGTTTCGTAGCCTGGTTAAGTCACTAAAGCTTGACTATTTGTTCATCGACACCCACCCAGGTCTGTCCAAGGAAACTTTTTTATCTATCGCCATATCCCATGTGCTGATCTTGATCCTGCGTCCCGATAAACAGGACTATCAAGGCACGGCAGTCACCGTAGATGTAGCCCGACAGCTTAAAGTTCGCAAAATGCTCTTGGCCATCAACAAGGTTTATAGCAGCTTAAATACGACTGCCCTCAAGCAAAAAGTGGAGGAAACCTACAATGAAACTGTAGCCGGTCTATTCCCGCTGTCTGAAGACATTGTACAGCTGGCCAGTGAGGGGGTGTTTTGCGTCAACTATCCAGAACATTCAGTCAGTCAGGAATTTCGCAAAGTCGCCCAGCAAATCGTAGAGGATTAGCCAGGATGTCAGACATCGGAGATTTGCAGTCCCTAACCAGCTCAATTACAGCAGTCACCTCCCCATTTCGTAACTATTTGAGCGATCTACACGAACAGTTGCGAGCCATTACCGACGGGGCCGTGGCCGACTACATTCCTGAGCTGGCGCTGGCTAAGCCTGAGTGGTTCGGGATTTGTGTGGTCACCAAAGATGGCCAAGTGTTTGAAGTGGGAGACTGTAACCAGCTGTTTACGATTCAGTCAATTTCTAAGGCGTTTGTGTTTGGTTTAGCCCTAGAAGATCACGGGCGTGAGTATGTGAATAGTCGGGTGAGCGTGGAGCCAACCGGAGAGGCGTTTAATGCCATTGTGCTGGATGAGGCCACCAATCGTCCGTACAATCCAATGGTGAATGCGGGTGCGATCGCAACCACAGACTTGATCAAAGGCAGCAGCAGCACCGAACGGCTCAAGCGCATGCTGGACATGTTTAGGCGCTACACCGGGCGCAACCACGACATCAATGTGCCTGTCTTTTTATCCGAAAAGGCCACTGGCTACCGTAACCGCGCCATGTCCTACCTGATGCTCAACTTTGGCATGGTGGGCGACAAAATCGACGAAACCCTCGACCTCTACTTTCAGCAGTGCTCGATCATGGTCAACGCCCGTGATTTAGCCATGATGTCCGCCACCTTAGCCAACGGTGGCATCAACCCCGTCACCCAGGAACGGGCCATTGATGAGCGCTATGTCCAAGATGTGGTCAGTGTCATGCTCACCTGCGGTATGTATGATGCCTCTGGTGAGTGGGCCTATCGAGTGGGCATGCCCGCCAAGAGTGGTGTCGGCGGCGGTATTTTAGCCGTTGTCCCCCATCAGTTAGGCATTGGCACCTTTTCTCCCCCACTGGACGCCAAGGGCAATAGCGTCCGGGGCATCAAAGTTTGTGAAGCCCTAGCCACAGATTTTGGTCTACATTTATTTAATGCAGCCAAACCCGAGCGAGAGCTACGGGACTGGATTGATGGTAAAGATGTTGATAGCTGGTAGCTGTGGCAGCTGGTAAATTCAAAATGAAACCATCAGCACGTCTACACCCCCCCAACAATCTGCCCTTAAGAGTGGTCTTGATCGTACTGTTTGTCGGTCAGATCGTAGGGGCCGTCGGTCTAGTGGGCTATCTCTCCTTTCGCAATGGTCAAAAGGCCGTGAACAAGCTGGCAACCCAGCTCCGCCATGAGGTCACCGCCCGCATTGAACAAGAGCTGCAGAGCTATTTTGAAACCCCCCATGAGATCAATCGACTCAATGCCAGTGCCTTTGCCCGAGGCATGCTAGATGTGGAGGGGGCAGAGTTCGGTGAAACTCAGCTCTATCAGCAGATGCGGATTGCGCCTACAATTGCCCTGGCCTACTGCGGTAGTGCCCGCAGTGGCGAATTCTTTGGAGTGTTGCGATCGCCAGAGAATGGCACGCTGCAACTTACCTACAGCAATCCCGCCACCCAAAAACTGCGTCAGTACTATGGATTAGATGTGCGGGGAGAGCGCACCAGCTTGCTGTGGCAGGCCGATACCCCCTACGATTCTCGTCAGCGTCCGTGGTACAAGGCAGCTGCCCTAGCCGAGCGGCCCCAGTGGACCGATATCTACATTGCGTTTACCACCGGGCTACCCAACATTACCGCCAGCCTTCCGGTGTATGACCGCTCCGGTAAAAATGTTCTGGGGGTATGTGCAGCAGATGTGGTGCTCCCAGAAGAATTTAGAACCTTTTTACAAAGCCTACAGATTGGTCAGACCGGTCAGGCCTTTGTAATTGATCGCCAGGGACAGCTGATCTCCAACTCCACCGATGAGCCATTGATGGTGAATGATGGCGATACGGCAACTCCGCTGTTAGCCATTAACAGTAGTGACCAGCTGGTTCAAGAAACAGCACGCTATCTCTCCCAGCGATTTGATGGGTTTACCCACTTTACCGAAGCCCAGCAGCTACAGCTACAGCTCAACGGCAAACGCCAGTTTTTAGAAGTGTTGCCATTCCAGGATGGATTTGGTCTCGATTGGCTAATCGTAGTGGTGGTACCCGAAGCTGATTTTATGGGTCAGATTAACGCCAACACTCGCAATACCATTCTGTTATGTGTACTAGCACTGCTGTTAGCCATTGCCCTCAGCGTGCTTACAGCTCGGCGAATTACCCGTTCTCTTTTGCGGCTGTCCCAAGCCTCCGATCGCCTTGCCCAAGGCCAGTTAGACCAGCAGGTAAAGTCCAGCTTTATTGCCGAAATTGATACCCTGGCCCATTCATTTAACAAAATGACTCGACAGCTGCAACAGTCTTTTGAAGACCTACGCATTGCCGAGGAGAACTACCGCAGCATCTTTGAAAATGCGCTAGAAGGTATCTTCCAATCTAGCCCTAAAGGTCGCTTTATCAATGTCAATCCGGCCCTGGCCCGTCTTTATGGCTATAACTCTCCCCAGGAAATGATTGATAGTATTACCGATATTGGTTCACAGCTGTATGTCGACCCAGAAAGGCGGGCAGATTTTCAGTCGAAAATCGACCAGCAAGACAGTGTCACCGGGTTTCAATATCAGTGTTACTGCAAAGACGGCAGCATCATCTGGACTCAAATCCATGCCCGCGCTGTGCGCGCTTCCCAGGGGCACGTGCTCTACTATGAGGGCATTGTCCAGGACATTACCGAACGCAAGCGGCGCGAAGATGAACTGAAACGTCAGCTGGCCGAGCTAAAGATAGAAATCGACCAGCAGCAGCGACAAGAAGAGGTGGCTACCCTAACCACCAGCAGCTACTTTCAGGAAGTACAGGAAGAAATAGCAGAAGTCGATCTAGATGAGTTTTGGAGCTGAAGACCCCAGAACAACCTATGGCCACATCACTCAATACTTGTCCTTTAAAGGTCTACAGATAATTAGAGTGTCATCTTCTGGAGGAATTTGAGACATGAGATAGACCGTTAGACAACAGCCTATCTGTCTTTACTCTGCGTCTATGCTCCGGATGATCTTATTCCTTGAGCGCTACGCGCTTGGTCAAAATCACCATGACCTCATTGGGTCGTCCGGTGGAGATGGGTTTACTCCAATCGTTGGGCTCAGCGTAGTGTTTTTTGTGCAGGTCTTGGATAGTGAGTCGTACTCCGATGAAGCTGCCAAACACCAAGTGACGAACCGTTTCGTACTGATGCTCGGGCAGTGGTTCAGTGCCAAGCGACAACGTGGACGCAACTGCGCCCGGGGTCTTTTCGAGAAACATAAGCTTTGGTCTCCAAACAGTCGTTTTTTTAGAAGAAACCAAAGCTCAAGACTTAGCTATCCCGAGAATGGATGCAAACCGGGGTAGCAGTGGGATAAACTATCCCAAGCCTCCGGCTGGGTATTCAGCCTTGGGGGTCAGCTGGCGGCGTGGTGGTGCAACACCTGCCGTCAGTGCTAAATATTGAGCTTTGTAGTCATGCCCAACAAGGGCGTGAGAACTAAAGTACCGCTAAGTCATTGGTGACGTCAAGCCAAAAATGTTGCGGTTGATTACGCACCCAACGGACTGCGCACTCTACGCCCACCGTGATTGAGCACATAGGAATAATGTCTTAGCCGAATAACATCACGTACTTGGTCAAGTCGTTTTCTAGGAGGAGGTTCAGACGGTGACATGAAATCAGAATAAGAGGACCGGACGATAAATAAATTCTAAGTAGCATTAGCTCAATAATTGGAGGGATGATTATACTGAAACTTTCCACCTAATCGCCCATATCGGCAGATTAGGCTGACGTATTTCCACCTAATCACCCAAATTAGGATCTTAGGCAGAAATATTTCTACCTAATCATCCATATAGGGTAGATAGGTAGAAACTTTCCCTCTAATAATGAGTTATGCCGCAAATCCCCAGTAGAGGAACGATCGAACCTCTAGCTGTAAGACTTGTGTAAGCCTCGATTAATCAATCATTTTTTCTTGGTGCCCTTGATATATTGCGTTATCCTCATATTTTTACGTGCATAGCTAAATCAAGATGAAAGTTGGGGTATGAGTCATGAGAAGTATTGAAGAAGATGGTATTTGGTTTCTTCCCAGTAATCCAGAAAGAGAAGTACCTGGGAGACTTACATTTTCCGCCAATGAATCTCCGAAGCTCTTACTGCTCGATCAGCTACAGGATATTGAATTTGATAAAACTATTCCTCATAGGTTGGATTTTGAAATTATAAATGGGTATCTAACTAATGGGAAAAAGGTTACACTTTGCCATTGCTATCAACCTATAGGTTTAAAGACAGGCATACAAACCAGCACAATCCATGCAAAGTACTTACTTGTTGGTCATCACTTTAAAGCTTTAGAAGAGATATCTTTAAGAGGTGTGTCTTTAAGATATAAAAACTTAGAGGAATGGGTGGACTTACGAAATTTCCAAATTCAATGGACCACTAATGAAGAAAGGAATCAAGTCAAGGAAATAAATGTAAAGCAAACGACATTGGACCCCATTGAACTAGGTCAATTACTAGGGTTCTCAATAACTCTCTATGATAAGCCGGTTGAGTTAGAGAGGCTAAGATTAATCAAGTTCTTTGGAAATATAGGCAGAAAAATATCTCTTGAAGAGCAAAAAAATATTATCGTAAAGGCAGATAGTGAGAGAAGCTTAGACGACATGATTAATGTTGTCTACTTGTTTCAAGATCTACTAATTCTTGCTTCCGGTCAGATAACTTATCCTTACGATATTCAATCAGGTATTGTTGTGATAGAAAAAGAGATGAGGATCCCTGATGATCTCAATCTTGCCTTGATGGCGGGTCGAATCAAGCCAGAACGAGTCGCAAAAAGTGACTTAGGCTTTGAGGTACGGGAATATGGTGAAAAGATAAAAGCTGTTGAAGAAGAAAAAGAGAAGCTGATTCCAATTGAAATTTATTTTCAGATTGGAGAGTTAGATGATCTAGATGCAAAGTTTGATTCACAACGAGTTTTATTCGACTTTAATGATGTCAAAGAACAATTTAGCGTTCTTTTGAGTCTTTGGGAACATAATTCAAAAGAGCTAGAAGCAATTATAGATTTATATCTGAGACTAACGTATATACCCAAAAGGCATATCAATGACTTTTTTCTAAGCCTTGCTCAAGCTATCGAAGCATTTCATAGCCTTTCTCATAGTGGAAGGTATCTTGAGAAAAAGATTTATAGATCAGTGATACGGAAAACTTTGGAGCAAGCTGTTGAATCTATTCCAGATGATCTTACTTCAGAAAATGAGGAAGGAACTCTGGACTTGAGAGAATATAAAAGGATACTCAAGGAAGAAAAGCTTTCACATTTGAATAGCTATTCTTTGCGGGAGCGGTTGGAAGAAATACTCAGTGAGTACGGTACTTGCCTGCCTGAAAACTTTTTTGGGTCTCCAGATGAACAGTATGATTTTCTCAAAAAACTCAGAAAGACGAGAAATTATCTTACCCATTTGTCCTCTAAAAAGGATAAAGATGTGTTGTCTGGTCAGGAATTGATAGTCCTATGCAGAAAATTGAAGAAGTTACTAGAAGCCTGTTTGCTCAAACAGCTAGGTTTAGAAGAATTAAAAATCAAAGCAATTCTTTCCAAAAATCGCTAGAGTGAGGGTTTACGAAATCTAGCTAGAAATGTTTGAAGCATAACAATTCAAATGCAGCGGGTGGTTAAGATCCACTTATACTGAGTTCAAGTATTGGCCACCGCTGATTTGAGCCGTTAGGCAGCAGACATGCTGGTAAATAAATACTTATAATTTGGAAGTAAGTTAAGCAACTGATTGTATTTGGGCAAACGGATTAATTTCGATTCAATCCTTTTCTAGAGAGAAAATATGGCAAGTGACTCATTCCTTATGACAGATAGTGATCACGGTCACTTTATATATGATTTTTTAGATCTTGATCAATTAGAAAGACGTAGAGGCGTTTATATATTTCATCTTGGAGAGCCTGCATACTTTACTGATATTGAAGATCTTGGATACACATACAATGTCCTTGTGAACCCAACACAAGAGAGGCCGGGCAGGGTAGCAATTGAGATTCCAGGTCTTTCCGCAAGCGAGATCTTTTCTACAACTCACGCCTCACTAGCAACATATGTGTGCCAGAGGCGTGATGGAGGCAGCACTTATGAAGCATCACTTCTACTAGGTATGGCACAACCCGGGCGACATTTTGTTCTGCATGGTCCAAGCAAGCTAGGAAAGACGGCACTTTGGAAGGCGACCCTAGGTTCTGATGTACTACCTATTCCATGTGATAGTAGTTTAAGTACGACCTCACTCTATACTCATGCCCTGTACAGGTTACAAAAACCTTTCCTCATTGGTGAAACTGAAACCGAAAGTACAGCGCAAGGTAAGAGGGGGCTTGCAGAACTTGAACTAGGGAAGAAGGATATTCTCAGAGCTAAAGTGCTTGCAGAACGTGATAGAGAAGAACTAGTAAAAAGAGAGCGAGAGTTTGCCTTTCGTGAACCTCCTACATCTCCTACAGTACTTGCATGTGAACTAGCTAAGTCAGGCAAAGCTCTTGTTCTTGAGAATTATCATCGCCTTAATGATAAGACTATGGCTGATCTCGCAGTAGACTTGCGAACCTTCTCTGATGAGGGGTGTACCGTTATTCTGGTTGGTATTCCTGAGCAACCGTATGCCTTGTTCGGTTTAAATAGAGAACTTTCTGGTCGAGTTGATTACTTTGAGTTCTCGCCTTGGCCAGTAGATGAACTAATCCGCATTGCACGTGCTGGCCAAGAGCCTTTACGCATTGTATTTGATGATGACACTCTTACTTTTCTTGGGAGAGAAGCTGCTGGTTCTCCTCTTCTGATGCAACAGTTCTGCTTACTCGCCTGTTTGGCATCAGGTGTGACAGAATCATTGGATGAAATTGAAGAAGTAGCAATTACAGAAGTTCAATTTAGACAGGCAATGAAAAAATGGTTGATCAACACTTTGGCACCATATTCTGAACAAGTTGATAGAATTGATGTCGCCATTAGGCAAGCAGGCCTAAATTCCATAACTACAGACATAATTGCTGCTAAAATCCGTGAAAATTTAAATGCTGAAATTGCTTTGGAGTTGCTTGGACTTAATGCTCAAGACTACGGTGCTATCCAACAAATGACCAGCATACTCAATGCAGATGAGTGGACACGGGATGCAATAGCACTTAAATCTAAGGCGAATTCCCTTTACATTTGCGATCCTTGGCTTTTTGTATATCTGCGGTGGCTTAAATGACACAAATGTCTGATATTAGTTTCGAGAGATATTAGGAGTCAATGTTTGGAGGGGAAGGTCCCGCTATACCTAACACTTCACGGCAACGGACATTAGGAAATCCTTGATGTTGAATTCAAGTGTAGTACCGCTGCATTTTGCCATTAGCTGGCTTCGGTTACAGGTGACATTTTTGTGGTTTGAAGGTTTGGTTGCTTCCACCCACTTCTATCTGAGTTAAAGGTTGATCACAATAGTTCCGTTGGTCTAAGTCGTGGTGTTTTATAGTTTACAGAGAATGATCGATCTCTACGGTTCTCGTTCATAGGGCAATCGTGTATTATACTGCTGTGGCTATGTCTGATGATTTTTGCTTGGGGTGTTTTGGTTTCAGGTTTTCTGGTTGGAGTTTGAATCGCACTGGCCTTTTGTACGCCGCTAGCCTCAACGCCGTTAGCCAGAAATCGTTAGTGTCTTTAGTTTTTCGCCACCGGTCAGAGGATAAAAAAATGACGCATGAAAGCCTTATGCTACCGTAGGCATTTAATATTCTCTGGTGAGTGGCGAAATATTCGTGACACTAACAGAAATTAGATTTGATTCACAAGCTGAGAAGAGCAGTCAGTTCACAAGGATCTTAAAGAACATTATGAAAGGTAGCGATTACGAACAACTCGTCCGCGCAGTTCTTGTGAGAAAATTAAATATTTCACCTGATGAGCTTAAATCTACAAGAGAAGAAGGAGTTACCTTTCCTGGTGATCCTGAGCTTCGCCACCAGATCGACTTATATCACTTAGACTCAACTGAAATCGCTGACTATATCACCATCATCGAATGTAAGTGGAGGACTAATGTACTTGTTGATCAAGAGCTGTTGGCAAAGCTTGCCTATGTAAAAGGAAGTCTCAAAGCTTCTAAGGCAATTATGGTTACAAATGTTGATTTTACAGCAGGTGCTCGGGCTCTTGCAAAAGCTGAGAAAATCGCACTTTTGAAAGTTGTTCCAGATGAAGAGTTTGTCCAAGAAGTAAATTCGATTGAATCTCGTGCTACTGCTGATGAGTTCTTTGATGCAGTTCTCTCGCGAGTGACGGCGAGACCAAGAGGCTGTGACACAGTAGTTGTGTCTAGACTCTTACCTGATCCTAATGATCGAGGACTTGACCTAATAGATCAACTGTTGAGCGATCCAACAGTGAGAAATGAGGTTGAAAAATTTGTGAATGATCCTGCTGTTCGTGAGACAGCATCAAGAATTCTTCGTGATAATCCTGACCTTGAGCGCAAGGCTCGTGATTTCTTAAGAGGGCGAGGTGGTGGATTATTCTAATTTTCCAGAATCCCAAGTTTATTTGTGCTTTTCTAACATAGTCCCTGAGGCAGACAATGCCCCTGAACCTGCCGTCTAACCCTACGCAGGAGCGGACGGAATTTACAATCCAGGAATCAATGCAAAATCCTGACCGCCGCTCAGCTCCATGTTACACAGCACAGCTCTACACAGAAGGTCATCTTCTTACGTATACTCTGTCTCAATGTCTAGCATTGTGAGGACTATTCGTGTGCCGATACTCCAAGCTCAAGAAGCTTACTCTTTTTACAGAGCATTTGTTCTTGAGTACAGTCGTAACAAAGCAGAGATTTATAAGCGCTATGGTTTTTCCCTGCAAGGTAGCGTAGGCTCAAAAGATTGGGAGGTGTTTGCTGCAATCTTACTGAATGATAGGGCGAGAAAGGGGGATGGCGCAGACTTAGAGCACTACGAAGTTAAGTCTGCTACCACCGGAAGCAGTTTTGAATACCAGTATCACCGGAATCATGGATTAGATAAACTAACCGATGATAAGAATGTAGACCATGTTTTTGTGTCGAGAAGTAAAGATTATATGGATGTTGAGGTTTGGTTAGTTGAGCGTACAGAGATGGATTCCACATTTGACAAGTGGTTACCCGAACTTCTTCAAAACTATGAAACGGCTGAGCGACAAAGATTCCGTAAATCTGTAACCTATGGGTTTGTCAGGAATCAGGGGAACTTACTTTTAGAAATTAGAGCTGGAGAGTTAACGCACTCTCTTGAAAAGACTTAGCTAAAGGATTTAAGATGCTTTCGGCAATCCACGTAATAACAGGTACACAAACAGCGTCACCAAATCCCGTTAACGCTTGATTAAGCTGTGATGGAAGAGGGTAACTATCTGGCACTCCCTGTAATCTGGCATATTCTCTAGCTGTCATTAAGCGCATTCGGATAGAACTTTGCCCTACTCTAACTAGCATTTGCCGACTACTACCACCTCTAGCAGTTCTCAGACAGCCTGCGATACCATCTTTTCTGATTTCTGCCCTTTGTTGACCCTGACGAACTCGCCTGTACATTGAACAATATGAATACAATGATAAATCTTGTGATTTTTTCAGATACTCAAGATTAGTGGAGGACATCATTTCTAGATGACGTTTAACTTCGTCGTCAGACCACCAACGCTGATCGTTTTCAGGCAAGTCTTCGACAATAAAACTCAAATCGCTTTCTACCTTATCTGGTAATTTTGGTACGTCCAAAAAATGCCAACAAAGATTAAGATTACTCATTACGGCTTTTTCAAGTGCTGATGTCTTTAACGAGGAGGCGCGTTGTGAAAAGATGAATATGTCTTGATTAGGTTCAGACATTTGCACGCCGATCACAAAAATTCTTGGTCTGCTTTGAGGTACAAAGCGAGCTGCATCGATTGCAAAAACATCACAGGCATAACCCAAGCGGTTCAATGCTTGAACTGCAATTCGGAAATCTTCTCCTTGATTTGAAGTCAGCCAACCAGCTACGTTTTCAAGCATTACTAGCTTAGGCTTATTAACTTGACTGCCCAGAACTTGGGTGAAGCCCCAAAAAGCACTGGAATGCTTACCATCAATACCCTTTAGGTTGCCTGCTAAGGATAGGTCGATACAGGGGAATGATGCTGTCGCTAGTAGGGTACTAGGAACATCGAGCGAACTAATATCAAAAATATCTTGTACTTTATAATGCTCGTCTGCATCTTGAAAGTGAGCAGAATACATCTCGAATTTGCTAGGTGACCAATCATTCGAAAATAGGACATTCCAACCTGCTTTCTCCAAGCCTAGTCTGACCAAGCCAATTCCCGCAAAGTATTCTGCACAGCTAAGGTTAGTGAATGAACTCGTCAGTTCATTCACGTGAGTTGAAGCCTTGTTTCTCTTCGCTGAAAAGGGCATAGTGCTTACGGTAGCGGCAAGACGATTTCATAGCTATTGGTATGAAATCTTAGCAAACTCATTTCAGTAGGTCAACTGATGTATGAAACGATTTGGGGAAAAGCTTTGCCAGTTAAGGCTGCGGAAGAATTTAACACTGACTGAATTAGGAAATCTATTGGAAGTCCACAATACATACGTATCACAAATGGAGAAGGGGCGTAAGGTTCCTAATGCTGAAATGATTCTTAAAGTAGCGGATATCTTTGGGATCACGACTGACCATTTAATGCGTGACGAATTAGAATTGCCAGAAGAACAATGCTGAAATCGATGTATAACAATCCCAATGCATCCGACTATTGAAATGTGTTTCCAATCAGTTCATGCAATCTGTAGCGGGTGATTGGAAACGTTAGGCTGCATCGAAAACTGCTGTAAAAGCCAATTTTCCATAATAAATATCCTGTCATTTTATTTGATTTCCTCATAAGCTCCTCATCTTTGGGTTTCAAAATTAGGAAATGATGTCCAGCACAGTAACGCCCATGTACGCCAACCGCTGAGAGCTGACTATTTGCTGGTGCAGTGAAGTTTTTATGTGACAAGTGATGGGTAAAGTTAGGCAGCACCGAAACCGCGTTCAAATATGCTGGGGGTTTTAAGATGAAAGGAAAAAACCTCTTATTATCTTTTACTTTTTCCTTGTGAACAGATACTCCCATGATGACCAGCGTAAACGTCTACATGAGACTCTCTATCGTAACAACAACAACGCAACGCTCCTGTTGCTCTGCAGTCAGCTCATCTAAGTCCTCGTTCACATAATCTGTATACGATTGTGCCGTGTCAGTACTACTGAAACAGGTAATGAAACCCACGTCATTACTTGTAATGGCTCCACCCAAGCCAATAGCTACTTGTCTTGCCAATTGAAGCTGTTCCATAAGATTACCTATCTATACATCTATCCATTACAATGTTTATATCATGATATTTATAAGGGTTAGTATAATTGGTTCATAGTCTTAAGTCGTTAGGTTTAGTCAGGATGCCAAGGAAACCATTACCACCACAGAAGCGTAAAAATAAGCCTGTCCAGGTTATGCTTACTCAGGAAGAACATTCAGCTTTCGATGCCTGGTGTTCCCAAGAAGGGGTCACCATGAGTGATTTTATTAGGGATGCCATCACTCAACCGATTCGTAATGGCCGTAAACTTTTGGATCAGAATTAATGTCCTCTGCCGATACGCAGCGATATATTTTAGCTAATAAGATACCCATCCCCTGCCAGGATGAAGCTGAGTGGCGAGCGTTTATGCAGCATGAAAATAATGTTTTAGTGGCCCAAGATGCTGTTGGCCAGTTCCGCATAATGACTGTTTTCCTCGGCTTCAATTATGGCAATGTCGAGAAACCCAAATTCTTTCAAACCACCTGTTTCGGAACCGATTCCCAGGGAAAACCTAGGTACTCTGGAACTTGGCAGCGAGCTTGCTTAGAGCATCGTGGCAAGATTGCCTGTGCCCAAGGGCTGACAAAATTCAACACCGATAGAGCAGCCGGGATTGATCGATCCTTCAAATTTATTGACTGCACCTTTGCCCCAGGTGAAATTCGGTTCTTACTGGAGTCTGAAGAAGACGCTATCAAAATGATACCTACCAATCGCAAACACTGGGAACGTAGAGGACGGGTGGTTGTTTTTCTAATTCGCCCTCGACAATAGCTGCGCGAACAACGGCAGTCCAACCTCAACAGCTTATGATGGATTAAAACAAGCGACCGCCACATAACATAGGCCCTGAGGCGGACAATGCCTCTGGGCCTGCCGCCTAACTCTACGCAGGAGCGGACGGAATTTATAATCCAGACATCTTGCAAAAGTATTGGCCACCGCTCAGCTTCACGTTAGCCTCAACCTACACATAGAATCCTCATTCAGCTATTCAGTAGCTTTTAACCAAATGGTTGGAAAGATTCGGCGGAATGACTTTCTAAAGGCTCAGAACAATTTGCTAGAGTTCTTTAGTTTAAAATTGCGTCATGATTTATGCGAAGGTTCGAAAAAACACATTCACCGTGGTTTAATAATAAGACTACTGATGATGGAAAAAGCTATTCTAGATCTTGATAGTGAGGTGGGTAACTCTAATGAGCCACTTAGTCATAACCTTTCTATCGAGTTAACACTTCTTCTGAATGCTTATTCTCTCAATCTTGCAGGCTCTCTGGATAATTTAGCTTGGGCTCTAGCTTATCAACATAACCTGATAAAAGATATTGACAAGGATAATTCTAAGCATAGACGGCTCGCACAGTTAGTTAGTAAAGATTTTCTAAAATTGCTCCAAGAACATCGAGTAGGAGCATTGCATACTATGCTGGAACCACTGCAAAAATGGTATTGGGATATTCGAGAGTTTCGAGATCCCTTTGCACATCGCATTCCTTTATATGTGCCACCTGCTGTATGTACGGAAGATGACGAACAACGTGCAGAAGAATGGGACAAGCAAGCTGCTGAGCTTATGGCCGCAGGGGAATGGGAAAGTGGACGATCTTTGATGTATCAGTCGCTTAATGTTGGGCAGCATCTGCCAGTATTTATTGCTGAAGTACTAAAAATCCAAATCTATGACCTTGCTGGAAGGATTGATGATGACCATGGAATTTGGCTAGGAGTTGTTGATAATGTACTTCAAGAAGGCTTTCACTCTAAGTTTCAGCTAAAAATGCAAGATGGCTAACAATACCCGTGCACACCGACCTTCGAGGATCACTTAGTTATAGTAAAAAGTCTGTATGGCGGGTGATGGGCAGCGTTAGGCGGAATCTGATAGATTGCCCCAATCCACTGTCCGCTCTTGACCCATAGCAGACAATTGACTCTCTAGTGAAGATGGATAAAGCACCCCACCCGAAGCGACCCAAACTGCGGGCCTACGTAGAAGGATGAAACGAAAGCTCCTGGCACCGACGCTGGCGATTCTCTTAGCCGCGGTCCTCGCAACAGTATTCTGGCAGCATTCGCGGTATAGCGATATCAGGCGTGAATTCGCGCAGGATCGTCAGTCGGCGCTGCATGGAGAGTCATTACACGTTCTGACTTATCTGACAGCGTCGGCCGACTTGGAGCTGCTCGCATCGTTGCGCACACTCCGATCTGCGGCTGAGCAGGAGGGAGCCGGCATTTTGATCTATGCTGGCAAGGTGGTTCGGAACCATCGCGAATCCACGCAAGTGACGGATGCGCTTGGCCGTCACGTCGAATGGGACGCAATCATCCTGCAGCAGTTCGATAGCCGGGAAGCCTATTCCCGTTACCTACAGGACGACGACGTGCGAGAGGCGTTGTCTGTGTTTCCAGATCGATTCGCACACGGGATGCGCCGATCAGCAGCGCAAACCCTGCTGCTACCGCAGCTGTTGCTGTTTCGCAAACTGCAGCGACTCGTCACATTTGCTCCTTCGATCGTGCCGTTTGAAGCTGTTTCCGGCATAGAAGACATGGAAACAGCTGATGCTGCCAAATCATTGTTTTCTGTGGCGGATGGCTTTGGTGAGAAGGCAATAGTCGTTGTCAACCTGATGCTTGAAGGTGATGCTGCACAAAGCGCTGCAAATGCGGAGTACGGCGATCAGATGTTGTCACTGTTTGCAGAGCAGGCACACGGACCGATTCACGTAGGTACATCCACTCCCATCGATCATCCACTCGATTACACGAGTGTCGCCCTGGTTTACTACCCAGGCACCAGCTATTTTCAAGACCTTGTACTTAGTACTTTTTTTCAGGGAATAATCGGAGACAAGCAGCTTGCGGATACGATGGTCTCCATAACCGTGCCGATTACGAATCAGCTCTGAGCCAGCCAATTAGCAGAATTGGTGACAATGCAGTTTTCAGAGATAACATGCCGAGCAGTGCAAATGATCGATCATCGCAGATTAGGAGGTTGGGTGACCGCTCTTGGCCGAATGCAGACATTGGAAAGCACATGCGAAGATTCCCCTAACATAGGCCCCTGAGGCGGACAAAACCCTTGGTATTGCCGCCTAACCCTACGCATGAGTGGACGGAGTTTACAATCCAGGCAGCGATACAAAGAATATTGACCGCCGCTCAGCTCCTCGTTAGCTGCATAAAATGGACTTTTGTCGATTCCTCACAGCATTTACTATCATTGACATCAATTGCGACCGTATCAAAAAATAAATGTCTGAGAAAAAAAATCAGCACTTTATCTCAAGATTTTATTTAAGAAAGTTCTCGTTAAAATCTTCAGATAAGAGAATTAGGTGTTTTCAATCTCTCCTCTGGAAAATTATTGAAGCCTTTATGGCGTTTGCACTAGTACATCTTTGGTCGTGAATGTTTGAATCCTAAGTAATGAGCACAACTATTACCTTGATTAGGCATGGGAAACCAGCAATCGCCACACCAGGATGGATCAGTAGTTCCGATTTATCGCAGGTCATTGATCATTATCAATCAGCCAGAATTGCAAGTGATTCTTTCCCTCCAGAAGATGTTCAAGCGCTCGTGCAATCAGCAAAGCTAGTTTTTACGAGCAACCTTCCTCGTGCGATGCATTCTGCCCAAATCCTTGAACCTACTGTTCTACCTGTCAGCAATCCCATCTTTCGTGAAGTAGAATTTTGGCTTGAGTGTCCGATCAATGTTCGCTTACCATTCCATGCGTGGCTTTTTCTGGATAGGTTGCTATTGAGTTTAGGTTATTCTCCACATTCTCAATCTCAGGCCAATAAAAAAGAACGAATTAAAAAAGCCGCTGAATTATTGGAACAACAGTCTCATAAGACCGAGTCTGTAGTCTTGGTTGGTCACGGCATCACAAACCTATTTATCGCTAGAGAGTTAAAAAAGCGAGGATGGGATGGTCCCCAAACGCCAAAACTGAAACACTGGGGCTGTACAACTTATAGCCGTTAGAATGGGTTTGTAAATTATTAGTCAATTGCCCTCCTTTCACCTCTATATAACCAACAGTACTGTTAGCTAAAAAGCAGGCAAACAGTCTGGTTCAGGCAAACAGAGCAAGAAAAATGGACTCGAGGTGGATAAAACCTGGAAGGTTGAATTATGCTAGACGACAGAAAAAGGGGCGTTGCATAAATGAGGGATAAATCATACTAGAAGTGTCGTCTGCCAAGGAAAGGCCTCATGCAATGTCCCGACTGCCACTCTGACCACATTCGTAAACATGGTCATCGACGTGGCAAACAAAACCATATCTGCGTCGAGTGTGGCCGTCAGTTTGTCGAGAATCCTCAAACTCACTTGGGCGATCGTGATGAGGTCCGAGAGCTGTGTCTGAAGATGGTGGTCAATGGTACTGGATTCAGGGCGATTGAGCGGATGACCGGAGTGCATCACACCACCGTCATTCACTGGGGGAAGCAGGTGGGTGAGTTGCTCCCCGATGCCGATGCTCCTGAGGAGATCCTGAACGTTGGTGAACTCGATGAACTGCAAACCTTTGTGGGCTCAAAAAGCGGTGCGACCCTGCTGAGGTTTCCTCAGCAAGGGAACGCGCACCAAGACAAACAAAGTCTGGATCTGGACCGTCATAGACTACTTTAGACCGGACATTCTAGGCTGGGTAGTTGGTGATCATAGCGCTGAGACCTTTTCACCGTTGTGGGAGGTGGCCCGTTTTTGGCAGTGCTTCTTCTACGTAACAGACGGCTTCAAAGCCTATCCTCAGTTCATTCCAGACGGTGACCAGATAATCAGCAAGACGTATATGACAAGAGTAGAAGGCGAGAACACACGGTTACGGCACATTACCTAGCTCGTTTGCATCGTAAGACGCTATGTTATTCGAAGTCACTCGAGATGTTGAAGCATGCCTTGCGATTGTTGATTCACTATCTTAAGTTTGGGAAGGTGCCGCTGCCGCCTAGATTCATCCCTTGATTCAGCAACGCCCAATTTTTGGATCTTAAAAAACCTTATCCCTTATCTGGTCAGGCTTGATGACTGTGAGCTTTTCCCGAACTCCGCGCTTAAAGGATTACATTGACCGCTTTCTCCATGCACCCCAGACAGAAGTTACGTTGGTCGGGCTTATTTTGCTGTCGGTTTTGCTGGTAGTGTCTGAGGTTGTTCTAGAAACCCGTGGGCTGAGGATTCGCTGGGTGAGTCATCTGCAAGGGGGACTTACCAGTATTTTTATCGCTGAGCTAGGATTACGCTATTGGGTAGCTCGTAAAAAGCGTCGCTTCTGGCGTAACTACTGGCTCGATGTTTTGGCGGTAATGCCGATGATCACGGCGTTCCGGCTACTGCGTCTATTGCGGATTTTGCGATTGCTGCGGGCAGGGATTTTACTAAATCGAAGCTTGGGACGGTTATCGAGTGCGATCGCAACCAGTCTCGGCATGCAGATCGGTGTGTTTATGGTAATCGGTCTGATTGTACTCACAGGTGGTCTGGCCACCTACTTGTTTGAAGCACCTACCAATCCCAGCATTGACACCCTCCGCGATGCCATGTGGTGGAGCTTTTTATCCCTGGTGGCTGGGGAACCCATTGGCGGTGACCCTCAAACCGATGTGGGCCGGGTCATCACTCTGATGGTGATGATGGGGGGTCTGACCACCTTTGCGGTCTTTACCGGTGTTGTTTCTGCCGTAATGATGCGCAAACTAGAAACGTTTATGGACTTTAAAGCTTTGGAAATTGATGAATTGCGAGACCATATTGTCATTTGTGGCTGGAATCGTGGCGGTCACCTAATTGTGGAAGAACTACTGGCCGGTGATGACATGAAACACTCTGCTCTGGTAATTGTGGCTGAAGACACGGAAGACCCCTCTCAGTCTCTAAAACATCTAAATCAATTTCAGCTGTACTTTTACTCTGAGGACTACACCAAAATCGATATTCTCGAAACCGTTGGTATCATCCATGCTTCCCGAGCAATTTTGCTAGCGGATGCCACCCACCCTCGTACTGACCAAGACCGAGATGCGCGCACCGTCTTAGCTGCCCTCACCATTGAAAAGCTCAATCCCTCTATCTATACGTGTGCTCAGCTACTGGACCGGCGCAATGATGTACAGCTTAAACTAGCGGGTGTGGATGATGTGATTGTCACAGAAGAAGTTGCGAGTCATCTCATTGCTACATCCACTCGCAACCAAGGCTCAGTGGAGGCTCTAGCTGAGTTGTTGACAGTACAGAGTGGTCAGCAAATTTATGAAGTGGATGTGCCCACCGCTTGGATAGAAAAGTCTTTTTGGGACTTATCTCAACACCTCAAACAACAATCTGACGCGTTGTTGTTGGCCATAGAGTCTAGCCCAAACGGAGAACGCCTCACCCAGGTAAACCCGCCAGCAAATTTGGTTTTAGCCGCAGATGACCGATTGGTAATTATTGCTCGAGAGACTCCAAGATTTTAGGTCGGATATGTATTTCTAATCTGTTTAACTACTATCTTGATCTTGAATTGCAAGAGGAGATTCAAAAACATCATTGCGGGCTGTCTGAGATTAGGTAGAGTTCAAAACGTCTCATCGAATAGCGTTGATAAGATAGTTCCAGACCAAGTCTCTGCTGTGCCATGTCTCTCTTGAAGCTGCTACGAATCATAATTCTTGGACTGATGAGCTTGTTGGGGGTGCTTATCCTGATAGGGACCGCAGCCTGGTGGCACGAGTGGTGGTATGCAATACTCAATCCAGCTCAGATGAGGCCAACTGAGGATTGGATGCTGGGATTAGTCATCGGTATGGTTTATATCCATATAGCTGTTGCGATAGAAACCTTGCTCATCAGTCTTGTTACTCGGTTTCGATGGATAAAATTTAAGCGAGGAAGGCTCCTAGTTGGACTATTTAGCCTGCTACTGCTGTTATTCGCATTACCTCTGTTGAAAGATATTGTTTTAGTTAGACCTAGGGACTTTGTATTGTTCTTACAGTATTTTTTATACCTCATTCTACCTGTGATACCTGCTTGGTGCTTATTGTGGTTTCGCGTGCCTAGCGTCAGAAAATAGGCGTACTGCAATCGCTGTTCTTGCCTAGTTCCATTGTTGCTGGCGTCATTGCTCTGTTGTTAGGACCTGACGTTTTAGGTGCGATCTCAGGTGAAAATAGTTTTTTATCCAATGGTTTATTTAACCAGCTCATTCTAGACGTTTGGTCAGTCATTCCAGGGATGTTTATTAACGCGGTATTCCTCAGACAGAGGTGCACCAACACCGCTGCCTGGCTAACGTCCCCCGGCTGATCGAGCAGCCCGGTTCGGCTATCCTATGGTACGCCACCCCGGTTGCATTTCTGGGGTGGCTATCTTTTTGGGAGGTGTCCTAGATCCGCCAAATGCCACCGGGACCTTGTTTCTCGGTGGCGTGGCGGCCCAGCAAATAACTCAAGGAGCCTCCCTATGATTGATCGACCGTATATACTGCAGCCAGGACTTCATCACTGTCTGCTAGCCGATCCGCCTGATCTGCCGCTCGACCTATCGTTTTCCCAGCCATCGGGCGAAATCATCCGCGTTATTCTGCTAGGCAGCCCCGGCGGCATTCACCAAACCAGGCATCTGTTGCACAACTTGAACTATGTCGAGGTGAATCAGTGGAGCCCGCTGATCGAAATTCCTGAGGGCAATCTGTTGATTCGCCCCGACCAGGGAGAACAGATGAGCATCGTGGTCAGGCGTTTTGCCTGTAGAAGCTTTTGGCTAAATCAGTGGTTGAAAGGTCGATGGCGCGGGTCTATCAGCTGGTATGAATCCACGACTGTTGAACATGGTTTGGAGACGCTGACGGAGGACCTAAAAAACCTGGCGATCTTTGATCTGATGTCACTGTTAGCCAATCTGGCAATTATTATCAGCCTGGGGTCGTTTTTAACCGGTGGAGAGCAACAGCGCCACGATCAACAAGTCTATGAGGCTTGGCAGACAATTACGGCGGCCCATGCGCAACCAGGTAATGGGGGACGAAAACGGGCATTAGAGTTTTTGAACTCGTCACCGGGGACACCGGGACGGCGGCGATGGTTTGGATGGCCGTGGCAAAAAGAGGATTTACGAGGAGTAGATGTTTCGAAAGCGAACTTGCCTGAGGTTCAATTGCCTGCAGCTGACTTAGCGAGTGCCAACTTTCAGAGAGCCAATCTGGAGGAGGCTAATTTCCAGAGAGCCAATCTGGAGGAGGCTAATTTTCAGAAGGCCAATCTGGAGGAGGCTAGTTTTCAGAGAGCTAATCTAGGGAAGGCCAATCTAGAAGGTGCCAAGCTTCAGGAAAGCAAGCTTCAGGAGGCAATTCTATGGGGTGGCAATTTTCAGGGAGCTAACCTAAAGGAGAGCAATTTTCAGAGGGTTACTCTTCAGTGGGCAACTTTAAAGGGTGCCAATCTAGAAGGTGCCAATCTAGAAGGTGCAATTCTAGAGGATGCCAATCTAGAGGGTGCAATTCTTCCGGGGGCCCTATTATTGGCGATTGACTTCCGAGCATCCGAAAATCTAACCATCCAGCAGTTAGCACAAGTGTAATAGTTAAGACTTTATCTGACACATCCTGTAAACTCACACTGAATCAGGAGTGTCACAATGAATACACAAGACAAGATCGTAAAGAACCGCTTAGGCATCCTAAATCTAGCCAAAACCCTGGGTAACGTCTCCAAG
>JBCCHX010000013.1:0-104370 GCA_039028535.1 Cyanobacteria bacterium P01_B01_bin.77
ATTGAGCAAGCGGGCTGTCGGTTACTATTTTTACCCCCGTACTCACCAGACCTCAACAAGATTGAAAAATTCTGGGCGCGCCTGAAACACTATCTTCGCAAAACCTTATCTCAGTTTGAGGCCCTCTGGGATGCCGTCGATCATGCCTTTAGAGAACTGTCCTGACATTCTATTCGACTGCTATATCTTTTCAAACTGCCGTAACGCCACACTTGAGCCTTTATTCCAAGCAAGTTCTACATACTCAGGTATCAGCTGGGATACCGGTAGTTGGGAAAATGTGGGACTGCTTTCGCTAACCCCATAGCTATGGCCATCAAACACATAAATATGAAACGACTGGGATCGATAAATCCATAGCTCAGGCACACCAATGGATTGATAATCTGCGGCGGACGTAAACGACGTCCAGTCCACCTCCAGCGCTAAATCCGGCGGCGGGTCTACCGATAGATCAATGCGTCCTTTGCCCAGAATTGCCTCACGATTGGCAATATAAAAACAGCGGTCTGGCCCCACACCTGCTCTAGCAAATCGCTTGAGGGTAATGGGGTCGTACTCTTCCCAATCCAAATTCTGATAGCGCAGCATCGCCTTGACAAAATCTGCCAGTGCAGCCGAACGCTTGCCATGGTTGAGAAGAGGAGCCATTAAGCGAATTTCTTGGGCATCAGCATCAAAACGAATTTTAATCGCCGCCTTGTCAGACCGCTGAGCTAATAGAGCCTCGTAGCTAGACCAGGTTTGGTGACGCAGCACGACTTCTCCACCTGGAGAAAGCTCAATCGTATCCGGCGTAATCGTAAGCTGGGGAATCGCCATGACTATCCTGAATTCTTAGGCTCGATCTTAGCGTGGCTGCTCAAGCTTCGGGTAGATCTCTAATCTCGATACTGCCATGCGGCTTGGAAAAAATCCCGCTCACACACCATGGCATAGCGATAGGTGTCTCGAATCAGCTCAATATCATCAGCATACTCATCGACAATGGCCTCTAGCTGAGCGGCTAAAGGCTCAAACTCATCGCTGCTGTAGGTGACAATCCAGTCTTTGTAGCCATGGTCAGGAATGCCACCCTGAGCCAACTGCTGTCCTAGATAAGCGTACAGACGCATACAGGGAGACATGGCCACTGCTGTTACCCCAATGGGCTGACCCCACGCCGTTGCTAGTAAAAAATCCGTATACTGCCGTGTTGCCGTTCCTGGTTTGACCTGTGCCAAATCAACATTCCAGCTTTGGGCATAGCCCTGGTGCAGCTTGAGTTCTGCCAGGACTCCCGCCGCTAAATCATGGAATACATTAAAGCTCTGCCATGTGGGAGCCTTAGCCGCTGCAATACTGTAGGCGCGGGCAAAAGCTTCTAGAAAAAACGCATCCTGCCCCACATAGTAGGCAAATATCTGCTTGGGTAAAGTACCATCGGCGATGCCTTGGACAAAGGGATGGGCAAGGCTTTCATTGGCAAGGTCTAGATACTGCTGCCAAAGCTTAGAGGAAAGGGCCATAATCAAACTAGCGGTCAGTCTGCGGGTGACATTATAGAATTAATAGGCTGAAACCACTTCACTGGCACCCAATGCTAGATCTGTCCGACCTCAAACGCGAAAGCGATCTGCTGACCAACCGCCTGGGCAAAGCTCAGGAGTATCTTTGACTTGCCTGCCATTCAAGCAAAAATCGATGACCTAGAGCAGGTCGCGGCCCAGCCAGACTTTTGGGACGATCAGGAACAGGCGCAAAAAACGCTGCAAACCCTGAATGAATATAAGTCTTATTTAGAACAGCTCAATACCTGGACGACTCAGCTAGGGGATATTCAAACCATTGCAGAACTCTTAGAAGTAGAGTCTGACCCCGCCTTGCTAACCGAGGCCCAGGAAACGGCTCACACACTCGCTAAAGCGCTTGACCAGTGGGAGCTAGAACAATTGCTGTCCGGACCCTATGACAAAAAAAGCGCAGTGGTTACGATTAACGCTGGAGCCGGGGGCACCGATGCTCAGGATTGGGCAGAAATGCTGCTGCGAATGTACAGCCGTTGGTGTGAGCAGCATAGTTATAGTGTCAAGCTGGTAGAAGAATCCAAAGGGGATGAGGCTGGTCTGAAATCAGCCACCTTAGAAATTGACGGACGCTATGCCTATGGCTACCTCAAGGCAGAAAAGGGCACCCACCGTCTGGTGCGTATTTCTCCATTTAATGCCAATGGCAAACGCCAAACCAGCTTTGCTGGCATTGAAGTCATGCCCGTCCTTGATGACACCATCGAACTGGATATTCCTGACAAGGAGTTGGAAATTAAGACGTCGCGTTCTGGGGGGGCCGGGGGTCAGAATGTGAACAAGGTGGAGACTGCCGTACGCATTACTCACCTGCCGACGGGAATATCGGTTAGGTGTACCCAGGAGCGATCGCAACTGCAAAACCGAGAAAAAGCCATGGCCCTACTCAAAGCCAAGCTGCTGGTCATCGCCCAGGAACAACAGGCTCAGGCCGTTGCCGACATTCGGGGCGATATGGTAGAAGCCGCCTGGGGCAATCAAATTCGTAACTACGTCTTTCATCCCTATCAAATGGTGAAAGATCTACGCACCAATGTTGAAACAACCGCAGTGGACGACGTCATGAACGGCGATCTTGACCAATTTATTGAGGCTCTACTTCAGCAAGAAAACCAAATTGCTCAGGAAACCACCATCTAGTTCGCCTCATCCAGTTGCGAACTGATACATGACTTAATATTAAGAAGAATTCTCAAGCAAACCTTTGCAAGTAAAACTCAAGAGAATTCTTCAACCACTGAAAAATTCCTATTGGCAATATCCATGACCCAATCCTCTCCCCCACCTAATCAAGCTTCTCCTGAACCTGTGCCAAGTTACGTCAAGCTAGCCATGCGTAATATGGTCAAGAAAGGTGGGAAATCCTTATTTCACTTTTTCCTAACAGCCACAGGCCTACTGGGAGTATTAGTCAGCCTTGCCTACCTGACACGGTGATATCGTTGACGCAACATTCAAGCCCAGAGGTAGATCTGTGGGTAGAAACCACAGATCCGATGCCAATCGCTCAACCATCGGATTTGCCAACTTCACAGACTTGGCAGATCTGGTTTAGGGCATGGCTAAGCGAACTAAAGCCGACCGCATCCCCTATTAATCAGTATGAAGTTAGTCTGCTGTTAACCGATGACGTCACCATTCAGCAGCTAAATGCCACCTATCGTCACCAAAATAAAGCCACTGACGTCTTAGCCTTTGCAGCCCAGGAAACTGACATGCCTGGTGCTACGGCCATCTACCAAAGCTCTCCACTACCCTTAGGAGATGTAATTATTTCTGTCGAAACCGCTCAACGGCAGCGCCACAACGCCCATTACTCTTTACCCCAAGAACTGGCATGGCTCGCAGCCCATGGTCTTTTACACCTACTAGGATGGGACCATCCTGATGACGCTAGCCTAAAAATTATGCTAGATAGACAGCAGCATCTGTTGGAGCAGATCGGATTAATTAGCTTGGAAGTTTAACAAAATGAGTGTTAATTTCTTGATCTAGATAGGTAATATACGATTACAGATTTTGATGAAGGTTAACATAATCTGCAGAATAATAATTCTTTCGGGAACCTATTTAGTAGTTTCAGGCTTCGATTAACTAGGTCCGAAGTAGTTATGAAGTCATCTTGATGGACTAGTCAGTCACCTCAGCACATTGTTTGGTCACTGACAACTGAATTAACCAGTTTTGTACTGCGGTGCAGACTGATATACATCATCTCTAGGTTCGTGCATGTCTATTTCATCTAACCTTCAAACCGCTCCCAAGAGTAAAAAGGAAAGCAAAACTGCCTGGCAGGTTGCTCCTGATTTGTTTACTAGTTTTCGCTATGCGTGGGCAGGCATTGTCTATGCGGTCAGAACCCAGCGAAATTTTCGTATTCATTTAGCGATTGGGCTAGTGGCACTGTCTTTGGGCATCATGCTCCACATTCAGGCCCTAGAAGCAGCCGTGGTTGCCATCACCGTCAGTGCTGTTCTGGTCATTGAACTGATCAACACAGCCCTCGAATCTGTAGTGGACCTGACGGTTGGCCAAACCTATCATGAATTGGCCAAGATTGCGAAGGACTGTGCCGCTGGCGCTGTTTTGATCGCGGCGATGGCAGCTCTACTGGTGGCCGCATTTATCTATTTACCGCCATTATTTGTGCTGTTCAAGACAGGTATAAGCTGAGCTAACTCAAGACGAAGGATGCGGCATGAAGGCTCCGAACTATGATGGTTTTATATCGACATACAGCGCCTTTAGCCGATCGATTCATTCTCTAAATCAGCAACAGCATGATTTTAGTCATCGATAATTACGACAGTTTTACCTACAACCTGGTGCAGTATCTAGGAGAGCTGGGTCAAGCTCTGACCGTTGCTGCAGACATTCAGGTCTTTCGTAACGACCAAATTACCCTGGATCAGATTCGGGCATTGGCACCTGATGGGGTTTTAATCTCCCCCGGTCCAGGGACTCCTGACGACGCCGGTATTTCATTGGCACTGATTCAAGAGTTGGGGCCGACCTTGCCCATATTGGGAGTATGTTTAGGCCATCAAAGCATTGGTCAAGTGTTTGGTGGTACGGTGACAGCTGCATCTGAACTGATGCATGGAAAAACCTCTCCTGTTATCCACACTAATCAGGGGATCTTTGCTGGATTAGATAATCCGCTGACAGCAACCCGCTACCATAGTCTAATCGTAGACCGCGACAGCCTTCCTGACTGTTTGGAAATCACCGCTTGGATAGACGACGGTACGATTATGGGGCTGCGACATCGCCGATATCCCCATATTCAAGGGGTACAGTTTCATCCCGAAAGTGTGTTAACCCAGTCAGGTAAACAGCTACTGCACAACTTCTTAAGTGCCATTCCAGCCCGAGTCCCAGTAACTGCCTAGCACAGCGTGGAAACGAGAAAACTGTCTACCTTGCTGAGCGAGTGGCCCGAGGCTATGGCACTATAACAAGTCATGGACAGTTGATCTCAATGGGATGTGAAGACATATGAAACGGCGGCAATTGCTTCAGAATGCCAGTGCGGCATTCATCGGTACCCTTGGGTTGGGAATTGCCTCTAATTGGCAAGCCTACCAGGCTCAAACAAGTGGGTTGAGGATTACTGCCTTGGGGCACATGTGTTTTCAGTTTTCGGGTAGCGGCAAAACTATTGTGACGAATCCCTTTGATCCCAGGGGATGCACTCAGGGTTATCCAGCACCATCATTGAGTGGCGCAAATTTGGTATTGGTTAGCAGTCGGCTATTAGATGAAGGCTTTATTCCTAACCCGGCTGTGGTTAACCTGCTGGATGAACCGGGTGCTTATGAAATTAATGGGCTGAGTGTCCAGGGTATTGGCATGCCCCATGACCGAGAAGGAGGCAGACGATTTGGTATCAACACTGCCTGGAAATGGAGCCAAGGAGGAATTAACGTAGTTCATCTCGGTGGAGCTGCAGCTCCGATTGCCTTAGAGGATAAGATTTTAATTGGCCGTCCTGATGTATTGCTAGTACCGGTGGGTGGCGGTCCCAAAGCGTATGATTCGGCAGAAGCAGCGGCGGCGGTCGAGAGCCTGCAGCCAAGGATAGTTATCCCCACCCAATACCGCACTGGTGCGGCCAGCAGTAGCTGTGAGTTGGACGCTGTAGACGATTTTCTGGGGGTAATGGCAGGTACGCCTGTGGACCGAGTGGGTAGTACACTGGCGATCCAGAGTGGTAGCCTGCCAGCTAGCGGAATGCGGATTAAGGTTCTGTCTTAAAAGGTTTTGTCTTAAATTAAGACAACTGCTAACACCACCTCATATGTCCATGAATCTAGAATATCAACAGCGCCGTCAGGCCGTGATGAATGTCATCGGTCAGGGGGCGGCTGTTTTTGGGAGTGCGCCAACCGCTGTTATGCATAACGATGTGGAGCACCCATTTCGGCAAAACAGTGATTTTTTCTATTTGACAGGTTTTAATGAGCCGGGTGCGATCGCAGTTCTAGCCCCTCACCATGAAGAACATCAGTTTGTTCTATTCGTACGTCCAAAGGACAAGGAAAAAGAAACCTGGTCAGGCCGTCGTACAGGGGTAGACCTCGCCAAGGAAAAGTACGGTGCGCACGCAGTCTACCCCATCGAAGAACTGGCCGAAAAACTGCCCCAGTATGTGGAAAATGCTGACCGCCTTTACTATCAATTCGGTAACGATGGCCGCTTAGATCAGCACATATTGAACCTGTGGCAGCGGTTGTTAGCCAAATACCCTAAACGCGGTCGGGGACCAGTCGCCATTGAAGATGGACGGCTATTGATGCAGCAGTTTCGTCGGGTCAAAAGCGATAGCGAACTAGACCAGATGCGTAAAGCCATAGCTATATCCGCCAAAGCCCACAACCACGCCATGGCCATCGCCCGCCCTGGTCGCTATGAATATGAAATCCAGGCAGAAATGGAGCATATTTTTCGGCTAGAAGGAGCCCTGGGCGTGGCTTACCCCTCCATTGTGGCCTCCGGTAGTAACGCCTGCATTTTGCACTACATCGAAAACGATCGCCAAATGCAGACCGACGATCTACTCCTGATTGATGCCGGTTGCGCCTACGGCTATTACAACGCCGACATTACCCGTACCTTTCCTGTGGGAGAGCGTTTTACCCCGGAGCAGCGTATTCTATATGAACTGGTTTTAGACGCTCAGTTAAAGGCGATTGAAGCCGTCCAACCAGGCCGTCCTTTTAATGACTTCCATGACGCCGCTACCCGCGTCATCACTGAAGGTCTGGTTGACCTCGGTCTGCTTGTGGGTAACGTGGACACACTAATCGAAGAAAAAAAACACAAGGCCTTCTTTATGCACGGAACAGGGCACTTTTTGGGTCTCGATGTGCATGATAGTGGCATCTTGCGTAACCCTGATAAAACCTGGCAGCCCTTTGCCCCTGGTAATGTCGTAACGGTCGAACCAGGTATCTATGTAGCCCCTAACTACGAACCAGAAGAAGGGCAACCCATAGTAGAAGAGCGATGGCGTGGTATCGGTATTCGAATTGAGGACGATGTACTGGTAACCGAGACGGGACATGAAATTCTCACCGCTGCTGTACCCAAAAGCCTATCAGCTATGGAATCACGAGATGTGGCAATGGGTATGCCCTAGTCTTAGCTCAGTCTTGCGTCATTTATAGGGAACCTATGCCCAGGTTAATCTGTCACCACCCCTATTCTGTAACAAACCCGATTGATTTGGGGCACGCTAGCGGAGCGCATGTTTAGCAAAAACCATCTGAAAAGAGCACCTAAAAGAACAAACGTTAGGTGAATCAAAGCTAAGGGCGTTCTACAAATCGCAATGTTTAAATTCAATCTTTCAAACATTGCGCAAATGCAGTTAACCTGAAGCTTGCAACTTTGATCTTGGAGTTATCCATCCATCGCGCTAGCTTTGGGATCGCTACTATCGAAAGGAACTGAAGCTGTGCATTGCAATCCTTTACGGTTTAGTAAGGTAGTTGGTCATGGGATGTCTGGTCTGACATCTGGTGTACTTGGTGTTTTGGGGGCAGTTTTGATCGCGCTCCCGGCAGATGCGGCGAACCTTCAGTTCTGGCGCTTTGACCAGCAGCAAAATCGGCTAACCTTTACCACCGATACCCAGGTGAGGCCAACCGCCCAGCTGATCTTCAATCCCACACGACTGATCATTGACCTGCCGGACACCCAAGTAACCAGTTCAACAACGCGACAACGGTTACAGGCCGGACTCCAGGAGATCCGTGTCGGTCAGCTCGATGCCCAAACCGCTCGTATCGTCATCGAGCTGGCACCGGGGTATACCCTAGACCCGCAGCAAGTCCAGGTTCAAGGCGAGACCAACCGTCGCTGGTTTGTACAACTACCAGACCTGACTACAGCCGATAGTTCTCGTTCGAGCCAGGCAACAAGATCTGAGCGCTCCGCCCCATCGTCATCCAGTCGATCCTCCACCCAGTCTGCTGACAATCAATCTGCTAACAACCAAGTAACGACTGATGGCGCTAATCAACAGCAGCCTACTCGTATAGAGAGTATCGTGGCCACAGCGGATGGTTTCTTTATTCGAGTGTCTGGAAAGAAACCGGAGGTAAATTTAAGCCGCTCTCGGCCTCGACGTCGCGATCCGCAACGAAAAATTACTTTGGAGCTACCTGATAGCGCCATTGCTGCTGGACTGACATCAGCTTCATTTCCAGACAATCGCTACAGTATCGAAAGCTGGGATGTATCCCAAGAGGGTTCAGCGGTGCTGGTTACCATGACCCTTGGCGAGGATAGTCCCGACTGGCGAACGATTGTCACTGAAATTAGTACGGGACTGCAGGGTATTGTTGTCCTCCCTGATGGAGTGGCCATTCGAGATGTGCCAGACAGTGGAGCTGCCAGCGTTTCGGTCCCTACCGAACCTGTTACAAGTCGTCCTCCTAGGGAGAGCACACAACCCGAGCGAGTTTTGCCTTCTCGCGCATCGGAGCCTGCAACGTCGGATCAGCTCCCCAGAGTTACCCAAGAGCGGATTGTGGTTGCCATTGACCCTGGCCACGGTGGACGTGATCCGGGCGCTGTGGGCATCGGCGGGCTGCAAGAAAAACAGGTAATTTTTCCAATTTCCCAACAGGTGGCGGCTATCCTCCGACAGCAGGGTGTGGAGGTGGTGATGACTCGCAACCGGGATATTGAGCTGGATTTGGAGCCACGGGTCCAGATTGCTGAGCGCGCCGATGCTGATCTTTTTGTCAGTATCCATGCCAACGCCATTAGCCTCAGTCGCCCTGATGTTAATGGTTTGGAAACCTATTACTATTCTAGTGCTGGGGCTCGTTTTGCCCGTACCGTCCATGACATTGTATTGCGGACCATGGGAATGTCCGATCGCCGCGTACGTCAGGCCCGGTTCTATGTGATCCGCCGTACATCGATGCCCGCTATTTTGATCGAGGTTGGGTTTGTGACCGGAGCCGAGGATATTCACAATCTGCGCGATCCGGAATGGCGCAGTGAGATGGCTAATGCGATCGCACGTGGCATCATCACCCACATTCAGCGCGAATTCTAGCAATGTTTGACCGTAAACCAGGCCAGCCAAACTGCCTGGCTAGTTGGCTACTTATGCTCTGGGTGATCGGTTGCCTCACAGTGTTCGCCCAAGAAATTTAACCGACGAATTAACTGCTGCAAACGGCCAAAATCTCGGTGATTAAACTGAAAGACCAGACGGGGAAGCTCGGCTATTTCGGCATCTTGCTCATGTTCTTCAGGTAACGCATCGGTCATTTCAATTTTGCCCGACGCCACAATATCCCCAAAGGAATGATTGAGCTCGTCCAAAGCTCCGGGTCGCAAACAAGACGTTAGTCGTAGCACCAAGCGATCATCCACATAGCGGCTGGAATGAAATACTCGATAATAGTTGGTAATCTCATCCCAGGCGTCGTCAATATTGTCCGTAATCACATAAAGACTTGGATCATCAGGGCTAATCAGCCGATTCGTCATTAGGTGCTCACGCACATAGGTATCCCAACCTTGCCAATAGTTTCCACCGGGATGATCAATCAGGACAATCGGCATCGGCTCCGCCTTACCCGTCTGCACCAGGGTCAATGACTCAAAGGCTTCGTCCTGGGTACCAAACCCGCCGGGAAATACGGCAAGGGCATCACATTCTCTCAAGAAGAACAGCTTACGTGTAAAAAAGTACTTAAACGTGAGCAGTTTTGGATCGTTCTCCATAATCGGATTCGATCCTTGTTCAAAGGGCAGCTGAATATTTAGACCGAAAGAATGCTCAACACCCGCTCCTTCATTGCCAGCTTCCATGATGCCAGGGCCTGCCCCCGTCATAATCATAAATCCCTGTTTAGCTGCACGCTGGGCAAACGTCTTAGCTAACTGATAGTCAGGATGCTCTGAGGGGGTACGCGCCGAGCCGAAAACAGCAATTTTACGCGTGTGACGGTGAGGATAGAAGCCCTGGAACCCTAGCTCCATATCCTGCAGAGTATTATTCAAAATCTTCCAATCTAGTCGATCAGCCTCTCGCCCAATCATTCTCATCAAGGTTTCTAAAATTTGTTGGATTACAGCCCCGTGCTCCATGGCAGGCAGCTGGGTGATAATTTCAGAAAATTTCTCTTGCAGATGAACAGGTAACTTTGTTGGAGAGGTGACCATAAATACCAGTTAGTGAGGATTTTGTGATTGTTGATTTGTGAAATAGACCAATCTGTAGTCACTGCTATTTGAAAGTCCTCTACAAACAAACCAATCTCGAGGAGCAGCAATGCTACGATTTTTAACCATTGGCTCAAAACGTCTAGCGCCACAATTGTATAGCAAATGCTCTGAGGCCATAGTCCAATTGCATGTTTTGACCTGCGATTGGACTGCTAACAACACTAGACTATGAAAATAATTTATCAACCCATCACTGTCCATAAAAAAGTCCCTCTCACCATCAGCCGAGGAACCCGCGCCCAGTCCACTAATTTATTTGTCAAAGTCACGGCTGACCATGTCACTGGCTATGGCGAAGCCACCCCTTTTTCCAGTGGGGAACAAACCCAAACAACTGAAACCCTCATCCAAGACCTGGATGACATCACCGCAGGCATCTGCCACTACCATCCCCTCGACCGCCAAATCATCGAAGAAAGCCTTGACCAAATCGGTCCCTGCTCCGCTGCCCGCGCCGCCATTGATGTCGCCCTCTGGGACTGGCTGGGTAAAAAAGTTGGATTACCCCTGTGGCAGCTTTGGGGATTAGACCGGCAGCGGATTGGCCCAACAGCGGTCACGGTGGGGATTAGTTCGCCATGGGGGGCGTGCGATCGCATGCGCCGCTGGCATACCGACTACCCAGACCTGCGCTCCATCAAAATCAAACTGGGCAGTCCGGCGGGCATCATCGCTGACCAGGCCATGTTCAGTGCCCTCCAGTCCGAATTTCGTCCCCATGACAAAATCAGCATTGATGCCAACGGCGGCTGGACCCTAGACGACGCCAAAACTATGGCCACCTGGTTAGCAGAGCGCCAGGTTACCTACCTGGAGCAGCCCCTGCCGGTGAGTGCCAACCACCAGCTAGGCGAACTCAAGCAGCATTCCCCACTGCCCATTTTTATCGATGAAAGCTGCTTTACTAGCCGCGATATCATGCCCCTGGCCCCGCATATTGACGGCATCAACATCAAACTAATGAAATCTGGTGGTCTCACCGAAGCTCACCGCATGATTCACACCGCCCGCGCCTGCGGTCTAGGGGTGATGTTTGGCTGCTACTCCGACAGCACCCTATCCAACACGGCCCTAGCTCAGCTTTCTCCCCTGGCCGACCACCTCGATCTCGATAGCCACCTTAACCTCAAAGACGATCCCTTTACCGGAGCCCAACTAGAACTCGGTCGCCTGATGCCTAACGCCCAATCCGGATTAGGCATCAAAGTAGATCTCTAGCATCTAAAAGTCGGCCTTGCTATTCTCATTAGCCCAGGGCAAATATTCCCATCAGCGTGGCTACGCCCCCCATGAACATCAAACCAGCGGGCATAAACTTTTTTGTCTTTACCAGCCGGACAACAAACACAATTATGAGGGCCAGCGTCACAATTTTGACTACCCATAGACCGCTGAGGCTACCTTGTACTGCACGCAGTGCCCCAATCACTAACAACAGACCGCTGACAATGCCTGAAATCAAGGAGGGTTTGCTCCCAGACTTGAGGTAACCGACAATGCCACCGACGATGGCAAGAATGCCATAGATCAATGCGATGATGAGTCCTAATGACATAAGGCAGATTGAGGATGAACGAATTTGGGGCCACAACCGCTACGATCACTCAGTACCGACAGCAAGCGGCCTCTCTCTTACTCTATCAGGCTGTTCTCAACGATACTGTCGGCCAGACTTTTTTGTTATTACTCGAGGCTCTCAGCACCAGTAAAGGGTTATCCAACGAACGGGCCCACTGTATAACAGCTTACGGCCAATGGTTTCAGGCCCTAGCCCAAACGGGTAAAAGCTGGGGAGACCATGTACTTGAGCAATTGCTGGTGGCTGATAATGCTTTTACCCGGGCCGTCCAGCGGCTGCCGCTATCTGAGCTGCCGGTGCCCTTGATTGCAGCCGCTCGTCAAGATTTACAGATTCTCCAAGGGCTGTATAACCTAACGCCAAGTCACATTAGTCAGTGTATACAAACGGCCTGTCAACTCCCTCAATCACCAGTTGTCTGGTCTTTACGGCCAGAATCTATGCCCATTGATTTACCTGAAGATTGGTCGGAGGGTATTTCTGAATTGGTCGCATACTATCAGAGACAAGGGACGGGGCAGTTTGGCCAATTTCATGGTTTTCGCTGGCAGCAGGGACAGCTTATGGGCATTACTGAGCCTGATCCTATTTGCCTAAACCAGCTGGCAGCCTACGATGAAGTTAAGGCCATGCTGGTCAAAAACACTGAATTTCTACTAGCTGGGTATAGTGCGCTGAATGTCTTATTGTATGGCAGTCGTGGCTCTGGTAAATCGTCCTTGGTCAAGGCCTTACTGAATGAATATGCCCACCAGGGGCTACGTCTGATCGAAGTGGCCAAGGCCAACTTAAATGACCTGCCGGTAATTGTGGAACATCTACGTCATCAGCTACAAAAGTTCATTATTTTTGTGGACGATCTCTCGTTTGAAGAGGACGATGATGCCTTTAAGGCACTCAAGGTCGTTCTAGAAGGTGGAATCACTCGCCGTCCTAAAAATGTGGTGGTCTATGCCACATCTAATAGACGGCATCTAGTGCGGGAGTTTTTTGCAGATCGACCGCGACCTAGGGACGCAGATGAGCTTAAATCCTGGGATACGGTCCAAGAAAAACTTTCCTTTAGCGATCGCTTTGGTCTTACCCTGACCTTTGAAGCTGCCGATCAGCCCATGTATCTGGAGATAGTGCATCATCTAGCACAGCAGGCTGGCCTGGAGCTCCCCATAGAGGACTTGGACTATCGCGCTAAACAATGGGCGACTCGCCACAATGGCCGTTCAGGCAGAAGCGCCCGTCAGTTTATTGATTTTCTATCGGCGGAATTAGCCTTGGATTGAGGAGAACATACTGTGGGTAAGTGGGAACGCTGGGGGCTTGGGCTGATGATAGCTGTGAGCGTGGGAGTTGCGATCGCATCCATCGCCAAACTCATTCATGAACAAAACCGCATCTATACTGTCCGCTTAGCCACAGGCAGTCCCACTGGCGAATATTATGCCTTTGGTCAGGCCATCGCTCAAGTCACTGAAACCAACGAACCCAAAATTCGTGTGGAGGTGATCGAATCTCCCGGATCCGCCAAAAACATGGACGATGTACACACCCATACCGTCGATCTGGCCCTCGTCCAAAACGATACCCCGATACAGCCCAACGTGCGAGCCGTGGCCCAGCTCTACCCCGAGATGTTTCATCTGATTGCCAATAAAGAGGCCAACATCGATACCCTGGCAGCCTTAAAAGGCAAAAGCATTGCCCTCATGCCCGAAGGGAGCGGTTCCTACAATCTCTTTTGGCCTCTAAGCCAGCATTATGGTCTCACCAAAGATGATTTTCAATTTCGCCCGATGGATGTGGATGAGGCTCATCAAGCTCTCCAAGCAGGTCAGGTCGATGCCCTGTTTCGCATCATTGGTCTTGGCAATAGCGGTGTAGGCGAACTGTTAATCACTAACCAATTCAAGCTGGTACCCATCGATCAAATTGGGGCCCTAAAACTGACCCAACCTTACCTAGAGTCCACCGTCATTCCAAAGGGTAGCTACGACGGCAGTTCTCCCATCCCCCCGAAAGATTTACCCGTTGTCGCCGTTAGCGCTCTGTTAATTGCGAATGACCAGGTCCATCCCGACATTGTCAAGGCGATTACACGTATTCTCTACGAACATCGGAGCGAACTTATCCGTATCAATCCTCGCACGGCCAATGTCCAATCACCAGAGACAAGCCAGAACCTTGGCTTTCCTCTACATGCCGGGGCCCAGGCCTACTATACCCAAGACAATCCTAGCTTTTTGGTCACCTATGCAGAACCGATTGGTCTACTGCTATCTATAGGAATTTTGCTCTGTTCTAGCCTGTGGCAAGGCCGTCAATGGCTGATTAGGAACCAAAAAGACCGCGCCGATCGCTATAATCTCGAAATTTTGGACCTGATCGAAAAAATAGAGCAGGCCAAAAACTATGATGAACTGCAAAATCTACGGCAGCAGCTACTTGAAATCCTGA
The DNA here is from genome assembly GCA_039028535.1 of Cyanobacteria bacterium P01_B01_bin.77. Lineage (GTDB taxonomy): Bacteria > Cyanobacteriota > Cyanobacteriia > Phormidesmidales > Phormidesmidaceae > Leptothoe. The sequence continues at coordinate 14,350 of JBCCHX010000013.1, forward strand.
GAAAAGTTGTTGTTGATCTCGATATTGACCGTATTTCTCCCGAATCATTTCAATCCTTCACCTTTCCCTGGGAAGTAGCTAATACGGCGATTCGTCATCAAGAAATTATTCTCAATAGCCATACCGACCATCCATCCAAGGGATAATCCCTTAGGTGGATGGTTTTGACACTCATCTGACAATAATGGTTGTCACCAGCCATGATGAATTAGGTAAAATTCCACCATCTGCCTCAAGCCAGCAGCAAAGCCATTGCGCAGTAAAGATATCAACCCAGCATCACATAATATTACCTGCAATGAGAGATTTTTTCTGTCTCTCTAAATCTTCGAAAGTCGCACAATCATTAGCACAGATAAGCACATCCAACACAACTGTTGTTTTAGTATCTTGATGCCAAGAACAAACAAAATTAAAGCCAATAAAACCAGCTTCACCGGTAATGAATACACCTTGAGAACTCCACTTACTCTCCTCAAGCTCGTTCAAGAGACTGGCTAAATTAACTCAACTTGACAATCATCACCGACCATAAAACGTCAAACCAGAATACCAAGACTCCTATTTCAACAACCAGCACTAAGTTTCAACAGCTGTTAGTTCCTCAAGTTCATTTTTTACCATCGCTTCAACCAGCTTCTCAAAGGAATATTTTGGCTGCCACTGTATATCTTGTCTGATTTTTTCAATGGAACCCGCCAGCGTAACGGGCTCATCTGGTCTGTAAAAAGCGGGATCCACAGAAACGTAATCCTGCCAGTTCAAACCTACATAGGAAAACGCGCAGTCTACCAGCTCTTTAACCGTATGAGTTTCACCACTGGCAATAATGTAATCATCAGGCTTATCCTGCTGTAACATCATCCACATGGCATTGACCACATCTTCGGCATGACACCAATCACGACGAGCATCCAAGTTTCCAAGCTTTAATTCATTCGCCAGCCCCAGCTTAATTTTTACTGCCCCACGAGTAATTTTACGAAAGACAAACTCTGCACCACGCCTTGGAGACTCATGGGTGTAGGTAATACCACAGCAGGCATACAGATCATATTTTTGCCGGTAGTTAATCGTCATCCAGTGAGCATAGGCTTTAGCTACACCATAGGGATTTCGAGGACGAAACGCTGTTCGTTCTGTCTGGGGTGACTCATCGGGTTGACCAAACACCTCACTACTCGACGCCTGATACAGCCGCGCATTCGGTTTACAGCGACGAATAGCTTCTAACAGACGTGAAACACCAATAGCAGTATACTCAGCCGTAAGTGCAGGCTGAGTCCAAGACAACGGCACATAGCTTTGAGACGCCAGATTATAAATCTCATCCGGCTGCGCTTCGTCGATAGCATCCATTAGAGAAAACTGATCTAGCAGATCGCCAGAAATGATCTGAATTTTGTCTGCAAAATGAGCGATCCGACCAAAACTACTGGAGCTAGAGCGACGTACCATGCCGTAAACCTTATAACCCTTACCCAGAAGCAATTCCGCAAGATAGGATCCATCCTGTCCAGTAAGACCAGTAATCAGCGCTTTTTTAGCCACCACATTTATAAATTACAAAGATTGCAATGCTAACCATAGCAAGTTTGCTCATAGTAGACGAAATATTCGCCTATATCCCCCCAAATAAAGTAGCTAACAATGCTCAAAATACGACAAACTCAACGTTGCCAGACAACTAAGATAACACCACAAACTATCAGCCCTAGACCCAATAAGCGATTACTTGAAATGGTTTCTCCAAAGACAAAGTAACCAATCAAAACGGAGCAAACATAAACTAAGGATGTCGCTGGACCTACAACACTTAGATCAACTTTAGAGAGCAACAGAATATAAGCTATTGCACCCAAAGCATAAAAAGTCAAGCCAACCAGTAATTCAGGAACCATGACAATACTTTGAATCAAGCTGAATATCTTCAGAGGGGCTGCATCAGCAAGCTTCAAAGCACCAGTCTTGAGAAAAACCTGCCCACTTACGTTAGCGAAAACCGACAGTAGCAGCAAAACTAAATCTTTTATTGTCATTGAAAATACTAGTAATTCAAAGTTTTTAGTTTAATACTCTTAGGGGCATTATATGAAAATTCAGCAACCCCTTCAGAAACAAGATCGAATACAATTTCGTATTCATCTGGCTTTTTAGGAATTACTATTTCCCCAATACCAATTGAAGTAGCCCCTGAAGATACTGGACCAGATATAAAAAGTCTCGCCTCATGCACAATATTATTATTAGTGCTGTCAGATGAGAAAAACCTTGCTCTAACTCTAGCTTCGCCTTTAAGCAAAGCGGACTCATAGCCATACCATTTAGAGGCACCTGTATTCTCAACATGCACTCTAAAAAACAATTTCAGATCTTCAGAAGGCCTATAATTACCAGGTGTAAAACAATCATCATCAGAGCAAATATAAATATCCGATATAACCCCTGAAAGATTGCTTATATAACTGTCATTTTCTAAAATCTTAGGCGTAATAAAAACTGAGCTAATAATTGCATTAAAATTCCTATTTATCTGATTATCATGCAATTCAAAAAATCTTTCATTATGGTGAATAACGTCTAAAGGTATGACATGCCAGAGTGAGCCGGCACGGGATCCATAAACACCGGACATTTGCGAAAAAAGAGATAAGCTTAAGCTTAAAAAAAATAAAATCAAAGTTAACACTTTTAAAGTGGGTCTTCTAAAGAACCATCCCCCAAAAACACCTAACAGAAAATAGTTTATTAAATATACGAGTCCTGGTAGAGCGTCGGTCATAAACCTTGGCCCATATGAGTAACCAGCCCACCAAACTGTATAGAAAAAATAGCTTGAAATAAGAATAAAAGAGGAGATAAATATAGAAAACATGAACTTTTCATCTATACCTCTTTTTTTCTGAGTCAAGAATAAATAGAGTCCAAATAGTGAAAAAAGTAATATAGGCGAGAAGAAAAAAAGACCTCTACTTGGACTAAAGAGCGAACCTATCGTAGCTGTACTAACTAGATCAGGAGCTAACGAATAAGGAGAACTTTTAGCAAACAACCCAACAGAGTAGCCACCCTTTATATTTCCGAAAAAGTATAAGTTCCAAATCACTCCTATTAAAGATGAACTGAGACCTAAGAGAAAATGGAATATGCTTGCTCTATAGACGATCAAGCAGGTTAAAACTATTGCTATCCAAAAGCACATACTAGTAGGGCGCGTCACTGGCAACATACCGCATCCTAGTCCAGCAAAAAACAACCAGATTTTCTGCGCTCTCACTTCTACTTGGCGGTTAGCTTTCAACAAACAATAGACAGTCAACAATAGCAATAAATTTAGAGGCCCATGTTGCCAAAGTCCCTGTGAACTTGTGGCCCAGCTATTAGTACAAAATGCGAATATAAAAGTGGTGATCGCCGCGATAAAAAAGTCAAACTTCAGTCTGGATAATAAATAAAATAAGACAACGGATGCAGAGGCAGTGAAAGTTGCCGCTATTTTCTCGAATAAGACTCTATATTCTTCAAAACTTTGCAAGGATATATCTACAGGTATAGAAGATAGTTTTAGATAAATATAGAAGCAAAAATATATTGGAAAAGTTACTATAGCAGCCCCTATCGGATAAACAGATGTTAAATGACCCTGAATAGATTCCACAAAAGGGTAATTGATTATATCTAGAACATAGCTATTACGTAACTCATCTAGGTATATTGTATGATTTTCAAGCCAATTAAAAGCATATATTGTGTTTGGATATGTATCATATGCGGATAGGGTATTACCGTCAGAAAGATATACTGCTAAACACAGTAAAAACAATAAAAATGGGGGCCAGGTTATTTTTCTAAAATTCAGCAATATTTTATGCATTATTCTCCATCTTCAAAGTGCTTAAGATAAAAATAGAAGGATAATCATTTCATTTTTCTAATTTCTATAATTCGGTTCTTGCTATCCTAAAAATTTTCAAAATAATTCACGTATATGTATCTGAGGGATTGCCTAATATAGTTAAAGTAGCCTAGAGCCAGTCGCGCATTGTGACTCAAAATAAATTATATTTTATGATACAAAGAATGGCTCTTATCCCATCTCGCCAGCCTATTTTTTTACCTTCTTTATAAGTCCTGCCGTAATAAGCAATTCCAACCTCATAAATCCGACAGTCCATTCTTGCGACTTTAGCAGTTATTTCTGGTTCAAAGCCAAATCTGCTTTCTTGAATATTAATAGATTGAATAACTTCCCTTTTAAAGGCTTTATAACAGGTTTCCATATCGGTTAGGTTTATATTCGTAAACATATTGGAAAGCATAGTTAAAAACCCATTTCCAATACGATGCCAATAATAAACAACTCGATGAGGTCTACCGCCTTGAAATCGGGAGCCAAAAACAACGTCTGCTTTATCATCTAAAATAGGTTGCAACATAATAGGGTACTCCTGCGGGTCGTACTCTAAATCTGCATCCTGAATAATAACGACATCCCCTGTTGCTACAGCAAATCCTGTTCGCAAAGCAGCACCTTTGCCCATATTTCTGGGGTGATAAATAATTTGATATACGACTGTTTCAAGCTTATCTTTTAGAATTTTTTGAGTTCCATCTTGAGAGTGATCATCTACGATAATAATCTGACATTTTTTAACAGGGCTATCTTTTACAGCTTGAACAACTTTCTCAATAGTACTAACTTCGTTGTAACAAGGAATCACAACCGACAAAGTTATATCACTGAGTTTTTTTCTGGAGTTCATGGTTTTGTCACTACGCAAAAATTATTCATCCACAGCTGAAAATATCTGTGGGAAAAATTATTAAAGCCACCATTTGTCACCAAGCACTGTCTAAGTTTTTTTCGTGTGTAGTAACGCTTATGATCTCTAATTTCAGGTTCGCTAATAATACCGACCTTGTAAGATAGAAACTCTAAAACTGGTTTTGCCCAAACTGAAGGGACAGTTAAAATCAACTTTCCACCAGGTCTTAAAACGCGATGGACTTCATAAATAATGCCGACTTCATTAGAGATATGCTCTAAAACAGCTAGCATCGTAACAGTTGAAAAGCAGGAATCTTCAAAGGGCAATCTATCTGAAAATGTGAGTTGTTTAGTGTGAAGATTTTTCGCTATTTTCCCTTCATCTACTTTAAAATCAACTCCATATCCTTCACTGATATAAGGTGAAATAGTCCTTAAAAAAGTTGCCGATGGACCGCATCCAATATCTAGAAGTGCTTCATGTTTGAGAATATGAGGCATTACTTTACGCAGGCGCAGTTGTCTTAACAACGGCTCTAATAGTGGTTCTTTCATAAATTACTAGCTCGCATATTCAATGTATGTCTGTTTAATCTGCCAACATCTAGCCCGAAAACAGGTGTAAGAATAGAACTACAACAGGAACTCATTGATGCTCATTGAATAAAATTATTTTCAATAAAACTGCTTAGTGAGAGATGTCCATCCAAAAATATCTAGGGACACATTAATTTGTACAAAAGGAAAATCAATGCGGATAGCACAACAAATCACTTTGCGTCTCTGGTGTTCCTGTCAGAAATTTCTAATCCAGAAATGAAAATCAATTTTCAACTCACTCTGCAAGCAAAAGTTCCTGGCCTGAAAATTTGCAAAACCATGAGCGTTGTGTAAATAACAATAGCAATATTTACAGTTTTTTCTTAATATTTTTGCCGATTTAGGCTAAGGTGATTACCGATCAATTACCCAAGGACAGCCAACTATGGTGCAGCCAAAATGTGCTTTAATCACTGGTATTACAGGGCAGGATGGTTCCTATTTGGCTGAGCTGCTGTTAGAAAAAGGATATGAGGTACATGGCATTATTCGTCGTGCCTCTACCTTTAATACTGACCGAATCGATCACATATATACTGACCCGCACAAAGAGGGTGTTCGTCTGTTTTTACACTATGGCGATCTCAACGATGGCACTATGCTACGCCGCATTGTAGAGCAGGTGCAGCCAAACGAGGTTTATAACCTTGGGGCTCAATCCCACGTTCGTGTTAGTTTTGACTCTCCAGAATATACAGCGGATACTGTCGGCATGGGGGCATTACGTCTCTTAGAAGCCATTCGAGATTATCAACAACGTACTGGCAAAGAAGTACGTTTTTATCAGGCGGGTTCCTCAGAAATGTTTGGTAAGGTTCAAGCCGTTCCCCAAACTGAAAAGACTCCCTTTTACCCACGTAGCCCTTACGCTTGTGCCAAGGTATTTGCACATTGGCAAACCGTTAACTATCGAGAATCGTATGATTTATTTGCCTGTAATGGAATCTTGTTTAACCATGAATCTCCTCGCCGGGGTGAAACGTTTGTAACGCGCAAAATCACCCGAGCCGTGGCAAGAATTGTAGCTGGCACACAGAAAAAGCTCTACATGGGAAACTTAGATGCAAAGCGCGACTGGGGATATGCCAAAGACTATGTGCGGGCTATGTGGCTAATGCTACAGCAAAAGCAGCCAGACGATTATGTGATTGCAACTGGTGAAACTCATTCGGTAGAAGAGTTTTTAGAAAACGCCTTTGGCTATGTTAATTTGCGTTGGCAAGACTATGTGGCATTTGACAAGAGGTACTTACGCCCTACCGAAGTCGATTTGTTAATTGGGAATCCTGAAAAGGCTGAAAAACAGCTAGATTGGAAACCGGAGGTCACCTTTAACCAGTTGGTTAGGCTAATGGTTGAAGCCGATCTGCGTGCAGTTGGCATTAATCTACAGCAAACATCCTCATCGCCTTTAGACACAGCAACGACAAGGGAGCGTATTGCATAATTTGTAATCAAAGAAATTGCTTTAAGACATCAACCGTTTGTTGTCCTGTTTTTTCCCAGGTAAATTTCTGAGCCTGCTTTAGTCCTGCTATTTGAAGCGTTTTTTGCAGCTGACTATCATTGGCGACAATGGACATGGCATCGGCTAGCTCCTCAATATTATATGGGTCAATCAAAACAGCAGCATCTCCGACAACTTCGGGTAAAGATGCAAGGTTGGATGTAATCACCGGAGTACCACAGGCCATGGCTTCTAAAGGTGGTAGCCCAAAGCCTTCCCACAAACTGGGAAAGACAAGTGCGATCGCATTACTAATAAGCTGAGGCAGCTCATCGTAAGGCACATAATCCAAGAAACGAATACTATTTTTTACACCCGTTGCTTGTGCCTGTTCTAGCAAAAGCGGAGTATAGCGCTTGTCCGTAGGACCCACTAGCCATAGCTCTAGATCTTTATTTAATTGGTGAGCATGCTGAAAAGCATCAATCAATCTTGATAGATTTTTATGGGGATCTTGCCGACCAATGTAGAGAAAATACTTTTTGGGGTCTTGCCGACACGGTCGAAAATGCTCTCTATCATAGGCCAATAGTACAGGTGTAATTTTACTGGCTGGAATTCCATAAAATTCAATTAGATCATCCGCAGTTGTCACAGAATCGCAAAGAACATGCTCGGCCTGCATCACAACCCGGCTCACATAGTAGCGAAAGTAGCCCACAAGATGTGCCGAAAACTGCTGAGCAAACCTTAGAGGAATAAGGTCATGCACCGTCACAACAGAGCGACATCTCGAATATAAAGGTGCCTCAGGCAAAGGCGAAAAAATCAGCCCCCCCTCGTACCGTCTAAAGTGATAAGGCATTTGCCTTTGCAGCCACCACAAACGTCTTAAATGGCCCCGAGAACCAGACTGAGGGGATAGTCCTGCAGGAATAGCCTGAAATTTGAAATTAGCAACTGGACTAGTGGCAAAAAATATAGGGTCCAAGTCTTGAAAACACAAAGCAATATTATTTGCATAAATGCTAATGCCAGTGGGTTTTTCAAGCAATGCCGATAAATTAACCAATAGTGAAGACATATAGACCTTGATTCCTGAGTCAGGCAGCACGGGCTAGCAGAAAGTGTACCGCTCGCGATACCATCGTGTAGCTATAAATCAGCGAACAATGAAGTCATTGGTGTCAGCAGTATGGCGCTACAGGTACTTTATCCTGTCGTCAATAAAAGTAGATTTCCAAAGTCGATTTGTCCGTAGTCGACTGGGTGGATTCTGGCTGATCGTCCATCCTCTAGTACAGGCTGCCATTTTCGCACTGGTATTAGGCCAGTTATTATCTGGTCGCTTGCCAGATATGGCTGATAACAAGCTAGCGTATGCCATATACCTCCTATCAGGCACACTAGCTTGGAATTTATTTACAGAAATAATTACGCGTTGCCTCACAGTATTTATAGACAATGGCAACTTACTCAAAAAACTAGTATTTCCAAAAATTTGCTTGCCCCTGATTGTAACTGGGTCAGCATTAGTCAACAACGCGCTGCTGTTCATAGCCATTCTAGCCGTGTTTGCAGTCATGGGTTATGTGCCAGGAGTAGGTGTTTTTTGGATTCCTGTGCTAACAGTTATGACCCTCGGTCTTGCCACAGGGATAGGCTTAATTCTAGGTACTCTGAATGTATTTATACGGGATATTGGGCAAATTGTGCCGATTACTCTACAACTAGGCTTTTGGTTTACGCCTATCGTTTATACGCCAAATATCCTGCCAGAGGCGCTGGGAGGCCTCATAAAGTTTAACCCTATGTACTGGATTGTAGAAGCCTATCAAAACGTTATCCTCTATGGCACCTCACCCAGTTGGAAACCTCTCTGCTGGATTTTTATTGGGTCTCTTGTACTGCTAAGACTATCAATGGGGTTATTCCGAAGAGCCCGACATGAAATTGTAGATGTATTATGACAAATCCTGTACTAGTTGTTTCCAACGTCGGCAAAGCCTACAAGCATTACAGTTCTGAATTTTCTCGTATACTATCTTGGTTTAACGTTGCAACCCAACCTGCCCATGAAACATGGGTATTGCAGAATGTTTCATTCTCTGTAGCTCCAGGCGAGGCTGTTGGCATTCTTGGAAAAAATGGTGCAGGCAAAAGTACTCTTCTCAAATTAATCACTGGAACTCAGCATCCAACCACTGGAGAAATTCATACAAGTGGACGTATTGGAGCCATTTTAGAACTGGGTATGGGCTTCAACTCCGAATTTACAGGACGGCAAAACATCTATCATTCGGCTGGGCTAATGGGTTTTAGCCATGCTGAAATCGAACATACAATAGCTGACATAGAGAGTTTTGCTGACATAGGAGACTATTTTGATCAAACAGTCGGGATTTATTCTAGTGGTATGACAATGCGTCTCGCTTTTTCTCTTGCCACTTCCTTTCAGCCTCAGCTTTTAATCGTTGATGAGGCACTATCAGTTGGAGATGCCGCATTCCAGCGCAAATGTTTTCGACGCCTTGAAAAGTACATTAGTGATGGCATGTCTTTGCTACTGGTTAGTCACGATGTAGAAGGTATCAAAAAGATTTGCTCTAAAGCACTGTTACTGAAGGATGGATTTCAGGAAAGTTTTGGAGACTCTAAAGTTATTGGAGAGGAATACGAAAAACAGCTTTTCAGCACAGGTATATCTAAACAAGAAGTAAGTCTCAAAAACAATATCTCTCCAGACAAAACTCAGTCACTAATAGATCCAGCGTTAGTTGTTGCCGATGAGCTAAGCTACGGTGATGGTCGAGCAGAACTAACAGCAGTATGGTTGGAAGATGAGGAAAATAGAACAGTCAACATAGTCACTGCAGAGACAAAGACCTTTTATATAAAAACTAAGGTCCATTTTCATGCGCCTATAAGAAATCCAGTTATAGCTTTTCTGATCAAGACTACTGAAGGTATAGCAATTTATGGAACGGATACAGAAATTATCGAATACGAAAACAAAGACTACGATAAAGGGGATGAAGCAATTTTCACCTTCGTTATCAATAACTATTTAGCCCCTGGGATATATTTTCTCAATTGTGCCATTAAAGATCAAAATAATGACGAAGCTATATTCATCCACAGACGTGTAGATGCAATGATCTTTAGAGTTCAGCCTTCGTCACCTCAGAAGTCTTACGTTGGGCTAACTAATTTAGACTGCAGATTTACAGTCAGCACACGGATGAATTCTAAATAGGCTCACACGCTTCAACTCTGTCAGTCTTCTTGAATTAGGAACTCTAGCTTTTCATAACAACTGATATATGAATAACAATTCCCAGAGCCCTATTTTTATTCATTCTCTTTTTAGGACAGGAAGCACCTATATATTCAACGTTTTCAGACGTTTAAGTGAAGCCTATTCATGTTATCAAGAACCTCTCAATGAGTACCTCACATTTTTATCTAAAGATGCAGAAGCTCTAACAAATATTCATAAAGAAACCGCACAAAGCTTACGACATCCTAGTTTAGACAAACCCTATTTTTATGAATTCTATATAATTTCAGAAATTCTGAGAGATACCTTCTACAAAGAGTTTACATACGATACGTACTTCGCTCTAAATGAACGCCAGAAAAAAGCCTTTATAAAATACTTCCACATCCTAGAGCAGAGCACACCGAAACGAACTATTTTTCAGCTGTGTCGTTCTCTGGGTCGAATAGACATTCTAAAATCTGAGTTCCAGGGGCATCATGGGTACCTTTGGAGAAATCCGTGGGACCAGTGGTGGTCATGTAGAGTTGGGTTTGACACCAATCATTTGCTCATACTAAATGCTCAGGATTTACCTGAAGTTTTTCAGGATTTAAAGACCTCACTAAAAATGCCAAACTTCCATTCAAAAGAAATTTTTCAAGAGTACAGATTTTTTAATGATTTTTGGCTGTCTCCTCAGCAAAGCTACTTACTATTTTATACGTTATGGTGCTATGGAATTCTAGAGGCTAGACAACATTGTAATTTATTCATCAATATTGATATGCTCAGTGCCTCAAGCCAATATCGAATGGACATCACAAAACAGCTTTTTGAGCTTAATATTAATGGATTAGATTTTAGCGATTGTAACATTCCATTGGCCTCATATTACGAACAAGATATTAGGTTCTTCGAGCCTGAAGAAGAACGCGTTTATAGAAATCTAATTAAGTGTGGCTACACTTTAGACGACATCAATTTTATAAAAAACATACGTACTGAAAACTTGGTTGATTTTGGGTCCAATGAGCCCAAATTTACTACTATGGCAAGGGACATTGAACGGTCTCGAGAACTAGCCAATGGCTACCAAACTAAGTTAGCTGCTTCACCTCAAAAGTACAGTGATCTAAAAAAGGAATATTTTCGTTTAAAGGAAAATTTTATTGATAGTATTGAAGCACTGGAGGACCTTAGCGAGCGAGAATTAGTATTGGAAGCTGCCGTTCAAAACCTAACAATGCTAACTCATGAAAAGGAACTAAGATGTCAGCAATTAGAAGCAGAGCTAAGCGTTATTTTAAACAGCACATCAATGCGAATTACTGCACCATTTAGGTTAATAACTAGATGGAAAAAGGGATTAACACATTTAAGTGAATTAAAATCGGTATTTCGTTTGATTTTTCAGTCTGCTGCTAGAAGCCTTATAGTCAGAAAATTTTATAAGAAAATCGCACCTTATATTCCTTACAAACTCAAAAAAAAGATCAAAAAAGCCTATCTTAGCTCCGGATCTTCGTCATTGAGTGAACAATTTCATAATAATTTTCAGCAACAGCTATCGCCAGATGCAAAGAAAGTTTTTCAGGATATTAAGAGTAGTATTAGGACAGGAATGTAAGACTTAAACGGATGCGAATACTCATTGATCTTCAATCGTGTCAATCTGAGAGTCGTTTTCGCGGCATTGGTCGTTATTCGATGTCCCTGTCGCTAGCGATCGCACGTAACGCTAGCGACCATGAAATCTGGATTTTACTAAATAATAGGTTTCCGGATTCGGTTCCTTGTATTCGGCAGATATTTAGTGGACTAGTACCTAGACAGCAGATTATAGTATTCTCAATACCAACTGAAGTAGCTGAAATACGCCCCGAAAATATTTGGCTTACTAGAGCCAGTGAGTTAATTCGAGACTTCTTTATAGCTAAACTTAAGCCAGATATTGTTCATATTTCTAGTTTATTTGAAGGGTGGGCAGATGATGTAGTGACATCAGTCAAAGAAATACCTGGGGAATATAGTATTTCGACAATACTATATGACTTAATACCACTCTTAAATCAAGATTTTTATTTACCAAATATAGATATTAAAAATTACTATTTCGGGAAAATAAATCATTTAAAGAAAAGCAATTTACTCTTAGCGATATCTGAAAGTTCGCGCCAAGAAGCGATTAGTGAGATAGGCTTTAAATCAAATAAAGTGGTGAATATTTCTGCCGCAGTTGATCATAAATTTAAGGTACAAAAATCAACAGAATCAGAACGTAAAAATTTAATGATGAAATATGGTATTGAGAGATCAATACTTATGTATGCGCCAGGAGGCTTTGATAAGCGTAAAAATATTGAAAAATTATTCAATGTCTATGCCAAGTTACCCAGTGAAGTAAGACAACAGCATCAATTACTGATCACAGGTAAATTGCCTGATAGTGCTGAAGCTGAGATTTCAAAATATGCTGACAAATACAGCCTAAGCAGGCATGAGTATATATTGACTGACTATGTAGATGACGATGACCTCATCTCACTTTATAACTTATGCAAGTTGTTTATTTTCCCCTCAACTCATGAGGGATTTGGTTTGCCAGCTTTAGAGGCTATGTCCTGTGGAGCGGCCACCATTGGGTCCAACACCAGCAGTATTCCTGAAGTTATTGGGCGAGAGGACGCATTATTTAATCCTCACTCTGTAGATGATATCTATAGGGTCATGCATCTTGGACTTACCGATGTCAATTTTCTTCAATCTTTGAAAAAGAATGCGTTAGAGCAGGCCCGCCACTTCTCATGGGATAACTCTGCAATAAAAGCGATTAAAGCTTTTGAAGATCTATCTTTAGAGTCTGCTGAATATAAAGCTCAAACTGATCAAAAACTCTACGAGAAGCTCATATTCAAAATTTCAAGTATAGAAGATATATCCCAAAAGTCTGACTATGAGATCGCAAAGTTAGCTAGCTGTATCGCTAAAAATCTCTCTCCTCATGAGAAAAAAATATTTGTAGATATTTCGGAATTGGTACAACGTGACGCTAAAAGTGGCATACAGAGAGTTGTTCGCAGCATACTCATCAATCTCTTAAAAAAGCCGCCGTCGAAGTATTCTGTAGTACCTGTATACTGGGACGGCATCGGCTATCGTCAAGCCAACCAATTTCTCTCAAAAATGTCATTGAAATCTTTCAATGACCAGTCATCAGAAAATCCTAGAGAAGATGGATTAGTCGATGTTTCTTGTAATGACATTTTCTTAGGTTTAGATCTAGCAGCTCATTTAGCTCCTAGCATTCGTTCAACTCTAGAAGAATTTAGAGACATTGGAGCAGAAATTTATTTTGTAGTTTATGACATTCTCCTGATTCGCCATCCTGAATGGTGGCCAGAAGGGTTAAGCGAAATGTTCAGGGGCTGGCTAGAAGTTATATCACAGCTATCTACAGGATTAGTATGTATATCGGCCGCTACTGCAAATGAAGTCAAAGACTGGGTGCTTCACCACCAACCGCAAAGGTCAGACTACCTAAAAATAAATCATTTCCATCTAGGAGCAGATATCAAGCAAAGTATTCCATCTGGAGGTTTACCTCAAAATGCTTCTGAAATATTGGCTTTGATCAAATCAAGAGTAACCTTTCTGATGGTCGGCACAATAGAACCGCGCAAAGGCTATGCTCAAGCCATTGAAGCATTCGATTTGCTATGGCAGTCAGGAGTGGATATCAATCTTGTCATAGTCGGAAAACATGGCTGGAATGTGGATAGACTTGCTAAAAAACTCAAGCGGTACGACTCAGACAACCCCTCCTTTTTCTGGCTTGATGCTATCAGTGATGAGTATTTAGAGCAGGTTTATGCAGCTAGTACCGTTTTGCTAGCGGCTTCTGAGGGTGAAGGATTTGGACTGCCTTTAATTGAAGCTGCTCAAAATCAATTGCCTATTGTTGCCCGTGATCTCCCTGTTTTTCGTGAAGTCGCTGGCAAAAATGCTTTTTATTTTAATGCGAAACAGCCCTACGAGCTGGCTAATGCTTTAGAAGAGTGGTTAATGCTATACAGTGAAAACAGAATTCCAACGTCTGACGGACTATCTTGGCTAACTTGGGAAGAGAGTACGCAGCAATTAGTGAAATCCATGCTTACAACCATTAGGACGGAAGTTTAATAAGTTTCCTCTACTAGAATTAAAATAAAAATAGAGAGGAAGCAACTGAGGAACTAGCCGAAAAGATGATATCCACTTTATAAGAACAAAGAATAATTTTTTTATCAAAAATCCATTGGAGTGTTGACTATGGTTAGCTCGATTTTTAAGAAAGTCTCGCGTAAAAGTAAAAAAGTCATCAATAAAATAAGTGGAAATGGAGATAACGCTGTTTATAAACTGTTTCCAGAAGTACTATACCCCATTGAATATCCAGATGGAGAAACAGAGCACTCATTACTTAATTATCTCAAGGACTTTAGGTTAGATGGACATATTGGTAACGAGCTAGAGAATTATCTAAGCCAAGATTTCAAACGTTTTGTTTATACACTTAACTTGGTGTCTACTGAAGACTCCTACGGAAAATCTTTACTCGAAATAGGAGCGAATCCTTACTTTACCTCAATTTTATTAGAAAAATTTACAGCCTATAACCTATTTTATACGAACTATTTTGGCTCTGAAAATACAGTGTTGAGACAAATTCATAGGAATAAAAATAAAGGGGAAAAGTTCGAATTTAATTTTGCCAATTTCAACGTGGATGCTGATGAGGTTCCCTTTTCTGAAAAATTTGATGTTGTCCTCCTTTGTGAGGTCATTGAACATTTAGTCATTGATCCGGTATTAGCAATCTTAAATATCAAAAAGGCTCTTAAAAAGAATGGAGTTTTAATATTAACTACACCAAACGTTAATAGATTAGAAAATGTTGCGAAAATGATTGCTGGAGCCAACATCTATGATCCCTATTCGGGATATGGTGCATATGGAAGACACAATAGAGAATATAACAAGCACGAATTGTTCATGCTGTTGAGTCATTTAGGCTTTGAGATTGAGCTAATGTTTTCATCGGACGTTCATCCAAATCTAAGTAACAACTTTTGTTCACTTCAAAAGCTGGCAGAAATAATTCAAACCTTTAAAAATAGAGAACTTGATCTCGGTCAATATATTTTTATAAAAGCAAAGAATACTCGAGAAGCAAAATCCTGTAAACCGCAGTGGTTGTTTCGTAGTTACCCTAGTTCAGATCTCTGCGATGACTGTTAAAATTCATTTTAATTTTGTACTTGAACTCAAGGAAAGATGTAGGTATCAATATTTCTATAGTGCTTTACCAGCAAAGGTTGGTCTCTACTGTAAAAGCACTTTTGGAGTTTATAAGCGACCTTTTCAAGGTCGCAAGCTGCATTGAAAGAAACCTATTCTTTGTGATCGAATAAATCCTCAGTAAAAATAGCGAGTTATATAGTCAATGGGTGTAGGTAGAATCAGTGCTTCAGAGCTTGATAGTTTCATTCAAGAGGTTGATAAACTTGGTGGTCCAAGTAGTGCTAGAGCGATAGATTATCTATCTGATTTTTCACTAACTTTCAAGACCAAGGTTGATGAAAGTTTAGATCCTTTCTCTGAAGATTATTGTAATTGTCAGCTTGGTCTGTATAGAGAGCTATCCGGCCGAGAGCTTAATCAAGAAACAGGTGAACAAACAACCATTGATGTCGAAGTACATTCCCTAGGGGTGAACCCTTATAACTCTAGAGATATAAATTTCATTGCTAAGCATGCTAGAGCCGTACTAACGGCAATTTATATGGCTAATTTACCGACAGGCGCATCAGTCCTTGATATGGGTAGCGGCTGGGGATTAAGTTCAGAAATGATGGCATTCTGTGGTGCCAATGTAACTTCTGTAGATATCAATCCTTTGTTTATAGAATTAAATCAGAAAAGAGCTTCGCGTCTAAGTTTACCCATACACTCTCGGTTATCTGAGTTCGATACCTACACCGATGAGAAAAAGTATGATCTTGTCTTTTTTTATGAGTGTTTACATCATGCTGTTAGGCCATGGGAAACTCTAAAACATATTGCTCAATTTGTATCCCCGGCTGGAAAAATTGCTTTTTCAGGTGAGCCCATTAATGATATCTTCTGGAAAAACTGGGGACTTAGATTAGATGCACTATCAATTTATTGTATAAGAAAGTTTGGTTGGTTTGAAAGTGGTTGGTCCGAGAAGTTCCTTTCTCAAGCATTTTCATATGCAGGTTTTACCCTCAATCTTTATCCACACGTTGGTTTAGATAATGGTTTAGTTGGATTGGCAACTAGAACATCGGAAAATCTAAACCCATTAGAATCTTTTAATTTACAGCTGACTCATCCAACGTCTCATCTGACAAACATTTATCAACATCTAACAAACACTTACAATGACCTGACAAATAGCCATAATGACCTAACAAGCACCTATAACTCGTTACAAGAAAGCTTTCGCAGTTTAAGTGAAAAGATCAGCCATTCAGACCAGCGTAAGCTGAGCCAAAGTAAGCGTCGTAGATTTACTGCATTAGTCCGAAAAGCACTTCATTCGCTTCGTGGTCGATAGACTGGGTATATTCTCATCTCAACTTTCTATTATCTTTTTCAAGGTACTCACGACCATCTGTATCTGCTCTAAGCTTAATTCTGGCCACATGGGTAAGCTGATGACTTCTTGAGAGAGCTGGTTGTTTACCGACAGCTCAGGGTAGAGCCCGGCATAGATAGGGAGCTTGTCTTGGGGAATGGGGTAGTACACCATTGCTCCGATACCGGCATCGATTAGTGATTGGCGAATGCGATCGCGATTCCCACCTAGTACCCGCACCGTATACTGATGAAATACATGCCCTGCAGATAGAGCAGGCGTAATCACCCCATCTGTATCCGCTAGTAGTTGGCTGTAGGTATTGGCTACCCAGCGTCGTTTACTATTCCAATCATCTATATGGCGCAGTTTGACCTGCAAAATAGCAGCCTGCATCGCATCAAGCCGAGAGTTATACCCCAGCATCAGATTTTTGTAGCGCTCTTTAGCCCCATGAACCCGTAACATGCGAGCAGCTTCAGCAGTATCGTCGTCATTGGTAGTAATCAAACCACCATCACCGTAAGCCCCCAGGTTTTTAGTGGGAAAAAATGAAAAGGCTCCCACATTACCTATGGTGCCTACGTATCGTCCTAGTAGTTGCTCGCGAAGTGTACTCTGATAACTTTTTTCAAAACCACAACAGTCGCCCTTATAAACCGCTCCAAATGCCTGGGCACAGTCTTCGATTACCTGGAGATTATACTTAGCAGCAATCTCCATAATTTGGGCCATAGCTGCCGGGTTGCCATATAGATGCACCGGCATAATCGCCTTGGTTTGGGGAGTCACTGCCGCCTCAATCAGGCTAGGGTTAATGTTAAATGTGTCAGGCTGAATATCGACAAATACTGGCTTAGCACCCACCATACTGATGGACTCTGCCGTGGCGAAAAAACTAAAGGGAGTGGTAATCACCTCATCCCCAGGCATAATCCCCATGGCGCGTAGGCCGATGATTAGGGCATCGGTCCCTGAATTTACACCAATGGCATGCTTAACGCCTAAATAACTGGCCACATCACTTTCAAATGCCTGGACTATGGGGCCTAGAATGAATTGCCCGGAGTCTAAGACCTGATTAATGGCAGCTTGTATCTCGGCCTTAATGGATTGGTACTGGGGCTTAAGGTCAAGGATGGGGATGTTGATCTGGCTCACGGTATTTCGATTACCCTAATGGTCTTGATACTGCAGGGCTCTGCTCTAGAATCTTAAGACGATTTGTGTCGTCATTTTGCTATGCGTGTTGCCGTTATCCATGAATGGCTGGCTAGCCATGCTGGTTCTGAGAAAGTTGTAGAACAAATTTTGCAGCTTTATCCTGACGCAGATCTGTTTAGTCTGGTGGATTTTTTATCGCCAGAGCAGCGTTATTTTATTGGCCATCGTACGGTTCAAACATCTTTTATTCAGCAGTTGCCATTGGCTAAACGGATATTTCGACAATATTTGCCCCTGATGCCGTTGGCAGTTGAGCAGTTTGATTTATCTGCCTATGACGTGGTGATTTCTAGCAATCATGCAGTGGCTAAGGGGGTACTAACAGCCCCCCATCAGCTGCATGTTAGCTACGTGCACACCCCCATTCGCTATGCCTGGGATTTGCAACATCAGTACTTGCGGCAGGCTGAGTTAGAACAAGGCGTTAAAGGTGTGATTACTCGCTTGATTTTGCACTATTTGCGGCTGTGGGATACTACCAGTGCCAATCGGGTGGATCGATTTGTAGCAAATTCACAGTTTATTGCTAAAAGAATTTGGCGAGCCTATCGACGACCAGCGACAGTGATTTATCCACCTGTGGATGTGTCTCGATTTGATTGGCGGCAGCCCCGTGAAGAATTTTATTTAACAGTGTCTCGGTTTGTTCCCTATAAGCGCGTAGACCTGACGGTAGAGACCTTTAACCGGTTAAAACTACCGCTGGTGGTGATCGGAGACGGCTCTGATTGGCAACGGATTAAGGCAATGGCAGGGCCAACGATTCGTTTATTGGGAAAGCAGCCTGATGCAGTCGTGACGGACTACATGCAACGATGTAAGGGGTTTATTTTTCCAGCAGAGGAAGATTTTGGTATTACTCCTGTGGAAGCTCAAGCAGCTGGAGCCCCGGTCATTGCCTTTGGTCGAGGCGGGGTGGCGGAAACGGTAATCCATGGTAAAACGGGCGTACTGTTCACTGAACAGACAGTTGAGAGTCTGGAACAGGCCGTAAAATCCTTTGATATGGGTATGTATGAATTAAACCGAGATAACCTACGGCATCAGGCGGAGCAATTCTCTATTGAGCGCTTTCACGAGCAATTTCGTACCTGTATTGACCAAACCTATACAGGCTTCCTGCAAGGTAATCCCGTAGAGTAATTAGGTTATCGCCCTCGGCCAGATTTAATCATGACGCTCTCCCAGCCGACTCAACCTGCGATCGCACCGCTCAAAGTAAACGCTCACCCCGGCTATATGGTGACAGCGTTAGTCACGAGCGATGCCCTGTGTTTGAGCTTCGCCGGCATCGCCAGCGTTTATGTTCGTCTGTGGTTTAACGGCCAGTACGAACCTTCCCTCTACTGGGAGCTATGGCCTTTACTAGGTCTATTTCTCCTCGGCTACGGTCTAGCAGGCCTATACCCTGGTCATGGTATAGGCCCGGTAGAAGAGCTGCGACGTCTGACATTAACCACAACGCTGCTCTATCTAACCCTGGGGTCAGCCATCTTTCTTTTTCGCGATCTAGAGCTATATTCCCGAGCCGCATTTCTCATGGCCTGGGGCCTATCGGTAATCTTGCCATTGCTCGGTCGATATTCTCTGCGTGCCTTGGTAGCCAAACGCTCCTGGTGGGGATACCCAGTACTGGTCCTAGGAGCGGGTGAAACTGGAGCCCTCGTCATTCGCACACTACACCGCCAGCCATCGCTGGGGCTCAAGCCCGTAGCTGTACTTGATGACAATATCAACAAACATGGCAGTCTCGAAGGCGTTCCCGTCATTGGCAATTTGGCCCAGGCTCCAGTACTCGCTAACCGAAATCAAATTCCCTACGCCATTGTGGCTATGCCAGGCGTCCACCGTGACCGGCTGTTGTACGTAGCCCAGCGCTACGGTCGGGCCTTTCCTCACCTGCTGATTATTCCCGATCTCTTTGGCATGGCCAGTTTGTGGGTTGCTGCCCGCGATCTCGGTGGTGTGCTAGGGCTCGAATCTAGACAGCAGCTATTATTACCGGGACCAAAACTCGCTAAAAGCCTACTCGACCAGTGTTTAACCGTACTGGTTGGTTTAGCTTGTTTACCCCTGATTGCCCTGATTGCCTTGGCGATTCGCCTCGATTCATCAGGGCCAATCTTTTATGCACAGGTACGGATTGGTCGCCGAGGTCGCCCCTTCAAAGCCTGGAAATTTCGTACCATGGTGCCCAATGCCGACAAAGTGCTCAAGGACTATCTACAAAGTCAGCCAGAGCTGCGCAATCATTGGAACCAAGACCGCAAACTCAAATATGACCCTCGCATTACCCGCCTAGGTCAATGGTTACGGCGCACAAGCTTAGATGAACTGCCCCAGCTATGGAACGTGTTACGGGGTGAAATGAGCCTGGTGGGACCACGTCCCATTGTTCATGATGAGGTGCGTCGCTACGCTGACAAATTTGAACTCTATACCCAGGTACTACCCGGACTTACAGGGCTATGGCAGGTTTCTGGTCGGAACAACATCACCTACGAAGAGCGGGTTAATCTAGACGCCTATTACGTCCGTAACTGGTCAGTTTGGCTAGATCTCTATATCCTGATTCGTACAGTATGGGTGGTCTTAATGGGGGACGGTGCGTATTAACTCAGCCCAATCCACAGAAAAAATTTTAGCCATAGTTCGCTCAGGCCCTAGTTCCGACTGGCTATGGTTAGGAGCTTTGGTGGTGCTTCCCTTTGCCAGCTATCTGGGGTTAGCTATTCTAGTGACGCTGATGCTAACAGCACTGTGGCAAAGATTTCACGCTATTCGCAGAACGCTGTGGCAACAGGGGTATGGGCTGTTAACCCTAGGTCTGGTGCTCAGTGCCTATTTCGCTGCAAATCGTGGGGATGCTTGGTTGCAACTGGCGAATTTCTTGCCCTACTTTTTGCTGGTGGGTGTGCTGATGACAGCACCTTGTTTTCGGCCACCTAGCATGACATTGGCCACGATAGCCCAGGCATTAGTTCTCGGGTCATTGCCCTTTAGTGTTGCCGCCCTAGTCGAATACATTGTCAGATTTCCCAGCATTGCTGCTCGAGTCAGTAACTGGTATCTATTTCGATGGGTCTTTGACGTGAGTTTTGCTGGGCACCGTGCCCATGGGGGCCTAAGCCATCCCAACATTTTGAGTAACTATCTAATCATTATTTTGGGGCTGGGGTTGGGGCTGCTGGTAGGCCATCTACGTTTAGGATTGACGCAATCACCTGAGCTGACAACCGCCATTGCCATGGCAACCAGCCTGGCAGGTATAGGTATCTTTTGCACCAGTTCTCGCAATGGACTGATTACGGCAGTCTCTTTATTATTAATAGCTGGTTACTGGGTGAGACGTTATCGTTGGCTGTGGATAGTGGGGCTCATAATCCTCAGTTCCCTAGTCACAGGAATTTTGTTTATGGGGTTTGGTGGGCGGGCCGTAAACCTTGCTCTATTTATCCAAGATCCTCGGATAGCGGCCTGGCAGATAGCTCTCGATCTAATTCAACAGAGACCCTTGGTCGGTTGGGGCTTAGGAGGGTTTAGCCACCAATATGTCCCCTTTAGCGTGACTGACCACGAGCGTCTGTTTCATCCCCACAATCTTTGGCTCTATCTCGCTGGAGATACGGGTCTCCCAACCATGTTGATATTTTGCTGGGTGGTGGGGCGTACCTATGCTGCAGGCATCCGTCGCCTGATGCTAGCGAACGATAATCCTGCATTGCTAAGCTATATTTTGGCATTTACGGGATGTATTCTGTTTGGCCTCTTTGATGTCACCCTATTTGATGCTCGTATTAATGTGCTTAGCTGGTTTGTATTAGCCGGCATTGGTGTTTTGGCTAGCAAAAATTATCCGAACTCCCGCATGAAACAAAGCTGAAATAGCTGAAGCAACTAAATTAATAAGGAGCAGGAAAGACACGTGCGCGCTTCCCTGCTCCTTATTAATGAATCTCAAATTTTGAGGCTGCCTCAGATCAGCTTCGCAGTTTTAAATGCGTAGTACAGGCCAAGACCAGCGCCTGCTGCACCAAAAAGAAGGACCAAATAAACTACGGCTCCAGCCATCACTAAACTCCCTTTTTAAAAATAAAAAGCCTCATCTTTAAGTATTGAATCATGTTCACTGACCGTTTGTCGCGCACGGGGCACGCATAGCTTGTTGCCTAGAGCAGGCCTGCACCGCTATCAGCCGCGACATAGAAGTGAACCTCTAAGGCTAAAATAGATAACCTAATTAGCTGTTTTTGGTCAGACAGAGGCGACGCATGAGCAAGGGTACATTATTCGATAAGGTTTGGGATCTGCACACGGTCACCACGTTGCCTTCGGGGCAAGCCCAGCTTTTTATTGGCCTGCATCTGATCCACGAGGTCACGAGCCCCCAGGCATTTGCTATGCTGCGCGATCGCAACCTCAAGGTCATGTTTCCTGATCGCACTGTTGCCACCGTTGACCACATCGTCCCCACCGATAGTCAGGCTCGCCCCTTCGCCGATAGTCTCGCTGAGGACATGATTGCAGCTCTCGAAAGCAATGTCCAAACTAATGACATTCGCTTCTTTAATGTCGGCTCTGGTCACCAAGGCATTGTCCATGTGATCGCCCCTGAACAGGGGCTGACTCAACCAGGCATGACTATCGCCTGCGGTGACAGCCATACATCTACCCATGGAGCCTTTGGTGCCATTGCCTTTGGCATCGGCACTAGCCAAGTGCGAGATGTACTCGCTTCCCAGACCCTCTCCCTTGAAAAATTGAAGGTTCGCCGGATTGAAGTCAATGGTCCCCTAGCCCCTGGCGTCTATGCTAAAGACGTAACGTTGCATGTTATCCGCATCCTGGGAGCAAAAGGTGGAGCAGGCTATGCCTACGAATATGCTGGCAGCACCATTGAGGCCATGTCCATGGAAGAACGCATGACCCTCTGCAACATGTCCATTGAGGGTGGAGCTCGCTGTGGCTATGTCAATCCTGATCAAATTACCTACGACTATCTCAAGGGACGCGAGTATGCTCCAAAGGGAGACGCCTTTAGTCAGGCGGTCACTTGGTGGGATAGCCTACGTAGCGACATCGACGCTGAGTACGACGATGTTGTCGTTTTTGATGCCCAAGCAATTGCGCCGACAGTTACCTGGGGCATTAGCCCTGATCAAGCCATCGGCGTGGATGAGACCATTCCCACACTGACTGCTTTTACCCCGGACGAGCAACCGCTCATTCAAGAAGCCTACACCTACATGGATTTGGCCCCCGGTCAGCCAATGCTCGGCACCCCTATTGATGTCTGCTTTATCGGCAGCTGTACCAATGGGCGTCTCAGTGATTTAAGAGAAGCTGCCAAGGTAGCCGCAGGACGCCATGTCGCCAAAGGGATTAAAGCCTTTGTAGTGTCAGGTTCAGAACAAGTCAAACAGCAGGCTGAAGCAGAGGGTCTAGATAAAATTTTTGTAAAAGCAGGTTTTGAATGGCGAGAGCCTGGCTGTTCCATGTGCTTAGCCATGAATCCCGATAAGCTGCAGGGTCGTCAAATTAGCGCATCCTCATCAAACCGCAACTTTAAAGGACGTCAGGGCTCTGCATCCGGTCGGACGTTACTGATGAGTCCGGCGATGGTTGCCCTTGCCGCTATCAATGGCCAGGTTAGCGATGTCCGCAGCCTGACATAGACCTCATCACCTCTCTTATTGCCACCGCAACAATTTCTCTAAAAAAATATAAACCACAGCAATCAAAAGGTTTTCCTTTTCTTAACCTTTTGATTACCTCCTGTTAAGCCCTGACTTTAATCATGACGTTACTATCGACTCAAATGATTACCAACTTATGGTGCCAGCGATTCATCTGCGCTGACGAATGATGCCTAAAAGTAGGATTACCAGTTTTACATTTAGCAGAGTTATTCAAGCATTGCCGCTGGCTAAAATACATCTCTGCTGTCGATTGCTCGCATAGCATTCACAGGGGCTTAGTTTTTTCTATGTCAGTATCTCAGCTCACCCAAAGAACCCGCACATCAGATCACTATATTGCACTGTTAGAACAGCTCTACCATGAGCGCAACTTAACCCCATTTATAGCGGGGCAAAGCATTCCCCTAAGACGTGGTGAAATCTATGTAATCTGTCGAGGCATTGTGCAGTTACACACAATCCACCCCGATGGCAGTGAAACATTGCTGGGACTAGCCGGGCCATCCATGCCCTTTGGCCTGAGTTTGACCGGAGTAAATCCTTACTGGGCAAAGGCCCTGACACCAGCGGATGTTTTGCCCCTGGCAATGGCAGAGCTGGAAAATTCCCCAACGTTGATGGCAGGTTTATTTTCCCATCTCTCCCGACGTCTTCAACAGTCAGAAGCCTGGCTGGCCCTGGCTGGTAAACGCCTAGTAGCCGATCGCCTACGACAGCTGTTGATTATGCTGGCCCAAGAATTTGGTCAGGTAGAGCCTCAAGGAGTGAAGGTGACCATACGTTTAACCCACCACCAACTGGCAACAAGTATTGGTACAACTCGTGTAACGGTTACACGATTGCTTAGGGACTTTCGTAAAGAAGGGTGGCTAAACATTCATCAGCGCTATTTGATCCTGCCCTTAAGCATTCTGAGCTGAATTTATTTCAGCAAGCCCACACACTGATGCGCAGACATATTTCTTTCATAAAGGGTGGTTTGGAATCTTGCCAAATCGCCCTTTCACTTTAAGTTTATAGTGGGTCCTTTGTTTGGATTTCATAACTTTATTCAGCCTAAAGACTGACTACGCTAAGGTTTTTATCTTTTATAGTGTTCAGAAGAGTCTAGGAGTTTACAAAGGCTTCAGAGTTTGTTGAGAGATGTGAAGCACTATCGATCTCTGTTCTTACGTCAAGACCTTTCTAAAAACCGATGATAATCTAGGTACTCGTAACTGCAGCTCAGCTCGTTTAATTATTAGTCTTACTAATAACCCCGCTACACAGACTTTTTTGGTAGTGAATTATCTAGCGACCTGGGTTAAGCTGTCCCAAATAGACATTAACTGAGTCTCATTATTCAGAAGCCTCGCTAGACATTCAAATCATCGGGAATACTCAAAAGCTTTGGGAACAAGTGTTTTATCTTGAGCCCTACGGTTTTTTGTAAGCATTTACGCTTATGCACCTTTTTTAGTGCTTGCCCACAACATACTGCACATCATATTTATGTTGACAACGTCTAAAACCGCCGTATCTTTTAATCAATTTACCGCCAAGGTTCGCCCTCTATTGAGCCAGGTATATGCGGAAGAGCAAGTTGATACGCTTCTCCTGCGGCTGTATGACCTGACCAAAGACGATCTCAAAGCCTATTCTCAGGAGGATTTAGGCAAATGGGATCAAGATAAGATTTTGCTCATCACCTACGGTGACAGCATTTGCAGTGATGGAACATCTCCCCTCCAAACACTTCACGAGTTTCTCAACACCCACTTAAGAGAAACAATTACTGGCGTTCACATTTTGCCATTTTTTCCCTACAGTTCTGACGATGGCTTTGCTGTGATTGACTTTTTAGAGGTTAATCCCACCCTGGGTGACTGGGCTGACGTTGAAGCTATTGGGTGCAACTTTAATCTGATGTTTGATCTAGTTGCAAACCATGTTTCTAGCCAAAGCGGCTGGTTTCAGCAGTTTAAGCAAAATGAGCTGCCAGGTCGTAACTATTTTATTAGTCTGCCAGATGACACGCCGACAGCAGATGTCGTACGTCCACGCAGTAGCCCTTTACTCACACCAGTGGAAACCGCTCAAGGAGTAAAACATGTATGGACCACATTTAGCGCTGATCAGGTTGATCTTGATTATAGTAATCCAGACGTTTTCCTGGAATTTGTCAAAATTATTTTGGCCTATATCCACCACGGGGCTCGCTATATTCGTCTAGATGCAGTTGGTTTTTTGTGGAAATCTTTGGGTACCTGCTGCATCCATTTGCCTGAGACCCATGCTCTGATTCAAGCTTTCCGCGAACTTATACAAATAATAGATCCGGGAGTGGCACTGATTACAGAAACTAATGTGCCGAACCGCGAGAACCTCAGTTATTTTGGCGATCGCAACGAAGCCCATATGATCTATAACTTCAGCCTGCCGCCCCTGCTACTAAATGCATTGATGCAAGGACGCGCCGATCACCTCAAAACCTGGATGATGAGTATGCCACCAGCCCCCATTGGCTGTGCTTACTTCAACTTCACAGCATCCCATGATGGTATCGGACTACGTCCCACCGAAGGTCTTTTAGAAGACGGAGAATTTACAACGCTGATCGATACCATGCGAAGCTTTGGAGCCAAAATCAGCATGCGCAGTAAGGCTGACGGTAGCGAATCTCCTTATGAGATCAATATCTCCCTATTTGATGCGCTGCAAGGTACAGCTAAAGGCCCCGATCAGTGGCAAATCGAGCGTTTTATTTGCTCACAAACAGTCATGATGTCCCTAGAAGGGATCCCAGCATTTTATATTCATAGTTTACTGGCCACCCCTAATGACTTGAACGGTGTAGCCAACACAGGCCATAATCGTTCCATCAACCGCCATTGCTGGGAAAAACAGCGGTTAGATGCCCTTTTAAGCGATCCTGAAACACCTCAATCAACTGTACTGGAAGAGCTTTCACGACTTATCCAAATTCGTCGTCAGCAAAAAGCTTTTCACCCCAACGCAACACAATATACGCTACATCCAGAAAATCCCGCTCTTTTTGCTTTCTGGCGTCAGAGTATTGCCCGTGATCAAAGCATTTTTTCAATTCACAACCTCAGCGATCAGCCTCACATACTACGGTTGAGTGAGCTTAATCTGGTCAATACCGATAGCTGGATGGACCTAATTAGCGGCAAACGCTTTGACGATTTGCATGCAGCCTATGAACTGCAACCCTACCAATCCGTTTGGCTGACTAATCGTCCCTATTACGATCAATCTAGTATCCCTGAGCATCGGGACCTACAGTTTCTATACGAAGCTTAAGTCGCCCGTTTAGAGAGATATTTTAAGGGGAAGGGAGCAAACCAAATATCACTGTGCCCGGTTCTTTTAGCTGCCAGCATTGAGCTAGCCATTGGTTTGTGCATTAGTTTGACCGATGGGAGTGATCAAACCATCAATGCTGGTGCTCCCTTTTTCTATCTGGTACTGCGCCACAGCGGTTAAGCCTTTTTTCTGAGCCCATGTCGGTAGTGTGGGTCGCTGTCCTTGATATTCATACCTAGGAACACCAAATCCACAGGACGTCTGCACCCGATGAACATCGACCACGATGATCTGCCGGGCTCCCGGTATAGTAACAAAATCAGGTTCTAAATCTGTCCAGCGGGTTGAACTGGGTAACACAGTCGTTCCGCTGCCGTAAAGCCGTAAAATCAATGGCTGACGGTCAAAACTACAAAACATTAGCGTAATCCGTCCATTTTCAACGAGATGAGCGGATGTTTCATTGCCACTACCTGTGAGATCTAAATAGGCAACCTGGGTGGGAGATAGGATGCGAAATGTATCTAAGCCTTTGGGCGATACATTAACGTGTCCATCCGTTGCCAGGGGTGCAGTAGCCACAAAAAATAGCTGCTGCTTTTGAATAAATTCCTGATGGGCTGAGGTCATTTCAGAAAACACACTGGCCATGGCAAGTCTCTTGGTGAGCATGGGTAATATCAAGTTACCATCTAGAACTGGTAACCTCTTACACGGTAGCGTTTCTCCCCATATCTCAGCTGATATAGCCATCGTCTAGGTGGGGACGCTGTTAATCACGCAGCAGGATAGTCTCTCTATGGTTCAGACAATGTCTAAAATTATGTCGGTTAGCGGCCGTGGCATTCCTTTACAGGGGAACGATATCGATACCGACCGCATTATTCCAGCTCGATTTCTGCGATGCGTCACCTTCGATGGTCTAGGGGAGAATGTATTTGCCGATGATCGAGCCGGTAGCGACCACCCTTTTGACCACCCCCAGTACCAAGATGCCAAGATTTTAGTAGTCAACAGCAATTTTGGTTGTGGTTCATAGCGGGAACATGCACCTCAGTCAATTATGCGATGGGGCATTCAAGCCATCGTTGGCGAGAGTTTTGCCGAGATTTTTTTGGGCAACTGTGTTGCCATTGGTATGCCCTGCGTGACTGCAGAGCCAGCTACTGTAGCTCAGCTTCAGGCTTTGATTACCGCAGCACCTGATACAGAGCTTGAGATAGATTTAGATACTCTCAAAATCTCCGATGGTAGCCAGATGTGGAAAGTCACCTTAAAAGAAGGTAATCGGCAAATGTTTATTAATGGCACCTGGGATGCTTGCGGCCAGCTATTACAACGCTCAGAACAAATCACAGCAACAGCAACAAATCTGCCCTATGTAAACTGGAGCTGAGCTGGAGCCGCTAAAACAAAACAGTTTTTAATAGGTTTTGACCAAAGCTCTAGTAAGCTGCTGTCATCTCTCTGGAAAGGTTGGACGCACCGGAGGAGACCATTCCCCGTTTTGCATCAATTGTGACAATGGTGCCGTCGCGGATAATGTTGGTGGCATCAGTTACACCGACCAATACTGGAATGCCAAGCCGCATACCTAGTACAGCGGCATGGCCTGCATGGTTGGAATCTTCAGTGATAATGCCGCCTGCATTGCGGATGATATCGACATAGTCGGCGCTAGTGCTAGGGACGACTAAAATCTCACCAGGATTAAAGTTGCTAACGGCAAGGGCCTGGTTGACGACCCGAGCCCGCCCGCTAGCCACACCTTCGCCGATACCTTTGCCATGGCCCAGGACAGCGGTGACCAATTCTACTTTGATTAAATCTGTAGAGCCGGAAACCCCTTGCAGGGTGCCAGCTGTCATCACCACCAAATCACCATCGTGCAGAAGCTCTTTTTCTTGGGCTACGTTGACTGCGGATTGGAAGGTTTGATTACTCGAGGGTAAGTCGACCACTAACAACGGCTTAATCCCCCAGACCAGCTGCAACCGACGGGCAACTTCAGTGTGTGGGGTGACCGCTAGGATAGGCGTGCGAGGGCGAAACTTAGAAACGTTACGAGCAGTTGCCCCGGTTTTGGTCAAGGACATAATCGCAGCCGCATCTAATTGGGAGGCAATTTGACCGACTGCTTGGCTAATGGCATTAGGAATCGTGCGGCTGGCAGCGGTTTCTGATGAATTTTGGGTAATTTGTTCTTTCTCTGTACGCATGGCAATCTTGGCCATGGTAGCTACCGCTTCTACCGGATACTCCCCGACGGCGGTTTCATTAGATAGCATGACCGCATCAGTACCATCGAGAATAGCATTAGCCACATCAGAGACTTCTGCCCGAGTGGGTCGTGGGTTACTAACCATACTGTCGAGCATTTGAGTAGCTGTAATCACCGGAATACCCAGACGATTAGCAGTCGCAATCAGTCGCTTTTGAAGAATGGGGACATCCTCTGCTGGTAACTCCACCCCCAGATCCCCACGAGCTACCATCACCCCATCCGAGAGAGACAAAATCGCCTCCATCTGTTCAATAGCTTCGTGTTTTTCAATTTTGACGATAACGGGAACTCGTTTGCCCGCGTTAGCAATAATTTCTTTGATTTCTAGGACATCTTGGGGGTTACGCACAAAGCTCAGGGCCACCCAATCAACTCCCTGGTCAAGGCCGAAAGCTAGATCGACTTTATCTTTATCCGTTAGGGCTTTGATCGACAGGTAAACCCCAGGAAAGTTGACGCCCTTGCTGTTGGATAGTTTGCCTCCAACCACCACTTCACAGTTAAGGTTATGTCTTTCCATATCCTTACTGACTACGCGCATCTCTACTTTGCCGTCGTCCAGGAGGATAATTGCACCTGTGGGTACCTCTTTTACGAGGGGTTCGTAGGTCACCGAGCTGATGGTTTGTGTCCCAGGCATCGGACGGCTAGTGAGGATGAAGCTATCCCCTGTTTTTAAGCGAATGGACCCATTTTCAAACTTACCTAAACGAATTTTAGGACCTTGTAGGTCTTGTAAAATGCCGACGGGCTGGTTGAGCTCAAACGAGATTTGGCGGATCAACCGAATGCTGCGTTGGTGATCGTCATGGGTCCCGTGGGAAAAGTTGAGACGCAGTGTAGTGGCACCAGCTTCAATGAGCGATCGCAACGTTTCAGAATTCTGGGTGACCGGACCAATGGTGGATACAATTTTAGTCCGACGCAGAGCATGGCGCAGTGGCATAGTGCTTTATCCGTGAGCTAGCCGTCAGTGGGTCAAACCACATCCGAGGTCAGCTGCTTAGTCTTCATCAACGAATGCCTTGACGAAAATCCAGCTATTTTGGATGTGAATACGTGTCAAACAAACCACCGGATAGTATCATGCCAGGGTTCGCTTCTGCTTCCACACCCCAGGTGATTAAAGGTAGTCAGGTTTGACGAACACCTTAGGGACTAAATCATGGCAAAGATTTCCTAAGTAGGCTAACCTGAGCTCCTACTTAGGAAATCACGATTCTCCAGGAGATTCCCTCAAAAAGTAGCAATGCCTAGCCAAGATATGGCCCGAAATATTAAGGCATAAATGAGATAACGTCACAAATCTTTATTATCCCCTCTAGGTAGCGTATACTTCGTAACATAGGTGTGAAGGAGTATTACTGTGGTTTCGGTGGCAACACGCCCTTCGACGGTGCTCAGACGAGTGCCGAAAGATCTTTTAGACGCAGATGGTGGTGTCAGCCCGGATTTGCTCATATTCATAGGGGCAGTTGCATTAGTAACTGTCTCTACATTTGGGTATTTTTCCTGGAGCTTTCCCCATTGGATATGTTTTTGTTTGAACACGGTAGCCTTGCATCTAGTGGGTACCGTTATCCATGATGCTTCCCACAATTCGGCCCATAGAAATCGCATTGTCAATGCTGTTTTGGGACACGGCAGCGCGTTGATGCTAGGATTCACCTTCCCAGTTTTTACACGCGTTCATTTGCAGCACCATGCCAATGTCAACGACCCAGAGAATGATCCAGACCACTTTGTATCTACCTGTGGTCCTCTATGGTTGATTGCGCCGCGCTTTTTCTATCATGAAATCTACTTTTTTCAGCGGCGGTTGTGGAAGAAGTATGAGTTATTGGAGTGGTTTTTAAGTCGTTTGACAGTGGCGACACTGATTTATTCTGCCTATCAGTTTGGCTTTTTGAATTACTTTGCTAATTATTGGTTTGCCCCCGCTTTAGTGGTCGGTGTTGCCCTGGGATTGTTTTTTGATTATCTGCCTCACCGTCCTTTTGAAGAGAAGAACCGCTGGAAAAATGCACGGGTTTATCCTGGGCGAGTGTTGAATTTGCTGATCATGGGCCAGAATTATCACCTTGTCCATCATCTGTGGCCTTCTATTCCCTGGTATAAGTATAAGCCGGCCTACGAAGTGATGAAGCCGCTATTGGATGAGAAGGGTTCTCCCCAGTCCTTAGGTTTAATGCGTCGCAAGGATTTTTGGGGATTTGTCTACGACATTTTTCTAGGTATCCGCTTTCATCCCAAGAAAGATCATTCAAAATAAAAATTGTGGGGGCGTTGCATGCAACGCCCCCACAATTTTTATTCGACATATTTCAGAATATTTTAGAGCTAAAAACTCGCCCCAATCATTAGGCCGTTAGACTGGCCCAATCTGGCCTCAGACCGCTAGCACCCCGTAGATAGGGATGATAGATCTCAGCTTTGGGTATGGCCATATAGGCATGGATCAGAAAGCGAATACACATAGGTAAGCTGCCCGCCACTTGCATATGCTGCACATCTAAGAGGGGAACCGTGTCCCAACCGGAGCGTTGACGTGCGATCGCAGCTGGAAACACCGCATCCAAATCAGCCGTGACCGAAAACGTGACGCTAATCATGGCATCAGTGGTCAGCGGGTTATTATCTTCCAGGGCATCAATGAGTTCAGTAACCGCATCTTCTATGGCAATGGCCGAGTTCTCCGTGACAGTAGTCGCGCCACGAATCGCACATACCCGCCAGCGACCTATCTCCCCCTGCTCCATGGTGACCATCCCCCATCTGTTGCTCCACTGGCACCTAGCCAACTCCTTAGATAGAGTAGCCTGTTCTCGGTCAGCTGATCTTGGAGCTGACCTAAATTATTATCCACCAAAAGGTCCTGGCAGTGTGGTTCCAGACGATTGATAGAGCCACAGAGGCATGCCCTGATAGGCCAGCTCAAACTCCAACCAGCCCAGCATCTGTGGACTTATCCAGGTAGACACCGCTTGACTATTACCGGGTAAAAGCTTATTCCAAAACGGCTTACGCTCTTCGATGGTGTAAATCTCAGTCTTTTCTGGATCTAGCCCGGCTAACTCAGCCGCCCAATGACGAGCATCGGCTTCGGTACCCAGCCGGTCTACCACCCCTAGCTCCAAGGCTTGAGCACCGGTAAAAATGCGCCCGTCTGCAAATCCACGCACCGTTGCTTCGTCTAAGTTGCGGGCAGTGGCAATGGTTGAAACAAACTGACCATAGCTAATATCGATCAGCTCTTGCAAAATCGTTTGCTCAGGCTGGGTCAGCTCTCGGTCAAACGAAAGAATGTCTTTGTAGGGACCAGACTTAATCACCTTAAAAGACACCCCAACCTTATCGAGCAGCCGTTCTAAATTATTTCCGCGCAAAATCACTCCGATACTACCGGTAATAGTGCCTGGATTGGTAACAATATGCGGTGCTCCCATGCCAATGTACACACCGCCCGAGGCAGAAATATTACCAAAGCTAGCCACAATTTTTACCGTGTCTTGCAGCTGCTTTAGAGCACTGTAAATCTCCTGGGAATCACCAACGGTACCGCCGGGGCTATCGATACGGAGTAATAGCGCTGGAAACTTTTTTTCCTTAACCTCTTCAAGGGCTTCCAACACGCGTTTGCGAGTTCCCCCCGCAATTGCCCCAGAAATCTCGATGCGGGCAATTTGTTTACGGAAGCGTGGCTTGAATGGCCAAATCATAGAAGCAACTTGATAAACAACTAAAAGTCCAGATGATAACTATAAACTCCCACTGCCGCTTGCTGCTGTCAGCCATGGATAGAGCAATTAGTTGGCGAGGAGTGTCACCGGAGCTTAACATTACTTTATGATAAGACTAAGAGTCTGTCAGATTCATAGGTTACTTGCTGCATGGCATCCCCGTTTGACCTCAAAAAGACGCCCACACTTGTTTTGATTGCACCATTTTTTTTATGGGGGACCGCGATGGTAGCCATGAAAGGGGTGATCGACACAACCACTCCTTTGTTTTTGGCAACGTTGCGGCTAGTGCCAGCGGGTGTTTTGGTAATGATTGTGGCGGTTTTATTGGGGCGAAAGCAGCCTCAGAGTTGGCAAGGCTGGGCCTGGATTGGGGGCTTTGCTTTAGTGGATGGCACCCTCTTCCAAGGATTTTTGGCTGAGGGCCTACAGCGTACGGGGGCAGGGTTGGGGTCAGTGATGATTGATTCGCAACCCATCGCAGTAGCTCTGATGGCCCGATTTTTATTTCAAGAGGTCGTAGGTCCCCTGGGCTGGCTAGGGTTGATACTTGGGATTACGGGTATCAGTCTATTGGGCCTGCCCGATGAATGGATTATTCAAACTATCTCAGGTCTGGGAACAGCCCTATCAACCGGGCATTGGCCAGTTCAGTCCAATGTCTTTATGGGCCTAGCCTCAGTAGACGATCTGCTGGTCGTGCTCCTGGGCCATGGCGAATGGCTAATGCTAATGGCTGCCTTATCAATGGCCGTGGGCACCGTCATGATTGCCTATGTCGCGCGTCATGTGGACCCAGTGGTGGCGACAGGCTGGCACATGATTTTTGGCGGGCTGCCTTTATTGGGACTATCGGCATATACCGAGGTGCAGCAGTGGCAAGGCATTACGACGACGGGCTGGCTGGCGATTTTATACTCAACCGTGTTTGGGAGCGCCCTTGCCTACGGTGTGTTTTTCTATTTAGCGTCTAAGGGTAATTTGACCAGCTTAAGTGCTCTGACCTTTCTCACGCCAGTATTTGCCCTCAGCTTTAGCACATCATTGTTGGCTGAGAACCTCACTAGGGTTCAGTGGATCGGTGTTGGTTTTACACTGGTCAGTATCTATTTAGTTAACCAGCGAGATGTTATTACTGAGGCAGTGATACAGGCATTGGCAGGCCCATCGGTGATGAGGGTAGTGGAATCGATTAGTCCTGATCTTTCAAAAGCACTGATGATGTGGTTGCGATCTCAACGCCCAATCGAGCCAACTTCAAAGCAGTAGCAAGACCAGCTGTAAAGAATCAATACTATTAAGACGCCATAGCAGCATTTAAGGCCCCAGCATCTGAATCCCCAGACAGTTCCTAAAACAGCTGAGACATATCCAGCCTTTACATAGGCTGCCCGTATACCAAGAAGTCTTGATAAATCAGCCCCCGTATCACATCGTTATTTAAGCTAGTATTGGCTGCAAGTTGTCAATCCCTGTAGCCCTGCCTTTACCAACCGCTACCCATAGTTTTTATGAGGGTGTGGGTACACTGAAGCTATTGCCCTGAACTGACAGTCCTAAATTTGGGTACAGTTATGATACTGTCCAATGCTACCGTCCGTTAGCTAGAGCGGCAATTTGTTTTTTTAAGCTGTGCGTAGATCTAGTGGCTGTTAGCAGCGTAATTGTATGATTTTTAACTAAAAAGCTCTTAAAGCATCACAATGAGCTGGCTGTTGTAAGGATTGAGCAGGAATCTGCCATTTGCCCCACTGAATAGTCCATCTAAACGGTGAATAGAAAGACGCAGGTACTGGATACTGAACCGATATGATTTGGCGCTCTACTTTAGCATTGATAACGAGTCTGACAGCTTTCACACTACCTGTGGCAAATCTGCGAGCCGAGAGCCTGCTAATAGCGCAGTCTTCAGCAGTTGATCCTAGTACGGCTGTTGACACTGGTCAGACTGTGCCGGATGTGCGTGGTCTTCCCAATGATTCGCCATTGCAAACCGTTACGTCCGAGCAGCAGGTTGAGGAAATTAAAACTATTCAGCGGGAATTACAAAATCGAGGCTATTACAATGGCCCGATCGACGGTATCTATGGACCTGGAACTGCTGAGGCAATCCGAACATTGCGCGGTCAAGCAGAGGATAGCCCCCCGACCGCTCCTGGTCTATTAAGCCCCGATACAGCTCCAGCAGACGGCATTCCTGAAGCTGGTGTAGGGTCGCAAACTGAGTGGGAGGGGGCGACGGAGCAACCGGTTGAAGATGCTGACAATCCTGAAGTCAGCGACGGTAGCCCTGTACGACTCAACCCCACGGATCCTATTACCGAAGAAATCAATCTTGGAGATAGCGTCTCACCTGAGACAGGCATTGAGCCAACCGCTGCTGAAACAGCTCCTGCCGCATCAGATGTTCAGACAGATGCTCAGACAACTGAAGAACCGTCCTCGCCAGGACTCGGTGGAACGCTTCTATGGCCTGGGTTAGCGCTCATAGCTGCCCTCGGTAGCTTTGGCATTGGTTTTATGTTGGCCAATCGGTCCAAGAGCCACGGCGATGATGAGCTGGAATCTCCCTGGGGTGATGTTCCAGCCGGGGAACCTCATCGGGCACATGACTCACCGCAGTCCTCTCTAAATGGCTATGGCACAGCACATGATACAGCTGACGATCAAACGTCAGAACACATAGCCCAATCCAACCATCGCTTCAGTGACAGTTTACCGACTGACAGTTTACCAACTGTATCTTCGACAGCTGCCATCAGTGCAGCTACAACGCCGACGACTCGGTTAGCTAAGGTCGATGTTATTGATGAACTAGTTTCAAATTTGCAAGTGTCTGATCCGGCTAAACGTCGGAAGGCCATATGGGAATTGGGTCAACGAGGAAATTCCTCAGCTGTACAGCACCTGGTCAATACCATGGTGGATGCAGACTCCAAGGAAAAAAGCTTAATCTTGGCAGCTCTGTCAGAAATCGGGATTCGCTCTTTAAAACCGATGAATCGAGCACTGGCCATTGCCCTGCAGGACGATAATCCGGATGTTCGTAAAAATGCAATTCGTGATTTGACCCGTGTCTACGATTTGGTGACGCAAATTAGTCAGATGTTAGGCCATGCTACTGAGGATGAAGATTCTGAAGTACGGCGCACAGCAGAATGGGCCTTGGAACAACTTAATCGAATTCGTGAAGCTCCCAAGCTCAAGTCATCGCTCAATACCCTAGACGCTTCCCGTAGCCCGTCGGAGCTGCTGCCGGATGAGGTAAAAAACTTAAAGAATTAGAAAATATTAGAGCCCATAGAACATGAGCACAACACCTTACAGGTTTAGCCGTGCTGGTTTATCTAAACGTGATCAGATAGGGTCATAAGGCTCATTCGGTGGGATAGCCATGGCACGGTGCTTAAAATTATTATTTGTGTCTACTCCGGTTGGACCTTTGGGGTCAGGGTTAGGGGGTGGGGTTGAGCTAACAGTGGTGAATCTGATGGCGGCCTTAGCCCAGCGTGGTCATCAGGTTGCGATCGCAGCCCCTGAAAATTCTCAACTCCCTCAGTTAAATGAAATTCAGCTGATCCAAATCCCAGGCATACTCCAGTCTACGGCCCATACCCAAGGACGTGATACTCCGGCAAGTATGATGGATGACGCTGTCCTCGCCAACCAGTGGACCTATGCCCGCCGGATTCAACATCACTATGACCTGATCGTTAACTTTGCCTACGATTGGCTACCCTTTTACCTGACACCGTTTTTTGAGACTCCCATTGCCCATTTTGTCAGCATGGGCTCCCTCAGTCGGATCATGGATCGGGCTATTGCCCAGGTAAATGAAAAATTTCCAGGCACCCTGGGTGCCTACACCCAATCCCAAGTGGATACGTTCCCGGCAGGGCTCTCCTGGCAGTTACTGAGCAGCGCCATTAATCTGAGCCAGTACAGCTACTGTGACATGCCTGGCCCCGAACTGGTGTGGTTAGGACGCATCTCCCCCGAAAAAGGCCTCGAAGATGCGGTAGCGGCCGCCCAACGGACAAACACTCCCCTAAAAATTCTAGGGAAGCTGGAAAATCAAGACTATTGGGATACTATTCAGAAGACCTATCCCCAAGCCCCCATAGACTATCTAGGGTTTGTCAACACCCAGCAGCTCCAGGCCATTGTCCGCTCATGTCGAGGATTGCTGATGACCCCTCGCTGGGTCGAGGCCTTTGGCAATGTGGCAATTGAAGCCCTAGCCTGCGGTGTTCCCGTAGTGGCCTATCGTCGCGGCGGCCCAGCCGAAATCATTGACCATGGCAAAACCGGCTGGCTAGTGGAACCGGATAATGTGGACGGCTTAGTCAATGCCATTCAACAACTGGAGCAGATTAATCGAGCCCACTGCCGCCAACAGGCAGAAACCGAGTACTCCTTACCCGCTCTAGGGGAGCGCTTTGAACATTGGTTTGAGAAAATTATTAAACAGGCTCCCTAAGACCAAATTTTTCGTCGATTATGTGTGGTTGCGGACTAAAGCCCGGTCTGCTCCCCTGGCCTTCTTTCCTCCTTTCTCCCCTGCCCATGGTTTCCATCCCTTTAATCGAAA
The DNA here is from genome assembly GCA_039028535.1 of Cyanobacteria bacterium P01_B01_bin.77. Classification (GTDB taxonomy): domain Bacteria; phylum Cyanobacteriota; class Cyanobacteriia; order Phormidesmidales; family Phormidesmidaceae; genus Leptothoe. The sequence goes on from JBCCHX010000013.1 coordinate 51,911, forward strand.
TAACCCAACTGATAGAACGGCTAGCAGATTATCCTGAGGCGATGCGATCGCTCCAAGAAATCGAAGATTGTGACGGTGATCTAAACGATGCGGCTCTATCGTTAGCACTCAAGGCAGGCTTGGAACCCACAGAAAATGATGGGTGGTTAGAGGGATTTGCCAAACGCTATCGACACATTGCCTGTTTACTAGAGTTTCGGGCCGACCTGAGCGCGCAGCGAGTTGTAGGATTGGCGCAACATCTTAGCCAAAATAGCGAATGTCCAAACCTTTTAGCAGTACCCGTTGCCCTGTATATCAGCAAAATCGGCGTGGACAACTTTTGTCAGAGTTTCGACAATAGCCGAGTATCCCCGGAATGAAATCATCCTGAAAATCAGCAACACCTAAATTTTCCATAAAGCAACTTTATAAAAGTCCGGGCATCCTAAAGCAGACGATACAATCAGGCGGAATTTGATATATGCACCCTGTATCTATCAAATCAGGAGTGGCATTCAATCTATGCTTCAGATAGCAGATACTTGAATGCCAACATCACAGACACACTAACGATTTAATTCTATTAGGAGCTTTGGAATGACACGCTCAACTGCCCGTGCCACTAGCGTCACCCTCACCACGCTAGAAGGCGTACCAGGCAAAGAAATTATCGAGCACTATGGCCTAGTTCAAGGCAGTACTATTCGTGCTAAGCACGTGGGTAAAGATATCCTAGCTGGCTTCAAAAATCTTGTAGGTGGTGAGCTAACAGCCTATACCGAACTCTTGCAAGAATCCCGACAAGAAGCCGTCCACCGAATGGTAGAGCAAGCCAAACAGCTGGGTGCCAATGCGGTTATCAATGTCCGATTTGCCACATCCTCAGTTGCACCGGGGGCTGCCGAACTCTTTGCCTATGGGACAGCAGTTAAAGTCCAGTAGATCAAGGGTGATAACAGGCATTTTGGGATATCACAATGGAACAAATTATCGTTTTTCTGATCTTGATTTCAGTCGGCTATTTCTGGGGTAATCGTCGCGAACAGCAGCACTATAAAGACATCAAGCAACGCGAAAAAAGCACGCTCCATGTGCCAGTCATGAGCTGGGGTGCTAAGCAAGATTTGCCCTATGCCCACGAGGCCGAACTTTTTGTAGGAAGTGTTGTCGTTGCCAATGATTATTTCAAAACCATATCGGCCAGTTTACGCAACCTTGTCGGTGGACGGGTCACCGTCTATGAAACCCTAATCGATCGGGGGCGGCGGGAGGCCATGTTGCGCATGAAAGAAGCCGCCATTGATTGGGGTGCCTCCCAAGTAATCAACGTGCGTTTTGAAACCTCAAATATTGCCGGGCAAAACCAATCCAATCCAGGTGCCGTTGAGGTTATGGTCTATGGCACAGGCATTCGTTAATCCGGCAGCCCTGTAAGAGACTAAACCCAGATGAAATACACCCCCCGTGAAATAGTCGATGAGGTTAACATTACTCCGGTACATCCGCTGGTTAATTTAGGCTATCTGATCGGCACGGTGGTAGCGGCAGGGGTGGCTCTATATGCCGGGCTGGGAGTGATCGGTGCTCAAATTGCGGCACGTATTGGGCCAGAGACAGAAGCCCGCATAGGAGAGGTACTTTTCGAAAGCTTGTTTGCTGAGACGAGCGTGATCGATGAGGGAGTACAGTACGACTATACTCGCTCCCTGGCAGAGTCCTTGGTCAGTGACAATCTCAAGCAGCGTCCCAAGCTCCAGATCCATATTTTGGATGAGCCGATTCCCAATGCCATGGTGATACCGGGAGGCCACGTCTTTGTCACCACGGGATTGCTGGAAGATATCGAAACGGAAAATGAACTGGCCTTTGTGCTGGCCCATGAGCTGGGTCACTTTGAAAATCGCGATGCCCTGCGTGGCTTAGGACGCTCCCTTGTATTTTTAAGTTTGAGCAGTGTACTCGGCCTGAGCGGTGTGCAGCTGCCGTCGATGCTCACCGGGTCAGTTACTTTGGCAGACCTACACTACAGCCGCGACCAAGAGCAACAGGCCGATGTCTATGCTCTAGAGATCATGCACGAGCGCTATGGCCATGTAGCTCATGCACTCGATTTTTTTGAGCGATTAAACGAGCAGGAGTTAGACCTGGGTGTAGCCGACCGTCTGCTGGAATGGCAGTCTACCCATCCGCTGACGGAATCGCGGATTGATTATTTGGAGGCACTAGCAACTGAACGAGGCTGGGCGTTAGAAGGGGAAGCAACCGCACTGCTAAACCAGTAAGTATCCTTGAAATGGCTATGATGGAGGCAGTTAGCGCTAGCTAAATCATGCCTTCTCCGCTCCCTGGAATGAACCCCTTTATCGAGCAGCCAGAGCTGTGGTCAGAGTTCCATAGCCGGATGATAGTTGCGATCTCAGACACTCTTGATGATTTGCTCAGCCGCAACTATCGTGTTGCTGTAGAAAAAGTACAAAAACGCTACTTAGAGATTCGTGAAGGCGCTACAGGTACTGTAATTACACAGAACCGGTATTGCAGTTACAGCCACTGATATCTCCTAAGAAACACAGACTAATCCGCTCTAAAAAGCATTTATTGTCAATGAAATAGAGACAATCGTGTTTCTTGCTGGTTTAACGAGCAGCATTACTGTTCGTTAAAGGCTCAGATATATGATAGAGCCCGGTTTGAGCTAGCAATCGACTATAGCCAAACGTTAGCTCCACAACTGAGTGAGACAGAACAAAAGTGGATATTAGAATGCATGAAATGAACTAAACGACTTGGGTATCTGAATTGAATAGTCAGTCGTAAGCGTTGACCTACCATTCATCATCGACCAAACGACGATGCGTAAATCGCATCCGAGCCAGCAAATCAAAGTCTTCCAAGCTTAGATATTGGAACAGTTGCCTCAGATGTATTAGAGATGGCTGGAACTTATAACGCCGTAGATGTTCGATGAGCTTTGATTTATCGATCTGAGGAAACCAAGGTCGTAGTAATTTGGCAATGTGCGTGCTGATGAATAATCCTTGCACTAGGGTCGTTACATTGGCCGGACGTCTGTCTAAGCTAGCTCCGCTAAAGTCAATCAAGACTGGAACTCCAGATTGCACTAAAGCATGGGCGGTAATGCAGCGTAAGTCGCCATGATCCAGTCCAGCTTGATCAAGCCGGTATGCCTGATGGATCAGCTGTGACACTAAGCTATAAATCGCCTCAACGGGCTGAGACTGGTGCAGCCAATTCACCAACGTCGGCCCGTTGATATAGTCTATTAGCAAAAAGTTATCGCTGTGAGCGATGTGCTGCGGCCCCACATTGATCGCATTAGCCCGCACCAGCATGTCTGCTTCCCGGTGTAAGCTACTTTGAGGCGCAGGCTCCCGGCGAATTTTGAGTACTCGCTCATTGCCACCGTGGCGCACTCGCAACACCACACCGCAGTAGCCCAAACCAAGAATATTCAGCCCTGCCAAGGTCTCTGGACCATGGTCATATACAGCCTGAATACCCAAAGTTTGTAGCTCAACCCAGCGGTGAGTCAGAGTCTCCGCATCACCGCTGGGATAGGCTATGAGCTGTCGAGCTGGACTGTGCCAAAACTGCTCCAGGCTGAGGACAGTCGTCATTGATTCAACTTTCTAGGCCACTAGCTGGCGGGCCAGCTCAACAGTGAAGTAAGTGGCATCGCCTGCGTCGCCTGCTAGCACGTCAAACGGTGCTTCGGAAGTACCGAGGTTGCTAAGAACTAGCTTCGCAGCCGTAAAGTCTTGATTCCGGGTGTACTCGTTGACAGTCACCACAGTTTTGAGGCCAGTGGGGGTGGCAGAGCGGAGACCGTTATTGGTGTCCTCAAAGGCTAGACAGTTATCGGCGGGTAAATCGAGATGCTCTAAGGCATACTCAAAGATATCGGGAGCTGGCTTTTTCTTGGGGACCATGTCGCCAGCAGCGATGACGTCAAACCAGTTAAGGCTATCAGCACCGAGAGTGTTTTCTAACAGGGCTTGGACGTTGGCTGGAGTAGTGGTGGTTGCGATCGCAAGTCTCACCCCTTCACTCCGCGCCTCATTCAGCAATCGTTCCACCCCCGGACGTAGGGGGATTTTGCCAGCCGCTGCATACTTTTTGTAGTACTGGGTTTTAGCAGCATGCAGGTGCTTAATCATGGCATCCAGATCGCTAAAGTCCGCAGGCAGCTGGAAACCATCAAGGTAATCTTGCACATAGGCTCGAATTCGTTCCTTACCACCAGACACCTCAAGCAGCTTGCCGTACAGTTCCGGTGTCCAGTCCCAATCTAGACCTGTATCCGCAAAAGCTTGGTTGAAAGCAGGCCGATGGCCATCCCGCTCAGTTTCGGCCAGGGTGCCATCCACATCAAAAATCAACGCCTTTAGCTCTGCCACAGACTTCTCCCGTTAACTGACTAGGGCTAATTTTACCGTCATTGGGAATCTGGCCCATAGATAGCAGACAACAACATCAGAAGTTCTCAACTCGTAGGGTTTGCTACAAACATCTGTCACCTGAACTTGATATGTTGAATTTGGGCGACATGAGCTAGCTGACTCCTTGAGGGCTGTAGCTGGCTCTAGCTGTCGTTCATATACTCATGTGCCTAGTCAGGCATTTCTCGAAGCGTTTCAAAAAAGCTCAGCCGTAGCGTTGGGCTTTTTTCTTTTTTCTAATAACCTTGATGAATATCAACTTGATGTAACAAGGGCTTCCCAGACTCCATTCGTCGGTAGTTTTCAACGATTTGTGGGGCTACCGATACTGGGTCGGTCAGGCTAGCGATATGGGGAGTGATGGTAATTTTGGGATGGCTCCAAAAGGGGTGCTCCTGGGGTAAAGGCTCCTGACGAAACACATCTAAACAAGCTCCGGCTAGATGGTTGTTATTTATCAGTGAGAGTAAATCTTTTTCTACCAGGTGATTCCCTCGGGCTACATTGATCAAGTAGCTCCCCTGGGGTAGCTGGTTTAAGGTTTCTGTGTTGAGAATATTCTCAGTTTCGGCTGTTAACGGCAACAAACAGACAAGAATTTCACTAGCCGCTAAAAAATCTGTTTGCTGTTGTTGCCCAACAAAGGCTTGCACACCTGCAATGGACTTTTCTCGTCGAGACCAGCCTAAGACTCTAAATCCTAACTGACTGAGACGAGTCGCCACAGCACTACCAATTTGGCCCATACCCATCACGCCTATGGTGACTTCATTAATATTACACGGTGGCAAAGGCTGCCACTGTCGCTGCTGTTGGTACTGGCCATAGGTCGGAAACTGGCGCACGTGGTTTAACACGGCTGCTAAAACATAGTCTCCCATCTGATTCACCAACTGTGGATCAACCATGCGCACAACTTTAGTCTGGGGAGAAATCGAACGATCTTGCAACAGATTATCCACCCCTGCGCCCATGGAGGATATTACCTGTAGATTAGGGTATTGGGAGAAAATTCCCTGGGGTTGAGCCCACACCAGGGCAAAGGTTACATCGACTTTGTTGCCATCGTCAGGCCATATTCGCAGGTCGATTTCGGGGGCTATCGCCTGAATCACAGTCACCCAAAGTGTAGGGTCTTTGGTCGGACAAATCAGACTCAAAGTCATGGGCGTGGTGTCTACCTCGATAAACTCAATAAAACTTAGGGGCGAAAGCGTAAACTATGCCAGCCACCCAAGAATATAAGCCAGCTAGCCACGACTAACCAGTGAAAACCAACGACGGTCCACAGAGAACCAGTCTTGCCATAGATGAGGATACAGCTTAGCCCCAATAAGGCCGTTAGTCCCACAAATAGGGGGCGGCCAAACAGCGAGGCGAGATGCTGTCTAAAGATAATCGTTTGGAGCGGGTGGCTGAGCACAAACAGAGTCAGACTTAAAAGTGCCCACAGCATCAAGGTGTTTGGCAATACCGCTTCTGATGGATGGGGCAACAGCAAGACTCGAAAAATTAGCTCCTCTAGGAGCGCAGGTGCGATCAGCGCCTGTAGCAGTCGTAAAAATAGCTGGCTAGGGCGAACACTGCCTAACACCGTTTGAAATGACAGGAGTTTACCCCATATTCCCAGGGGGATTGCGATCGCACCATACCCCAAAGCCACGGTCAACGTTACCAACCAATCTCGGATGCTAGGCAATCGCACCGCCTCAATCAGCCGAGAAAAAGCTGTAGGAATAAAAAAGTATTGACCAAATAATTCTGTAGGCGCCAGGGGCAAGATCGTTGGATCATAGCCTCCCACCTGGTTAGTCCTGAGAAATTGCAGTGTCGCTCCCTGCTCAAAAAATATGACGGCCAGCTGGTCGTAGGCTACTCGCGGAATAATCGTACGCCAGCTCAGCAGCTGGGTGGTCAAATTAGATTCATTATCAAGGGAGCGATCGCGAATGCCCGCCAGGACTTCGGAATTCCGCTGCCAGTCAGGTCGCACAATCCCCACGGGCACCAAGGCATTCTCTAGACGTTTTCCTAAAGCTACCAAGGGCTGAAGTTTTGCAGGATCAACTGGCGGCTGATTGCGCACCTGCGCTTCAATTTGCTTGATAGTTTTATAAAGAGCCTGACTAGAATCTTGAATACAGGATTGGGCCGGTGTGACCACAGCAGCGCCAGTGCCATCGCCTACCCGATAGCGAGCGGTCATAATCTGCAATTGGCGTTCTAGCATGGCGAGTGGATTAATGCCTGACTGACCATAATCCTGGGTAAGGATATCCAGCTTGATGATGGCATCAGACACTGGCCGAGTGCCCAGCCAGCCCCGCTGTAGATTACCCATATACTCTGCCCAGCTGAGCTTACCGGAGACAATGCCATTGGGGTTATGGGCGTAGACTTGGTGGTAGTCGATATCAAACCGTAGCGTTTGGGTAATGGCATCGCGCACCACCGTGGCCACACCATAGGAGAAATGACCGGTTACTGTGCCAATGACTGAAGGCTGTTCTGCCTGTTCACCGCCAATGCCACCAAAAATATGGAGTACTAAGCCCTGATCGCCTTCCTGCCAATCGGATTGTCTAAGCTGTACAGATTTGATGGTGCCTTTGCGGTCCTGAGTCCTCCGCCAGTTGCCAAAGTTAATATAGTTCAATCCCTCATCTGGAGATGCAATGGTGGTGTTCGCCGTTAGCTCAAACAGGGTGCGTGGAGCCATGGCTCGCACAATAAATTGCCCTTGCTCATTGGGACTGCCATAGATATACCAGCCCTGCTCACCCGCAGGCGATTGCTCCAGCTGCTCTAGACTAAACTGACGGATGCCATTAATCGCCGGAATCTCTGGAAAATAAACAACGTCTGCAGCCCCATTAAATGTCTGGGAATCTGGATTATAGTGATGTATCTGAAATGGCTGGCAAACCTCTGGACATCTGGTTTTCTCAGCTGCAGACGAAACTATTTTTACTAAGCCATAAAATCGTTCGGCGACTTGTGTCGGCTCCTGCGCAATGGTGAGAACATCCCCCTGCTGTCTTACTTCTGTCAGGGAAACCAGCACATCATTCCTGGGCCGTGCCCCCGCCAAAGACTGCAACGGTCCCACCTGCTGCCAGCCATTCAGCCGTTCTGGATGTATATTTCCCCCTTGCTGGCTCCCATAGGCATCGGAGCTAAAGCTCAAATCTCGGCTGACCACACTGACATAATCATCAATGTCTGGGGTCGATCGCCAGGTCAAAACGACAGTTTTTCCAATCAATTCTGGAACAGGCGCATAGAGGACCTCTAGCCAAACCCAGTCCCCGATGCGGTTTTGTACTTCGTCAGCCTGGGGCAATACTAAACGTCCCACCCAGTCAGCCACCGGTTGATAATGGTCTGGTGGTGGTGCCACATGGGTCACCACAGGACTGGAGGCAGCTAGCAGGGCATAGTTTGATACCCGCAGTAACTCAGACTCACCACAGCCTGTAATTCCTACCCAGATAAGTAGAACGAGACTTAACCACCGTCCCCACCGCCGCCCCCAAGAGCGCGCCCGAGGAGATACTTGCCAAAACCGTGAATTCAAAGGCACATTCGGCCTCCACTATGCTCTTGACTAGGAGTACATCACTATAAGATGCCTTTTCTCACGATTTCTAAAATTGTCACTCAATCTAATTAAATAAACAGGCCGTTGGAAAAATCAAATATTCGATAAAAAATAATTTCCAGATGAACTGATAGTAATCTTTACAGCTTAGGTTGGTGGCATCGGTATCATCATCAGCTAGCTGAATCTGATGGCTTAAGTACAAAAAGTAACCCAACGCTAAGCCATGGGTTACCATCAAAAATTCAGCATTGACAGCTGGGATAAACTGGGCCGTAATTATGAGGCCGCTGTAACAAATGGTTAGGAGCCACCAGACCAGTTGGAAAATTTTGGCAGCGCTCAGACTGTTTATAATTTCGCTGCGGCTGTCACATAAGCCTTTTAGCAGTGCGATCACACTGCTAAACACCAGCACCACTAGCGTCAGCACCCATATCCGCGCTGGCACCTGTGGCACTAGTCCCAGCTGACTAGACGCATGCAGAAAAATGCCCAAATTAACTACAGCCCCCCGCACCAGCAGCTTACACCCTGAACCCAAAAGCGGAAATCGCTTTAGCTGTAGCGGCGGCAGGGAATAGGCCGTTCCAATAGCCAAACTGAGCCAGACAGTCGCTACCAAATAAAGACTCTGGGAAACGACCGCTAATAAGATTGCACCACTACAAGCAATACCCACCAGCATCCTAGCCTGGGGCGCAGAAAATTCCCCCGAAGCAATGGGCAAATAGGGTTTGGTGAGACGGTCAACCGCAACATCTTCAATCTGGTTCAGACCGACGATGTAAATATTGGTACATATACAGGCCAGCCACGTTAGCCACAGGGAACTTACCCCTTGCCAAACATGAAATGTCCCAGGGGACAGCCCAAGCGGGTAACGGGCGGCCCAAGCAATGGCAAATAAACCCAGCACACTTAAACTAGTGCCAGCAATGGTGTGGGGCCGAGAAAACTTCCAGAATGCCCGCAGCCAGGGAATTGGACTTTGGATTAAATTTAGCGATGGAGGGCTAAGCGCGGATTTCGTCATCGACATGGCGTGGGACCTCTTGAATCACCATGCCGAGTTTTCCCGAGGCCGTCAACTGATTCAGAGCATTGTTGAAATGCTTAATAGAACAGCTAAACATTTGTATCGGCTTGGGGCAAAGGCTCTCATTTTATATTTTGTAGAGATCGTTGTAGGGAGCATTTCATGGAACGACCCCTACAACGATCGTCCTTTCATTTCATCGACATCTAGAAGACTCACTATTACCCCGGCGATGGGAATTGCCAAAAATAAGCCCAACAGTCCCGCTACGCGCACACCCACAATCAGAGCAAAAAACATCACCACAGGGTTGATATTAAGAGAGTCTCGCATCACATGGGGTAGCAGGATATTCTCTTCGACCTGTTGCAGCAAAATACACACCACAACCGATTGGATAGCTGTGCCGATGCCATGGGACAGCAGCAGCAGTCCGATCAAACCCACACCCAACGTGGCACCAATCCCAGGAATCAAATCAAACAATCCCGCAATAACAGCTAGAACTAGAGCATAAGGAATCTGCAACAGTAAAAAGACAACAAATGTGGAAATTGCAAAAAAGATGGATAGCAGCAGTCGTCCCCAAAAAAAGCCCAGAAGATTTTTTTGAATGGTACGGGTTAGCAGCTGTTGCTGATGCTCAGGCACAGCTTTTAGGACCAATCGCCAAAGGCGGGGACCGTCCAGCATCATAAAAAAAGTTACGACGGCAATCAGAATACCGTTGATAAAATTTTCCAGCAGCGTTTGCACGAGACCTAGACCAGACCCCAGCAGTGTGGTTGCCTGTTGCTGAAACTGCTCCCCTAAGGTTTGCAGATCTACCTGCACATTCCACTGGCGTAAGGTGGTTTCAATGCTTTCTATCAGCGGCCGTAGAGAATTGAGAAAGTCTGTGCCATTTTCTAACAGGCTCTGCCCTTGAGCAATGAAGGCTAGTGCTAGGGTGGTGACAATGCCACCCACCAAGACCAGAGCCACCATAAAGACGGTAAAAACGGCCAGGCCACGGGGAAGGAAGCGGCGACACCAGGTGACGGGATAACTCAGCAAAAATGCCAAAATTGTGGAGATGACAAAAATGACCACCACAATTTCAAAATACGCTAGAACCTGGAGTAAGGCCCAGCTACTGGCCAGCAGTAGTAGAAACCGAACCAGTGCCGAGTTGTCTAACTGCGTCAAAACGGTTTGTACTTTTTCCAGCGAGGTTTGGGACTGGGGGTTAAGTCGGGGAGCCACTATCAGTGTCCGTCGCGTTTAGAATCTCTTGGACGAGAACGTAGGGCTGCACGATTAAGGACTGGAGCTGATTGGTGGGACCAGATACTCCCCAAGTCTGTAGCTGTTCTTGCGTGGGTTTAGTAATGAGCTGTTCACCAATCCAACGCTGGACAGACTGCACATTGTCATTGGTCAGGGCAACGCCTACATCTATTAGGTCAAGCTGAGGATCTACAAAAACGACTGCATCACGGGCAATATGGGGCTTTAGCCAATTCCACTGGGTGGGACCCACCATATGGGCTAGCTCTTGTCTCAAGTCTTGGGTCATGGTTAGTGCTCCGCTGGGCAGTGAAAAAATAGGTGTCAGCAATGCCGAAAAATTATTGTAGCCTTTGGGTCATCGGGCTAGATCGTGCATGGCGTGAATGCGATCGCAACAATACTGCGTCACCGCTGTCAGCGCCGCCTTATCTTTGCTAGAACTCGGCGGCGCAATCGGTTTTCCGATCCGTACCGTGACTGGCAGCGGTCTTGGAAATACGGCCCCCCGTGGCAAAATTCGCTGGGTGCCCCACAGACTGACGGGCACCAAGGGTACTTGGGCTTTGGCGGCAATCATCGCGGCCCCTAGCTTAGGCTCAGGAATTCGACCATCGTGAGTACGCGTGCCTTGTAAAAATATGCCTACGGCCCAACCTTGATCGAGCTGTTCCAGCGCGGCTCGAATCGCCCCACGGGCAGACCCTCCTCGTTTCACTGGATAGGCCCCATAGGCCCGAATAGCAGAGGCCAGTACCGGCACCTTAAACAACTCTTGTTTGGACATGTATGAGACAGGACGACACACACAGGAAGAGACAATAGGCGAGTCAAAATCGCTAGCATGATTAGCGACCACGAGCACTGGACCTGATGTGGGCATGTTTTCGACACCATAGATATGCCCACGAAAATAGGCTCGTAGCATGGGGTTAACTATCGACCATTTAAACAGGTGATAGAGGGCCAGGCTGATCTTTGGTTCGCGCTGTCGCTGTGTGTAAGTCATCAACACAACCTACATGGCTTCCACCTGTTCCAGGGTGCCTACGTTCTTGAGCGTAAGGCTACGACAGGTGCGCTTGATTAACCCAGCTAAAACTTTGCCTGGTCCCACTTCCACCACAGTGTCCACAGCTTGATCGGGTAGGCTCAATGAAATTTCCCGCCAACGCACTGAGCCAGTCATTTGTTGCATAAGTCGTTGTTTGAGTGCGTCTCCGTCGGTACTAGGAGTGGGGTCCACATTGGAGAGCACCGGTATCGTGGCGGTCTTAAAGGGTAAATCGGTCAGAATTTGGTCAAACTCACGGGCAGCAGGGGCCATCAGGGGAGAATGAAAGGCACCACTGACATTGAGTTTGACCGCTCGCTTGGCTTTAATGCCAGTCATGACAGTTTCCACCGCTTCTGGGGTGCCTGAAATTACGACCTGACCTGGGTTATTATCATTGGCCAGAACGACTCCCTCGGTGGCGGCGAGCTTGTCATCCAGCTCGCCCCGGTCAAAGCCCATCAGAGCGGCCATGGCTCCATCGCCAGCCTGGGCCATTAGCTCAGCCCGACGCTTGACTAGACGCAATCCAGCTACAAAATCAAAGACTCCCGCTGTATAGAGGGCAGAATATTCGCCCAAGCTGTGGCCTGCTACAACATCTGGCTGCACACTTTTGGCCTTGAGCAAATCGACCAATATGCATTCAATCACGTAAAGACAGGGTTGGGTATATAGGGTATCGGCAAGCTTAGCTTCATCGCTTTGGCACAGGTTCAACACCGACCAGCCCAGCACATCATCCGCCTCGGCAAGCTTATCCTTGGCCACATCAGCCAAATCACTGCCCATTCCCACAGCCTGAGACCCTTGCCCAGGAAATACCCACACGGTCTTTGTCATTTTTAATAGTGTATTTTTCCGTTTCTCACTGTCTCAGCAAATGACCCATTAGGAAAGAGCAGGGTCAGTCAAAACGTCACAGCCCCCATTCAAACAAAGCCGCCCCCCAGGTCAGCCCCGCCCCAAAGCCAGACACAGCGATTGTTTGACCGGGTTGGATTCTACCGCTGCGAACCCATTCGTCGAGGGCAATCGGAATTGAAGCGGCGGAGGTATTGCCGTGTTTGGCCATGTTGCTGACCACCCGCTCACGGGAAAGCTTTAGGCGCTTGGCAACCGCATCCAAGATGCGCTGATTGGCTTGGTGCAAAATTAGCCAATTAATATCGGTAGCGGCTAACCCCGCATGGAAAAGAGTTTTCTCTAAGACTTCTGGCACCCGACTGACGGCAAAGCGATAGACTTCACGACCGTTCATGGTAATGCTGGTAAAGGTCCCTTTTTGGGTGGTAACCCCGTCTACTAAGGGAGCTGATGCCGCCGTATAGGCCAAATTTAGACAGCCATTTAAGGTGCCATCGCTGTGCATTTCAAAGCCTAGCAAACGGTCGCGATCGCACGCCTGCATCACTACGGCTCCAGCCCCATCGCCAAACAACACGCAGGTAGTACGGTCTTCCCAGTCCACCCAACGACTGAGCAGGTCAGCACCGATGACGACAACATTTTGGTATGTCCCCGTGCGGATAAACTGGGCCGCTGTCACGATACCAAACACAAACCCTGAGCAGGCCGCTGTCAGATCAAAAGCTACCGCCCGTGTGGCACCTATAGCCGCCTGCACCTGGCAGGCGGTACCAAACAAATCATCAGGGGTGGAGGTAGCCAGGACAATTAGATCGATATCATCGGGGGTGAGATTTGCCGCTGCGATCGCACTCGCTGCAGCCTGAGCCGCAAGCGTTGCCAAAGAGTCTGCCCCATTGGCTATGTGGCGTTGACTAATACCTGTGCGAGTAGAGATCCATTCATCGGAGGTATCCACAACGTGGCTCAGCATCTCATTACTGAGCGCTGCTTCCACCTGAGCGCTACCGCTACCAATAAAGGCCACACCGGCCCCACCGTTTATCATTACTTTTTAGTCTCCGTTGGTCACCGATGCAGCAACCTTTTGGTACTGCCCCTGGATATGCCCAATCACACCATTATCCACAGCTTCCTTAGACAGGCGAATGGCATTAAAAATAGATGGTGCATTAGAGCTACCATGGCTGATGACCGCCACGCCATTCACACCTAATAGCAATGCTCCACCGTGCTCAGCGTGATCGAGACGTTGTTTAATGCGCTTGAGGTTGCCTTTTAGAATTAGCACCCCCAGCTTTCCTAAAATACCGCGTGGCAGCTCCTCACGGAGAATATTCATGGCGGCTTCGCCGACGGCTTCAGCAAATTTCAACAGCACATTGCCTACAAACCCATCGCAGACAATCACGTCAAAATTGCCTGAAAGCACATCTCGCCCTTCCGCATTGCCCACAAAATTAATCGTTGGCGATTCGCTGAGGGCCTGATACACCTGCACAGCAACATCATTGCCCTTACTAGGCTCTTCGCCAATATTCAGCAAGCCCACGCGAGGATTATGAGCCCCAAAGGCATACTCAGAATAAACGCTTCCCATCAGAGCGAACTGCTCTAAAAACTTGGGTCGACAATCGACGTTGGCCCCCACATCCAAAATCAAAACAGGTTTACCAGCTACTACCGTTGGAAATACCGCACCGATAGCAGGTCGATCAATCCCTTTAATACGACCCAGGCGTAAAAGAGCGGCTGCCATAGCCGCACCAGAATGGCCTGCTGATACCACCGCATCCGCCCGCCCCTTTTTCACCATATCCATGGCGACATTAATGGATGCCTTCCGCTTCTTACGCAGAGCACTGAGGGGTTCTTCATGCATTTCAATCGTGCCTTCAGATGGCACGATCTCAACCCGACTTAAGCTATCGGGGTCAGCCACAGTAGCTTTAATTTGTTCAGGATCACCAACGAGCAAGATTTCGACATCTAGCTCCTCTCTTGCCCTAATAGCTCCAGCAACGATTTCAGCAGGTGCATAATCGCCCCCCATTGCATCAACTGCGATCCGCGCTTGAGTTAAGCCCATCGAATTGAATCTATAGAAACTTTAAGAAATTCTATCAGACTGAAACCGAGTGAAAATTGACAACTACAGTTTTCTGACAAAAGTTCAGTCTAAAGCTTCCAAATATTCCGATATTCAGTCCCCATCTAGATAAGCGTATCTAGATGGGACACTAACCAAATCCCAGATAAAATCTGTTTCTTCTGTAAAAAAGCTGCAGCTCTAGCCAGGAATAAGGCTCAGGCATCGAACTAGCAGCTATTTACTCTTTAAAGCTGCTCTTACTCTTCGCCAGGCTCGACAATACGCTGGAATAGATAACCCGTTCCCCTTGCCGTCAAAATCAGTTCAGGATTACTCGGATCGTCCTCTAACTTAGCCCGTAGTCTGGAGATATGAACATCTACCACCCGCGTATCCACATGACGCTCTGGGGTATAGCCCCAAACTTCTTGCAAAATCTCAGACCGCGAAAAAGGCTCCCCAGAACGACTGACCAACAGCTCCAGAAGACTAAACTCCATACCTGTCAAGCGAATTCGTTCGTCACCCTTATAGACCTGACGCTTATTGGTATCAATGCGAATATTGTTAATCGTGATCACACCTGAGCTGGGAATTCCCGAGGTGCCGGTCTTTTCCACACGACGTAAGACAGAGCGAATTCTGGCCTCTAGCTCCTTAGGAGAGAAGGGTTTGACCACATAGTCATCAGCACCTAGCTCTAGACCTGTGATGCGATCAGCGACATCCCCCAGGGCCGTTAGCATGATAATTGGAATATCAGATTCTTTGCGTAACTCTTGGCAAACACCATAGCCATCTAGCTTAGGCATCATGACATCTAGCACAACTAGGTCAGGAATTTCATGACGAAACGTGTCTAAGGCTTCTTCTCCATCCGCTGCAGTGACGACGTCATACCCAATCATCGAGAGACGGGTCTCTAAGATACGACGAATACTAGCTTCGTCATCGACGACTAAGATTTTCTCTTTTACGCTTTCCAAAGTTTCTTGAACTCCTACATAACGGCGACGGCAGAAGATTTCGACCGTTGAAGGGAAGAGCTATTGCCCTACTCCCTTAAAAAACCGACAGCTTCATCACTTCAAGATGTCTCAGTCGCAATACTGACTAATTGACTGATACTCAGTGGTGGAAGAACTTCTGATTAAAGCTTTATTAGATCTTATTTAAGATGTCTAACATTGTATTGCTTTTTCTAGGCCATAGTCTTTATATATTCAAGGTTTTCAACGTTTCTTAAGGTTGTTCTTTAGAAATCAAAATTTTTAGGTTATCTTATCTGGTTTTGTTTCGTTAATAAGATCTGCACAGATTTACTTAAAGTTGTAAGGCTGCTATTGACTATGAGATAGCTATTTTCGTCTCTGAATACTCTTTATCATGGGGTATATAGTTCATGTGTTTTATTTTCTGGCATGGTGAAGGCTCGCTCGATTTATATCTGTAATGAATGCGGTGCGGAATCACGTCAATATTTTGGCAAGTGTGCCGTTTGCGGTAGCTGGAATTCTTTGGTGGAACAGGTGCAAGAGCCCACAACCACCAGCACTCGACCGGGGCGTCGTAGCAAACGAGCCAATCAGCGAGCCGATAGTAAACCGCGTCTGGCTAAAACGTTTAGTCAGATTGCTGATCATCCCCAAGCTCGCATTGGCTCCGGCTATGATGAGCTAGACCGGGTGCTGGGTGGGGGAATTGTGCCAGGATCGCTGGTGTTGGTGGGGGGTGACCCTGGCATTGGTAAGTCCACACTGTTGTTACAAACGGCCCATCAGCTGGCGGCCCATGCAGCGGTGCTGTATGTGTGTGCGGAAGAGTCGGGACAACAGGTGAAGTTGAGATCGCAACGCCTAGGCATCGCCATGGGGCAAGACAAAAATGGAGCCCAAGAGAAGAAAAGCACCTCCTCACCAGAATCCCTTTATCTCCTCCCCGAAACTGACCTGGAAACGATTCTATCCGAGCTGGAATCACTACGACCTCGGGTGGCCGTTATCGACAGTATTCAGGCGCTGTTCTACAACCAGCTGACATCCGCACCAGGGTCGGTATCCCAGGTCCGAGAATGCACATCAGCCCTGATGCAGCTGGCCAAACGGGAAAACATTACTCTGTTTATTGTGGGGCATGTCACCAAAGAGGGGGCTATTGCCGGGCCTAAGGTGCTAGAACATCTAGTAGATACGGTTCTCTACTTTGAGGGAGACCGGTTTGCTAGCCATCGGTTGTTGCGCTCGGTCAAAAACCGATTTGGAGCCACCCATGAGCTGGGTGTGTTTGAAATGGTAACCGAGGGGCTAGCAGAGGTGTCAAATCCCTCGGCCTTGTTTATGGGTAATCGCGATGAGGCGGTGCCAGGGATTTCGACCATTGTTGCCTGTGAAGGTTCACGGCCTTTAGTGGTGGAGCTGCAGGCATTGGTGAGCCCCACTAGCTACAGCTCTCCTCGGCGAACGGCCACTGGCATTGAATACAATCGATTGCTCCAGATTTTGGCGGTGCTGGAAAAACGGGTGGGCATTCCCCTCTCTAAGCTGGATGCCTATGTGGCCTCATCGGGGGGACTGAGCGTGGCGGAACCAGCGGCGGATTTGGGTGTGGCCATTGCTGTGGCGGCAAGCTTTCGCGATCGCATCGTAGACCCCACACTGGTGCTGCTGGGGGAAGTGGGTTTAGGAGGACAAGTTCGTCCTGTTTCCCAAATAGATGTGCGGATTAAGGAAGCAGCCAAACTAGGCTTTAAGCGTGCCCTTGTTCCTAAGGGTCAGAAACTATCGGGGTTGCCGATGGAGATTACTGAAGTGGGGAGGGTTGTAGATGCGATCGCACAGGCACTGGCGGGTTAATCCTCAATAGTCCCTGCCCTCAAGAACGATACTGACGACGAGTGAGCCCCAGCACGTCATTGCCCTCCTGCCCCCATGACAGAATTCTTTGCAGATATTTTTCAGCAGCTTGGTCAACTGTTAGACACCAAACTAACGATAGGTGACACCGTCATCACACCTAAGTTGCTTGTAATCTTACTCATCTGGCTAATCCTGATTTTCTTCACCACTGGATTAGTCAAACGCTTTCTCAAACGACATCTGCTAGCAGGAATTGATGCCAACAATCGAGAAGCCATCGCCACCTTAGTAAGCTACGGTGTAGGGATCATTGCTGTCTTTGTTGCTATTCAATACACCGGTATTGACCTCAGTTCTCTGGGAATTATTCTAGGCGGTTTAGGCGTCGGTATTGGGTTTGGCCTCCAGCACATTGCAGATGACTTTATCAGTGGTCTCATTCTGCTATTTGAGCGCACCCTCAAGGTCAACGACCTGATCGAATTAGATGACTATCGATTTCAGGGATTAGTCGGACGCATTGTTGAAGTCAACCTCCGCTCCACCATTATTCGCACATTAGATGACGGGGATGTCGTCATTCCCAATAGCGAACTGATCAATAATCGGGTTCTAAATTGGAGTCACCGCACATCCATTGCTCGCTTAAAAATTCCAGTCGGTGTGTCTTACGACAGCGATCCGACTTTGGTGACCGAGCTCCTACTCAAATCCGCATACATGGAGCCAGCTGTCTGCGATAAGCCCATTCCTAAGGCCATGTTTCTAGCCTTTGGTGAAGACTCTCTGCAGTTTGAACTATGGGTTTGGGTTGATGTGAACAAACGCTTCAACATTCAAAGTTCACTCCACTTCGCCATTGAATACAATCTGCGACAGTTCAACATCGAAATTGCCTTTCCTCAACGGGATGTGTGGATTCGAAATTTGCCCCCCCCCGCCAATGGAGACAGTCGTCCGCCCTTTTATAATCGGCAAATTGCCTTTGAACATCGGCCTAAGGTTTCCACTCAAACCACCCTCAAAGATATGCTGCGTCAGGTCAGCTATTTTGCCAATTTTAGTGATTTGGAGATCCGGCAGCTAATTGAAATTGGACACCGACAGCGCAGTCGAGTTGGAGCTATCCTGTTCCATGAAGGCGATTCCGGCAACTCGTTTTACATTTTGCTAGAGGGTAAAATCGATATCTTGGCGGAAAAACTTGACCGTCACCTGGCCACCATTGAACCCGGCAATTTTTTTGGTGAAGTAGCGTTATTACTAGGGGTGCCTCGCACTGCCATGGCACGCGTTGCAGAGGATGCCTTGCTATTTGTTATCAACCAGCCAAGTTTTTCCGATCTACTCCGGCGTTACCCGGACCTCTCAAACCAAGTGGTCCAAGCAATGGCTCTGCACCGGGATGAACTGGCTAAACGCCAACGTGAAATGCGTGCCCTCAATCTCGTAGATTCTAGTGAAGACGATGCTAACCCCGTCATTTGGGCGAGAAAGCGCATTCGACGAATGTTTGATCTGTAGGCATCGACAGCCCAGGAGTTTTGCCACTAATTTAACGACTCAGCTTAATTTTTGTAGTGACATACCAGGGCCATTGGTAATGTTCAGCAATGAGCCATAGGACAACTCCTGCATGGGCTAACAATGTAGCCACTGTCCAAACGACAGAAAACTGGGTCAACCCATCACTATCAATGGGGGGAAACATATAGTTAGAGAGCATAATCAGCACCGCAGGCAGACAGGCAATAGCCAGCGCAAAGCTCCAAACCACAGCCGTTATGTGACCATCGGGACGACCGCTCTTTCGCCAGCGCTCACCAGTCCAGAACCAAACCATAGGCTGAACGCTATCCACCATCTGGAGGGACTGAGCCTCTAAATTTGCCGAAAAAATATGCCGACAGAAACTACAGGCAAAGGCCTCTGTCAGAGCTAGCACAGAAAGTTCACCATGACTACACACCGGACAGGTGTAAGTATCATGGAAGTTAAGGTTACGCAGCAAGTCGCCAGACGATAAGTCAATATTTGACAAAACGTTGCGCTGATTGATCATGAAACATGCACGAATGGTGTACCTGTTCCCTAACGTATGCGGTTTCTAATAGGGAATAAGCGAATTTGCTGCTTTTCTTAATACAGCAACAATACCCAGATGAAATAACTGAGCATGCATACCCTGACATAGTTAAATTGCTCTACCCAAGCATCAACGGAAAAATTGTGAACATCCTTTAACAGAATACTTGAGTAAAAGCAGTATAAATTTCTGGCTGTATTACTTACACCCCATGGCTTTGAGCTGCAATAGCAACGCGTCTGCCTCGGCCTGTAGGTGTAAAATCTCAACTTGGAGATCGGGGCCATAAGGGTAGCGCTTGAGCTCAGCCATGTAGATTTTTTTATCGTTAGATGCTGGCTGAGTCTCGCGGTTAGAAACATTAATGCTCTGTGCGGACTCAGTAATCATCCTGGTATCAGAAAAAGTTTTCATAATATATGTCGCTAGTAATAACTACTCAGCGAAGCAGCATGCGAATTTTAACCCAAAAGTTCCCACCATACCCATATCAAAAGATACCAATATTTAATCTGTCCCTTCATATTTTCTATATATAACGAATTTGCTAAACCCTAATATATTCAGACATAACGCTAATAGCCTTTGAAATCAGGCTTCTAGCGACTTAACAGAAAACTAATGCCGAAATGCTGAACTCTTTGCCCATATGGGCTTTAGGTAGGAATGGGCCAACAATGATACTAGCCCTGTGCTGCCGCAGACACGGGGCTAGTATCTCATGATGGATACTGAGGTGTTGGTCAAGGAGCGGGATACTCCCTACAACATTATTCGTCCGCTGGATGCAGAGCTGAAGATTTCTCAGGCTGAGAAGTTTGGTCTTTGGCAATTAAATCGATGGTATCTCCCAATGCCGTAGTTAAGTTTTGACGCGTTTCTTCATGGGCAGCTTGCTCAGTTTTAAGGGCGTTGGAGAGCTGATCGCAAAGGGTCAGGGCATTGGTTAACTGCGATCGCAACTCATCCACAGACTCCACCTGCGTTACCTGGGCTAACACCTGCTCCAAATTACGGGACGGTTCACCTTGGCTCGGAGCTTGCTTAAACACCTCTAATTCATTAGCTAAGGCCCGAATCCGCATCTGGCTTCTAGCAGAGGCATTACGACGCTGCTCAGATTCGGACTCGTATAATCTGCGCCAGTTAGCCGCACTGGCATAGGCCTGATCACGTTCTTGACCTAGGTCTTTTAGCTGCTGCTGCAAATTTTGAATCTCTGCTAACCACTGGGATACTTCGTTGACCATGAGCGCTGTCCGCGATGGTTGATTGGGGTTGATTGATAGCTTATTACCGTTCAGGATATAGCGTTTTTCCCAAAAATGTACAGGCGTTCCATAAACGGTAGGGACGTTCCATGGAACGTCCCTACCGTTTATAAAAAAAGGCAGCGCCTTAGCACTGCCAAAACATATGGGGTTAAAAAAAATGAGAGCAACTCAATCAAATAGCTGCCTATCCTAGCGCGGCAGCACCACCCACTACCTCTAGAATTTCTTGGGTAATGGCAGCCTGACGAGCTTTGTTGTAATCAAGCGTCAAAGTTTTAACCAAATCACTAGCATTGTCACTAGCGTTGTTCATTGCCGTCATCCGGGCAGCGAGTTCGCTAGCAGCTGACTCTTGCAGAGACCTCAAAATCTGATTGTTGAGGTATAGCGGCAACAAGGCATCTAAAATTTGAACAGGATCCTGCTCAAAAATCATATCCTGGGGCAATTGTTTCTGATCAGTTTCTACGGCTGAACGCTCCACCTGGAAACGGCCACCACGGCTTGTCAGACGAAACATCTCATCTTCCTTATCAAGCCCCTCAGGATCGAGGGGAAGCAAGGTCTGAGTGACTGGGCGAGAACTGACCAAGGACACAAACTTTGTGAAGATCAGCTCCACACGATCAACTTCCTCTGACAAAAATAAGGAAAGTGCCTGATCCGCAATCTTAGAGGCTTCTTCCGCCGTAGGAATCTGCTCTAAGCCGGTAAAAGTTGCATCAATAGGATAATCTCGTCTTTGAAAATATTGAGTCGCTTTACGACCAATCAGAATCATCTGATAGCCAATACCAGCAGCTTCCAGTTCCTTAGCACGATTCTCAGCACGACGAATAATATTGCTGTTATAGCCACCGCATAGACCACGGTCGGCGGAAATAACAACTAAACCAACATTTTTGACTTCGCGCTGCTGCAGCAGGGGCAGATTTGCATCTTCAAACTTTAATCGGGTCTGAAGACCGTAAAATACCTGGGCCAAACGATCAGCAAAGGGACGAGTAGCCTCCACTTGTTCTTGGGCACGACGGACTTTAGCCGCCGCTACCAGACGCATTGCCTCAGTAATCTTACGAGTGTTTTTGACCGACTTAATTCGGTCTCGAATTAATTTGAGATTAGCCATATGCGTTGTTTTTTTAGCCTGATGCCCCCAATAATTAAGCTGTGGCTTGATTACTGGGGGTTAGGCCAATCCCTCCTATGCGGCCATAAAGGACTGCTTACACTCAGCAATCGCTGCCTTAGCTAGTTCCTGAACTTTGTCAGTCAACTTTTTGCCTGAATTGATTTCCTTAACCAATTCAGGCTTACTAGTGTTGATGTAGTTGCAGAGTTCAGCCACAAGAGGCGCAACTTTCTCTACGGGTACATCATCAAACAAACCGTTAATACCGCCGTACACGATGGTTACCTGCTCGTGTAGAGCACGGGGAGCGTACTGGGACTGCTTGAGTAGCTCCCGCAAACGGACACCACGTGCTAGCTGGGCCTGGGTAGCCGCATCTAGGTCAGAAGCAAACTGGGCAAAGGCCTGAAGTTCGTCAAACTGAGCCAATTCAAGCTTGAGCTTACCGGCAACCTTCTTCATTACCTTAGTCTGGGCTGCACCCCCTACACGGGATACGGAGATACCTGCGTTAATTGCAGGGCGTAGACCCGAGTTGAATAGGTCAGAGGATAAGAAGATCTGACCGTCGGTAATGGAAATTACGTTGGTGGGAATGTAAGCGGAAACGTCACCTGCCTGGGTTTCAATAATGGGCAGAGCGGTCATACTACCCTCACCCAGCTCAGGGCTCAGCTTAGCAGCACGCTCTAACAGGCGAGAGTGGATAAAGAATACGTCTCCAGGGTAAGCCTCACGACCGGGTGGACGACGGAGTAGCAAGGACATTTGACGATATGCCTGGGCCTGCTTGGTAAGGTCATCGTAGATCACCAATGTGGCTTTACCCTGGTACATAAAGTACTCAGCGATCGCAGCACCTGTATAGGGAGCCAAGAATTGCAACGGGGCAGGCTCGTTGGCGTTGGCGGCTACTACAACGGTGTAGTCCATGGCGCCACGCTCTTCTAAAACGCCGACTACTTGGGCAACGGAGGCAGACTTTTGACCAACGGCTACGTATACGCAGACAACGTCTTGACCAGCCTGATTGAGAATGGTGTCGATTGCGATCGCAGTCTTACCCGTCTGACGGTCACCAATAATAAGCTCACGCTGACCACGACCGACAGGAATCATCGCATCAATCGCCGTGATCCCAGTCTGCAGAGGCTCATAAACTGACTTCCGCGCAATAATGCCAGGAGCCGGCGATTCAATCAAGCGGCTATCGGTAGCAGCGATATCACCCTTACCATCAATGGGACGAGCCAACGCATCAACGACACGGCCGCGCAGGGCATCCCCCACAGGGACCTCGGCAATTTTACCCGTGGACTTAACGGAACTACCTTCCTTGAGCGCACGGCCATCGCCCATGAGTACCGCACCCACATTGTCCTCTTCCAGGTTCAGGGCAATACCAACCGTGCCATCTTCAAACTCAAGTAGTTCGCCAGCCATTGATTTCTCAAGGCCATAGATACGGGCAATACCGTCACCTACCTGCAGTACAGTACCTACATTAGATACTTTGACATCCTGGTCATACTGCTCGATCTGCTGCTTAATAATGCTACTGATTTCATCAGGTCTGATGCTTACCATGGGAGTTGCTCTACTAACTCAGATATCAACAAAAATCACCTAAACAATGCTCGACTAAGATTGGTGCTAAAAACAGCCATTCTCAACCAGCTCGCGTCCTACAATACTGGGCAAAAAAGCAAGACGCTCTTACCCAAAACACCCTAGCGAGAAGAAGCGCTACTCAACTGGATACCGATACGTCGCAGCTGACCCCGCAAACTGGCATCCACCACCTGGGAACCAACTTTGATAATGACGCCACCCAACAATTCAGAATCCAGAGAATTTTCTAAATCTACAGAACTAGCCCCTGTCATCGCGATAACCTTCTGACGGATTGACTCATTCTGAGCATCAGATAATGGGACGGCAGAAGTCACTTCAGCCAAAACAATCTGATTTAGCTCACGAAACAGAGTCTGGTAACGCTTACACATGAGACCTAAGAAGGCAATCCGGCCTCGGTCCACTAGCAACAGGACAAAGTTAAGCATTGTCGGATGTACGCCTTCCCCTAAAACCTGACGCAAAACACCCTTCTTAACGTCAGAATTGGCGATCGGATTTTCAAGTAGCTCAGTAAGCTCAGAAGATGAGGACAACAAATCGCGGATTGATGAACAATCCTGAGCAAAACGGTCAGTCAAGCCTCCGCTCTGAGCAATGGACAATAAAGCCTGAGCATAAGGGTCAACTAAACCCTCAATAACTACGCTATCCTTCACAAGCTACCTCCCAGTAGACCAATACTCTGATCAATCAGCTTCTGCTGAAGCCCATCATCCATCTGGGACCGTAGCTGCGTCTCCGCTCTCTCAATGGCAAGAGTAGAGATCCGTTGACGCAACTCAACTACCACACGATCCCTTTGAGAAGTAAGGTCTCGAGCAGCCTCGTCCTTCATTCGTTGGACATCTTTGGACGCCTGCGCCAGGATGTTCTCTTTGGCTACCTTAGCGGCCGCCTCACCATCAGACTTAATCTGAACAGCAGTAGCCTGAGCCTCGGCCAGGTTCTTTTTCTGCTCAGCCAAGGCCTGAGAAGCCTCCTGTTGACGCTTTTCAGCATCTTGAATGGCAGCCTCAATGGCTGAGCGACGCTCAGCCATAACGTTGCCTAAAAAGCTTCGTCCAAAGTAGACAATTAAAGCAACCAGAATAGAAAGGTTAATAAGGTTGGTTTCTAAAATATTGAAATTTAAACCAAACCCGCTTTCTTCTGTCGCCAGTAGCCAAAAGTTTTCAACCATAGCAATCACTGCGCGCCGATAATCCTAAAAAAATGCAGCTTTCTAAACAAGTTCAAAAGACAAAAAACCAAGCTTAAGCAGCCTGAGAGCCCAACAGCTTATCTAAAATCTGTTGACTCAGGACATCCACTTGACCCTGAAGAGACTGAAAAGCCTCCTGCTTTTGCTGGTCAAGCTCAGATTGAACCTGCTCACGTTGCTGCTGAGCCTCAGACTGAGCCTGAGCGATCTGTTTATCAACAACCTCTTGGGCTTCAGCCTGGGCCTGAGCAATCAATGATTGGGCCTGCCTACGGCTATCAGACAGCTCCTGCTCGTACTGTTTAGCAAGCTTTTCAGCTGTTTTCAAATACTCTGCAGCATCGGACTTATTAGTCCGAATGTAGCCGTCTCGTTCATCAAGCGTCGCTGAAATAGGCTTGAAGAACACTGCGTTTAGAAGAAACGTCAATAAAACAAATTGCAACGCCATTACAGGCAGTGTTGCGTCAAAATCAAACATTTTCCGATTTCCCTAAACCTGAGAACCCATCAACACATAAGAAAGTTGAAGAAAAAAGTATTTATTGGCTCAACTCAGGTGTAATCCAACACAATGTAGTTAGAAGGCGCTATCTGCAAAACATCCAATATCCGAAAGGAATATGAGCACAGATAACGCCCCTAAAGCCAACCTTCCTTACGCGAGGGGGTTTGCGAATAGAAGTACCAGAGAAATAACCAGACCGTAGATAGTAAGAGACTCCATAAACGCAAGAGTCAGCAGCAAAGTACCGCGAATTTTACCTTCTGCTTCGGGCTGACGAGCAATACCTTCGACAGCTTTACCAGAAGCATTACCCTGACCAATACCAGGGCCAATGGCGGCCAAGCCAACTGCTAAAGAAGCAGCGATAACTGAAGCAGAAGCAACTAACGGATCCATAATGTATTTCCTTTTCGGTATATACGAAACAAACAAGACTTAAAGTCAGTAAAAACAGGCCTATAAAATAGCCTGAGGCTCATTAGAGGTACGCTAGCAACAACTGCTAAGCATGCTCCTCGTGACCTTCGTCACCATGCCCCTCTAAAGCTTCATGAATGTAAGCTGCTGCCAGTGTGGCAAATACCAATGCCTGAATAGCACTGGTGAACAGCCCCAACATCATAACGGGCAGGGGGACAAACAAAGGGACCAACAGCACCAAAACGGCAACTACGAGTTCATCTGCCAAGATATTTCCAAAGAGACGAAAGCTCAGTGAAAGCGGCTTGGTAAAGTCCTCAAGAATTGCGATCGGCAACAGAATTGGAGTTGGCTCAATGTATTTCGCGAAATATCCTAAACCTCGCTTCTTAAAGCCCGCATAAAAATATGCAAGCGATGTTAATAAAGCTAGAGCAACCGTTGTATTGATATCACCGGTAGGAGCAGCAAGCTCTCCTTCAGGAATTTCAATCACGTGCCAAGGGAGCAATGCCCCCGACCAATTAGACACAAAGATGAATAAAAACAGTGTGCCTACGAACGGCAACCAAGGACGATATTCCTTCTCGCCAAGCTGATTCTTTGCAATGTCTCTGACAAACTCAAAGACATACTCCATCAGGTTCTGTAACCCCTGGGGCACCCTCTGCATATTTCGAGTTGCTAGAACCGAAGCTATGAGCAATAGTCCAATCACAAACCAAGAGGTCAAAAAGACCTGGCCGTGGAGTTTAAGTCCTCCCACATGCCAATAGAAGTGATGACCTACCTCTAACTCGGCTAATGGCAACACATCAAAGTGCAGCAAACTTAGCATCTTAATTCAGGTTAGGTTGACCAAAAAGACAGTAGGCCAAATGATTAGCGGCTAACTCAGTCAATGCAGAGTCGCAGACTTATCAAGTCGTTGACAATGCCTTGAACATATATGCGATGAGAGCGGCTTTATACGTTAGGAAACCTAAAAAAATTGGAACGATTTGCAGCTGCTCCACTTGGGATGCGACTACTATTAATCCAATAAAAAGAGCAAGCTGATTCTTGCCCACCTTAGATTTTTCCCTACCAAGCTTCTCAACGCTTTTAGCCAGCAATTTTAAGTAAACCACACCCGAACATGCCCCAATTAAGTAATTGAGAGCCGTGTTGAGGGAGTAGGCCATCCAAACCGAAATGAAAGCTATCAACATCAACGCAAGCGTTAGCAAAAGCAGCTCATTTTGAAGTTGATAATACTCTTCCATTGAAGAGTCAGGCTCCGGAGCAATCGAGCCAGTGACCATCGTATCGGCACTGGTAGTGTCCGCTACGGCATCATTTTCATCCATAGATGAATCTCTAAGAGGTTCGTCTGGCAAGTTCACAGAAATCACTCAAACTAGCCTAGGCAAACTTACAATAGTGGCCGAAGCCCTGCCTGCAAGCCGAGGACAATCATATCATTTAAAGCTAACAATACTTAATACGAATCCCTTGGGCTTACCACAGATACCCGATTTTCTGCCACCCACAAATAAAAAATGAGTGCCCGGATATTTACCGATTCACCTATTACCCTGAGGCATCCATGGCACAGCTAGTTACCTGATAGCTCATTCAGACGGCATTAATAGAAGCAACTGCCGTGTTTGTAATGAGCGTACGGCTGAGAGTTCCAAAGAAACCGACGTCAAAATGTCAGCCACTGTTTTTTTACCGGCTCCCGCCTCACATGATTGTAAAAATCCATACTCCACATCACTGACTTGGACTAGCTGATAGTCAGGATTAAAAAAAGACCGGCTAGGCCATCCGGACAGGCAAGGTGTGAGTTGTGGAAAAGCGGAGAGTAGTTGCTGATCGTTGGACCAGTCTATTGGGTCTAGGGGTGGACGAGCCAAGAAAAACTCATAGTGAGTGAGTTCCGGATCCAGTAGTTCAATCAAGCGATATTGGGCTCGCCGATCTAACTGTTGGGCTCGCTGCATTACATCAGGTGCTTTTGCAATCAGACGATCCAGGTCCCAATACTGAGGATTAGAAAAGCCAACAAATTCTAAGCCGGATGCATCGATTAACTCAAATAAGGTGTCGATGGTATAGTCCACTTCTTGGGGATGGACATACATATCGGCAAAGCATTCATCTTGATGATTTTCTAAAGCCCATCGTTCTTTGTCTCGTTTGACGATGCGATTGTTTTCTGGCAAGGCATCAAAAAGCTGGCGGCCAACGGAGACACCATCTCGATAGTCACCTCGACGTTCTCCCTGCAGCATGGCAATGGCCTGCTGCATTAGCGATATTTCCCAACGACCTAAAGCGGCATAGACAAAAATATGCAGGAGCCCCCCCGGAGCCACCTTACTAGCAAGGGCTTGAATACCCCGGATCGGATCGGGCATGTGGTGCAGCACGCCCACACAGTTAATCAAATCAAATTGCCCTTCAATTTGATCGACATCGTAGATACTGAGATTGCGAAAATTGACGCGATTAGACGCTCCTGAACGTTGACAGCGCTCACGCGCCACGGCCAAAGTACCAGCACTCAGATCGATACCAGTTACTTGGGCCTGGGAATTGAGATGCACCAGATATTCAGTTCCGACACCAGAGCCACAGCCTGCGTCTAAGATCTTGACGTTCTCCGTTGCTGGCAATCGACCTGTGCAGAAGTTATAGGCCGTGGGCCAATACCATCGCCAGTTATATCCAGGAGGTGGTTCATCAATTAGGGGTTCTGGCGGGAAGGGATAGGTATCGTATAGCTTGGCCACGGCTGCACTAACGGCAGCCTCATTTGCAGAAGTCATGGGGAATGTATTTTGAGTTCTCAGTTTTGATTTTTTGGGTGGTCAAATCATACCCGCCTGCCAAAGATGTTTTTTTGAGTTGCAGGGCTCATAAATTGAAGCCTAAACAAACCTGCGGAAAGCTACAAAGTAGCTAAAAAATTCAAAACCCTGGCTTCTATAAGACTGGCATTTTTCGGGAAACTCTTCGTAAATACAGGTAACAAAACTTATCTTTTCTCTCATTCAGTTGCACACCGTCTTTTATGATGGCTCAATGGGCTAATAACAAGATGTTACACAGTCTTTAGACAACCATCTTGGCGTTCCGTAATCGTTTTAATCTGGAACTGTCGTAAGAGCCGATAGGCCCGTCGCGCTGCCTGCTGGTGTTAACCAATACTCTAGGTCTAATTTTTTGCCCCTGAGTTGCTCGGCGTTGAGGAAAGGGTCTGATGCAATCACCTATTGCAATCAACTATTAGAAGGGAGCCTTTGAAAAGGAATGACTGTAACTGCTAGTGGTGGAAGCTCCTTAGTGCGGCCACAACTTTATCAAACCTTGCCGGTGACCACGATTACTCAAGCTGAACAGCAGGACCGCTATATGGAGCGGGGCGAGTTGGATTCGCTGTCTGGCTTTTTTAAGTCAGGGCAAAAGCGAATTGCGATCGCACAGGTTCTGACTCGCTATTCAGAGTTAATCGTTTCACAAGCCGCTAACCGCATCTTTACCGGGGGTTCCCCTCTATCGTATTTAGAGAGGGCCGAGCCTGATTCTCAGGCAGGTGATGCCAACGCAGGTACCGACACCTACATTGAAAGCAGCGGTGGTGGTGAAGGTCTCTTTAGCGGTCTGAGAAATCTAGTCAGCGGCGGTGGTGATCTAGGAAGCATTCCAGCCGGTTTTCGTCCCATTAATGTAGGGCGTTATGGTCCTAGCAATATGCAAAAGTCTCTACGAGACATGAGCTGGTTTCTGCGCTATGTGACCTATGCCATTGTTGCTGGTGACCCCAATATCATTTCTGTAAATGTTCGTGGGCTCAGAGAAATCATCGAGGATGCCTGCTCCTCTGCAGCTACTGTAGTCGCATTGCAGACCATGCGTGCAGCTAGCACTGGGTACTTTCGCGGAGATGATGAAGCTCAAGAGCTGATCCGTTCTTACTTCAACGTCTTAGTTGACGAATTTAAAGCTCCAGCACCCTCAAACAAATTACGCCAGCGTTCATCTAAAGACCTTCAAGGATTGCAGCTGCCTCAGATTTATTTCAATGCCTCTGAGCGACGACCAAAGTTTGTAATGAAGCCGGGTCTTTCGAGCTCCGAGAAAAATTCGGTGGTCAAAGCCGCCTATCGGCAAGTATTTGAAAGGGACATCAAGCGGGCTTATTCCTTAGACTTGTCAGATTTAGAATCCAAGGTAAAAAATGGCGAAATCGCCATGAAGGAATTTATTCGTCGCCTGGCCAAGTCTCCCCTATATCGCAAAAACTTTTTCGAACCTTACATCAACAGTCGTGCTCTAGAGCTGGCCTTCAGACATATTTTGGGGCGTGGGCCTAGCTCCCGTGAAGAGGTTCAGAAGTATTTCTCCATCGTTTCCGATGGTGGCTTATCAGCCTTAGTAGATGCCTTAATTGATTCGAATGAATATGGCGATTACTTTGGAGAAGAAACAGTCCCTTACCTGCGTGGCCTGGGACAAGAAGCTCAAGAGTGTCGCAATTGGGGACCTCAGCAAAATTTGCTGAACTACAGTGCGCCTTTCCGCAAAACCCCACAGTTTCTGACCACCTTTGCGGCTTATGAACAACCGCTACCAGACCAACATCCCTACGGTTCCGGCAATGACCCGCTAGAGATTCAATTTGGAGCCATCTTCCCCAAGGAAACGCGTAACCCCAGTAATAGTCCAGCTCCGTTTAATAAAGATACCCGTCGTATCTTGATTCGTCGTGGTGCAGGCATTGACAGTCAGGTGAGTAATCCGGCTGCTCGCCCTAAGGCTCCGGGAAGTCTTGGTCCTAAGGTCTTCAAACTTGACCAGATCCCATCCACCCAAGGGAGCAGCATCCAGTTTGCCGAAAGCTCTACCCAGACAATTATTCGCGCTGCTTACCGCCAGGTATTTGGTCGTGATGTCTATGCGGGGCAAGAACTTAAGGCTGCAGAGACTCGCCTAGAAAATGGCGATATCTGTTTACGTGACTTTATTCGCACTTTAGCTAAATCTGAAGCTTTCCGGAAGACTTACTGGTCATCGTTATATGTGATGAAGGCGGTGGAGTACATTCATCGGCGCTTACTAGGTCGTCCCACCTACGGACGTCAGGAAACAAATGCGTACTTCGATATTTGTGCCAAGCAAGGATTCTATGCCTTAGTTGACACTCTCATCGATAGTCCAGAATATACTGAGTCCTTTGGTGATGACACAGTGCCTTATGAGCGCTATGTTACCCCTGCTGGTCAGTCTCTACGGTCATTCCGTGCAGGCACTGTGGGGGCCACTGGTGTCAAACCAATGGTTAAGCCTGTAGTCCCACGCTTTGTGGAGCTAGGGACCGCTGGTTCAGAGCGAGGCGATATCGAAGTCACCAAGCGAGTTGGCCAAGGTGTCAATTTACGTCGTGTCCAGAGTAAGGTCTTTAAGCTCACCAGCCTCTACGACAAGGCTAATATTAAGCTAATCACCCAGGCTGCCTACCGTCAGATATTTGAGCGTGATATTTCTCCCTATGTAGTCAAAACTGAGTTCACCTCACTGGAAAGTAAGTTGGGCAATGGTGAGATCAACATGAAGGAGTTTATTGAAGGTCTAGGCTGTTCTGATCTTTACCAAAAAGAGTTCTATGCCCCCTATCCAAATACTAAGGTGATTGAGCTAGGGACTAAGCATTTCTTAGGACGTGCCCCCCTCAATCAGCTAGAAATTCGGAAATATAATCAGATTTTGGCTACCCAAGGTATCCGTGGCTTTATTCAAACCATGGTTGAAACACCTGAGTATGCCGAGTTCTTTGGTGAAGATACGGTACCCTATCGCCGCTTCCCAACCCTGCCAGCGGCTAACTTTCCCAATACCGAACGGCTATATCAGCAACTCACCCGTCAGAGTGGTAGTGTTGTCGTACCGAGTTTTGCACCCTCAGTGTCAACCATTGCATCCATTGACACCTAACGCAGTATCTGGTTAGGTCCTTGGCCTAATGAGAAATAGCAGAGAATCGCCTTTGAGATGTTAATGCTCAGGGCGTTTCTCTATAGCTATTTTTCCTACCGACTAGACATTGGTGTTGAGACTGATTTTGCTACCCTGCTCGACACATCGAGAGTTCAAGATTCTGAGGGATATTGTTACAAAATATTGCGCATTCTCTAAGAAGGTTAGCTGAATGCCGGAG
Source organism: Cyanobacteria bacterium P01_B01_bin.77 (assembly GCA_039028535.1). Lineage (GTDB taxonomy): Bacteria > Cyanobacteriota > Cyanobacteriia > Phormidesmidales > Phormidesmidaceae > Leptothoe. Next base: position 83,597 of record JBCCHX010000013.1, read on the forward strand.
AATATTTGCGGAAGGTAGCTAAGCTAATACAAGATTTCTCGGAATCTGAGCTGATATTTGGCATGCTTCAACAGTCGAATTAAGCATTGAATCTGGGTAGTTAAGTTGCCCGCCTAATTCGATTTAGATTGGAAACGAGATTGTTATCTATCCTCATACAGGTAGTATCAGTCTTAGTGAAGGTGAACATAAATGAGTTCGCCTAGATATATTCTTTCGGAGGAATCCATAGATGAGTATTGTCACGAAATCTATCGTGAATGCCGATGCTGAGGCCCGTTACCTCAGTCCTGGTGAGTTGGACCGGATCAAGGGTTTCGTTACATCTGGTGAGCGTCGTCTTCGCATCGCCCAGGTTCTAACTGAGTCCCGTGAGCGCATCATTAAGCAAGCTGGTGACCAGCTTTTCCAAAAGCGCCCTGACGTTGTTTCTCCCGGTGGTAATGCCTACGGTGAGGAAATGACTGCAACTTGCTTGCGTGATATGGACTACTATCTTCGTCTTATCACCTACGGCATTGTTGCTGGTGATGTGACTCCCATTGAAGAGATTGGTCTAGTAGGTGCTAAGGAGATGTACAACTCTCTAGGTACGTCTATTCCTGCAGTTGCTGATTCAATTCGCTTTATGAAGAGCGTTGCATCCTCTCTGTTGTCTGGTGACGATGCAGCTGAGGCCGCTTCCTATTTCGATTACGTTGTTGGCGCAATGCTGTAACTCTGTTTGAGTTATCTTGATTTGCCTATTACATTGTTGAGCCACATCGTTAAATTTCATTAAGGAATACAGATCATGCAAGACGCGATTACTTCTGTAATTAATTCTTCAGACGTTCAGGGTAAGTACCTTGATCAGTCTTCCATGGATAAGCTAGCTGCTTATTTTCAGACTGGTGAGCTGCGTGTTCGCGCTGCCACTGCTATCGGTGCTAATGCTTCCGAAATTGTTAAAGATGCTGTAGCTAAAGCGCTGCTGTACTCTGACATCACTCGCCCTGGTGGCAATATGTACACCACTCGTCGCTATGCTGCTTGCATTCGTGACTTGGACTATTACCTACGCTATTCAACCTACGCTATGTTGGCTGGCGATCCTTCTATCCTCGATGAGCGCGTGCTCAATGGTTTAAAGGAAACTTACAACTCCTTGGGTGTACCTGTTGGTGCTACTGTCCAAGCGATTCAGGCAATGAAAGAAGTGACTGCTAGCCTGGTTGGCGCTGATGCTGGCAAGGAAATGGGCGTTTACTTCGACTACATCTGCTCTGGCCTTAGCTAGGCCAAGTTGACGTGGTATAGATTAGCCGCATGTGGTTAATCTTGATCTGTTTCGGAAGTCTGGAGCGAGTGTTAGCGGGTCAAAGTCTGTCTATTTTGAGAGATTGTGACGGCTGGTCATTGGTTATCGGACTTCCGAATTTTTGAGTCTATGCTTGGGGTAATAGAGCATAATAGCTTGTTCTAAGCCTAGGGCATGGATACGCTGATATTACATAATGGGCGGTTGAAGCTTAATACTTAGCGACCTTTAATGGGGCTGGTTTTGTTTATTCAGCTGATATTGAGCCTCATTGAACTAAAGCCAATATAAAATCAATATATTGATGCTTCAGTTAATAGGCTTTTCGTAATTGATTTGCAAAATAGTTTTTGTTTGAGATTAGGAGACATCTCTGCTATGCGTATGTTTCGGATTACTGCCTGCGTGCCGAGTCAATCTCGCATTCGCACCCAGCGCGAGCTACAGAATACTTTTTTTACTAAGCTCGTTCCCTACGACAGCTGGTTTCGCGAGCAGCAGCGAATTCAAAAGATGGGCGGCAAGATTGTCAAAGTAGAGTTAGCAACTGGCAAGCCTGGAGCAAATACAGGGTTGGCTTAGGAATTAAACAGTTCATTACTGTAACAAAAAAGGATGTGGTTAACCGCATCCTTTTTTGTTGGCCTTTTTAGAAACCTAGCTAAAGAAGCACACATTTTTGAGTCCATAGCTGAGAAAATGTGTGCTTCATTCCTCTGTAACTGAGTCTTTTACAAGTTATTTCCAGATTTAAACTAATGGCATCAATAGTGTAAATCTTATCTGGTTTACCGGAATGGTTTTAGGAGCAGGAGTATCTTATAGGAACGTTCATTCTGCTGAGCAAGCGATGATATCTATCTTTCAAAAATCCTGTACGGGTCTGGTAGCGTGTGCTCTTGGTCTTAATGTCATTGGTACACAGGTCAATTGGAACCAGGGCTTGGTTCCATTGGCAGCGCAGGCCCAAGGGATTGATGAAGAGACGAATGTTCGTGTTTATCGACAGGCCAGTCCCGCTGTTGTCGCCATTGATGCGGGTGATAGTACGGGAAGCGGCAGCATTATTACACCAGCTGGACTGGTGTTAACCAACGCCCATGTGGTTGGGAATGCTACTCAGGTCACTGTGCGGTTGGCAGATGGTCGTCAGTTTCCAGGACGGGTAATCGGATATGCCGATGAGAATTTAGATCTCGCAGCGGTGCAAATTGAGAGTCAAGATAATGCACTGCCCACCGTTCCTTTAGCCAACGGTGCTCCCCAGGTAGGGCAGCAGGCATTTGCAATTGGTAATCCATTTGGTTTGCAAGGAACCTTTACAGTGGGAATTGTGAGTCGAATTGACACGGAGCGGGGTTTGATCCAAACAGACGCAGCGATTAACCCTGGAAATTCGGGAGGTCCATTGCTCAACCGGCATGGTGAATTGATCGGTGTAAATACATCTATTTTTACAACCGGAGACAATGCAGGCAGTATTGGAATTGGATTTGCGATCGCAACCCCTCAAATCAGACCCTTTATTACAGCCGTTCAAAACGGCACAGCCAGTACCGTAGCATCACGACAAAATCGGGCAATGCGGGAGCCCACACCGATCGCCATTGGCGGGAATCCAATCAGCGATTACCTGGATAACAATAGCAATCTACTGCCCGACAACAGTTACTTTAATGCCCATACCTTTGAAGGCAGATCAGGTCAGCGTATTAGCATTGCCATGAATAGCAATCAGGTTGATTCCTATCTTTTGCTCTATGGGCCAAATCAAGAGTACCTGGGTGAAAATGATGACAACGGCAATAGCCGCAATGCCCGTTTAGAGATTACTCTGCCGGACGACGGCACCTATTTTATCTTCGCTAATTCCTATGGCGCTAGCGAACAGGGGCAGTACGAACTGAGTATCAGTAACCTAAGCAGTAGCGGCTATCTTCTAAGGGAAAACGGTACTCTAAGTCCTCAAGATAGTCGCCTGACCGACAATAGCCTTTACGACGAATACCTGTTTAGCGGCCAACAGGGACAGGAGGTAACCATTACCCTCACGAGTCAAGAATTTGACACCTATCTGCTACTCATTGATGATCAAGGCGACAAAATTGCTGAAAATGACGACATTGCCCAAGACAATAGCGATTCAACCATCCGCATGGTGCTGCCTTACACCGGTCAATACCGAGTCATCGTCAACGCCTATGACCAAATTGGCCAGGGACAGTATCAAATAAATGTTCGATAGAAGGTTATTAAGGTAACCCCACCCAGGTGAAGAAGTCTTGGCGTGTAAAGAATTCAAGTAGCAATAACGCCAGAAACCCCACCATGGCAAACCGACCATTGATGCGTTCGGCATAGATGGTCCATCCAAAACCCGGTTGCTCAGCAGAGGGAGGGATAGCCGCTGAAGATTGTGACGCATCGGATTCTACGGGATTGGGTTTAGACATATCACAATCAAGAAAATACTAAATAGATAAGGGACAATGGCTCGGAAGTTTCATTACTCAATTGAAACCACCGCCAATTCTATCCTACAGGTTCGAACTATGGATGAGGCCCTAGGGATGTTCCCAACGCTAGCCATGGCATTCTGCAAAGACCAGTTATGCTAACACTTGAAAAACACCATTTTTAAATATTGTACTCCGCTCAAACTAATTCCTTTTGATATGGACAAATATCAGCGCATAGATCAGCCTTGGCTAACAGTCCATGATTATTAATATTAGCAAGATTTAATTTTTATTCTAAAAAACTGGCATAGATTTTTCTTAGCAGAATTACATTCAAGAAACCCTGATCGATGCCTTTTCTAGGCTGGTCTATCCATTAAACTAAGAACGATATAAAATCAAAATAATACATTATTAAAAGTTAGTCTGAAGCTTTTTCAAAGATATAAGCTCTGTAAAAAAGATATTTTCTCATAGCAGATAAGCTTTTTGACAGCGATATAGTTACCGGTGTTTACGTTCGAAACTGTGTCAATACTGGGGACACAATCATCAGCAAGGATAAGTTTTTATGCAAACACTAAAGTTTGCATAATTGACTATTATTGATTTACGTGTAGTTTGAGAACTAAATTTTCATTAGGAAAACTGAGTGTTCAAGTTGAATATAGTTTAGGGTTTCTACATTCCTAGATAAACAGGTTTTTCGTCTGTTATAATCAGGTCCACTCAAGAGAATCCGACACTCTATAGTTTGGAAAACGAGCGTCTCTGGTTCTAACTTGGGAAAATTGAATTTATTGCCCTTTTCTAGACCTAATCACTAAATCTTCAAATCCGATGGCTGATACCAAAACCACGCCACTAACAGGGAAAGCTCTACTTCAGAAAATGAAGGAGATCACCCATCTACCGAAGCGGGAAAAAGCTAAGGAGTGTGGGTATTTCAGTATTAATAAAGATAAGCAAGTCAGAGTAAATTTGACCGATTTCTATGATGCGCTACTAGCAGCTAGAGGCATTCCTCTGGGGCCTGAAAGCACCAAAGACGGGCGTGGTCGCGAACCAACTTATCGTGTGAGTGTCCATAAAAATGGCCAAATTGTTATTGGTTCTACCTACACTCAAGAAATGGGACTTAAACCAGGGGATGAGTTTGAGATCAAGCTTGGTTATAAACACATCCACTTGATTCAGCTAGATGGTAACAAGGATACAGATGAAGAGGATTAACGTTTGTTGATGACTCCAGCGGTATTTGCTCCAACAGTTAGAATATGGTTAGGGTTTTAGCATGCATTAACACTATTTGAAGATTCACATATTCTCTGAAAATCTGCCATGACGTGTCCGAGAATTTTCTTGGCCACGTTATTTTTTGTGGTATCCATCTGGAGAGTCAGTTTAAATCGGTAGCGTAAATTAGCGACTGCTAGTGTCGCAGGTTTCAATTATGCTCAGCCTGCTAAATTTTGATATTTCTAGAAAGCTCAAAACTAGACGAAGTCCGAATTAACAAATAGTTATGTCTGATTACTTAGACGACCTAATCGAAAAAATAGTGATTTCTTGAGTCAGCGACTCAATCAACTTTTCCATCAAACAATCACCACCTTGTACGCTAGTGATACTTTTGTTGTGAGCCATCCACTATACCAGCACCTCTAGCTGGGCAATTAAAGGCTCTTCTAGTGTTTGAGTCTTGTCAATGAGTAATCGATTAAAATAAGCCCGTAGCTGCTCGGCTTGAGCTTCGTTAGGAATGTAAATGTGGCCACCTGACTCAGTTACCGTTTTTCTAAACAGAGGTGTTTTCAACAGGGCGCGATAGGTAGGTAAATCGGCAGTGCGATCGCAAATCAACCCTCGGTCTGCAGCTGTCGGAACTAACCCTGGCGGCAGATGGCCTTCCAGCAGAGCCAAAATATGCAAATGACAGGCCTGGGTATTGATGCCGCGCTGTTCTAGCAGATGCATAATTGCCCCGACAGGAAGTGGCTGTTGGGGAAAGACTCGCAACAGCTCCATCAGTAAAAAGTAATCACTGTACTGTTGACGAGTAACATTAAGCACTTGGGCATAGCGCGCCAAATTTACTAAACCGTAAGCAACGCGGCTACAGCTCTGGGGTAACTCACTGGCATAGGTATCTTGAATAATTGTGGCATTGGGAAACTTTTGCCGTAACCAACGGGCAATGGCCGGCAATGAAGCTGAGCCTCCAGTGCAAATCACCTGTTTGATGGCCTGGGCATCCACCGTATGATGGCTCAACAACACATTTAGATAGCGATTAATCCGCTGGATATAGGGCAAAAAGATCAGATTTTCTAGATGACGTCGTTTGATCAACCAGCGTTGACCAGCCAGAGTAATCTGAACCTGATTTTGCTGCTGTAGGGCTAGCTTAAGATGGCGAGCTGCCGCTAGCAGGCTTTGCCCCAAGTTAGAGCCGAGTAATCGATGCTGCAGACGATAGCGCTGACCCCAATCAATATGACCAACCGCTGGTAGCGTCAGATCATCTAAATTGAGCTGCCCCCAGTCTGTATCTTCAGTCGACAAATGGCCCTGCCAATCCCAATGGGTGGAGGCATCTGCGGCAGAGAGCGGCTGCCGTCGCTCGTCCGGTAGCAACAACTGACAGACAATGTCTTGGTCAAGGGCATCTCCGGCATAGGCAAAGCTACGCAGGGCAAAATCAGCGTAGTCAAGGCTGGCTAAATCCTTGGGTAAGTTCACAAGGCCCAATTCAGTCATAACGGCACCGCCGCTAATAACAACGGTACCGTCTTGCCATTGACAGTTATAAAGGCTGGGCTGACGGGATAAAGATACCGTCTCAGAAATAGCTACGTTACTAGGGTCGGGGAGGCCAGATAAAACGGTTGCGATCGCATCCTCTACAAACAAAATTTGCTCTGGCTGATGAATCAAACCGGCTGCCAGCAAAGCTTCCCGCAGGTTAAAACTATAGGTATCGGGCCAATTAGTCGGATAGCCAACAATCACCCCCTGCAGTTTCTCCCAAACCTGGGCGAGGTTATCCCCCTCTAACCCCACAGCCTGCCCCTGATCAACCAAATACTTCAGAAGCGCCACCATGGCTTGCAGTACCTGTAGCATCGGTAACTCCACAGTGTCTGACCAGCGCAGCCAAGGATCTGATGTAGCCAGGGTTTGACCATGGCCCACGGCCACCTTCAGCAATGGTTTAAGGCGATTGACACCGATCAACTCAGGCATTTGTGAGCCAAAGGCATCCAGCAAATCCTCGAGATCGCCCAAGGCATCATAGCCTACGGCAACTGTCTCTTGGCTGGCTGTCATAACAGCCATCGCAGGTAGACGGAAATGCTTAGCATCCTCTGGGCTAGTTTGCCAATAGAGAGGATACACCTGCCCCGTACGACGATTCATTAGCACAGCAGATAGACCGGTTGTCCCCACATCTAATCCTAGAAACCAGTCTCCTTCAAGATCCACTACTGGAGCGACATCTATGGGTGGGACGATAACAGGCGGAGTTGGGGTGATCGCCTCCGTCGTATCCAGATCATCGATCAGGGAGTCAGCCTCGACAGCCTCGGATGGCAACGTTCCCGGTACATCTGGGGCATCCTCAACATCAGGCACCAACAGTTCAGGAGATACACTCATCCCCAGACCCAGCTCAGTGAGTGGATCAGTCGTCCCAGAAGTAGCTGCTGCTAAACTGTCTATCGGTGTATCCCCTTCAAGGACTGCATCCAGCTCAGATAAGGATGATTGACCAAACAACTCATCTAGAGGTTCTAAATCCAGCTTATTTTCACTAACGGGTATATCGCTGGGCAGAGGCTGGTCATCTAAACTCAGCAAATCATCTAAATCGGCATCAGGGATACCCATATCCGGCCTGTCTGTCTCAGGCTCATCATCAGGCTTCTCGGACTCTTCGGGCTCCTCCAAGATCGTCTCAGATACCACAAACTCATCTGTTTGCAACGGATCAGAGCCAAAAGACAGGTTATTTTCTGGTAGCTGTTGGGCTGCTGGTGCCTCCTTAGTCTCATCATCGGTCACCGTTTGCCAAAAGGCCTGCTGCTCCGCCTCCAAAAAATCGTCTGAGGCCGGTGGCTCTGTAGTCAGTTCATCAGCCAAGAAGTCTAGTGGTAAGTCTGGCATAGAGGCAGACTCTAAATGCGGTGCTGCCTCCTCTACGGCAGGAACCGAAAGCATTTCATCATCGCCAATCACGGGTTCTTCCAAATCCGATAGCAGCTGGCCAACAACATCGTCATTGGGCTCCCGAGATAGAGTTTTGGAATGCTCGTTTAAGGCCACCAGCTCATCGGCTAAGGAGTCAGGCAAGCCATCATCAAACTCGTCCCCTGGGATATCCGCCCCCAGCCCCAAGCTATCCAAATCAAGGGCTTCAGGCATAGCCACAACTTCTGAGGTAATGACGGCGAGCTCGTCCGTCTCATTAGCAGATGGATCATCAATAAGGTCTACTGTATCTGTAGCAAATCCATCAAACAGATCGAGACCTGTATCCTGATTGTCTGCTGTGATGCTTTGAAAGTCTTCATCCTCATTGGCGGACGGATCTTGGTTCTCCTCAGCATCTGACTCCTCAGCATCTGACTCGGTAGAGGTAGTCTCAGAACTCATGGGGTCTGATTCTGAGTCATGTTCCAAGTCTAAGTCTTCTAGATTGAGGTCACGAACAATGGTTTCCAAGGTGTCTTGGTCTAAAGGCTCAAGGGCATCATCTTCCTCAATGTCATAGTCAGCCGAGAAGGTTTCACTAGCCAGCTTTTGCAAGTCTTCATCTAGCTGCTCCACTAGCTGTCTATCGTCAAAATCAATCAGCAGGTGTTGTTCGGTGCCCGGCTCGACAAGATTGATTAAATCTTCGTCCACCGATGCAGCAATATAGACATCGTCGGAGACATTATCTGAAAAATCCTCAACGGTTTCCGAAGACGGCTCATCAGGCATGAGGTCTACGAGGGAAGTGATGATGGTATCGCCCCCATCGCTGGATTCTACCGGGGTAGGAATGCTATCTCCAAATAAATTTTCAACCGTTGGTTCAGGGCTCAGATCCCCATGAATATCACTCTCCAAGTTGGGCGAAGGTATCGCCTCACCATCGTCAGCAGATTCCATATCAAATAGCCAATCATCCGCTATCTGGTCGGCATCAATCAGTTCTGTTTCCGCTGATTGTTCGCTTATTTGTTCATCTATATCGTTGGCCAGCGGCAGTGTTTCTGAGGATGTTTCCGTTATGTCACCCTCATTGGCAAAGCTAAAGGCTAGTAAGTCATCTGATATTTGTCCAGAGTCTGAAGGAGTGTCCGGCAGCATGTCTTCTGCGAGCATACCGGCAGGGTCTTGTTCTGGCTCGCTGGTGGGAGTTAGGTCAAACCCGGTATCCAAATTAAACAGATCCCCCTCGGATTCGACCTGGGGCAACCCACCTTGGCTGGCTGCTGCTTCAGACTCAAAACTTAACAGGTCACCACTGTCGGCCCCCATGGCTAGCAAGCCAAAGTTTTCGTCACTATTTTCTAAAGCTGAGTTTAGGCTAAATGAAACACTGGGTTCATCCGGGGTATCTAAGGCATCTGGAGCATCTAAGGTATCAATGCTTATATCACCGTCAAAGGGGGTGGGATTCTCAGACACTAGAGCATCATCGTCATTAGGCACAGCTGTTTCAGGGGCGATATCTGAAAACGAGATCGCATTCTCTAGCATGCTCAAATCAGGGGCCGCGTCATCGGGTTGAATGACCGTAATATCCTCATCTAAATCAATGTTCAGACCGAGATCTAGGTTCCTATCATCAGCTTGAATTAGCGTAATGTCATCGTCAATGTCTGAGGATGCGATCGCATCCTCTAGCAGAGCCAACTCAATATCAGGATCCGCGTCATCGGGTTGAATAACCGTAATATCCTCAGCTAGGGCATCCCCTTCCTCTGACAATGCCCCAATGTTTTCTAATAGGTTCAAATCAAGATCGATGGCCACCGCTGGATCAGCCGCATCATCTCCGATTTCTTCCTCCAAGGCCAAATTCTCTAAAGCTTGATCCAGCTCATTTAACTGAACAGCCTCCAAATCCACATCCGTAGTTCCAGGGTCTGGCTCATGCAACGCCGATTGAGCATCGATTTCACCCGCCAAATAAGATGAAGCATCCTGCCCCAGCTGTTGGGCCAGATGGTTAATAAAGGCATGGAAAATAACTTCGCCCTGACGGCCTAGACCGTGCATCTGGTCTAAGCCCTCTTCTAAAGATTCACGGTAGCTATCAACACTCTTTTGCAGGGAACCGAAGACAGCCGTCAATGTAGTATCCAATTTCAGCAGCAGCTGGTCTGACTGGGCCTGCAGCAAACGAACTTGCTCCAATCGCTGTCCCGACAGTAGAGGGGAGGGGGTGTCAGCCACAGCTAATTGCTCGGCGGCGGCGGCTTCCATGGCGGCAAAATTTTGCACCATTTGAGCCGATAGCTGCTCCTGCAGTCGCTGCATCAGCGTTTCTAAAAAAGCACTAATTTGCTCCTCCGACTGCAGCGGGTCCGCACCCCGCTGTGCCTCTAAAACATTAATCTCAGCCTGTAAGCTTTCACGTTTCTGCTGGAGCGACTCCAGCTCCTGACGCATGGGTTTGAGGGAGTTTTCTCTGAGATATCGCATCTCTAGGAGCACTCCCTGCAAAACCTGAGCAGCTGACTCCTCAATATCAGGGGCCGTGGGTGACGGAGAAACAAGCCTGCCGGTATTGGGGTCTAGCGGTCCCCAGCCCCCAGGAGACTCAAACATCTGCTCTAGGGATTGCAAATAATCGGACAGCTTGTCTAAGAGCTGACGCTGCCCAGCATCCCCTGACAAACCCAACGGCAAGCGGGAAGCTGGCTTAGCCAAGGTAGCTTCAATTTCAGCAATGAGGCGTTGGATTTGATCCTTTTGAGAAGTCACAGTGCGGCCTTTCAACAACAAACTCTGCAAAGCGGAGAGTAGCCAGCCCGATCATGGACACAACAGCTCCCACCGATGGAATGCCCAAAGTGTAAAGCAGGCTGGCTAAAAAATCACAACTTCCTTTTATCTACAGGCAATTAAGGAAAAATCCTGACAGTGCCCCTCAGGACTGCATAGATCAAAGATGAATTTGGATGGCTTGCAGATGGAGGCATACTAATCTATCCAATCAATTCTGATGCCAAAAATGTGAAGTTAAGTTAACAAAACTTGGACTAGGGGGATGATGCAATCGTGCTGTACCCTGTTCTAGACAAAGAATGAGGTAAACCAAAGGCAAACTAATTCTTCATGTTCTAGGTGAGTCGCCGTCTTAGCGATTAAGCTATGGGTTAGCCCAAACTTTGGTGACTGGGGTAACAAGGCTTTAGCATTGACTAAATGACCTTAGATACCATTGAGGTTGGCCAGGGTTGGGCGTTTCAAAGTTTGCCCACTATCTACCGTCGCAAAAGCGGCCTCTACTGTTCGATTTTATTGTTTTAATTGAGTCCACCCAACCGTGGCTTCTCCCCCATATGGACAGCAGATACGGTGCCCGAGATAATTCAGCTGGTGACACCCTGATCGCAGCAGCCCCATTTTTCCAAGAATTACCTGAAGCAACGGTTCAGCAGGCAACCGCTCAGATCGTGACGCGTCGCCACCCTGCTGGTCAGGTTTTGTTATTAGAAAATGATTGGGGTAATTCGGTCTATTTCATCCTGGATGGATGGGTCAAAATTCGCACCTACAACCTTGATGGCAAGGAAGTAACGCTAAATATTTTGGGTAAGGGTGAGCTGTTTGGTGAGATGGCACCATTAGAGGCAGTCCCGCGTTCAACCGACGTGATTACGCTAGCGACAACGATGATTGGCAGTATGCCAGCCCAGGATTTTGTTAGCTTACTGAACAGTGAACCCCAAGCGGGTATTCGATTAGCCAAATTGATGGCACGCCGATTACGTCAGGTGAATCGGCGACTGCGACTACGGGAGTCCGATAGTCAATCGCGGGTAGCTGATGTGTTGCTTTTTCTCGCGGATGGGCAAGGGACCCAAGGAGCCCAAGGGGTGGAAATTCCGAATTTACCGCACCGTGAGCTTAGCAGCCTAAGTGGATTGGCACGGGAGACAGTAACCCGCGTTTTGAGTAAATTAGAAAAGAAAGGGCTAATTAGTCGGGAGCGCGATGTCATTCGCATTCCTTCTATTGATGACCTAGATCGGTTGTTAGTCTAGTTATACTGGGAGTTCAATATAAGGCTTTGGTTAGGTAACTTCTCAACACCATGGGGCAGCCAGACGAGTATCAGGCAGAGACACAGGTTCCGGGTGTGGCGGGTAGCAGCAACTCCACCGATAATATTGACGACATTGACTTAGACAGCCCTTGGATAGAAGACAATGAGATATCGTCGGCTGCCTCCTCTCAGGCTAAAGCGATAAAAGCCCCCAGTAACAAAGGGCCAGTGGCTATGGTGGAAACCGCTTTTTTAGCCAGTGCCGCTAGCTTAATGTGGCTGATTAATCTATATTTCCCACCGGGTCCCTTGCTGCGGATTTTGTTTCCAGTGCCGATTGCGCTGGTTTATCTGCGCTGGAACTCTCGTTCTGCCTGGATGACTACCCTAGTGTCCGGTTTACTCCTGGCTATTTTGATTGGCCCCCCCCGGAGTCTTCTCTTCGTCATCCCCTATGGCGTGCTGGGTGTTCAGCTCGGATATCATTGGCGACACAAAGCTTCTTGGCTAATTTCACTGCCCGTGGGGGCACTAATTGTGACTCTAGGCATTTTTTTTCGGATCTGGCTATTGTCATGGATGGCAGGGGAAGATCTGTGGGGCTATCTAGTGGCCCAGATTGTACAGCTGATGGACTGGATCACTAATAGATTGTTAGATTTTGGTCTACTGGGTTTGGGAGCCAGTGGTCAATTGAGCTCGGCTACTATCCAAATTGCAGCGGTTTCAATGGTGTTTTTTAGCAGTGTTGTGTACCTATTTACCGTACATTTGACGGCTTGGATTTTACTAGAGCGGATGGGGATTGCCATCCCCCCTCCACCCCAGTGGGTACAGCAGATCCTCGATGAGTAATGCCCAGCAAAACGGGTCTCAAATGCAGTCCCCCCTTGTGGCTCACCATACCAACCGGGCGATTACCCAACGGTGGCAGCAGCGATATCAGGGTCAGCGGCCTTGCTACGTATGCGTCCTAGGATTTACTGAAACGGCGCTTGTGCCTAATATTTCAGCGGCTGGCAATACGCCCGAAGCACGGATGCTGACAGCAGTGGCGGATGCTGAGTTTATTTATGATGGCCCCAGTGCAGCCCCTGACTACCCCCTGCCTCCGTTAGAAGCGGGGGTATCTCCAGCACTACTGGCACGGGCAGTGATAGCCGGTCAAGCTTTGCCTGTATATGTATTTAACGCAGGGCTACCTCACAGGCCTAGCATTCCTCACATCGATTTAGATGGAGCGGTTGCTAACTGTGTAAGTTCAGGACAGGCGCTGCCCCTGACCAAGGTTAAGCAGTTATTTAATGCGGGGCTTCACTGGGGTGATATTCTGGGGCGTCGTTTTGCGGATAGTTACTTATTACTGAGCGAATGCGTCGTCGCCGGAACGACTACGGCCCAAGCAGTGCTAACAGCGTTAGGGTTTGATGTGGTTGGATTGATGGGTAGCAGCCACCCTACGTGCAACCATGGGCAAAAAACTGTACTCATCAAAACTGGCTTAACCGGCTTAACGGATTGTTTGGAGGTGGATGGTGAGCGAGGTGTGTGGAGTGCGATCGCAGCCGTGGGCGACCCCATGCAACCCTTTATTCTAGGCATGGCCTTAGCCGCCAGTCACCACAGCGGCGTCCTTCTCGCTGGCGGCAGCCAAATGATTGCTGTATACACCATGCTCCAGAGGTTAGGAACTCAGCACCCATGGGACTCGGACAACGTCGTCCTGGGAACAACTCGGTGGATTGTGAACGATGCCACCAGCCAATTCCTTGCCTTGGCCCGCACCGTTCCCATTCCTCCTATCATGAGCAGTCAATTTTCATTCAGACAGTCACGCTATCCACAATTCACCATCTTTGAGCAGGGCTATATCAAAGAAGGTGTAGGGGCAGGGGGATGTCTAATTGCCGGGCACTTATACCAACACTGGCAGCAAACTCGCACCCTACAAGCGATGGAAACCCTTCTAGAAAGATGCCTGAAAACATCGGCTTTGCCATAGTGATAGCAACAGAAGAACAGCTATACTCTGGCACTTGGCCACATACTTTAGCGGGTCCCATGGCTTTGCTAACAGCCTAGTGCGCCCGAAAAGCAAGCAGCTGCTCCTCCAATGCAGCAATCCGGTTGTAGGCAGCCGTCAATTGAGCCGTTAACCGCTGAACTTGAATCTCAGGAGACAGAGACTGATTACCCGTGAGCTGATCCAGACCAAAGTGTGGTTCGTCATTCAAAATATCCTTGTGATCAAAGGCCTCTTCTAGGCCATTAGCCACCATCCGCTCAGGGGGACTAACCCCAAACTTAGGATGACCAACATCAACACTCGTATCCTGGCGCACCAGCAAGTCAGACACCTTGCAATCAATCTGCTCTAGGAGCTGATGCAGGGTGTCTACCCGATTGGATAAATGCGCTACTTTTTCTGGAACAATATCCATGAGCTAGCAGATTCTCAAATAACCCTTTCATCCTAAGAACGCCCAACCCATGAAGAGGCCTTATTACTTATTGATTTAACCTTTTGTTGTCAAGATTGAAATCATATAGAGATGAAATCAAAATAGTAGATTTTACTCTATGTTTTAACACCGCCTGTATCCGTCAGGCTCTTCAGATAAAAATCGGGAGAATTCTATCAAACCATGACATACTGTAGCCGCAACTCACTGAAGTGCGGTATTACTAGCGGTGCCGCTAACTCATTCCTGATTAAGCGGTCACTAGGCACTAAAACTTTTAGAATCAATTTCCATCACTAGCGGAAACATAGGGTATGCTGCACAGGGTCATGGTGTACACTGAAGCGTACATTTTTCAAGGCCTAATTTACTCAAAAGCTAAACTGCCAAGTACATCTGAGAAAATCCACCTCTAGCTGGAGGTTGCACTTTAATTGTGTGCGGTAGTATATGGGAGCCTTGATAAATCTTGACATCATGCCCTAAATCGTATTTATAGGTGTAAGGCCATCAAGAGCGTTAATTTTTCCAAGCTGAAGTTAGGCCACACAAGTGAGTTCTCTGTAACAGATGCCAAAGGTTGTGACAGACATCCATCGTAGTCGTGAGCTGTTGGGGGCAGGTGTTTAATTAATGGCCCCCAAATCGTCGATGACCGATACTACTGCGTTCGTAGCCGGGTGCGCTACGACCGGTGTGGCTGTCTTGGTATTGCTGTTAGCACGAGTTGGGTTTCAGTCATCTTCATCAGCTGACGATGTCCGCTCTGACTCTGCCACCTTAGAAACAGTGGTTCCAGTCCCTCAATCACCGATTCAGACAATTGATGAGGGCCTCAGCGATGAGATCAAACAAGAGTTGGATCGACAGCGTGATCTAACTGCAAAGTTAGAGAACCAGCTAGTTCAGCAAGAAATGCTAGCTCGTAATCTCGAAAATCAGCTCAAGCAGCAGCAAGAGGAAACCCGAGCAGTCCTTTCCCAGCTGAGGGAATACCAGCATTCGGTTGATACCCTTTCCTTACAAAATGGCCAGCTTGTGGCGGCCCAATCAGAACAAAGTACTGCATCTACTATTCAAACTACCCTGCTATGGATTGGCGGGGGTCTATTGCTAATCCTGGTCTGCGGGGGCGGAGCGATTATTCTTTGTATGGTGTTGGTATCTGGGCGTCGTCGCGAGGAGCGCACGGTTCCCGTTGTCTATCCTTTCCAGATGCCTGTACCACCCACAGGCTACCGGTACTATGAGCAGGAATTTTTACCACCGCCCCCAGTGCGACACAAGCGTGCTAATGCAACCTATTACGATGTGGACTAAGTTAGCTTAGACCTGTTCTCTGATTGAACGATAAATTGAGACCAGGCGCATCGAGCATAATAAATTGTCCCTAGGACTAACCTAAAACCTAGTACCCAAGCCTCTCAAAAGGCGGCACCCAGATTCGAACTGGAGGCAAAGGATTTGCAAAATTTTACATAAACATAACTGCGATTGCTGGGTAAGCTGCTAAACCCTATCCATTGCTATCTTTCGGGGCCACGAGTTTTTGGTCTAATCGAGCGATATAGCATCCGACTACGCTACTTCATCACTAAGACATCGGCTTCAGCCTTGACAAAATTTCGAGGGGACCTCGAAGGTGCGACGAGCCCTAGTTATTACAGGGAATCAACATACTTAGGCTCCCTAATTGCAAAACTCATCGCTGAAGTCGCCCTGTACTTGCTGTTCTAGTCAATAATGAAGTTGACTACTATATATAGGTATATAGGTTGCTGCATGTAGAATTTCCTAATGACGCTCACTATCGAAATCACCCCAGAACTTGAGCATCAGATAAATCAAGCTGCAGAAAAGGCAGGGCTTTCTCCTGATACCTACGTATTGCAGCTACTGCATCAAAATTTTCAATCCCCCCCTCCCCAAGCCTCATCAGGTGTTCAACTTCCTAAAGGTGAAGCTGAACTGATCCAGATAATTAATCGCAGTCTGTCAGATGCCGATTGGCAACGCTATAACGCCCTGATTGAGAAGCGTGAAGCCGAAGCGCTAACGTCAGATGAACAGGAAGAGTTAATTGCGTGGTCTGATCAGTTGGAAAATGACAACATTAAGCGTATTCAGGCCGTTGCTGCTCTGGCACAGCTACGTCATACATCTATCGATGCATTGATGAGGGAGCTGGATCTTCAACCACTGGTCCATGCCTGAATCAAGAATCCCCGCAAAACTACGGGAATCCGTCGCTGAACGCGCTCGAAGATGTTGCGAATATTGCCGAGCCCAAGAACGTTATTCTCCAGATTCATTTTCCGTAGAGCACATTATTCCACTTTCTAAAGGAGGTTCCAGCGAGCTGTCTAACCTAGCGTTTGCCTGTCAGGGCTGCAATAATCGTAAGTACATCAGTATTGACGCTGAAGATCAAGTAACGCGAAAAATAGTCTGCCTGTATCATCCTCGTAAACAACATTGGAGCAACCATTTTGCCTGGAACGAAGACTGTAGTGAAGTTCTAGGGTTGACTGCCACCGGGCGAGCGACCGTCAATAAGTGCAAACTCAACTGCTCTGGACTGGTCAACCTTCGCAGGATCCTCTATAGCCTGGGTGAGCATCCACCAGATTTCTGAATCAAAGACATCTGTTCTATAACTTTTAATCACTTTGGCCGGTCATAGCAACTTCAATACTAGAAATCGCGAGCATAGCTCCTAACCAGCGGGTATCTAATGGCCTTTGAGAATAGTAGAAATCGCGAGTGTTTCGCTCGTCTTTGTAGGCTTCACTAGAAGGCGTTACCCAGATTCAAACTAGGGATAAGACATTTTCAACGCTGTGGGCTCTCTGCAATTCCACAGCATTATTGCTTTTGGGAACAATTCAATTGAATTTTAACGATGCATCAGTATGCAATTTCAAGCCTCCCACATCCCGGCAGATATCGACACATATGAGAAATTAGCCTGCTGGGCCGCGACTATCTTAAACGGCCAGGGCTTTGCGCGTGGCTATAACGAGCGCCCGCCTAACGTGACCCTTGACGACAGCGGCATCCAGTCAGAGTTTGAGCGCAACGGTCCGTTTGTCTCCTATCAAAAGGATCATCGCCTCGTCTTCCGTCTGGCCTTTCACTTGGAAGATGACCACGCGTCTAACACGTATGCCATGAGTACCAAGCGGTCAAAGCCGTTCTGACAGCACCCGTCAACGTCAATTACATCGCGAGTAGCTAATCTGCGTCGGACGTTCTCGTCGCGCCTCGTTCACTCACTCAGGCTTAGGGTGTCAAGCCCGCAACTCCATATCAACACCCTCAAAGCAATGGAACCTATGGGGTTCGCACCGGCTTACCGCGCCCTCGGCCTCGGTATGGTGGCTACCGCAGCGATGGTTTTAACTGCTTTGCCAATACCCCCGGTGCCAGTGCTCCCGCTAGGGCACAACAGTTAAGCCCATCTCAGGTTCCCGCTGTTGCGGCTGTTGGAACTCGACCGCACGTGCCCGGTCGGACGCCGACTAAACGTCCCGTCAGAGCACCGTTCCCCGCTAATCCAGTCAGTCAAAATCCTCAGACAGCTAGAGCTGGCGCTGCGGCCAGTGCGGCCCTCACCGGACTAAGTCTGTATGGCACAGCAAGGCCAAGGGCCTTTTAAGGCGGCCTCGGGTGCCTTCGTTCAGCCCTTGACCGGTGCAGCGGGGCTGTTGAGCGGGGGGTTACTCTCTGGCCCATTAAACCTGGGGAGTGGGTATGCCGCTGCCTTAAACGGGGCTGACGCCGAGGACATCAGTACTGCCTTTGACCGGTTCACCCCATCACTGGGGGCTGATCCTGCATTATTCATGAGCTTTACCGTCAGTCTGAAATTACTGCTTACCGATTATCAAGTTCCTATTCTTGTTTTTTACCCTGAACAGGAGACAACTATCCGATGGATCGACTAGATGATTACCGTCAACTCATACAAGACCTAATTACAGACCACACCAAAGTTCCGTATAAGCATGGTGATATCCGATTTGAGACCGTGTTTGACCGTGAGTCTGATCGATATTTACTGATGATTTTAGGACGTGAAAACAAACGTTATGAACATGGCTGCTTAATTCACATCGATATTATTGACGGCAAACTGTGGATTCAACGCGATGGAACCGAAGACGGTATTGCTACACAGCTAGTTGAAGCAGGCGTAACGAAAGAGCAAATTGTCTTGGGTTTTAAGTCACCTGAACGACGGAAAGATACTGAATTTGAGATCGCTTAAGTCAACGGAAGAACCGACTGCTCGACATTGGCAAAAGCGACCTTATCCTCGAATGACGCTAACAGAGCGGTTACCAGGCGTGATAGCTTGCTCTGCTGTTGTCCGTTCGGCAATGGGGGGTATGTCCAGACGCTGGTCAAAGATAACTAGCCAGCCGGTCATCAGTCCGAGTCCTGCTAGATAGCGATCTAGTTGCTTTAAGCCAGCCTTGAGCGGATCGGGGCGACCTTCGCGCCACACTTTGAGTTCCATTGAGATCGCAACCTCGCCATAGCGCAAACATAGGTCCATCCGATCTGTCCCAATCGCATATTCTCGCTCCAGCGTGCCACCGCCGTTAACCACCCGATGTAAAAAGGCCATCAGCACCAGATGGGGCGCGATCTCATGGTAAGGAGCGCTTTTCAGCAACGGCTGTCCGTGCTGCCGCCAGAAACTTAAAAAAGACTGCAACAGCCGATCCGCGTCGAGCGCACCGTCTGCCGTTAGCCAGCTGGGATGGATCACCGGCAAACTATCCTGAGGGCCGCTGGCCAACACCCTGGGCAGCACTTCTCTATATATGGGATTAGCTGGCATCAGTCCACCGGCTGGGTTTCTGACGACCAGGCCCAAATCGACTAAAAACTGCCGGTCATCATGGGAAATGACGCCTAGCTCTTGACCTGCCAGCATCGGGCTAATCACCGAACGAACTCGGTCTTCTCGCAAAATACTGACCAAGCTATCCAGGTGAGTATCTTGCCTACGAATCAAGGCTTCTTTAGCGGCTTCAATATGCTCAACGTTGATAGACCGCGCGGTATCGGTAACCAGTTCTTCTACCGTTTCTTTGGCTAAGGCATTGACTAACCAAGGCTGTCCCTGGGTCAGCTCAAACGCACGATTAACCGCACCCGGTTCAAATACTTGACCCGTTTCAGTCGTATGTTGGGCGTATAGCTGTCCCACTTCTGCAGCGTTAAAATTGCGCAGTGTGAGCGACTTGATTTTGATATTGAAGGGACTCGCCGTATTCAACCGCTCGTTGCCACCAGAAGAAACCTTATAGTCGCGCACATCCCGCACCCCTATTAGGGCCAGGGAATGGGGAAAGTTTTGAGGTCGATCTGGATACCCCGAGCGCAGCTGCCTCAGGATGGAAATCAGGGTTTCATTTTGCAGGCTATCAATCTCGTCAATGAAAATGACTAATGGTCGAGCAGCCGCCCGTGACCATGCCCTCAACGCAGCCTGTATACGCTGACCAGGAGCGGCTTCTGGCCAGGCCGGTGGATAGAGTTCCTTGGGCAGATGATTCTCGGCGCGATCGCGCCAGCTGCCTAGCAGAGCCAGCTCCGCCGCTCCTAAATCCTGAGAAAAAACAGCCCCGACTTCGGCAGATACCATCAGAGCAACGTAGCGATCGCCTTCTGTAAGTCGCTGAGCCAGCGCTAGCATAGCTGTCGTCTTACCGGTCTGACGTGGAGCATGAACCACGAAATAGCCTTGCTGAGCAATCAGCCGTTCCAACTGCGGTATCCGCTCTAGCGGGGATAGCATGTAGTGAATATCTGGTTTGCAAGGACCCGCAACGTTAAACCATTTGGGCATCAGACAAGCCACCTATCGTAATGGTCTCTATCTTACGAGACCGTTCGGCAATCTCAAGTTGACTTATATACGGGTTGCCTGCAGGATCGTCCTTTAATGCTCTTGCACTATTCGATATCAGATATCGCCTGATCTATGTCTGCTAGACGCTGCTCAAAATTGTCGTTGTATTGGTCATATCCAGCATCACGATAACAATCGTAAGCATTCCGAATAGTTGATTTCGCCTCGTTTAGCTGCATTTTGCTATTGGTCCGTTCTCCCAGAGTCCAAAGCGCATTGCCCAGATTGTTCTGGGTCATGGCCCAGGATAGGGGGACGCGCTCGCGGGTCCGTTCGAGCAAGGCCTGTTGGTACGCATCGACGGCGTCCTCTAACCGCTCGGTGCCAGACTCGCGTTCTCCCAGAGTCCTGAGCGCAG
>JBCCHX010000014.1:0-103385 GCA_039028535.1 Cyanobacteria bacterium P01_B01_bin.77
CATGTGGATGATTTTATTACAGCCACAAAGGCAAACCATGCCGGGTCTGTCCAAGAACCGACTAATATCCGATTTGATTTTTTGCAGGACCCGGATAATGCCACTCAGTTTATGCTTTAAGAAGCCTACGAAACGGCGGCGGGAGCTGCTGCCCACAAACAAACTGACCACTACCTTACCTGGCGTGCAGCCGTTGCCCTCTGGATGGCCCAGCCTCGCCAGGGTAAGTCCTACACCGTCCTTGCTCCCTAGACCACAACGGAAAAAAACTGTGATATTTGCAGACTTTAGCTTTGCCAAAGTGCCTCCGATTTACTTTGGAGCTGGCAAACGGCAGCTGATACCCGCCTGGCTGCAGGAGAGAAGTTTGTCACGGCTGCTCTTGGTGATAGGTGGGCAATCGCTAAAAAAGACGGGCATGCTGGTACAGATTGAAGCGAGCCTGCAACAGGTTGGGCTGACCTATGAAATCGTCAGTTGCACCGGGGAGCCCACGGCTACTTTTATTGACGGTACGTGTAATACCTATCGAGATTCAGGCATCCAGGCCGTAGTCGGCATTGGTGGCGGTAGTGTGGTTGATGCGGGTAAAGCTATCTCTGCCATGTTGCCCCACCATAATTCCATTGTCGATCATCTAGAAGGGGTGGGCAAAGGCATTCCCCACAGTGGGAAAAAAGTCCCCTATCTGGCAGTTCCTACTACTTCTGGCACCGGTAGTGAAGTGACTAAAAATGCCGTTATCAGCGAAGTGGGTCCTAAAGGGTTCAAAAAATCTATCCGCCATGAAAATCTTATTCCTGACGGCGTGATTGTTGATAGCGACCTGCTGGTTACCTGCCCCGCCCACGTAACTGCCGCCTGTGGTTTAGATGCCTTTACTCAACTGATAGAACCCTATTTGTCGCCGACAGCCAGTCCCATCACAGATGCTCTGGCCTGGAGTGGGTTGACGGCCATGGGGCCAAACTTGCTGGTGGCCTGTGGTGAAGGGGCTAATAATCTAGCCGTACGTGAGGCTATGGCTTATGGTTCATTGCTGTCGGGCATTTGTCTAGCCAACGCCGGTTTGGGAATTGTTCATGGATTAGCTTCGCCGCTGGGGGGATTTTTCCCGATTCCCCACGGTGTTGTCTGCGGTACGCTGCTTGCCACCGCGACAGAAGCTAACTGGAAAGCGCTTCTAGACCGAGAACCCCACAGTCCAGCCATGGCGAAGATGGCTAAATTAGGAGCATTTCTAATGGATGAATCGAGCCGAGAACTCACAAAAGCACCCACATATTACGGTGAAGCGCTCTGCCAAATTTTACGGGATTGGACCCAGTCCCTGCAGTTACCCAGACTAGGAGACTATGGCGTCGAAGCGTCAGATTTGGAGAGAATAGTCGCCAAAACTCGCAATCGTAATAATCCAGTTCAGCTGACCCAAGCCGAGATTAAAAACCTGGTTTTAGAACGATTGTAGATTTCGTATCGATTACGGGCTTGGCCACCGCAAACACCGGTTTTTTTGAATACTGCGGGCGTGAAGTTGCGCACAGTGGAAAACTTCAATTATGGATATTGCGCACAATCCAGTAGCTAATAGAAAGAGACAAGATTGCAACGGCTAATCCGATCAGACTGACGCCGGTTACTTTTTCTAGATCCAGAATAATAATCTTACGGGCCACCGCCGTTAGGGAGGTGACGATCACCAGCTCCACCTGAACCACATGCTTTTTTAGATAGGCGGTGATATTTTCTAAAATTTCTAAGGCAATCAGCACGCTTAGAAATAAGCCAAAGATTTCGCTGAGGGTATTTTTGAAAAAACCAGCAGGACTAGGTTCTAATAGGGCTACAGCTAAAAAACGCGCTAGGTCGATCATGATCACAAAGATCACAACCAGCATGGCAATAGACAGGAGCTTTGAGACGATGGTTTCAATGTGATCGATGCCGTGCAGAAACCCTTCAGCACTTAGCCAGTGCCACCGCTTGCCATCTTTATTACGCCCCATAGTTACGCCCCATAGCTATGCCCACACTAGTTCTCCAGAAAACGGATTCCCTAGGAGAACTATACAGGTAGCCAGGTAAAGGCCGCAGTACTCCTAATGAGATCGGTGGTTAGCTTCTAAGAAACACAGACTAATCCGCTCTAAAAAGCATTTATTGTCAATGAAATAGAGGTAATTGTGTTTCTTCCTGGTTTAACGAGCAGCATTACTGTTCGTTAAAGGCTCAGATCTTGCACCCAGTCGGTCGTGAGGCTAAAACCCACGTCGGGTTTAAAACCCAACGCTAATTGAGGGCTGTCCACTCAAGGGACAGTTGGGCTGTGAGGCTCTTATCTAGAGCTTTCAGCGATCTTTAACCCCTTTGGCTCACATCTTGCACCTGGTGGAGAAGCGCCAACCCGCCCTGCACTCAAAGTGTCAGGGCTAACCGAGGGTTGTCCACTGGAAGGGACACAATTATCGGAGATGTGTTTTGAGGGTGCGCTTCCACAACACTTAACGATGCTTCAATCACCCCATCACCGGCCTCCAGCGCTTCTATACCCAATTGTCCCTTTTAGCGGACAACCCTCAATTAGCGCTGGCGTTTCAACCCAGCGTGGGCTGGAGCGACACGGCCAATCTTGGTGCAAGATATGAGTCTAGTGGGTTTCATTCAGTTAGCCCTGTCGCGCGCAGGGTGGGTGATTGCTTCATCGCCAAGGGCAAGATCTAAGTTAGTCTGAGTTCTCCGCTGCCATTACTCGCCGAGAGGTTGGACCGATTTACATAAACCGTCCGGCCATCTTTAATACATCACCCATATCCACATCGCCGTCACCATCGCCATCTAAAAAGGCAGTAACCAGGGGATTCCCTTCCGCCGCTTTGCCTGCTTTGGCAGACCCCTGATTGAGAAACTTCATCACAATGGGAATCACCATAGGTAGCATGGCCATCACCTGAGTAGAGTCTAAGCCGGTCTTTTGCTCAACCACTGATGCAATTTCACGTTGTTGCTCAGGGCTAAATAGTTTAGGCAGTACACCAGCACCATCGGTTGTGCCCTGCTTGACCAGGTCAAGCACAGCGTTCATCCCCTGGTTCTGTTGTTTTTCTCGCAGGGCCGATTGAACAAAACCACCTACCACAGAGGCGGCTTGCTGAGTCGCTGAACTATTGGCATTATTTGCCTGGGCAACCTGCTGCGCCATCGATACAATTTGGCCAAGCTGACCGATGCTGGCTTCACGATTGGGGTCCTGGATGGCTCCCATTACTTGATCAAATATTCCCATGGGAATTTAAGGTTCCTTGGTTAGCAACAATTGGTGGCGCGTATCCACCTTGTGTATAGTAAGACGCTAGGCTAGCTTCGAGGCAAAATTGGCAGCTTCATTTTAGGAAGGCGATCGCATATGAGGCGACCTTTAATCATTGCTATTTCGGTTGTGGTTTTTCTCGGTGTGCTGCTGTGGCTGATCAGCACCTTGGGAACGCTCTATGCAGGGTTGTCGAGTCTCAATCCGTGGGTCGCTCAGGCCATTACCACCCTGGTTTTGCTGCTACTGTTCGCAGCGCTGGGGGTGATTGGTTACTACGGCTGGCTATTTCTACGTCCGCGCGTACAGCCGCTACCAGTTCCAAAAACCACCGACGAAGCGGCTGTGGCCCATCTGCAAAGTCTCGATCAGCAGCTGAGCCAAATTGAGGATGAGGTAGCTCGACGAGCCTTGGTTAACCGGGCTAAAACGGTGACCCATGCCTTTGAACAACAGCGGTTACAGCTGGTAATTGTGGGCAGCGGCTCGGTGGGAAAAACGTCTCTGGCTAATGCCTTGATGGGGGAAATGGCCGGGGAAACGGCGGTGACTAAGGGAACAACCACACAACAGCAGGATTATCGAGTGGCGATTCCGGCCATTGATGGGGAAATCATTCTCAGGGATAGCCCAGGTTTGCTGGATGCTGGAGGGATGGACCAGGCGAGTCGAGAGCTGGCTGCCCAGGCGGATCTGCTGCTGTATGTGGTGGATAATGATGTGCATCGTGCCCAGTATGAGATTTTGATGCAGCTGCTGGCGGTGGGTAAACGCACTCTGGTGGTGCTGAACAAAATGGACCTGTACGCCGATGATGAGGTGGAGCTGTTGCTGGCAAAACTGCGGCAGCGGATGGGGCAGCGGATGGAGACTCAAGATGTGGTTGCGATCGCAGCCCACCCTAGCGGTCACCCCAGCGACCACACCCCGTTTATCCAACCCCTAATCGACCGCATCATTGCTATCTTGAAGGCCGAAGGTCGTGACCTGATCGCCAACAATATCTTGTTACAGTCCCAGCGTCTGAGTCTTGAAGCCCGCCAGCTACTCAGTCAGCAGCGTCAGCAACAGGCCGATGTGATTATCGACCGCTATCAGTGGATTGGGGCTGGTGTACTGGCCGCCACTCCCCTACCCGTCATTGATATGCTGGCCACCGCCGCCGTCAATACCCAAATGGTGGTGGAGTTGGGGCAAGTTTACGGTATTGCCGTCAGCATTGAGGATGCCCGCATCCTGGCTATTTCTCTGGCCAAAACTATGGGCAGCCTGGGATTGGTAAAAGGAGCGCTCAAATTGTTAACCGTTGGTCTGCAGGCGAACCTCGCCACTGCTGTCGCTGGAAAACTCCTCCAGGGTGTGAGCGCTGCCTACCTCACCCGAATCGCAGGTAAAAGCTTTGTTGACTATTTTGAAAATCAACAAGATTGGGGTGATGGCGGCATGCAAGCCGTGGTGGAAAAACACTATCAGCTCAATCGTCGCGACCAAATCCTGCAGCAATTTGTGCAAAAAGCAATTAGGCTAACGGCTACCCCATCCAAGTCATCCCCCCCATCGCCGCCCCTTGGGTCAAATTCATCAAGCTAGTAAAACTACTACCAATGGGGGCTGGCACCATTTCACCGCGAAAGTCGAGGAGCTGCACCAGCAGCAAGTATGCCACAGCCAGCAATAATGAAATCGCACCTGTGATAATCGCAACAATTTTTGAACGATCCATATTAAAAAAGTGTAGTCTAACGTTTTGACAGGGTGTGACAGGGCCATTTCAACGCTCTGCTACCCTATCTCTAAGGTAGCGAGAAGGGGAGCGAGAAGCTGTGCCCTCTCAACTATACCGACAGACCAGACCTAACATGTGCCGCGTCCCTTTGGGTCGTATTTGTGAGTCTATGGACACCGTTTCTCCCACTGGCGCTAACCCCTATGCGATCGTGCATCGCCCGGTAATCGTCAAAACTGAAAACCTGAGTAAAACCTATCGCACCGGCTTCTGGCTCAATCAGCAGGTGGCCTCGCTCCAGGATTGTTCTCTAGAGGTATATCAGGGAGAAACATTTGGACTGCTGGGACCCAACGGTGCCGGTAAGACCACCCTACTCAAACTCCTGTTGGGTATCATTCGGCCTTCGACAGGTAGTGCCCAGCTACTCAATCAGCCTGCTGGCGACCAGACTATCAAGCAGCAGATTGGCTATCTGCCGGAAAATCCCTACTTCTATGACTATCTGACCGGGTGGGAGTTTTTAACCTACTCGGCGGGGCTATTTGATATTCCGGCCTCTATATATAAGGAGCGTATTCCTGAACTGTTGGATATGGTGGGGCTGTCTCGCCAGGCGGCAATTAAAAAACAGCTGCGACAGTATTCAAAAGGCATGCTGCAGCGAATTGGGATGGCCCAGGCGCTGATTAACGATCCGACTATTATTTTCTTGGATGAACCCATGTCGGGGTTGGACCCCACCGGTCGCTACCAGGTACGTGAGGTGATTTTGTCCCTTAAAGACCAGGGGAAGACAATTTTCTTTAATAGTCACGTGTTGTCTGATGTTGAGGTGATTTGCGATCGCATCGCCATCCTCGACGAAGGCGAACTGGTGTGTCAGGGTAGTCTGCATGAACTACTAGGAGCTGCCGATGCCTACTTTGTCAAAGGCCAAGGAGGCAGTCTGGATGTGCTCAAAAAATGGCTCCACAACCTGACCTTTGAAGGTGGTTACTGGCAGGGCTATCTTGGTGGCAATCCCCATGACTTTATGGCCAGTCTACGGTTAATGAATGGCAGACTCATTACCCTCAACCTCAGTCGCCTGTCCCTCGAAGAATTTTTTATCCAGCAGATCGGTCAGCGCCGCGCCGCTAAAAGCAAAAGTTTAGATCAAATGAGATCAAAAAAAATCTAGAAACGAGGTTCAATCTTAGTCAAATAGGTCTAAAGTAAAAGGCTCCCCCGTGTACCAATTCAACAGTTGTTATGGTTGAGGTTGCCGCATCTACATATATTGACCGCTCCCACTGGGGTCGTATCCAACTCACCGGAGCCGATCGGCTCCGCTTTCTCCACAACCAAACCACCAACGCCTTTGAACAGCTATCCCCTGGCCAGGGATGTGACACTGTTTTTGTCACCTCCACCGCTCGCACCTTAGATTTAGCCAGTGCCTATGTGGGGGATGACAGCGTTTTGCTCATGGTCTCCCCTGGGATGGCCGCAGACCTAATTGCATGGATGGACCGCTACATCTTTTTTGCCGACCAGGTCAGCCTGACCGATATCACTGACACCACCTTTGCCATCACCCTACTCGGTACCGAGAGTGATCGGCTGTTAACTCAACTAGGGCTACCTATTCCGGCGGCTACACCCTGTAGTCATGTCCATGGCTGTTTGCCAGAGACAATGGGCAATGCTCCCATTCACATTACCCGAGGAACTGGTTTGACCCTGCCGGGCTACACCCTGATTGGAGACAAAGACCAGGGTCCGGTTCTGCAGCAATGGCTCATTGAACATGCGATCGCCAGCCTGTCTGAAGAACAATGGGAAATGCTACGCATTCGTCAAGGGCGGCCCATGCCCGGCCAGGAACTAACCGATAAAGATAACCCTCTAGAAGCCGGACTCTGGCATACTATATCCTTTGCAAAAGGCTGCTATATCGGCCAAGAAACCATTGCCCGACTTAATACCTACCAAGGTGTTAAAAAACAACTTTGGGGATTCAAACTCGGCAAGCTGGTACCTCCAGATGTCTCCCTCAGGCTAGAGGGAACTAAGGTGGGGAAATTGACTAGCATTATTGCTGACGATACTGGTATTTGGGGACTGGGATATCTGCGTACTAAAGCAGGTGGGGCAGGTCTAACCCTAACTGTGGAAGACACCACCGCCGAGACTGTAGAGCTACCATTTGCATCCCGTGGCTATCTAGAAAACTGAGTCTGTAGCCTCAGCAAAACCTGAATAAGCACCAACATCAAAACCGAATGGGTAGTAATGTTATTTTTTTATATTTTCTCAGGATTTTTATCCTTTACTCGAACATCTAGTGGCTACAATAGTAAAAGCGTAGTTTTTCAGCCATAGATTTCCTAACTTCTTCGGGTGAAAAGACTTTCTCTGGTGTGGGTACTCTGAAAGTACATTGAGTACTCGCAGCGGGATAGTTTCAATAAGTACTCATGTTCTATGGGGCAAGTTGGCGCGTTCAAGTTTCAAAAAACTTTATTCCT
The DNA here is from genome assembly GCA_039028535.1 of Cyanobacteria bacterium P01_B01_bin.77. Classification (GTDB taxonomy): domain Bacteria; phylum Cyanobacteriota; class Cyanobacteriia; order Phormidesmidales; family Phormidesmidaceae; genus Leptothoe. The sequence continues at coordinate 7,547 of JBCCHX010000014.1, forward strand.
ACAACTTTCCCTTCTGTTTGGGAGGGATGGTTATTGCATATCAATGCGACAAATAACAATCCTATTTAGAGGCTTTAGTCATGGCAGCATCCCCTTCGCGACGACCACTTGATCGAGCAGTTCGTTTCGCCGTTAGCGATGCCCTCGCATCCGTCAAATCTCATGTGTACGATTTGGAGTACACTCAGCGCCGCTCTCCCGAGGAGCTAGTTGCCTGGAACAATTATTTAGCTGAGCTGAGGTCACTACATCAGCTGCTGCTGAGTCTACCCAGTCTTGAAACAGCTGAGTGGTTGACTGATGAGCAAGCTGATCACGCCCCTACGTTTACCCCCTTTGTCCACGGCATTACCGATGCCAAAACCAGCATTCGCCGAGTACACACCTGGCTATTGTCTTTGTCTAAAGTGTCTCTAGCCGAGGATAGTACATTTACTCTAGAAGATAATTCTGTCTCCTTGAAACGTAGTCAGTATGTCCGTCAGGTAGAACAAGTCTTGACTCAGCTGCAGCGATTGCCAGCTGCAGGGAGTGATGCTTGGTATATCAAGTATCAGCCTGCTGCTGAAACGCCCACTGTTGAAACAGTAGTATCACCCCAGCGTTCCCAGCCGGTTCGAGTCCGAGCCGTAGCTTAAGGGGGCTCACCCTTAGATTAGGGTTTCTGCTTGGCGTTGTCTATTTTACATATGCTGAAATTTTCATAAAGGGAGTTATGTAAAGGTGGCTCCCTTTTGCAACGCATAAAGCTTTGCACCTCGTAGGGTGTTGCTAATGGATGAGGGCAGTATTGAGCTTAAACAACTGCGCGCGCGGAGGACTATCTTCAGGAGGAATCTCTGAATAGCTATTCCACCCCTAGCAGCAGAGTTACTAATGTCTCCTGGTGGTAACAAGATTTTTTCTGGAGCTGGAGCGGAGCAATTTCGCCATAGGCATAAAAACCAATGACAGGAATAGCCGAGTCTAGAAACTGTTGACTCAGGGCATATTCTTCCTGAGCTCGGGCCCCCAAAATCCAGCGTCTTGCGGCACAGGAGATAAGGAAGACTGCAGCAGGCCGATTTCCAGGATAGTGAGCGACTGCCTGTTCAATAGAGGTTTTGGTCGCAGTAATAATTTGATCGTTAGTGGCATAAGTAATTTGAACGGTTGCTTGTTCAGGGACTTCTCCCATAAAGTGAATGCTATTTGCCTGGAAATCCCATTGGTTGGAGGCACGTAAATAAAAGTCTTTGCTTCCTGCTTCAAATACAGCTAGGGGATACTCTCCCAAAATAGGTTGGTTGATCACCCGTATATTCTCGATAGAATTTGGTGGCGGGCAGATGATCGATTTCATACACAATTTCCTTTTCTGCTTTGGTGACTATGGCTGGGCGACTGAGGCGTTGCCAACCACTGGCCACACCGTGGGATGCCTTGAGGTCGCCGCCACCCATGACTAAAATTGGCAAACTGTTGTGTAGGATTTCTCCCTGGTAAAACTGATAGGTCTGCTCAAACCGATATTGATCGCCTGCTAGACCACCAACGATGGGGACGGCTGTGGGCAATTGCTCCTGCAAATGTCTGAGCGCTACTTCTGTACCATCTTTGATACCGTCAGGTAGGACAATGCAGAGTTTAATATCGTCTTAATTATTTAAATCTAAACTTTCGATTGCCTGGGCGGCGGCGGCTTGAGGATCGTTTGAGAGATTAAGTCCTAGCCCTGACCGTATGGTAACCGTATCGGAACAAAACAGCATCAGTGTGATGGAGTCTTCTTTAACCCCCTGTATCGATGAGATTTCACCATCTGTACTACAGCCGATCAGATGAATGTTTGGAAATGCAGTTTGGATGCGGCTTAGGATAAGTTTATGGTCAAAGTCTATGGCGGCAAGCAAGATGCCAGCCTGGGGCATCTGATCGGCTAGCTGGTCGTAACACTGGGTTAGAACTTCTGAGATGGCATCTTCAGAATCAATGTCTGTGCTGTGCCCCACAATAGCTTTAAACACTTTAAGTATATGTATGAATAATAGGGTTAATATCTTCTGGCTCGTATAAAGGTTGCCCGGAATTAGCGCATGTCCATGGGTAGGTCTGATTATCAGCGTAGAATTTACACGGAACTCAGGAATCGTTTTATCTGCATAAAAATGTGTTGAATCTGCATCACATTAGCTATCCAATTCCTTTAATAAGGTAAGCTTTGAACTTATCCTACTGCTAACTATCCAGTGTCTTCGCGCCCACCGGCTCAGCCTTTTGAAGAAAAAAATACAACGACGTCTGTCCCGACAGAGTATGGTCCTATATTCATCACAATTTTGATGTTTCTGGGCGTAATTGGAGTGTTGTTTTACTGGACGTCACCTCAGCTTTCCTGGCCGTATCGGTTTCCTCAGATAGGTTTAAATCCATCTAGGCTGTGGCGACTGGGCTCAGCGAATTGGGTATCGTCACCGCTGCCGTTAGCGATGCCAGGGGGCGATCCGTACATTCGTGCGTTGATGCGTACGATTTCGGCAAGTGAGTCTAATATGGATCGCCCTTACCATTTGCTATATGGCGGTAAGACAATCGGTGAGCTGAGTCGCCATCCGGATACCTGCGTGCCGATTGAAACAGGGCCAAATGTGGGGGACTGTACAACCGCTGCGGGTCGATATCAGTTTTTGACGACTACCTGGCAGGCAAAGGCTGAAAAATATCATCCCTATCCTCCTGGCTGGTTCGAGTTTTGGCAGGTCTATGATTTTTCACCGGAGGCTCAGGATATTGTTGTGCACCGATGGCTATCGGATCCAGATGCTTGGGGGACTAATATTAGTCAACGGTTACAAAACGGGGACATTGCCCAGGTGCTAGAACTGTTGTCGGGTACTTGGACTAGCTTGGGCTATGGGATTGAAACTAATACGATGTCTAGTCAGCTACCTCAGATCTACAGCGATATGCTGCGGGAAGAATTAGACGCAGCTGAGGGGTAAGCTATCTAGACTAATCTAGTCAGACGGTAGAAAGGTGATGGTTGAGGGCGGTTGAGATCGCATCCCTAACCTGCTCACGTTTGGCCGCTACCTGACCAGTTTCTAACAGCGTTTGAGCCCGCTGAATCCCCTCAGCTATGGTGGTGCCCCTCCCCGCTCGCCATAGATAAAACCCACCATTCCAAATCACAGACTGGGTCAATTCCCCAGGTTCTCCGTGAATGATAGATTCTAAGCCTTGAGCAAACTCTTCATTAAGGTCAGGATCTGCCCCCTCAAAGCCATAATCTCTTGGGTGGAGCAGCAAACGTTCAAAAACCGGTTCCCCATCCCGTAAACTCCCCATGCCAATAATGGCCGTACGACTACGGGGTAAATCACAGCTGCCTTCTAACCCCTTGACAGTGGTAAATTCATAGGTGTGGCGTAGCTGATAAGTCTCCTGGGTACGGTCTTCGGTGGGCGGATGAACAAAACTACTTACCACATGCTGAGGCCCCTGGCAGGGAGACCACATTAACTCCACCGTCGCCAGTGTGGGGCGTTTGCCAATTTGCTCTCGATAGGGCACAAGCTGATGCGCCTCAGAAAAATGCTGAGGGATATAGATAAACCCTACCTGGGTTGAGTCAAACACCTGCTGAGTTTGCACCAGGGAGAGGGACTGCCATGTTAGCCCCAAGGATTGCCAAATGTCGACCAGGGGGAGTCCCATCTTGGTGGGCATACGATCGCCACCGTGGAGGATGACCGGTACTCCAGCTGTCGCTAAGATGAGAGCTGTTAGGGGGGTAACTGGTGCATGGCGTCGACGACCATCGTAAGGAGTGTTTAAAACCATGGCCGGGTGAGCTTTTGAAGATACCCTTAAGCGCCCCCCCATCTGGTCATAGCAATCCAGCATACCAGCTAGTTCTGGAATGGTGGGACGTTTGATCCGCTGAGCAATCATAAAAGCACCAATTTGAGCAGGGGTGGCGGCTTGCTCGAGCATCATCCGAGTGGCCTGGGCCGATTCTTCCCGACTGAGATGTTTTGATGTATGGGTGCCACTGCCGACCTTTTTCAACAGGTCTCGAAAAACATTGCTCATGATAAAATGTGCTAGTTGAAAGCCATTAAACTGGGCAGATCGCTTAGTTGGCTAAAGCTATCGTCAGCTAGGCGCTGAACCATCTCGCAAAACTGTCGTACCGGGGGCAGCCGTAGCCGGTCTTGGGTGGTGACCATAACCACTTGACGAGTCAGAATAGGTGCCGCCGTACTACGTACCGCTAACCCAGGATCGCGGCGGCTCTCTGCGAGGGCCGACTGGGGTAAGAGGGCAATCATTTTTCCTTGACGCACCACTCCCCGAAAAGCGTCTAAGGTGTTGAGTTCTAAGGCCATTTTTAATTCTGTTTCAGGAACCTGAGACTGGACTAGACGCTGCATCCCATAACCGTCCTTAAAAACCACATGGGGGTAACGAGCAATTTCAGTCCAAGGTGCAGGACTAAAGCTGGCCAACGGATGATCGGCAGCCATGAGCACTTCCACATGATCCTCATATAGGGGGGTAACCGCCATCTCTTGGGAGCTTGTCAACATCGGGTTGTGCATAACAATGGCAATGTCAACCAGGCCGTCTCGCAATACTTTGAGAGAGCGATCGCTACCTAGGGCTGTCACCCGCAGCTGTACTTGGGGGTAGTGCTGACAAAACTGAGTAATGATGGGCGGCAAAAAGTGAGAACACACTGACTGAATTCCCGCCACGCAGAGTTCCGGCTGTCGACCTTCTAGTAAATCAGCAATCTCGCTAGCTGCTTGCTTCCATTCGTTACAAATGCGTCGGGCCCTGGGCAACAGCTGCTCCCCGCCAATAGTGAGCTTTGCCTGGGAAGTACGATGAAACAGGGGCATACCCAAGTCATCTTCCAGCCCTCGAATTTGTCGGCTAACCGTTGATTGGGTAATCCCACATTGACGGGCAGCAGCCTGAAAACTACCGGTTTCGGCAATCGCTAAGAATGCTTGTAGCTGCTCTATGCGCATAGGCTGATGGGGGTGGGGGGGTAATAGACACCAAAACTGGTGAGCCGTTATCTACACTCTAGGCAGCCTCACCACCCCATGTGGTGTGTCTGGCTACCGGTGGCAGAACTACTGGGCAAATATTTGACAAATTATTTTTCAAAGAATCCTGATAATGATTTAGATATTAGGCTTCAGATACTGAATTCAAGCTTCATCTTAAAATTCTTTTTCTAGAGATATCGTCCAGGCGATTAGATAACACCTCATATATATCTTGCTGATTTTAATAGGCTGTGGACAGCTGTGACTAGCCTGTTGGTGCGGAAATAGAATATCACCACACATCCACCACACATCACCACAGAACGAGCACATCAGTAGGTTGTCCAGGTAGCTGATGAAGATAGGTGGTCACGCGCTCAAGGCTTTGTTCAGGATCCAATCGTTTGAGCGCGGCAATGGTGTGGATGGCAATGGTGTCTGCGGGATGGTGGAGCAGCGGCAGTAAGGCATCAAATGACTGGGGCTGATTTAAGCTGGCCAAGGCCATGATGATGGCTTGAACCACGGTCATAGAAGGTTGGCTTTGCAAATGGTGAATCAAGCTTTGGGTCGCTTGGGTGGCCATTGTTCCCTGATGTAAGTCTCCTAGAACTCGAACAATGGCCACGGATAGTTGAGTTTCTTGACTGGGAGATGGCGGCGGCGGCGGGTCAGGCTCTTGTTCTTCATGGGAACTGCTGAACTCACTTAGGGCCTGGGTTAAGAGGGTAAAGGCACGCTGGCAGGACTGATTTGGATCGCTTGAGCGTTCATCGCAATACCACTCCAAAGCCCGCACGGTATCAATCCGTAGAGCCATGGGGGTATGGGCTGATAGTAACACCTGCTGCAGTGCATCGAGTGTACTCTCTGCCCCTAAACGCCCCAAAGCCAGGGCAGTCTGGCAGCTCACAGCCAAATCAATATCCCATAGCAGCGGCTGCAGTTGCTGGCTCAGCTGACACTGGGCTTGTAGATCTCGACGACGCCCTAAGGCCATGACCGCCGCCTTGCGTACAGCGGTGGACGGGTCGGTGAGGGCGGCTAATAAAACCGGTGTCACCACAGCGCTATGGAAACTACCCAGGGCATCGATGGCATAATAGCGGACTTGGGCATCCTCGTCCTGGGCAACGCGAACCATGGCTGGAATGACGCCGCTAGACCTCACCTGATTGAGGGCCTTGGCGGCCAGCAGACGCCGCTGCGGACTTTCTAAGAGGCGACTCAAAACCTCAATGGCAACTGCCCCCATGGCTGCTAGGGTTTCGATGGCAAAGGTGCTCAGTTCGATGGTTTGTTCTGCAGTGCGGTGGGGGTAGGCTGCGGTGTCATCAATTTGTGCAGCAATAGCCGCAATCACATTGGGGTCAGGGAAATGGCCAAGGGCACGAATGGTAAACCAGTGGGTTTCTGCATCCGCCGTCGGGTCACTGAGTAAAGCCAGGAGAGGTGCGATCGCATCTTTTCCCTCCCGCACAATCAGCTTTGAGCTATTCCACTTCTGACTAAAGTCCCCCGCCTTGAAATGCTGCCAATGGTCCGTCTGATTTTGCAACTTTGAGGTTTCCACGCTGCTAAGACCCCTTGATGGTGGCATATACGCACTCCACGGACGTTCTATCTATTATTCCGTGAAAGTGAGTGTCAATCAAAAAATGCATGCACAGACAGAAACTGAAAATGCAACTCTTGCATGCCCAATCAAAACTAAGCGGGCTATTCGTACCATGGTCAACACCTTCTAACCACTAGTAACTCGCTTAATTCAACCGGTTTAGCCAAACGCTCGTCAGCCAGAATGGCCCATCCCATTAAACTACCTATGAACATATCGCACTGAATCTATGCAAAAAATGCAAAATCTTAATTCAAATAGTAGCTGACAATACAAAAAAATGAAAAAGATCTCAATATTCTTAGTTTAACTCGATAGCAAGCGAGCTAAATGAACTCCTGAAGCGGTTCCTTATAAGTGTGTCTAACGGGGCAGAGCCATAGGTTCTTATTGAATCTTGGTCTTTTGCTCCCGTTTTTTTTGCTTCACTGGGCGTCTGCCGAGGGGCGCTGAAGGTGGTTTTTGTTAACTATGTTGGGAGTGCTGCTGTGGTAACCACATCCACTACTAAGAAGAAAAAGGTAAAACTCAATAAATTTGAGAAATATAAAGCCGAAAAGGACGGTTTAGCAGTTAAGGACGAACTGCAAAAGTTTGCTGAGATGGGGTGGGAAGCCGTTGATGAGACTGATTTAACCCAGCGCCTCAAGTGGTTAGGCATTTTCTTCCGACCAGTCACCCCCGGTAAATTCATGCTGCGTCTGCGCATGCCCCACGGGTTAATCTCTTCTGAACAGATGCGTGTTCTGGCTGAAGTTGTCCAGCGGTACGGGGATGATGGCAGTGCTGATATTACAACTCGCCAGAACTTGCAGCTACGAGGCGTTCATTTAGAAGACATTCCTGATATTTTCTCTAAAATGCATGCCGTAGGTCTGACCTCGATGCAATCGGGAATGGATAATGTGAGAAATATTACCGGCTCCCCGGTGGCGGGTATCGATGCCAACGAACTGATTGACACCCGTGAGCTGGTCCAGGCTGTCCAGGACATGATTACCAACAGTGGCGAAGGTAATTATGAGTTTACGAACCTGCCTCGTAAGTTCAATATCGCCCTGGAAGGGAGTACCGACAACTCAATCCATGCCGAGATTAACGATATTGCCTTTGTTCCCGCCTACAAAAATGGCAACCTAGGTTTTAATGTTCTAGTCGGTGGTTTCTTCTCCTCTGCTCGATGCGCGGCGGCTATTCCCCTTGATGTTTGGGTTCCCCCTGAACAAGACGATGTAGTGGAGCTGTGTCGAGCTATCCTCACGGTCTATCGAGACAACGGCTCTCGGGGGAATCGTCAGAAAACCCGTTTGATGTGGCTAATTGATGAATGGGGAGTAGACACCTTTCGCACTGCAGTGGAGAAGAGTGTTGGCAAGTCTCTATCCACTGCTGCTGAGGCGGATGCCTTAGATGCTGATAAGCGCGATCATGTGGGGGTATTTCAACAAAAACAGACAGGCCTTAATTACATCGGGTTGCATATTCCCGTGGGTCGCCTGCAGGCAGACAACATGTTTGATTTGGCCCGTGTGGCAGAGGTCTATGGCAATAGCGAGATGCGCCTCACGGTTGAGCAGAATGTAATTATTCCCAATGTGCCCGATAGCCGCTTAGCCATCTTTTTAGCCGAACCGATTGTTAAAACCTTTCCCATTCAGCCATCGTCGTTGGTGCGTTCTTTGGTGTCTTGCACAGGAGCCCAGTTTTGTAACTTTGCCCTGGTGGAAACCAAAATGCAGTCCCTGGCGCTGGCTCGGCGGCTTGACTCAGAATTAGATATTCCAGAACCTGTGCGGATGCACTGGACAGGGTGTCCCAATTCCTGTGGCCAGCCTCAAGTCGCACAGATTGGCATGATGGGGACTAAGGCTCGGAAAAATGGAAAAATGGTCCCTGCTGTCGATATCTACATGGGAGGGACCGTAGGTAAAGATGCCCATTTGGGTGAGCGGGTAATGCAAAAAGTGCCCTGTGATGAGCTACCTGGGGTGGTGCGTCAGCTGCTGACAGAGAATTTTGGGGCTACACTCAAGCCAGGGGTGGTTATTGAAGCTCCAGCTACAGACCCCGAACCCCCACCAGAGCCCCCTCAGGTTAAAAAGCCTGCTGTTGTTATCTTTTCCAAGACTGGCAAAGAGATTAACTGTGATGACAGCCTTTCAGTGCTTGCGATCGCAGAAGATGCAGGGATAGAAATAGAAAACAGCTGTCAGTCTGGCACCTGTGGCGCCTGTAAACTCCCACTCCTAGAAGGAAAGGTTCGCTATGAAGGCGATCCTGCCGCTTTAGAGACTGGAGAAACCGGTGCTATTCTCACCTGTATTGCTCACCCAGAGGGACGTTTGATCATTGACGCCTAATACCTCCTTGATTTGATTATCTCTCCAGATGGATGTAAAAAACTCCTCGGTAATCACTGCCGAGGAGTTTTGCTTAGGTGTACTTACGGAGAACAACAGTGATAGCCCGTCAGCATGCAATTAGCGCATTAAATCCATGCAAAAAGTTTTTTACTCAATCATAGCGGTTAGGAATGTTACAGAACTTGCTTAACGGCCAAGGGCATCATTGACATATCTAAACAGATTTTTTAACTACATGGATAACCTAAAATCTTTGATTTTGCCTGCTTTTCTAGGGCTAACTGCAGGTGTCGCCCACGGAGTCATTTCACACCAAGCTGGGTTACCCATGTCCTTGACCGACCAGCTGATCCAACCCTGGGTAGATTCCCACATAGTTAGCTATTCTTTCCAAGACTAAATTTTCGTAAACAGTAGTACTTGCTACAAAATAATTGTGGGATGCTAACACTGACGTTATCGTTCAGGTTTATTTTATGGCTTCCCAAACCCGTGCAATGTCTACTCAGGTTTCTAGCCTGGATAGAACGTTGGCTGCTTCACTGGCTGCATTTTCCATGTTTGTGGTGGGCTACACTGCGGTGCGAGTTTATCTCGCCCAACCTGCTGCAGATGCAGCTGTGACTACGGTTACCCCTCATCAGGCTGAGCTTTGGTCTGGACTGGGTCGATAGCCTCACCCTATCCAGATTGACTGCTGAGACATAGCAACTCAAGAAAAGCCCAACTTTTTACCAAGGTAAAAAGTTGGGCTTTTTGATATCTCAATAACGAAGTAAATATGGGGCTGCCTAATTTCTAATAGAGTACGTCTAAAACCATAGACAAAAATGCCTTTTTGCTCCTATGCAAAAATCAAAAAAGAAGATGCAACAAAAGAATCATCCCAGGTTAACGGTATCAGAAAACACATTTTTCTTTGTTGCACATCGATAATGTAGCGCTATGGTAATTTTGCTTGAATTAATGCGTTCGGCCGCCATCAACAAAACAATTTTCGTGAGTGCTTTTTACGAGTTTTTTTGAAGGTAGCTGGGCGATAAACTAGCAGCTAAATTACGTCTGATCTGTTGCCCTACATTGTTTGTCATCCTGTCAAAGTCTTTGACATCGTCGGCTTTACAAAAGCAGCAGTTTGAAATCTGCCCGCAAGCAGATTTTAGAAGGAAAGTGAAATGTTTGTCTGTCCAGGAGAATAACACTGATGCTCGGAGAGATGTGGTCCTTTAGGGGACGCTATAAAATCCTCCATATGACTTGGTTTGCCTTCTTCCTGTCGTTTGTAGTCTGGTTTAACTTGGCACCTTTAGCGACAGCGATTAAAGCAGATTTTGGTCTAGAGGTAGGTCAAATTCGTACCATTGCCATTTGTAATGTGGCTCTCACTGTCCCAGCGCGTGTCATTATCGGCATGTTGTTGGATAAATACGGTCCTCGATTAACTTACTCGCTGTTGCTGATCTATGCAGCGATACCCTGTGTTATCTTTGCCTCTGCTCAAACCTTTAACCAGTTGGTGATTGGTCGCCTGCTAATGGGTATTGTTGGTGCCGGTTTTGTTATCGGGATTCGCATGACAGCGGAGTGGTTCCCCCCTAAGGAAATTGGTCTTGCTGAAGGTATATACGGCGGCTGGGGGAACTTCGGTTCTGCCTTTTCAGCCTTTACCCTAGTCGGCTTAGCGACTGCTCTAAACTTTATCCCCGGTGCATTTCAGGTACCCGATGGGGGACCGTTGCTTAACTGGCGATTTGTAATTGCGGCAACCGGTATTATCGCAGCTCTCTATGGCTGTCTGTATTACTTTAATGTAGAAGATACTCCCCCTGGCAAAGTATATCAGCGTCCTCCTAGCACTCGTGGTATGGAAGTCACCACGGTGAAAGATTTCTGGGGACTGATATTAATGAATTTGCCTCTGACCGGTATCCTTGTTGTCTTAGCTTGGCGTCTGAAGAAAGTTGGCTTTCTAAATTCTGGGACGTTTGGGATTGCGGTTGCAGCTTTGCTAGCACTATATCTTTTCCAGGCCTATAACTGCTGGGCAGTAAATAAGGACTTACTCTCTGGTGCTAAGCGTTATCCTGCAGAAGATCGCTATAAGTTCAAGCAGGTTGCCATTCTTGAGCTAACTTACATCGTGAACTTTGGCTCTGAGCTAGCGGTAGTCTCAATGCTGCCTGCCTTCTTCGAAGGAACCTTTGGTCTGAGTAAGGCTCTGGCCGGTATGCTGGCTGCAAGCTATGCGTTTATGAACTTGTTTGCTCGTCCCAGTGGAGGGCTAATCTCCGACAGGCTTGGCAGTCGAAAGTCAACTATGGGTATTTTGACTCTCTGCATGGGTATTGGCTACCTAGTTATGAGCAGCATCCCTAACATTCGCGATGCTCTGGGTGGCGGCGGTGCCTTCATGGTAGGTCTGGCCGTTGTTTTAACCATGTGCTGTTCCTTCTTCGTACAGGCTGGTGAAGGGTCTACGTTTGCCATTGTGCCTCTAGTAAAACGTCGGGTAACTGGTCAGATCGCTGGTAATGTGGGCGCTTACGGTAATGTTGGTGCAGTTGCCTACCTAACGCTGTACAGTTTGTTGCCTGAAGGCGATATCGGTAACCGGATCTTCTTCCAAACCCTGGGTGTTGCAGCGCTTATCGTTGCCTTCCTATGCTTCTTCATCCTGGAAGAACCCAAGGGCTCTTTTGCTGAGGCCCATGAAGGTGAAGATGTACCTGCTGCTGCTATGCCCGATGGAACCTACGTTAGCTAGTATTTCGCCTGGGCGGATACGAGATGTCATGGCTAGTTGTTATTATGCGAAACGGCATCAATATCGACCCATAGATTGACGAGTTTTGCATCTTTTCAACTAGTCGCGACAGCAATGTCAACTCAACAGATTGGGGGGCGGTCAGCGCTCCCCTTTTCTGTCTAAAGGGGATAATTTACAAAGTTTACTGTTGGTATTGAGTTGTTTTATAGGCTGTCTTTGTATTGTGTGTGAGGTGTACTTAAAATGAGTTCTATAAAAATACTTCGTGCTGAATACTATTGTTGGCCAATAGATGTTTAGTTTAAGTATGTTGATTAAAGACACTACAGCGAAAGTCAGCTGATTTTTAGATTTACATAAGACAAATTTTTGGTGGATGGAGGATGTGATCTAATGGCCGATGCAGCAAAAACGCTTTGTCCTTACTGTGGTGTAGGATGTGGCCTGGATGTGTTACCCCCAGCTCAACCAGGGCGTCCGGTCAACCGCGATGAACAGGGCAATCCGGTGTGGCAAGCACGGGGCGATCGCAACCATCCATCGAGTAAGGGGCAAGTTTGCATCAAGGGGGGAACTATCGGTGACTCCCTTGACAAGGATCGGCTACTCTACCCGATGATGAGAGAGACTCTTGACCAGCCATTGCAGCGAGTCTCTTGGGACCAGGCCATCGAACGCATTGCCAGCGAAATTCTCAAAACACTAGAGAAAAAAGGCCCGGACGGTATTGCCATGTATGGCTCTGGGCAGTTCCAAACAGAGGACTATTACACTGCTCAAAAGTTGTTAAAAGGATGTCTGGGTACCAACAACTTTGATGCCAATTCCCGGCTGTGTATGTCTTCAGCTGTGGCAGGCTATATTCAGAGTTTTGGCTCAGACGGCCCCCCCTGCTGTTACGACGATTTGGAACAAACCGACTGTGCGTTTTTGATTGGCACTAACACTGCCGACTGTCATCCCATTGTGTTTAACCGATTGAAAAAGTACCACAAAAAAAATCGGAAGGTGAAAATGATTGTGGTAGATCCGCGCCACACGGATACCGCCAAGGCCGCAGATTTACACCTAGCGATTAAACCGGGGACAGATATTGCCTTGCTAAACGGGATCGCGTATCTGGTATTAAAAAATGGCTGGATCGATCCTGGGTTTATTGAATCGTGTACCGATGGCTTTAGTGACTATGCCCAGGTGATCAAGAGCTATCCCCCAGAACGGGTGACTGAAATCTGTGGCATTACCCTGAGCGAACTAAAAAAGGCCGCCGAGTGGTGGGGGAAGTCAGAGCGAGTCTTATCGCTGTGGTCCATGGGAGTGAACCAGTCCACAGAAGGAACGGCTAAATGTCGCACCATCATTAATCTCCATTTAATGACCGGTAATATCGGCAAACCAGGAGCCGGACCTTTTTCCCTCACAGGGCAGCCCAATGCCATGGGTGGTCGTGAGGCGGGGGGGTTGGCTCACATTCTACCGGGCTATCGCCTGGTCAAAAATCCAGAGCATCGTCAGGCAGTGGAAGCCGTGTGGCAGCTGCCCTCGGGCAGTATTTCTTCTACCCCTGGATTAGCGGCTTGGGATATGATGCTGGCCCTAGAGCATGGAGAGATCGATGTGTTTTGGGTGGCAGCCACCAACCCAGCCGTCAGCATGCCAGATATTAAGCGCACCCAGGCCGCCCTAAGAAAATCTCCTTTTACCATTTGTCAAGATGCCTACTATCCAACAGAAACGGCAGCCTTTGCCCATGTGGTGCTGCCCGCTACCCAGTGGGGAGAAAAACCCGGGGTGATGACCAATTCTGAACGGGTAGTAACCTATTGTTCCGCCTTTCGCAAACCCGTAGGCGAGGCTAAGGCTGACTGGGAGATTTTTGCTGAGGTGGGTCGCCGTCTGGGGTTTGAAAAACAGTTTTCCCAGCACACATCGGCAGAGGTTTACGATGAGTTTGTCTCGCTGACGGCGGGGCGTTTATGTGATTCTACTGGGCTGAGCCATGAACGGTTGGCGGCGGGGCCAATTCAGTGGCCTTGTCCAGCGGGAGAATCCGACGAGGTGGCCCATGGTAAACATGACAAGCGGCTGTACACGGACTATCGCTTTGCAACTCCCAACAAGAAAGCTAAGTTCTGTGCGTTCCATATTAAAGGACTAGCGGAGCCGCCCAATGAGGATTATCCCTTTGTGCTGACGACCGGGCGACTCTATGGGCACTGGCATACCCAAAGTCGTACGGGACGTATTAAGCGCATTACCAAACGCTATCCGGAGCCAATGCTGGAGATTAATCCTCGGGATGCGCAGCTATTAGAGATACAGTCGGAGGACTGGGTGGAGGTGCGATCGCAACGCGGGTTTGCCCAACTCAAGGTCCTAGTCACCCAAAACATCACCCGTGGCACCGTCTTTATGCCCATGCACTGGGGCTTTTTGTGGGGGGACAACACCGAGGTTAATGCCCTCACCCATCCAGAAGTGTGTCCGATCTCATTGGAACCGGAGCTGAAAGCCTGCGCGGTGCAGATGATCCCGATTGCAGCCCCTCAAAAATCGAGTGCAGCCACCGTAAAATCACGCTTTGAAGCAGCTCAGCCGATCGTAAAGCGGACTGAGGTAAAGGTTTAGTAGACAGGTATTGATTACCTGGAAATCTATTTTTGCCAAGTTGGGAGCTAGCTCGGAAATGAAATACCCGTAGATCGAGTTTCGACTTCGCAGTTTGGCTGAGCTCACCGTCGAAGCCTCAACTCTCGAAGCTAGACGGTTGAGCAACACTAAATCGGGTTGATCGGGCACATCATATTAGCCGCAGCTCCCTTAATGGCAAGCGAATGGCTCAGCTGGAATAGCTGGAGTCAAATTTAACATTGACTAACGAATCAGCCTCCCTAGTCAGTCAACCCCCTGGCCACACTGCCTTGCGGTCACGTATAGACATAAATCTATTTCGAATAAAACTATTTTTGTCAAGTATTTTTGCAATTCGTAATATTTTGCGTTACATTGATTTACATAAGACGCAATCATTACAAAACAGGACATCAAATTATGTACACCACCGTTAACGAAACCGGGCAGCTTAACAACTACGCCACAGAGCCCGAAATGTATCTAGCTTCCTACCCTGCACCTGAGCAACAGCGCAGCTATCTGCTCCAGGGTGGTCTCGCAGCATTGCTAGTTAGCACTCTGATGATGACAGCCCTGATCGTTAGCTAGAGCATTTTTCCGTCCTCTTTTACATTCCGTTGAACATTTGAACATTAAGGAGCACAGACTATGTTTGGTATTTTATTAGCCGTCATTATCGTTGGTTGGGTTGCTGCCGCTATTCTTGGTACTCAGGCCTATTTCTTCGGAGAGCAGTCCAAGCCTATCCACGAGCGCAACTGGAACTCTGAAGGATTCGATAACATCGCCAAGTTGGTAACCGGTCGCGAGACTGATTTCAATGAGCGTGTTTATCCCTTCAGTGGTGATGCTTACACCAGTAACGTTGCCAACAGCTAATCAATTCGCCTAATCAATTCGACTCTCCTCTCGAACTTGTTTAATAAATCCCTAGGGTTTCTCTCCTACCCTAGGGATTTTCTTTTTGTAAATTATGTCTGTTGTGAGTGCTGAGGCTATTTGGATGTTTAATTGGCTTTGGATGAGATCGCACCACACTAACGCCAATCACCTGAAACCATAGTTCTTATGACGAATAGCGCTAGCCTCCTAGCCTCAATTTCAGAGATTTGGGAGCTTGAACAATCTTAAGCCACTCTGACGAGTACTCTAATCGATGCGCACCCGTTTGATTAGAATGGCCATGATCTCATTGGGCTGGCCGGTGGGCAGTGGGCGACTCCAATCATTGGGTTCGGCGTAGTTGAGTTTATGCAGAATATGGATGCTGGTTTGGACAAAGTTCAAACTACCAAACAGCATGTGTCGTTCGGATTCGTAGTCGTAGTCTGGCAAAATTGCAGGATCGTGTGTGGACGCTGCTGCGCCCGTTGGGTCTTGAAACATAGGTCTGGTTCTCCGATGAAACGAAAGGAAAGCCAGAACCTAACTTCCCTAGCCCCCCACAAAAAGTCATTGCAAATCGCAGGGGGTAGGTCATAATAACCCAAGCCCGTGGATTGCTTGGAAATCCACGGGTAGCCATCGGTAAAGTGTTCCCAGCACTTGCCGATGGTGCCAAAGTCATCAGGTTCTAGTAAAAATGCTACTCAAAGCAGCATTGGGTTACTTTAGACTGGGTTTTAGCGTTTCGTCAAGCGGTATTGGAGATGAGCTGGCAGGGAAGAGGAGAAGTATAAAACCGGCTTAGGTACCTATGAATAGGTCGCTAGAGGAATCTCTATAAATGACACTACAAGAATTGATACAAGAGGCTCAACACTTCAGCTGGCAGGAGCAGTTTCATATAGCCACTCGTTTGCTATAGGGTGGCAGGTCTAAAATACAGTCCCAGAGAGAAATCCAAGCTCCAAAACAACGCTAACCAGATTTTCACTCAGTGGCATTTCTGGTATGAGGCGATTTCTTGGAAGCTTAGATGAGCAAACTCATATTCATCTTCTTGTCGAATCATTAGTTCACTAACTTGAACAATTTGCTCCAAAAAGTCATGAGCTGTGAAAGTCTCTTCATATGATTGAATAATTTGAGTCAAGCCCTTCAAAAGAGTAGAGCGAGAAAATCGTTCCAAACTGCGGTTCATCATTGCATAAGCAACTCGCTGAAGAATTTCTTGTGCATTACAATTTGTAAGTAACGTATCTAAGCTACGAGCTTTAGGTCTGCCTCGAAGCTGCAACAAGCAAATTTCTCTATATAACTCAACACGCCTTTTAGGTGACTCAGCCCCCGGAAATCGACTATGAAAAGTTGCAATCATGTTTAGAAACAAGGGATTTTTTGCTAAATCCCTTAAAGCTGGTTGAGTCTCGATTTGCTTTACTAGATCTTCAGCAGATTGTTTTGAAATTTTCTTCACATCAGATGTATCTCGACCTGCATTAGTATATCTTTCCTGACATTCATACCACCGCATTTGTGGCATCAGTCACTTGGCTATGGTCAGAATAGCCAAGTGGCTTGACAAGTTCTGTTTGCTTTGAGCTGTGTAAACGACCTTGGATGGGTGAGAGAGCTGGGGCAAACATATGGGGATATTGTGCTCCAGCTCCCTACCTTGGTCTTGAGCGCACACGGTTTTTAACAGCTCCAGTTAAAGGCATTCCCAAAAATGTGGGGCAAATTGAACTGTAACTTTAAACAGAGCAGATCCTGTCTTCATATAAGCAGTACTCTAGCCGTGAAATGGTGTCTGCACAATTTTCTATCCGCCGCAGGTCTTATTTGTAAAATCACAGCCAAAAATAAACGGTTCTTGCCAACTTAGAGGGATTTCCAATAAGTCTCTTGTGCCTGTAATCCCCTGACCAATGAATAACAATAGAGCAATGCAGTTTAGCGCAATGTGCACATTGCGCCAGGTCTTTGATCTATAGATCTCCGGCAAGATGGCCAGTGAGATGATCATCAAGGTTGCGGCGACCATCCCATAGTAATAGTGGGACACATGCCATTCGTAACCTCGTCGAAAGACACCGTCTTGCCCCCCTAAAATCCACAAACCGGCCGTTGAAAGAGCTGCGAAGAGGCCACGCCAAAGTTTCTGAGGGGCTGTGGCGCGATATAGACATACCAGCGAACCCACGGTAAACACAAACATTACAGCGATAAACGTTGCTGTGCCCGGTTTCTCTGCCAGTACATTGTTTTTGATGATGGTTTTGATGATGGGATGAGCCAGCCCTAGCAATGCTAGACCGACAACGGAGCCTGTTAACCATTTACCTAGATTGACATGTTCCTTGCCTACCACCGGGGGGATTTTAGATTTTTCTTTGGCCTGTACAGCTAAACGCCGCTGACGCGTTTGCCAGGCAAAATTCGTTACTATCCCAATCAGTGGGAATACCACAATTACCGCCAAGGCTGGGTGTATGAGTCTAAGCCAGTCGTTGATGCCCATTGTTTTTCTCTCTCTGTTAGTCAGCCCTACTTTAAACGGACTAGAAATCCGCTGCATGATGAAAATCAAAAAAAAAGCTGATGACTGGCTAAAAAGTTTAGTGGTGATAATTTACGGATATCTCAGCCAATTTTCAGGCCCGTGTGCAATTTATTTAGCAAGGGGTGGGAGAACTGCTCTAACTGTAAGAAAGAGATCAGCTCATACCCATACCTTTTTATAGGTTGGCTATAGTATGCGGAATGTCATATGGATGAATCGATGGTTCGGACTAGCAAACTACCCGTGCGATGGCCGCTTTCTGTTTCAAACGCGACGGTAATCATGGGGACCGTCGTTGCGATCACCCTTGGCGTTGCCTTTGCCTGGTTTTCCGGTGCGGGGCAAGTCAGCCGGATTTTTGCGCAGCTTAATCTGTTACAGCAGTCACCGCCCATGTGGCTAGAGGTGCCCATGGTGGCGGGGCATTATTTGATTTTTCCGACCATTGCGCTGTTTGTCTTTGCGGTGGCGATTACCCGTCTGTCTCCCCAACCAAAGCCTTGGTCGCGGGCTTTGGTTGTTTCGGTGCTACTCATCCTGGTGGGGCGCTATGTTATCTGGCGTAGTCTATCGACGCTAAATTTTAACGATCCCCTCAATGGCGTGGCTAGCACAGTGCTGTTTGTCATGGAAATGCTGGGATTGCTGGTAAGCATTATTCAGTTAGTGCTGCTGCTGCGGGTCAGAGATCGCCGGGCCCAAGCGGACCAGATGCAGCTGGCGGTGATGGATCGTTCATATTTACCGTCAGTGGCGGTGTTTATTCCCACCTACGATGAGCCTGAGTTTATTCTGCGACGTACCATCATCGGCTGTCAGGCGATGGACTACCCTGATAAAACCATCTATCTGCTGGATGATACCCGCCGTCCTGAGATCAAACAGCTGGCGGAAACCCTGGGCTGTGAGTATCGCACCCGACCCAACAATGACCATGCCAAGGCGGGGAATCTGAATGATGCGATCGCACATACCCAAAGCGAGCTGATTGCCTCTTTTGATGCTGATTTTGTCCCCACCCGTAATTTTCTTTTACGTACCGTCGGCTTTTTTCAAGACCCGACCGTCGCTCTGGTGCAGACACCGCAAAGCTTTTATAACCCCGATCCCATTGCCCGAAACTTGGGATTAGAGGATATCCTCACCCCCGAAGAAGAGGTGTTTTATCGGCAAATTCAGCCGATGCGCGACGGTGTGGGTAGCGTTGTCTGCTCCGGCACTTCTTTTGTTACCCGCCGGAGCGCCTTAGAATCTGCCGGTGGATTTGTCACTGATTCCCTGAGTGAGGACTACTTTACCGCTGTTCGCCTCGCCTCCAAGGGGTATAAAATTATTTATCTAGATGAAAAACTTAGTGCAGGTCTAGCCGCTGAGAATATTACTGCCCACGCGATCCAGCGACTACGCTGGGCTAGAGGTACCCTGCAAGCCTTTTTTATTGAAACCAATCCACTCACTATTCCAGGTCTGAGGCTGATCCAGCGCTTAGGCCATCTAGAGGGGATTTTGCACTGGTTTACCAGCATATCGCGCATCATATTTTTGATTGCACCGCTTTTTTACGCCTTTGGTGTCATTCCCATTCGCTCCACCCCAGAAGAACTTATTTATTTCTTTTTGCCGTACTATTTTGTGCAAATTACGGTTTTCTCCTGGCTCAACCACCATTCTCGCTCTGCCATTCTCTCGGATGTTTATTCACTTGTGCTGGCATTTCCTTTAGCCATGACTGTGGTTCAGGCGATGCTATCTCCCTTTAGTAAAGGGTTTAAAGTTACACCTAAAGGCACCGCCAGTCAGGGATTTCGCTTTAATTGGAGTTTGGCTTGGCCCCTGATGCTGATGTTTGTGCTGACTGCCTGCAGCATCTGGTTAAATTTAGGCGAATGTTTGGCTCGTGGCAACTGGGCTTTAGGTGTTCCCGCAGATGCCGCTGCTCATCTGCGGGGGCTGGGCATTGGTTGGATTTGGAGCCTGTACAACCTAATGATGATTGGCGCTGCCCTGCTGGTGTTGTTGGATGTTCCTCGACCTAATCCCTATGACTGGTTTGACCTGCGTCGAGTCGTACGGTTACAGGTGAGCGACAGCACTGGTGAGCGCACCTGGTGGGGGACCACCACGGCCATTTCCGAAATTGGTGCGATCATTACGCTGACTCAGCGGGGACTCCCCCAACTAGCCCCAGGAGAAACGCGCCCGGTGCAACTCTCCATTAGCGAAGATCTCATTAATCTCCAGGGTGTTTTGACCGAAGCCTGTAATGACGGTGAATTTCCCTGTGTTACGGTGAGATTTCATCAGAGTTCTCTGAGGGAAACTCGAAAACTAGTGGAGCTATTGTACTGTCGTCCCGGCCAGTGGCAACGGTGGAATACACCGGGGGAACTGCATTCCTTATGGATTTTGATTAAAACTCTCTTTCGGCCACGGGTACTTACAGGAGACATACGGGTCAAGGCAATGGCTGTCACTAAAGGTTAGGCTTGGAAAACGCTATTAACATCTGCTGAGCATAGGGAAATGCCTGTGCCTTCTCATTAGAATCTAAATGTTTTGAGATCTCGACAACCAATAGCTCTACACCTTGAATTGTCATCTCCCAGGGGATGCCTATACCCTGATAAACCAAGGTGCACAGTAATAATAGCTCCTGCTCAATGGCATCCAGATTTCCCTCCAACATACAGATCCATAGGTACACTTGAAACATATCAAAGTCTCGTAGGGCAGAATTGACAACACTTGGATGATCTAATCGACCTCTACGGCCATAATAATGGCTAAATTGTTGGCACCATTTTCGGTAAACAGCTATGGAAATTTCGGGGATCTTGAGTAACATTTTCTCCACCAGCGTGAATGTGGAGGATGTGCAGCTATGGTTCTCTGCTGCAATGCACAGTCGTCGCCAGGGAATTCCCACATATTCTTCTAGAAAATCAAAGTAAGGCTTTAATAATACCTGTTCTACTGAGTTGAGAGAATCTAGAAACAGCTCATTACTAATACTAATCTGAGTGGTGAGAAAGCTACGCTTTTGCCAGTCTGTTGGACTATCTTGTGGAGCTTTAAAGACCTCCAGATATGGATCTAGGATATTAATTAAGGTATCCATCTCAGGAATTCCAAAAATATCCAATGCTTTATTTCTGACGTTTGGCTGTTTTGGCTGACAAACCGTAATTGTTATGGGTGTAGTCGTTTGATAAAACTTCAGCAATACGGGATAGATTTGAGCCGCAAATCGACTAAGTTTAGCTGTTTCTTTGAGTTCTAAAATCTCATAGCCTGTATAGAGTTCCTTGGTTCTGATGGCCGCCAGGATGCATATGTGTTGAATATGTCTATTGAGCTGTTCAACTGTTTTTCTACGACCGGTAGGTGATGTTGCATAGTCTAAGGGACAGGTGCTGAAGGCCACCTCATCTGTTGATAGCCTTGAGTTTTTAGTAAAATAGCGCGCTGCCCAAATATCAGTTAACTCTGTAGAGCCTGATAGCCTAGAATGGCGAGCATATTGAGATACAGTAACCATCAAGTGTCACCTGATTTATTAGATTAAATTTCAACGTCTTAAAATTAAATCAGCCCTCAGTTTCTGAGTGCGGATAGAGGTAGATGACCCTTGTTATCGTGAAAAATTTAGTGTTGCCGTTCCCCGCTATGATGTCATCTACCAAAGACCAAATATTGGCTAGTAGATGATTTCACGAATCGGTTTATTCCTTAAATCAGCCGTGAAAAGTGCTCCGTAGTTTTACTTACAGTGCATGAAATAAAATTCCACGTTAAACAATTCAAAAAAAATTGTTCTCTATGCTAATCATACGAATCTCTAAGGAATTATGCGTCTGAGTTTCTTCTATTTTAATGAGTTTTTTTTATACTCAGACATACCCGAGTAAAAAGCTTGCATGGTTTCTCCACGTTGAGTGTCTATTCAACGTACACCCAATGTAGTATGTCACCTTGACGAGCGCTCTCAATGAGTCAGGTGTCAGTCGCGAGACTCATCTACTCCAATCGCCAGAGTTCGTAACTACCCTGGGCCGGGACGACCGATTTTCCGGTTTGGGATGAGATCGCATCAATCAGTTCCACTCTGGCATGGGTAACAAAGTAATCACTATATCCTGTTGGGATCTCGGGTAGTTGGCCAAATGGAAACAAGACAAATTCCGTTTCAGGTGGCACCGCATAGCTTAGGGAAATGGCATTGCCTAGCCCCGTAGATGTTAGTTCGCTCAGTACTAACGGCTTTTCTGATTGACGAATCACATTTCCTATCTTGTGGACATGGTAGCTGATATTTTTATTCCACCAGGTAAAGGAGGCGGCACTCAGGGTGGCAGACACCAGCCCAACGGCTAGCAAAAGGGCAAACATACCCTGGCCCCAAACTCGATAAACACGACGATCGGACAACATCAGCTGCCGCAGCCAGCCGGCCAGAACTAATGTGACAATCAGCAGCGATGGCATAAAGTAACGAGTGCTAATTGACAGCTGCCCACCATTGATCAAGTCGGGTAGAATCACCCCTAAGGCAGGTACCATCAGCAGCATCAGGCAAAAGGCCATGGTAGTTGGAGGCGTCACCAGCAGCAGCTGGCCCAAAGCTACCAGCAATAATACCAAGATTAGAGGGGGCACTAAGTAGGTATAGGGAGTTTCTAGCGGTAGGCCGAAGTCAATTACCGTGGAACTTAGATGCAATCCCCAAAATTTAATCAGCTGCCCCAAGGGTTGACGAAAGGAGGTCCATTCGGTGACTGACTCTAACTTGGCGCTTTTGCTGACCATGATCACCATCCAAGGAGAAAAGAGCAGAAATGCGGCGAATAGGGACACAGCCCAACGCTGCCACTGATGCCTTGACCCACTGATCAATACATATAAACCATGGGCTATCACCACCAAAACACTTAGCAACGTTGTGTAGAGCATCAGTGCTACGCTTAAGCTATATAGCCCCCACTGACGTACTACAGTCATCTTGGGAGAGCGCACAACAACGGCCTCACTGGAGTATCGTCTAGGGGAACGCATCACCCGCAATAAATAACCACTGGTCAACAAAATTAAACAGGCCCAGAGACTATATTCTCGGGCTTCTTGGGCATATAGCAACTGGACTGGGGATAGTGCCATCAGACAGGTGGCGATTAGCCCCGTCCAGTGGTCTTGCCATAGCTGCTGACATAGCCAATAGGTTAGGGGTAAAAGCCCTAGACCAAATACTACGGCCAAGGCCCGAAACGCTGCTACTGAAGGGGAAAATAAACCAACCCACAGCCTTTCTAGTAAATAGAACAACGGTGGATGCTCAGGATGACTTACTAAGGCAGACCAGGTGTCGCTCCAGCGTCTAGTTTCAGGAAACTGTTGAAATGCCTGTAGCTCTGAGGCAGTTACCACAGTTTTCTTAAGTACTTGTTCTTGAATGACCTGGCCCTGATGGCCTAACACCCGTACGGTAGTAAAGACCTCATCGTGCCAATATACTTTGTGGGCAGCATTCGTGCAGCGGAGAATAACGCCTATCAACAGACAGACAATAAAACAGATCTGTAACCGCTTTTTGACTGCTGCTATGGAACGGGAGCTAACCACGACTTAGGCGTGCAAATATTTTGCAATCGTAAAACAGCTAAGTTATTAAGCATACGCTACTTTCCTAACCTATGCAGCTGGATTCGCTGACCGGACTTACAGCAGGCTTAACTGCTCCATATCAGAGTTAGGTTTTGATCGTCGTCGGATTTTGGGAGGAGTAATATTGACGTGGGCAACAAACCAGGTGCGCAAGTCATGCCGTTGTTGAGTATCTAGGCTATCCAAATCGAGAGCTGCTGGAAATAGGGTGGGCGATTGTGCAGTAGCCCAATCTGTCTTGCTGGGGTAGCGATCGGCTCCAAAGGGGGTAATATCCTTGGGCATCCGACCTAAATAGGGAACAACGTCGTCACTGTTCAAAAATGTATGCCGCTGCTGTTCTAGCTGCCGTACGCGGCGCGATCTCATCTGCCGATAGTCCAACATTGGCTCAGGATATCCTTGGGTCGGCGGCGGTGTCCCTAGCCGGTCTATGGGCACATGGGCTAGCTCCGGGACCCAGCGTTTGATAAACAGCCCCTCTGGGTCGCAGCGGTCTACGGCCACCTGCTGAGGGTTATAAATACGCGTCCAGCTTTTGTCGATACAGTGGGTTACCCCGGACTGCATTGCCCACTGGTAATGGTCGATGGGGCAATCTCCGTCGAGCAGATGGCGCATAAAGTGCAATGCTCCATAGCGCCAGTCCATGCCTAGCAGGTTACTCAGAAAGCTGGAGTAGATAGCTCGGGTGCGAAAATTTAGAGCCAAATAGCCACCGGTTGCCTGCAAACATCGCGCTGCTGCATCAACAATGGGAAATCCTGTCTGCCCATGCTGCCACGCCTGGTAGAGGTCTTCGTCAAATTCCCAGCCCTCTTTGTCAAAAATACTGTAGAGCGATCGCAACTCTAACTGCGGTAAATACCGAAACCGCTGGGTAAACCCATTGCCCCAGCGCAGCCGGGACACCAGCTGAAAATAGCTGCGCTGGATGCGACGATCGCCGCGATCGTCTGCTTGCTGGATGGCTTGTACACATTCACGGACAGAAATAACGCCAAATTTAATATGGGGACTCAACCCCGTTGTGATTTCAGCGCTAGGGTAAGACAGCTGCCAATAGTAACGATCGGCCTTTTCTACAAAAAAACGTCGGAGTAATTGCCGGGCCGCCTGAGTCCCTCCTTTTGGCAGCGGTTTACCGTCTTCTGGATGCCCCAGCTGCTTCACCCCAGGCAGCTCTTCGCTGACCACATCAGTGGGTACCTCCACCTGGGGCGGCTCGGGTACAACAGGGGCTGTTGTCTCTTGATGCCACCACTGGCGATACTGGGGATAGGCCATCAGCTCAGAACAGCTAGCCACTGGCTCAAACCAGCGAATTTTCATCTGACGGTCCGCCAACGTCTGATTTAATCGGCTATCCCGTGCTCGACCATAGATGCGCTCACAGTCGATGTAGCTGTAAATGCCTTCGGCGTCCGTTTCCTCGATCAGGCGAGGAAATACTTCGACCGGGTCACCGCTGCGCAAGATTAAGCGCCCCCCCAAACGGCGTAAATCTTGGTCTAGGTGCCGCAGACAGTCCACCATAAAACCCACGCGGGCAGCTCCCGTTTCTGGATGCTGCAACAGCGCTTGGTCAAACACAAAAACTGGTATGACCGCTCCACGCCGCGCCGCTCGATACAGCGGTTCATGGTCACATACCCGCAGATCGCGACGAAACCATACTAATGTTCGATTCATTATCAGCGCCTAGCCCAGCGACTAGGGTTATCCATGGCTGAACCTACTGCTTCGCAGAACTCTCTTTCATCATAAAAAGATTCTTCGATTTCTGGGATCGTGTCATACTTAGTTCATTTGTACTATGATTGTATCAAGATCTTCTAGGATAAGTGTTCCATGACTCGTTCCCCTGCCTATTTTTCGCCAAGCGGTCCCACTGTGCCAAACAGTCCCACTATGCCAAACGGTCCTATTTCGCCACAGCAGCCAACTAATGTGCGATCTCAATCATTACAGCCTCTGGCTTGGTTGTGTGGTCTTGCTCTGGCAGCATTAGCGCTAGTCCCTCAAGAACAACTCACTCGTTTCTCAGGGGGGCTAGTGGGTCAGCCGCAATCTCTACAATCATGGGCAATAAATCAGGACACATCCCCAGTCTGTCAGGCTGTACTTAACGCCGATCAACGTCTTTCCCGTGATCAGCTTACGCAATTTCTATCTCTTCCCCAGTCTGCATCTCCAGCGACCGTTCACGAGACCATCGCCCCGCCCCATTGCCTATTGTCCAAACCCCATCAGGCCAAACGGCGTGAAGTCTACCCCCTCGCTTTTGATCCGAAAACCTGGTTTGTGGTGAATTATGAGCAGGGGTCCTACACAGGCTATGACTTTGTCTTTCAACACTAGCCAGGTCAGTTACTCAGTACTCCCGAGTGACCCATCACACCTCTAGATCTTGCAATAACCCATTGCAAGCATCCATCAGTAGACTAATTACATAGTCAAACCCATCCGCGCCATCATAGTAAGGATCGGGGACTTCGCGGTCGGGATACTCCTGACAAAAATCGCACATACGCTTCACCTTGTGCCCGTATTGCCCAGATGGATCAAGCGCCAGAATGTTGCGATAGTTACTGTCATCCATGGCCAAAATCAGATCAAACTGATCAAAGTCTGCTTCAACAAACTGTCGAGCATGTCCGACTAGTTTAATGCCACGCTTTTTAGCAGCGGCAGCCATGCGACTATCGGGAGAGCTACCGATGTGATAGCTCGATGTGCCGGCCGAATCACAGCTGATCTGCTGTTGCAGTCCCTGTTGCTCTAACAAATAGTTCATGATGTTCTCGGCTGATGGAGAACGGCAAATATTTCCTAGGCATACAAACAACAGTCGGGTCGTCATAGCATAAACTCGCTGAACACTGGCTGGCTGAATACTGGTATAAAGATCATGTGCAACAAACATACCAAAAGCGATTAGCGAACTGGTTGCTAATCGCTTTTGGCTAGAACTTTTAGAAATAAAGACGCAATTAAGCCCTATTTTTGACATGTGCAGGCGTTCCATGGAACGCTTCTGCAGATATTCTTAGGAATCCTATACGCTACTGTGGCTTTACAAACCTGGTAGCTGTAGACCACCGGTTAACTCTTCCATCCGCTCACGCATGGTCTCCGTCGACTTGAGGTAGGCATCGCGCATCGCCGCTGATACCAAGTCAGAGAGCACTTCGGCCCCTTCATTCATGGCCTCCGGGGAGATGGAAACCCGCTTAGGCTCTTGATTGCCGCTGAGGACAACCTTGACCAAACCACCGCCGGATTCGCCTTCAATCTCCATTTGTTCAAGCTCTTCTTGAAGCTTTTTCGCTCCTTCTTGAACCTGCTGAGCTTTCTTAAAGGCTTCGCTCAGCTCTTTCATTTTTCCAAGACCGAAGCCAAAACCTTGCCCTTTGTTCATAACTGGCGGCCTGATTTTACTAAATTAACTGTCAAACTATACGTCGCCCTGACCGGAATTGCAATCATTGCCCTGTCCTAACCACGCCTTATCCCTTACGGAATTGCCCTTTCTGCTTCCAGTTTAGACTACCCTAAGCAGATTGAAAGTCCCCTAGAATTTGCACTTCGGGTCTTAGCTGTAGGGACCACTTGGCGTCCACGATGCCTTGGATGTGGCGAATCAGCGTAAAAATATCAGTGGCAGTAGCGCCACCACAATTGAGAATAAAGTTTGCATGCCGTTCAGCAACTTGGGCCTGGCCCACCTTAAATCCTTTCAGACCAGATTGTTCAATCAGCCAGCCAGCACTTTTGGGTAGAGGATTACGAAAGACGCTGCCACAGCTGGGTAAATGATAGGGCTGGGTGGAACGGCGTTGTTCTAGGTCAGCGGAGGTTTCTGCCCGAACGGTCTGCGGATCGTAGCCTGGCTGCAGCTGAAATGTGGCCCGAGTGACAATGCGTGAATCAGCCTGTAGTATCGATGTCCGGTACTTAAACTGAAGCTGGTCAGGGGTGAGGATAGCCAGGGAGCCATCGGGGTTGAGCACTTCTGTGTTGACTAAAATTGTTTGGGTATCGCTACCGTGGGCCCCTGCATTCATGACTACAGCGCCACCCACTGTACCTGGAATTCCAACAGTCCAAACTAGGCCTCGCCAGCCTTGCTTAGCCACTTTCCAGGCTAGTGTGGCCATGGATATACCGGCTGCAGCGGTGACCTTACCCGTAGGTTCAAACTCCACCTGTCGCAAATAGCGGGTGCAGAGCACTAATCCTGGCAGTCCCCGATCGCTGATCAATAAATTTGACCCCGCTCCCAAACGGGTTATGGGTAAACCTTCTGCATTAGCCCACTGTACACAGGCTTGCAATTCGTCAACGCTGCGGGGGGCAGCAAACCATTCAGCGGGTCCCCCCACCTTAAATGTTGTTAGGTTAGCTAAGGAAAACTGAGCTTTAACAACACAGCCTGTGGCCGTTAATTGCTTTTCGAGGACCATGGAAATAACTGGGTGAGTAATACCTAAACACTTGTCAAAGCCGCTTGCTCAGCTTGCTTGGCCTGATATTCCATAACGTCTGGAATGGCCTGATTCAGATTGCCCGCCGTTAGAAAAATGACCAGATCGCCGGGCTGCAATAGCCGTGATAGTTTTGATTTTACGTCGTCTAGGGTGGCGGCATAGGCCACACTAGTGTGATGTTCCCCAATGGCGCTGGTGACGTCTTCGCCCGTAATGCCGGAGGCGTTGGCCTCACCAGCACTGTAGATGTCAGTTACAACTACCTGGTCGGCGTCGGCAAATGCCATGGCAAACTCTTGTAGCAGTGTGGTGATGCGACTGTAGCGATGGGGCTGAAAGACGGCGACAACACGCCGTCGGCTGACTTCGGGTAAAACTTCTGTGCTTTTTACTTTAGCGGCGGCCAAGGTGACTTTGATTTCGCTGGGGTGGTGGGCATAGTCATCAATAAACAGGATGTTGTTATGAAAGCCACGGGGGTCAAACCGTCGTTTGGCACCTTCAAAGGTGGTCATAATGGTTGAGATCGCATCAAACTCCACTCCCAGACGGCGCGCCACTGCGATTGCGGCCAGAGCATTACTCAGGTTGTGACGGCCCAAGATCGACAAATGCAATTCCCCTAATCGCTGCCCCCGCTCCCAAATTTCGGCTGTGGTTCCCTGGGCCGTTTCACAAATCTCAGTGGCGATGTAGTCTGCCCCTGACTCCTGCCGCAAACTGTAGGTAATGCCAGGCTGAATCTGGTTAAGGACCGTGCTGCAATCAGCACTGCCAATGACCACCTCACACTGCTGGGCAAAATGATTAAAAATCCCCACTACTTCATCTAAAGTGCTGTAGTGGTCTGGATGGTCCAGCTCAATGTTGGTAATAATGCCAATGGCAGCGGATAGCTTTACTAGAGATCCATCCGACTCATCGGCCTCGGCCACCATGTAGTCACTGGTGCCGACATGGGCATTCCCCTGCCATGCCGTCACTTCACCACCGATCACAATGGAAGGGTCAATCCCCGCTTTTAGCAGTAGATACCCCACCATGCTGCTGGTTGTGGTTTTGCCATGGGTGCCAGCCACCGCAATCCCCTGGGACTCATTCATCAACGCCGCTAAAATATCTGAGCGATGGAACATAGCGCAGCCCGCATCGACAGCTGCTTTGTATTCAGGATTGCTAGCCCCGATCGCCGTAGAGCAGACAACCTGAGGCAAGAGCATTTCTCCATCCGTGGCAGAGGGTTGGGAAACCTGGGTAATATTTTCAGCTTCCTGGCTCCAAAAAATATGGACACCATTGTCCTGCAGACGGCGAGTGATATGCGTTAGGTGTCGATCAGACCCCGATACTGGTAACTGCCGCTTTGCCAAAACGTATGCCAGAGCTGACATCCCGATGCCGCCCACACCAATAAAGTGAAATGGCCTGCCACTAAAATCAACTGCCATTGGCATAAAACTCACCTCACACACCACGCACAGATATTTCAGGCGTATGATACCAGGAATCTATAGGCTGGCCATACATACCCGCTGCAGCCTCAGCTTTTTTGCGTAGTTTATTAGCACTAATTTTCCCTAGGTTTGCAAGGTAGTCCAATGGTGACCCTGGGGTGATTAGACTGCATTTTGACTTTGTCATAACTTCACGGGAATTGCAGAGACTAACTTGTAAGTCAATGCCGTGAGCAATTATACTTAATTTCAAAACAAATCTTATCCAAGTCCAATAGCTGGCGTTTTTTCGTAGAGGACGTTCCAAGTTTCATGCTGGACACGGATAAGAGCCATGAATCATCATCCATTGGTGGTCCTCCTGCGAGCCGATTATCCTGTTCATTTGACTGCGATATACGTGCTCCCAGGGCGTTCAGACAATGGGATATTATTAGTTTTGCGAATGCAAACGCTAATTTGACTCAGTTAGTACGACAGAGGGTAAGCGCAGTGATTAGAGTAGCTATCAACGGTTTTGGGCGCATTGGACGCAATTTCTTACGCTGTTGGTTGACCAGAGAAAACACCGGTATAGATATTGTTGCTATTAACAACACATCTGACCCTAAGACAGCTTGTCATCTGCTTAAATATGACTCCCTTTTGGGACGTCTAGATGCAGATGTTAGCTTTACCGACGATACGATTACCGTCGGTGACAAAACCATCAAATGCTGTTCCGATCGCAACCCCAACAACTTGCCTTGGGGCGCTTGGGACATCGATCTTGTGATCGAATCCACAGGTGTTTTCGTCAGCGAAGAAGGAGCACGCCGTCACATTGAGGCCGGTGCTAAGCAAGTGCTAATTACAGCACCAGGTAAGGGCGGCAACGTTGACACCTATGTAATTGGTGTTAATGATTCTGAGTATGTTCACGGCAAGAATCCCATTATCAGCAACGCTAGCTGCACCACCAACTGTCTAGCGCCTGTGGTTAAGGTAGTCAACGATTCCTTTGGCATCATC
Organism: Cyanobacteria bacterium P01_B01_bin.77; assembly: GCA_039028535.1. Lineage (GTDB taxonomy): Bacteria > Cyanobacteriota > Cyanobacteriia > Phormidesmidales > Phormidesmidaceae > Leptothoe. The sequence goes on from JBCCHX010000014.1 coordinate 38,029, forward strand.
AAGGGCACAATGACCACCACCCACAGCTATACAGGCGACCAGCGTATTTTGGACGCTAGCCATCGCGACCTGCGTCGTGCTCGTGCTGCTGCTATCAACATTGTTCCTACCTCTACCGGTGCAGCTAAGGCCGTGGCCTTGGTTATTCCCGATATGAAGGGTAAGTTGAACGGTATTGCCATGCGCGTACCCACACCTAACGTATCTGTTGTTGACTTGGTGGTACAAGTTGAGAAGAAGACCATTAAAGAAGAAGTCAACGAAGCTATGAAAGCGGCTGCAAATGGCCACATGAAGGGCGTTTTAGGGTACACCGAAGAGCCTCTGGTTTCCATTGACTACCGTAAAACCGATGATTCTTCCATCGTTGATTCCAGCCTGACGTTGGTGATGGATGGCGATATGGTGAAAGTTGTCGCCTGGTATGACAATGAGTGGGGCTATAGCCAGCGCGTTGTTGACCTAGCTGAGCTAGTGGCTGCTAAATGGCCTGCTTAGACCTGTCAAAATGCCACCCATGCTGACAGAGCGATAAAATAAAAAAACACATTGCCCCTGGAGTCGTTAGCTCTAGGGGCAATGTATGTTTAATTATTCATCGAGCACAGAGTCCCTCCTGTAGGCACCTATTTTGACTGCGTCTGTATTTTCAGCTGAACATCTGCTATTTAGTCCTGCTATTCCTAATAGCGATGCGATTCCCGTTGTATTTGCGTTTCCTAACGAATATACCGTTGGGATTACCAGCTTGGGGTATCAGGTGATTTGGGCAATGCTGGCGCAGCGTCAAGATCTAGCTGTGGGACGGCTGTTTACCGATGTGACTGACAACCTGCCCAGCAATCCGGAGCTAATGGGGTTTTCCGTCTCTTGGGAACTGGATTACATCAATATCCTGAATTTGCTCGAGCAGCAGCATATTCCTATACGCAGCTGCGATCGCACCCACCATCATCCCCTGATTTTTGGCGGTGGCCCCGTCCTCACTGCCAACCCTGAACCCTTTGCAGACTTTTTTGACATCATTCTTTTAGGGGATGGGGAAGATCTGATTCCTACCTTTATCGATACCTATGCCTCAGTCCGAGGAGCCGATCGGCTAGAGCAGCTTAAGGCATTGGCCCAGGTACCGGGCATCTATATTCCCAGCTTTTACCAGCCCCATTACGAGCATCCCACGGGACCGATCCAAAATATCGAACCCGCCAGCGGTGTGCCGGCTATCGTCAAAAAGCAAACCTACCGAGGCAATGTCCTTCTGGCTTCAACGGTGGTCACCGAGAAAGCTGCCTGGGAAAATATTTTTATGGTGGAAGTGGTGCGGAGCTGCCCAGAAATGTGTCGCTTTTGTCTGGCCAGCTATCTTACCCTGCCTTTTCGGACCGCTAGCCTTGATGAGTCGCTGGTTCCAGCTATTGAACGGGGGCTGACGGTGACCAAACGTTTGGGGCTATTGGGGGCATCCGTAACTCAGCACCCAGGGTTTGAGGACCTATTGGACCATATTAACCAGCCCGCTTACGATGATGTGCGCTTGAGCATCGCCTCTGTGCGTACCAACACCGTTAATGAAAAGCTGGCTAAAACCTTGGTAAATCACGGCACTAAGTCCATTACCATCGCCGTGGAAAGCGGCTCGGAACGTATCCGTGAAACTATTAATAAAAAGCTGGAAACCGCAGATATTGAAAAGGCCATTGTCAATGCTAAAGCGGGGGGGCTAAGCAGCGTCAAACTTTACGGTATGGCGGGTATCCCTGGTGAAACAGAGACCGATCTTGAGGCTACGGCCACCATGATGCTGCAGCTTAAAAAGGCGGCTAAGGGGTTGCGCCTTACTTTGGGCTGCAGCACCTTTGTGCCTAAAGCTCACACCCCGTTTCAGTGGTACGGTGTGAATTCTAAGGCCGAAAAACGCCTAAAGTTTTTACAAAAGCAGTTGCGATCGCACGGCATCGATTTTAGACCCGAAAGCTATAACTGGTCAGTAATTCAAACCCTCATATCCCGAGGTGATCGACGCATTGGTAAACTCTTGGAACTTACCCGCAACTACGGTGACTCCCTCGGCAGCTATCGTCGTGCTTTTAAGGAACTAAAAGGGCAGCTACCGCCTCTAGACTTTTATGTACATGCCGACTGGCCCCTTGAACAAACGCTACCCTGGGAGCATCTGGAAGGCCCCCTCCCAAAAGCCACCCTGGTCAAACATTTGCAAACCGCCGAAACCCATATGGATCAGCCCACGCTCAGAAGCTTTGTGGCTTAAGCACAGAGCGCCTAGGGTCATTCTCAACTAGGGGAGAATGATTTTATAAGATCCAAGCTTTTTCTGCAGAGGCCTTCCATGGAACGCTTGTACGGCAATGAGTAGGATCTAGTTAAATTCTCATTCCTAGACTAAATGGCTACCCCTCAACATAACCTCAATGTCATCTTGACTAAAAAGCAACAGTAGCCTTTTCCAAACAATGAATGGGAGTGTAATCGGCCAAAGTAGACCCACGGCAATGACAAATGTCCAATTTAGAACATTCGCCTTTGATGCTTTAGCATCCTTAAAAAAGGCGTATAGGGCTATCAAAAAGGTAATTGTGGCAGGCGCTACGTACTGTAAGTAGCTCATAATCAATCAAACACCTCAAGTTATAGACTTAATGTCAATATGTTCAAAACCTAGAACTAACAGGGCACACTTTTAGCGGCCAGTTCCTCGTCTTGAACACAGACTTACAAACGCTTAACGGCTACACCAGCCCCAGATATTTACTTGGTCTTGTAAATACTTGGCCGCCTGTAATACTGACATTTCCGATACATCAAGGGTGGGAATTTGCTTTCCCCGGCGCACCAGATCATGACGATAAGCACGATCATAATACGTCAAGATAATGGTAGCTGCTGCTACTAATTCACCGCTCTTAATATGTTGAACGGCTGTCTGGGTCCGCAGTCCTCCCAAACGCTTCTGTAGACGTTCAGTCGCTGCTACTAGCTCGTCTGGATCGGCTTGACCATAGACATCCACCAGTAGGGTCAAGCGTTCGGCCTCAGAGCGAATCACTTCTAGGGTCTTGGCTGCTTCCATCTGGGCCATGGTTTCATCAGGGATACGGCATCTACCCACCCGTCGGCTTTCCGCCTCAATCCACACAGGTCGCTGCGGAGAAAACCCGGCCCATTGCTGGGCAATTAGGTTCTCAAACTGCTCAGTACTGGGTTGGGGTGGCAGCATCAGAGAGCCGTAGCTGCTGCCGCGATGGTTAGCCAATCCTTCCAAATCCAGCACCTGTTCTCCTAACTCTCGCAGGGCATGGAGCATATCGGTTTTGCCTGTGCCGGTCATGCCACCCACCACAATCACGGGACGTGGTGTGGCCAATGTGGTCCGAACCCATTGCCGAAAGGCTTTATACCCGCCTGTCAGCAGGCTTACATCCAGGCCACCAGTGGTCAGGAGCCAGCCCACGGAGCTGCTGCGCATTCCTCCTCGCCAGCAGTGCACCCGCACCTGACGCTCCGGGGCTAAAGCCTTGGCCTGTTTGACTAAGTCAGCCATTTTGGGGCCGACTAGCTCTAGCCCCAATTCAATTGCCGTCTCTTTGCCCTGTTGTTTATAACAGGTACCCACTTGGGCCCGTTCCGTGTCTGAAAACAATGGCAAACTGACGGCATGGGGAAGATGACCTTGGGCATATTCCCCAGGGCTTCGCACATCCAAAATGGGACCGGGGGCCTGCCAAAAATCAGTGATGGGAAGAAGCTGAGGCACCACATTGTTATCGAAAGGACAGATGAAATCCAATGGAGTTTGGGAATTTCACCCTCTGATTGTAAAAGGTGCTTGCCCTGATCCAGCCGGGACAATATCACCAATATGACGACTGTGGATATATCCCTGGTGCTGCAATGCTGCCAGACACCGAGCCACCTGCTCGTGGGGCACTGCCGCTAGGAGTCCTCCAGAGGTTTGAGGGTCAAACAATAGCGGGTAATTGCGATGGGGCTGGGAATTTTGTCCTTGGCGTTTAATCTGTTGCTCAATCTGCTGTTCAATTTCTTGGTTACGCCCATGGAGGGAACTGAGGTAGCCAGCCTTAAAACAGGCATGGACTCCTGGCAGCACTGGCAAGGCTTCTAGATTTAGATCTACAGCTAGCCCCGACCCCAGCATTTCATTTAGGTGACCCAGTAGCCCAAAGCCGGTCACATCGGTGCAGGCCACCATCCCATGGTCTCGCAAGCACTGGGCTGCTCTGTGATTCGACTGCACCATGCTGGTGATGGCCGCCTCGATCCAGCGACCTTTGGCGGCTCGCTGCATGTCTGTAGCAAACAGCACCCCCGTGCCGAGGGGCTTGGTCAAAATTAAACTTAAACCCGGCTGCAGATTTTGCTTGGTGAGCATTTCCTTAGCGGATATCCAACCGTTACAGGCAAACCCCAAAGCTAATTCTGGTCCCTCGGTGGTATGCCCCCCCACTAGCCAGGTTTGGGAGGGGGCTAAGGCTTGATACGTGCCGGCCATCAGCTGGTAAAGGGTTTCTGTTTGAGTTGCATTGGTCCCATAGGGCAGCGTGACCAAAGCCAGCACTGTCTGGGGGGTGGCCCCCATGGCGTACAGATCGCTTAGACAGTGGTTTACACAAATCTGGGCAAAGATATAGGGATCATCCACCAGGGCGCGAAACTGATCCACGGTTTGGACGGCCAGTTTGCCAGTGGGGATGGCTACGATGGCTGCATCATCCGGGGACTCTAGACCTACATGTACCGGGTTGGGCCAGTGGTTCATTTCTGGAAAATCTGCCCTGGCGCGAGTCAAGGCTTGACTTAGCACTGGGCTACTGACCTTAGAACCACAGCCAGCGCAGTGATGGGATGTACGGTAGATTTTTTTTTGATCTGATGGCGGTTGAGCTGTCTCATCCATAGTTGGAAACTGATCAAACAGCGCCATAAAGTTGCCGTCGATCCAATGTTTCCAGCGTCGAAACCACCCTGACTTAGCTGACCATCGGCCGCGAGACGCGATCGCACCGCCGATCCCCAAATCAATAATGTTGAGAAACTGCCGCTGGGGCTTAAAAGGCTTGAGGGATTGCCCTGCTAGATAACGCTGCAGATTCTTATAAAGAGGCGGTCCTTGACGCACGGCAAAGACACCAGCCTTGGGGCGAGGATGGTTCACCATGGTGGCCACGTCTCCCACCGCAAACACATTGGGGTGGGATAAGGTTTGCAGGGTATCGCCTACAAGCACAAACCCGGTTTTGTCCACAGACAGACCCGTGTGGGCTAACCAAGGCGCAGCACTGGCATTAGTAACCCAAAAGACGCGATCGCAGGCCACCTTTAATCCTGATTCACAGTGCACCTGTACCTGGTTACCGGCAATCGGCTCCACCTTACAGACCGACTCACATAGGTGAGTGTGGATCTTGCGATCGCGAAAAATCTTAGCTAGCTGACGCTGAGTGGCTCGGCTACGCCCCGTGGCCAAACGCGCACCCCGATGAAACACATTCACCTGAGCTCGCTGGCCCACCAGTTGCTGCAGACGCACCTGCATATTTAAAGCCAGCTCCACACCACCCACACCACCACCCACGATGCCGATGGTGGCCTCTAGTTCTTCTTCCTTTGGGGCTGGAGCTGCCTCTGAAACTGTTTCTGGAGGCTGCTGCCGCTCCTTGAGCTCCTGCAAATAACGATGCCAGGCCCTGAGCAACGTGGGCACCGGCTTGGCCGGAATCGTATAGTCTTTTGCCCCAGGCACAGATACCGCCTCGGGTGTACTGCCAATGTCAATGGACAGTACGTTATAGGCCATCGGCGGATGGTGGCGGCAGTAGATCACATTTTGATCAGCATCGATCTGCACCACCTCATCCATAATCAATCGGCAGTTGGCAAACCGAGTGAGGGGACGCAAGTCAATATGGGACTGGTCAAAGTCGTACACCCCTGAAATATGACAGGGCAACATTCCCGAATAGGGCGTATCTACCAGGTTTGTAATTAGCGTTAGACGAACTCCAGCTGGCAGCCCTGTCATGCCAATTTTTCGAAGCACAATGGCATGGGTGTGTCCGCCACCGACAAAAAATACGTCTGTGTGAATCGAAGTTGTCGCCTGCATATCAGAATTTATGCCCTAACCGGTCAGTGCTTGAAAGCGGGGATCTTGTCTAAGCTCTTTAAAGGCAGGTTCCTGAGTGGCCATCTCAATCCACTGTTCGGGATTTAAGGCAAAGGCTTTTTGCAAGGCCAGCAGAGCAAACTCATCGGTCTGGGTTTGGGCATGGCAGTACGCCTTGAGATACCAGGCCAAATCGAGCTCCAGGTTGAGGGCAACGGCCTGGTTAAAGTTTGCGATCGCGCTTTGAAAGTCTTCCAGCAGCATCAGCGCTAATCCCCGTCGCACCCAAGCTTCATAATAGTCAGTCTGCAGGGCGATGGCCTTGGAATAACATGCGATCGCCGCTTGCGATTGCCCCTGCTGATCAAATACCACACCCTGCTGATACCAATGAGCCGGTGACTGAACCGGGGGGGGTAACTGCTCATCCATAGATGATCCTCTGAGCCTCACGTTTGCGATCTCTTAACGGCCAGAACTCACAGTACCGTCAATAAGCCAAGGCTACATTTAGCATCACTGAAACAAAATAAAGGTTTTATCAATCAAAAAAATTAATGTTTGTATGCAATTTAGATAAATTGATGTACATTGTCGGGCAATGCTGCAGTTAATGCCATGACCAAACCCTGACGTACAGTTTGTAAAGGATAGCCAGAAGAATCTGGACATAGTATAAATATACTATAAAGCTATAGCTGTGCTGCTTAGGGTCATAGATGTTTTCTCATTCACCTGATTGCGCCGGTCGCCTTATAGGAACTAAGAGCATCCATAGCCAATCGTTACTACGCTTTCTGAATATATGAAGTCGAGTTCTGCTAAATCCAATCCTGCAAAAGGGTTTACCCAGGCTCTCGTGGGTCGTCTGAAACGGATAAAAAAAATGCGCTGGCGCTCAGATACCTACGCTAGGATTTTGCTACTGGGTGGGCTATCCCTGTGGACTCTTACTGGGTTGATCCTTCCCGCTCAACGAAGATCTGCTAGAGCCGCTGAAATTGAACTGGCCAGAGCAAGCAATCCTTGGAGCTCCGCTTCATTTCCAGTGGAAAACTTTCAAGCCTATACCTCTCCCTTTGGCTATCGGCAATCACCCTATGGCGGCGAGCAGTTTCACTATGGCTTAGATATAGCAGCTCCTTCCGGCAGCTATATTCGCAACTGGTGGGAAGGGCGGGTTGTTGAAGTTTCAGATAACAGCGCCTGTGGTACCTCGGTTGTAATTGAATCAGGTGAATGGCAGCATATCTACTGCCATATGCAGGGGTATGTCACCTACGACGGTGGTCAGCGAGTGATGGTTGACCCCAATGGCAATCTCCGAATTCGAGAAGGGGCAATCATTACAACGGGCCAGCCCATTGGCCGCGTTGGTATGACTGGACGCACTACCGGACCTCATCTCCATTGGGGGTTGAAATTTGAGAGCAGCTGGGTGGATCCAGCCATGGTGCTACGGGCCATGTATGACGATCAGCAGGCTATTCGGTAAGGGTGTGTACTAAGCATATCCGTCTCTATCTAGGCTTTATGATCTGCAGCACAATCTATCGACCAGTCAAGATGTTATCGTCTACCTAAAGCCATCTTTGCGAGTGGCTGGGTACATTACAGCTGTACCCCTGTTCGACAACCTCCCAATTACCTATGACTGCTCCAATGTCTGAAGCTGAAAACACTCGCGCTGTTCTTCGTTCTCAAGAGCCCGAGTTGCAGTACGAACTTCCTTGGAATCGTGAAGGCGAGTTCGAAATAGAGGCACTTATCCTGAGTCAAAGTAAAAGTGATTTGCTGGTTAAAGTAAAAACTGACCGGGGTGAAAATCACCTAACCATTTCGGGCTTTCTGCCTGGCCGAGTTTCTGGCCAACGCTGGCGCTTAGAATGTTTGCGCTCCTCTGGCAGTATTGAACTGCTTGACGGTGAGCCCCTCGAGTAAGCAGCTCATCAATCTCTTTTCCCTGCATCGCCCTGGATCGATTGAAAAACTGTATTGCCCCTACAGCAGGGGCAATGTGAAGTTTGAGCGTTTGAGCAGGTTTTTGCTGTACTAATCCCTCAGGTTACTTACTTAGAGAGGGAATATCGATGTATTCGCTGACAATGCCACGAAACTCTTCACCATCGATAGTTTCTTTTTCCACCAACCGATCTACTAATCGATCTAGTAGGGAACGGTTATTTTTGAGCATTGACCTGGCCTGCTCGTAGGCGGTCATTGCAATTTCGCGTACCCGCTGGTCAATCTTTGCAGCCATCTCTTCTGAGTACTCCGAGCGTTGCATTAAGTCGCTACGGCCTAGGAAAACTGCACTGCTGGGGGCCTCCATGGCAAATGAGCCCAACTCTGACATGCCAAATCGGGTAATCATCTGCCGAGCAATACCGGTAACCTGCTGAATATCGTTGGCTGCTCCCTGAGTGACCTCGTCTGGGCCAAAAACCAGTTCCTCGGCAGCGCGTCCCCCCAGGGCCATGGTGATTCGATCAATTAGTTCTGCATAGGAAACCAAGCCATCATCAACCTGATCTTCTTTGGGTAAATAGCTGGCAAATCCACCTACACCACCAGACCGCGGAATAATGGTGACCTTAGCCAGTGGATTTGAATGTTTTAGCATCGTACTGACCAACGCGTGGCCTACTTCGTGATAGGCAATCAACCGTTTCTTTTTACTATCCAGCAGGGGGGTCAATGTCAGGCCAATGGTAAGCCGATCAATGGCATCGTCAATTTCTGTCATTGTGACGGCGTCTTTACGGCGACGGGCTGTTAGAATCGCTGCCTCATTGAGCAAATTGGCTAGCTGGGCACCAGAAAATCCTGGAGTCCGACGGGCAATGGCGTCGAGGTTGACATCATCGGCAACTTTTTTGTCCCGTGCATGGACTTCTAAAATACCCAAGCGACCTTTATAGCCCGGTAGATCAACGGTAATCTGTCGGTCAAATCGTCCTGGTCGCAGTAACGCGGCATCTAAGACATCAGGTCGGTTGGTGGCGGCAATCACAATAATGCCGCCGTTGCCTTCAAACCCATCCATTTCAGTTAGCAGCTGATTTAGAGTCTGTTCTCGTTCATCATTACCGCCACCGATACCGGCTCCCCGCTGACGACCGACGGCGTCAATTTCATCAATAAAAACAATACAGGGGGAATTTTCCTTGGCCTTCTTAAAGAGGTCGCGCACACGGGACGCCCCCACCCCTACAAACATTTCCACAAATTCGGAGCCTGAAATACTAAAGAAAGGAACACCCGCTTCGCCAGCAATGGCTTTTGCTAGCAGGGTTTTACCGGTGCCTGGTTGGCCCACTAACAAGACTCCCTTGGGAATGCGGGCTCCGATGGCGGTAAATTTTTCAGGATTTTTGAGAAAGACGACCACCTCTTGCAGTTCTTCCTTGGCTTCCTCTATGCCAGCCACATCGTCAAACATGACGCCTGTTTTGGCTTCCATTTGAAATCGAGCCCGGGAACGGCCAAAGTTCATAGCCCCGCTAGCGGAGTTGGCAGACCGTCGCAGAATCATCAACAATGCAAATACGACAATCAGCGCTAGTAGTGCATTCACAGCTAACCCTGTCAAAGCACTGTTATCAGATCGTTCTAGCACTTCGTAATCGACATCGCTGCTCCGTAACGTTTGCAATAGCTGCTGATTATAGACATCATTGGCAAATAGAGTGACCTGATGCAGCGGTGCTTCTTCGTCATCTCCCTTGATGCGCACATTCGCCACGCCGCGCAGGTTATCTAACTCCACCCGCTGAACGTCACCTTGTTCCAGCTTTTCTATGAGCTGGCCATAGGTCATTTGCATGTCTTCGGTTTCCTGGGCTGCCGCTGGCTGCATCTCGACCAAGGGAGTGGCTACACTCTGGAGCAAAAACCAGCCGATGGCTAAGCCACGGGTAGCACGATGGCTCAATGAGCCTGGACGAAAACGGGCGGTGGTGGGCTTATTCATATAAATAAGTAGAAACGGATGACTAAAAATTAGGCTATGGCAGCAGCCTGAAGGCCAGGCTGGGGGCAATCAATCTGGTTACAATCAACATCCTCAGTTTAGCGTTCTCATCTGCTAACCAGGGGGGGGATTATGGGCTTTCCTCGTCTAAAGGCCACAAGAACATTTTGACCCCCAAACCCAAAACTGCTACACACAACATGATTGATAGGGTGAGGACAGCGGGAGCTGCCATCGACGAAGTTGAGATCGAACTCAGGTTGTTTTAGGCCTGTGCAGGGGGGTAAACACTGAGTCTGCAGACTGAGTAGGCTAAATACAGTGCCGATCAGACCGGCGGCTCCCAGGGTGTGGCCGGTGGCTCCCTTGGTAGAACTGACGGCAGCCCTGGGGAACAGCTGCTCAATCATGTATGCTTCGTTGGCATCATTGAGACGGGTACCGGTGCCATGGGTATGGATGTAGTCAATGTCATCGGGGCGCAATCCGCTACGCTGCAGACATTGATTAGCCACAGTGAGGGTGCCATCCCGTTGGGAAGAGCTAATGTGATAGGCGTCATTGCTAAGACCAAATCCGAGTATTTGGCCATAAATTTGACCACCAGGGGAGTCCCTAGAGACGGCTGCCCTAGTTTCTAAAATTACAGCCGCTGCCCCTTCCCCCAGGACTAAACCATTGCGATCGCAATCAAATGGATAGCAGCCCTCCTTAGCCATCGCCCCCATCCGTCGAAAGCCCGCCAGGGTCATAGGTGTAATCGGTGCATCCACAGCGGCCACCACCACCCGCTCACACTGCCCCGTCTGGAGCAGCATATAGCCCTGAAATAGTGCCCACAGTCCTGTGGCACAGGCCGCCATTGGAGCCAGTACTGGCCCCTGGCAGCCCACTACCTGAGCCACCTGCTGAGATAGCCCACAGGGCAGTGCCGATAACCAAGGTTCCAAGGGCTGTTCACCCCGTGCCATGGCCTCCCAGCGGTTGAGATAACTGCGACTAGACCCCACGACAACACCACAGCCAGCCAAAGGTATCGTCAGTCCGGCGTCAGCTACAGCGGTCTTAACCGTTTCCGTAACCAGAGTATCGGGGTCTAGGGGAAATTTGCCCACCATGGCGAGGGGCAGAACAGGGAGCGAGGGGAAGGGCTGACGAAGTGCGATCGCACTTCTACCGGTTAGTAAGTTGGACCAAGTTTGTGCGGTTGTCCCTAACGCTGTCCACAGACCGATGCCAGTTACGACAACATCAACCATTAGCGTCATGAGCCAAACAACGGAAACCCACAGCCCCCCCTGTGCAATCGCCCATAGTTCTATTCAGTGACTAGATTATCCAAACCATCAGTCACCACAGCTGATTCAAGCACATCCCCCTGCTGAATTGCATCCACCACATCCAGTCCCTCAGTTACATAGCCAAAGACAGCATAGCTACCATCCAAAAAGGGTAAATCTGCCAATGTAAAGTAAAACTGAGCCGAGGCCGAATCAGGAAACTGGGAACGGGCCATAGCCACAGCCCCATGGGTATGCTGCAAAGCAGGCTTAGCCGTCTCACCGACCATTTCAAAGGTTTGGCTGTAAATGGGCTGCTCTGCGCCAGCAGGTGTAATTTCCAAAGGAATTAGCCGCTTTTCTTGCGTATCAGGGTCAATAAATCCGCCGGTACCCAACTGCTGTACCGGTACCGAAGGATCCTTACTCTGGGGGTCCCCACCCTGAACTACAAACGGTTGAGGCTCCCGAACTACTCGGTGAAACACCGTGCCGTCATAAACGCCGCGCTCAACTAGGTCGACAAAATTCCCCGCCGTAATGGGCGCTTTGGTCCCATCCACCTCAATAACAATGCGCTCTCCATTCACCATCAATTCGACAGTAGCCGTACCCTGTAGCTGGGCGAGGCCCTCAGGGACCGGAGCCACAGTCACCTCTGTCGACCTAGCAGGCGACTCAGCAGGCTCCGCAGCGACTGACTCCGAAGGCTGAGTTGTTCCAGCCGTGCAGCTCACCATTAACAACGCCACGACCAAACCCATGGCCCATCTCATGCGGAAACCCAAAATCATGATTACTTCCTTCTGTGTTCAAAGCACCGTGTAAGGCACCATATCTTGTCACAGGAAACCTGCCTTTTCAACAGTGTGCTGCGGATAAAGCGTGCCTTTAAACTACAGCCCTTCTAGGGGAACCTGCAGAAATCGAGCCAGCTCAGCCCCTTGATTCTCCACAGCTGCCAGCGATATGGGTTGACCCACCCGAGTTAGAGGAATATCTCCTTTCCCCTTAACCTTGAGGTATAGCGCGCGCTTAGGATTTAAACCCTCTCGGATATCCACTCGTATAGCCGTAACAGAGTCTAACGGATATTTAAAGTCGATCTTTCGATTCTTTCCTGGAAAACCCCATCGAAAGATCTGAACCTCTTGCGCCCCCTTGTCAAATTGGTTGTAACCACCACCAACATTCCAAGCACAGATCAGCCAAAGATATAGCGAGAGCAGCAGCGCCAAGGTGCCATAAAAGCACATCACCAGTCCCTGGGGAATAAAAATGAGCTGAGTCGGATTTGCAAACGGTAGAAAGTTGATGCCCGTATAGCTAGAGATACCAGCCAGTAAAAAACCTGTGCCGCCAGTGGTGGTCACCAAAGCCCACCAGTAATTACTCCAGCGACGAGCACCTAGAATTTCACGACGCAGGACACTATCGTTCTCGGTTGTGTTAAAAACAGTTGCCTTAGAAACAGCCATGGTGATTTTAGAAAAAATATTTTAGATGAGTTGCTAAGACTGATCCATGACCAGCACAGCCAGAACATCGGTATTAAAGCAGACGATTGAATCTTTTATTAGGCTATCAAGTATTGCAGGTGCATAGACCAATCTACCCCGGATATATCGGCCCTAGAAACCCGATTAAAACAACCCCTGTACCAATCTTTCAAAAGGCTACAGATTCTGATACGATTAGCTTTAACTTTTGCAACGTTTAAAACCCACTGCTGATACCCAACTGAGCCAGGGTTCATAGGCTCGTTGATTGGTTTCACACAACTTTGTTAACTGTTTTCATAAGAGGACTCCATGACCAGTCAGCCCGACCGCGTGGTTCTAATTGGTGTTGCCGGTGATTCAGGATGTGGAAAATCTACATTTTTGAAACGCCTTAGCGATCTTTTCGGCGAAGAATTTATGACGGTCATCTGTCTAGATGATTATCACAGCCTGGATCGTAAGCAGCGCAAAGAAGCTGGGGTGACGGCCCTCAACCCGAAGGCCAACAACTTTGACTTGATGTATGAGCAAATCAAAACTCTTAAATCAGGTACTGCTATTGATAAGCCGATCTACAACCATGAAACTGGTTTTATTGATCCGCCCGAACGTATCGCCCCCAACCACGTTGTTGTTATAGAGGGCCTCCATCCCCTGTATGACGAGCGGGTGCGGGGACTACTCGACTTTAGTGTTTATCTTGACATCAGTGACGAAGTTAAAATTGCCTGGAAAATCCAGCGCGATATGGCAGAGCGGGGCCACACCTACGAAGATGTGCTTGCTTCCATCCAGGCTCGTAAGCCTGACTTTGAGGCCTACATTGATGTCCAAAAGCAATACGCTGATGTTGTGTTACAGGTTTTACCCACTAACCTCATCAAGGATGATAAGGAGCGTAAGATCCTGCGTGTACAAATGATTCAGAAGGAAGGTGTAGAGGGTTTGGAGCCTGCCTATCTGTTTGACGAGGGCTCCACCATTAACTGGGTCCCCTGTGGCCGTAAGCTAACATGCTCTTATCCTGGTATCCGCATGGCCTATGGTCCTGATACTTATATGGGCAATGAAGTATCCATTTTGGAAATTGATGGCCAGTTTGAGAAGCTAGAGGAACTCATTTATGTTGAAGAGCACCTCAGCAATATATCTACTCGTAGCTATGGTGAAATGACCGAGCTGCTATTAAAGCACCGAGAGTATCCTGGTTCTAATAATGGTACCGGGTTATTCCAGGTACTTGTGGGTCTCAAAATGCGAGCAACCTATGAGCGTTTGACCAGTTCATTGGCGGCGGGTGGTGTTGCTGCGGGCGTAGCCTAGTTCCTGCAATACCAATGCGATTTCACACTGAATGCCGTTTTGCTGCTTTTTGTAAAACGGCATTCTTTTGTCATAGGAACAGCTATTGTTTCACCCATGGCTTGTAGGGATTGAAACCCATTGAACAGTTCGCGACCTGAGGATATGTCATATTTCAGTATTTAATCGGGAATGCTATATTGACATCTGTGTCTTTATGGAGATTGACAATTTCAATCCTTTCCAAGCCCGGAGCTAAAGGTTTTGTGTAGAGGAAATTGCAACGCTCGACTTGGACGACCTTATTGCTGTGCTAGTTCAGCCTTCTATAAAAAAGGCAAAAAAGTCACCCATAAAGTACGGTGACCCCATTGCATAAAGCTGAATAGCAAGGGAAAATCCTGAAGGCTCAAATACTGACAGTACAGTAAAGCAATTAATGACGGTCTGATTTTTCTCCAAGATTTATCATTTCACGGTTAGCATGGCTTCAGGTTCTCATCTCAGCAGTATTCTTATCGTCGAAGATAGTCAAGGCCGACGGGAAATTGTCCTGGATAGCTCTGTCTATTCCGTTGGTCGCGATGCTAAGTGTGATATCCGCCTAGCGTCACAGTTTGTTTCTAGACACCACGCCACATTAGTGCAGCTGCCTAGGGACGACGAAAGCTACTACTACCGAATTGTGGATGGCAACCTCAAAGGTAAACCCAGTGCCAATGGCATGTTGATCAACGGGCGTAAGCTACAGGCCCATGATTTAAAGAACGAGGATGAAATTGTCTTTGGTCCTCAGGCCCGAGCTATTTACTATCAGCTGAAGCGGGATACCACATCAACGGTGCCCCCTGACGAATTTGACATTACGCTGATTAGCCCCAATATGATTGATGAAGATGAGGAAGGCTAGTGATAGCTCCACTTAAAAAATTGGCTACCTATTAATAAGGTATGTGCTACTACTAATGGCCCTAGTCACAGGGGCTGATTAGAATTTCCTGTAGAGTTTCCTAAGAATGATTAGCTGGCCTTGCGTTCAATTGCTTGATTAACCAGCTGAAAAATTTTATGGCAGTGATTATTGGTCTTTAAAGGTAATTCCTCATTTTTCACGACTAAGTTCACAGTAGCGGCAGGGTCTTGAGTAACTAGCTCAGTTTCATCGGTAGAGCCAATCAAGACTTCTACTGTTGCTAGTTGGCTATAGGAAACCATGCCAGGACGTTCCTTCGCCATCAGATAATCTCCGTCCTGGTAGACCAGATGTAAACCACAGGACTGGAGAATATCCGCTAAAGATTCACGAAGGTTACGAACTGGAAGAACGCTTACAAAAAGATTGGTATACCGGGCCATAGAAAACGCTAAAGCTACTGCACAGTGTCAGAATCTACAGTGTGATTAAGGGGAAACAGTAATTTTAGACTAAACAATAAGTCCAAAACTTGCAATTCTTATTGAGATCCAGTGTGCCAGTAGATCTAATTAAAAATCTGCATCCAGGCTTACCCTTCTGGGAAATAGTAAGCTTTTCAGGATAAATGTAGGTTAAGCCCTGGAATGTGACTTCACCCAATAAACAGGTTCTAAAGCTGTAAAAAATGCGCGGTAAACTTATTGTCTTTGAAGGAATTGAGGGGAGTGGTAAGACCACTCAAATTCAGTATCTGCGACAGTGGTTAGATAAGACCCTGTCTAATGGCAAGCCTGCTGACTATCCAACTGGGGTGATTGTTACCCGGCAACCAGGCGGGACTAGTATTGGTCAGAAGATTAGGCAGGTTCTGCTGCAGCCAGCAACGGGGACTGAAACTCTAACCAGTACATCGGAGCTGCTGCTCTATGCGGCCGATCGAGCTCAGCATGTGGAACGGATTTTAAAACCAGCCCTGGAAACGGGGCACCTGGTCCTTTGCGATCGCTACACCACTTCCACCGTTGCTTACCAGGGCCATGGCCGACAGCTAGACAGAACTCTAATTAAAACCCTGAATACCTTGGCTACCGGGGGACTCGCCAGCGATCTTACTTTATGGCTAAAGTTAGACGTGGCCACTGGGCTAAACCGTATAGCCGCACGGGGGCAGACTGACCGGATTGAGCAGGCAAGCATCGATTTTCATCGGCGAGTCCATGAGGGGTTTGCCGCCCAGGCTAAGGGCCAGGACCGATTTATTACCGTGGATGGTAGCCAGGACCAGGAGACGGTCGCTGAGCAGATTCAAGCCGTCGTTTCTACCTATTTGCAACAGTGGTATGCCTTCTAGCGTGTCTCCAGCCTTGGCAGAAAAGCAGCTGTTAGTTCAGAATTTTGCCCATATTACTGGCCAGTCCCAGGTTGTTGATTTACTGGTGCAAGCGGTTATTAAGCAGAGAATTGCGCCTGGCTATCTCTTTGTGGGTCCGGCTGGTGTAGGCCGTAGTCTGGCGGCGGCCGCATTTGCCCAATTGCTGCTAGGCGATGCCCATGAAGCCCCTGACCATCTCAACCATCGCATCCAGTCTCGTAATCATCCTGATTTATTGTGGGTTGAGCCCACCTACTTACATCAGGGCAAGTTGCTGACTGTGGCAGAAGCTCAGACAGCTGGAGTTAAGCGACGTGGACGTCCCCAGGTGCGTCTAGAACAAATTCGAGACATTGCCCGCTTTTTGGGGCGACCTCCCCTGGAGGCAACGCGAGCGGTGGTGGTGATTGAAGCAGCTGAACTGATCGCTGAAGCGGCTGCCAATGGTCTACTAAAAACCTTGGAAGAACCGGGTCAGGCCACTGTAGTGCTGATTGCCCCTGATCAGCAGACGCTTTTACCCACTTTGATTTCCCGGTGTCAGACCATCCCCTTTCGGCGATTAAGTCCAGCCGAGCTGGCCCAGGTGCTCACCCAGGAGGGGCACTCAGAAATTTTGGAGCATCCCGAAATTATTGGTTTGGCTCAGGGGAGTCCGGGGAGCGCGATCGCAAGCTGGCAACAGCTACAAACCATTCCCCCAGATCTGCTTGAACACATCAATCAACCCATTCCTAACCTACGCCTTGCCCTAGAGTTAGCCCGTCAAATTGGGCAAACCCTAGAACCCGAATCCCAACTGTGGCTGCTGGACTATCTACAACAAAGCCGCTGGCAACGGGGCCAGGCCCAAGGCATGGAGCAGTTAGAACTAGCCCGAAAACAGCTGCTGCGCTACGTCCAACCCCGTCTCGTCTGGGAAGTTACCTTGATGAATTTGGTGGGCGAGACGTGACTCACAAGGCGTGATCGAAGCACTAAACTGAATAGGGTAGTTTGTAAGATTTTCTCTAGCGCCTGCATCCTAGAGAAACAGACAATCGCTATGGTGCCCCAATCTGCTCAACGGCCATTTAAAAAGACAAGTTTTTGGATTGGGATGGCGCTGCTTTTACTGGTGGGTGGTGCGTCCTTACTGGCTCTACGCTCTGTCCGGCAGGCCCGACAGCTCGCCATCGAAGAAGCTGCTAAGCCACCTCCGGAACGCGTGGATGTGGCTGCTCTAGGTCGGATTGAACCCAAAAGTCGAGTGATTGATATCGCCGCTGCCGAAACAGGTGTTTTGGCCCGGCTGCTGGTGGAAGAAGGGGCTCAGGTAGAGGCGGGGCAGGTGCTGGCCGAGCTAGACATGTATGAAGTTCGTAAAGCTGAGCGGGACTACGCTGCTAGCCAGCTGGCAGAAGCCCAGAAAACACTGAACGCTGAGCGTGGCCTAGGGGCAGCCCGCATTGTCGAAGCTAATACTCAAGCGGGGCAAATCGATCAACCTCAGATTCAAGCCATTGAGGCCCAGACCGCTAACATTCGTAGCCTAGAAGCTCGGCTATCGTTAGCCAAAATCGATCTGGCCCGATTTGAGAATTTATTGAGCCAGGGAGCTATTACCCAACAGGAATTTGACCGTCAGCAAACCCAGGTCAACGAACTCGTGAGCGATGTGGCCAATGCGGTAGCGACCAAAAAACAGCTTGAACTAGCCCGCAATACGGCTCTGGACAATGCAGCAGCCCAAGTCTCTATGGCCGAGGCCGATTTGCAACTGGCCTCAGTGGAAACTGGCGTAGAGTCAGCCCAGCAAAATCTAGCTTTAGCTGAGGCGAGGCTTAACCGAGCTGTGGTCAAAGCCCCCTCAGCAGGACAAGTTTTAGATATCTATATTCGACCTGGGGAAGCCGTTGCCGAGAATCGGCTCATGTCCATGGGCAATACGGATGAAATGTATGTGGTGGCCGAAGTCTATGAAACCGATGTGGGTTTGGTAAAACCGGGGCAAAAAGCCACCATTACCAGTCGCAATGGCGCGTTTGAAGGCTCCCTTAGCGGTACGGTGGAAACCATCGGACTACAGATCTTTAAAAATGATGTGTTAGATGACGACCCGGCGGCCAATGCCGATGCCCGGATTGTGGAGGTGCGGATTGCGGTGGATCAGGATGACGCGGTGGCGATGCTGACTAATCTGCAGGTGGATGTTCTGATTGATATTAAATCTGAGCCCGATACCCAGCCCGATATTCAGCCTGATGCGGAGGCTGGAGAGAGCTAGCCATGGCTAGGGTATCGGTAGCCTGGTCTAATCTGATGCATGAGCGGACGCGATTAGTGGTTGCGATCGCAGGTGTTGCCTTTGCCGTCATCCTTATCTTTATGAATCTGGGGTTTATGGGTGCCCTGATTGCCACCGCCACCAACTTCTACGAACAATTTAACGCCGAGCTGTTTTTGATTTCCCCCGAAACCCTGGAGATCAGCACATCCACTGCCTTTCCTAGAGAGCGGCTTTACCAGGTAGCTGGGGTGGATGGCGTCGAGCAGATTATGCCTCTCTATAGCGAGTATCTACTGTGGCGTAATCCAGAAACAGGGGTCAGTCGCGCCATATTTGTCTATGGCGTCAATCCCAACGACTCCGTATTTCTCATGCCTGAACTGCAGGGAAACGAGGCCCGACGGATGCTTAGCCAGCCCGATACTGCGTTTATCGACCGGCTTTCGCGTCCCGAGTTTGGTCCTCAGGAGGTGGGGACAACCACAGAAGCCGACCGACGGCGGATCACCATCGGCGGCACCTATGCCCTGGGGGGTGGGTTTGCCGCCGACGGCACCCTGATCATGAGCGACCAAAACTTTGTTCGTTACCTGGAGCCCCGCCCCCTCAGTTTAGTCAATGTAGGCCTGGTTAAACTTGAGCCTGGAGTTTCACCTGAAAAAGTTGCCGAGGCGATGCGATCGCTATTGCCTGCCGATGTGAATGTTTACACCAAAGCAGGCATTATCGAGCATGACTCTACCTACTGGCTAGAAGCCACCTCCATCGGTTTTATCTTTACCATGGGCGTGGTGGTTTCATTTGTGGTGGGGGCCGTGATCGTCTATCAAATTTTGTTTACTGACATTCGCGATCACCTGCCCGAGTACGCCACCATGAAAGCCATGGGCTATCGCTCGCAGTATTTATTTAAGATCGTGCTGCAGGAAGCCATTTTTCTGGCTGTTTTAGGCTATATTCCCGGCCTTGCTGCTGCGCTTGGACTGTATCATCTGACGGCAAAGGCAACCGCTGGCACTCTACCGGTAGCCATGAACGGTGGTCGTGTCATGTTTGTACTGATATTAACGCTGCTGATGTGCAGCCTATCGGGTCTAATTTCTGTGAGAAAAGCCGTCACCGCTGACCCAGCCGAAATCTTTTAGGAGGAAATCATGCTTAAACGGATTCCTCTCGCCTGGTTAAATCTCACACACGACCGCCGCCGTTTTGCTACGTCCCTGGCTGGCGTAGGCTTTGCTGTCCTGCTGATGTTCATGTTCAACGGGTTTATGAATGCCCTTTACGACAGTCAGCTGCAGCTACTTAACCGGTTTAATGGCGAAATCGTTATCGTCAACCGACTGCGGACCAATATGTTTGTGCCCCGGGCCTTTGCCCGCAGACGGCTGTACCAGGCACGGGCTTTTGAGGGAGTGCAGGATGCCTACGCCATGTACATCAGCGAGGTGAATTGGAAAAATCCAGACACTCGTAATTCTCGCGTTGTTCGGGTAATTGCTATTAACCCGGATGAGCCAGTGCTTAATATCCCTGAAATTGAGACCCATCGTCAGGCCCTCAAGCTGCCGGAAACGGCCCTGATGGATACTCAGTCTCGGTCCGAAGTCGGTCCGATTGAAGCAGGTATCGAGAGTGAACTAGCAGACCGACATATTCGCCTAGTCGGCACCTTTACCATGGGCACCGACTTTGCCTCGGGAAATGGCAACTTGTTAATGAGCGACCAGAATTTTCTGCGCTACTTTGCCGACCGGGGCCCCGAGGAAGAGAAGCGTAGTTTTGCCACGGTGGATGTGGGTGTGGTCAAACTAGACCCTGGCACTAACGTGGAACGCATAGTGAAGACTCTGCGGGAGAATCTGCCCAATGATGTATTGGTGATGGCTCGAGATGGCGATAACGGGTTTGTCATTCGTGAGCGCAAATACTGGCAGGAAAACACCAACATCGGCTTTGTGTTTTCATTACTCACTAGCATGGGCTTTTTTGTGGGGATTATCCTGGTCTATCAGATTCTCTATACCGATGTGGCCGACCATTGGGCTGAATATGCCACCCTTAAGGCCATGGGGTATAAGAACGGCTACTTATTAGGAGTGGTCATGCAAGAAGCCTTGATTTTGTCCGTGCTAGGGTTTATCCCTGGTGTTTTAGTCAGTCAGCTGCTTTACACCGCCGCCGGTAATGCCACGGGGTTGTTTTTTCAGATGACGTCAGAGCGCATTACTAACTTACTGATTGCCACCTTTGTGATGTGTTTGGTGTCGGGTGCGATCGCAGTCCGCAAAGTCCAAACCACTGATCCAGCAGACGTGTTTTAGAGGCACAGACCCATGGTCGCTAACTACGCCTACTTCACCCCCACAGACTATCTTGAACTTGAACGCGACAGCCCCATTCGCCACGAATATCGACTAGGGTTGGTTTACGCCATGGCAGGCGGCAGTGACTTTCACGATCGGATTGCCCTCAACTTACTCACAGAAATCAATCTGCACTTGCGAGACTCAGACTGTCGATTTCATTCAGGAAACGTCAAAGTCAACTATGCCGATGCTTTCTACTACTACCCTGATGCTTTTGTCACCTGTGACCCCAGGGACAGAGACGAACGCTACATCAAGCGTTTTCCAAAGCTCGTGGCTGAGGTGCTTTCACCTTCTACACAGACATTTGAACGAGGCGACAAATTTGACGACTACCGTCAGATTGAAACCTTAGAAGAGTACATTCTTATATCCCAAGATCTAATGCGGGTAGAATGCCGACGACGTACCAGCACTGGCTGGCAAACAAACATTTACACAGCAGGTGAACAGGTTGCCCTCAAAAGTTTGGGGCTGAGTGTAGCGATTGAACGGCTGTATGCAGGAGTTGAGCTAGATTAAATACATGTCGAAACTCATCGCTGCCCCGCCCGATCTAGCCGTTCATATTCAGCACCTCAGCTATTCTTTTGGTGCAGGCGACCTGAGTAAACAGGTCCTGTTTGATATCTCCCTGGAGCTACCTAAGGGACAGATCGTCATTCTCACCGGACCTTCTGGTTCCGGCAAAACCACCTTGCTCACCTTGGCCGGAGCACTGCGACGCATACAGGATGGCAGCTTGCAGGTACTGGGGCAAGAACTCGTCGGTCTAGGCGATCGCGCCCTGGTCAATGTCCGTCGCAATATCGGGTTTATCTTTCAGGCCCACAATTTGTTTGAATCACTCACCGCCAGCCAAAATGTGGAAATGGCGGTGGAACTAACTGGAGATTTCTCTTCAAAGCGCGATCAGGCCATTGCCATGCTCAGTGCCCTGGGTCTAGCAGACCGAGTCGATTACAAACCCAAATCGCTCTCCGGCGGACAAAAGCAGCGAGTGGCCATTGCCCGCGCTCTGGTCAATCATCCCAAACTGATCCTGGCTGATGAACCCACCGCCGCTCTGGATAAAAAATCGGGCCGAGACGTGGTGACCTATTTGCACAATCTATCTCGTGAAGACGGCTGTACCGTTTTGATGGTCACCCACGACAACCGCATTCTGGACGTGGCCGATCGGATTATCAATTTGGTGGACGGTCGACTGGAATCGGATAGCAGTCCCAATGCCTTTGTACAAAGTAAAACCCAAGAAGCCCTAACAGATGTCAGCGCCGACATGTTCATCATGTAAGGGGTTAAATAACCACCTATGAAATTTGCCAATAGTGCCCAGGAATTGACCTATGAACGGGTGCAAGACTATCTCAACACCAGTTTGTTTAAGCAAACAGTGCGGGCCAGTGAGAAGCAGCCGTACTTTGACTTGCTCTATCAAGACACCACGCTGATCGAACTCCAGATACTACCCTGGGAGACTCATCCTTATCCTGATATGGATCTGGCCATTGTACGAGCCTGTAGCTGTGTAGCCATTGGCTGTGGACCTGAGCTCGATCTATTGCGGTTTTTGCTAGATGAAAATCGAAAAATGCGGTTTGGTTCATTTCAGACTGGTGAGGCAGGCACCGTATTTTTTGCCAATCGCATTTTGGGGGGCAAGCATATGGACCCGATGGAACTGGAGGTGTGTCTGCTTTCGGTGGGTGCGATCGCAACTCGCTATAGTGACTTGATCATCGACAAATTCGCAGGGCAGCGCGCGCTCAACATCCCACAAGCCTCTAAACTATAGAAGTAGAAAAACGAAAGATCGTCGCCCCATGGAAGACCTCTCAGCTTACGATGGCGTTTTTGCAGTGCTTGCTATCATCATCTTGATCAGTGGCTTCATTATGCTGTTTGGCAATCTCATCGGCGTCAATAACAATTGGAAATAGCTTAGTCGAAGCAGATGCTGGCAAATGTGTTGGCCGTAATTATTGGGGCAGGCAGTTTAGCCTTCTATTTGGTTGCCTTTGTTCTGCCAGAGGTACATCGCCGCTCAGATTTCTTCTGGAGCGGTATTGGTATGTTTTATGCCGTAGTGCTGTGGTACTGCGCCAGACAAATGAGCGGTGCCGTGCTGCTGGGGCAAACTGCCTCGGTGGGCCTGTTGTTGTGGTTAGGATATCAAACCCTGCTGCTGCGAAGGGAGACCACCCCAGCTGCTCAGCAAACTCCCATTCGCTTTGGTAAAGCTGAACGAGATCGCACCGCTAGTCGTCCCATCGCTAAGGACTATGAATTTGTAGAAGACGGCGTGGAAGACGCCCTGGCTCAAGAGCCTGCTCCCGACAGCCCCATCTTTCTCAAGCCAGCAGCAGATCAGTTTGCCCCCAAAATGGTCGTGCCCGCAGCGATGCCAAAACCTATAGCTGAGAAAGACGAGCCAGAGAAATCGCCCACTGAAGATATACCAGCTCCTTCTCAACCCTCTGAACTACGTGCACAACCCAGTCCCCTCGCAGCTGTCGGCATTTTTATCAGCTGGCTCAAGGATGTGGTCACCCCTAAACAAAAGGAGCCCAAGCCAATGATTGAGCTACCCCCCAGGCCGCCGTCTATCCCTAAGCCGAATGCCGTGTCTAAATTAGATTCGGCCAATGCAACAGACAGCACAGCCAAAATTTCCAATGTAGAACCGCCAGAGATAACGGCAGAGAAGTCAGAGGTGTCAACAACGAACGTCAGTACATCGTCTGCCAAAGACCCATCGCCCATTAAAGACCCAGTGGCTAACCCCGCCGTCGCTAATGCCGTTCCCGAGATTATCCGCACACCATCACCTGCTGCCACTCACCAAGAAGAAGAGGATAGCAACTGGCCTGACGATGAATTTTGGGATTAATTGAGACTAACCTGTATGCCATTTCCCTACACCGATGGCTGCCAATGCGGTCAAATCCGCTATGAAATACAAGCAGAGCATTAACACTCTATGTCTGTCACTGCAATGAATGTCAGCAGCAGTCCTCATGTTGAATATTGAGCAACAACCTACATCTGAAGAGTTTGTAGAGATGTGTAAGAGATTTGAGAAGAAATCGTAAGGTCTTTTAGAGAAACTGGGTGACCCACAAAACTTAATGAACCGTCGGAGAAAAATACGCATATCTGCGTAATTATTGTTTAAGGAAACTTAAATGCAGACAGCCACTGTGTTTCCGTGATCTAATATACAAATTGTTTGTAAGCATTGTTTATACACACAATTAAGTAGGTAAGCCAATTGCAAACAATAGGAGACATGAGAGCTGAAGTTGCCACGTCAAATGTACTGATTTCTGAACTGGACCACAAGATTCAGCTTGCTAAACAGAAACAGCTGACTGGCATTCTAGCGATCAAAAGTGGTCCTATTCATCAGTGGCGCTTATATTTTTTGGCAGGACAGCTGGTATGGGCAAATACGCACACCCACACGAAGCGTCGTTGGTATCGTCACCTCCTGCAACATCGGTCTGATTTACTTAAGCATGGTCTGAATACCTATTTGGGCCTGACCTATAATCGGCTGGCTCGGTTAGTTATCTGCAAGCAATTTAGTCGACAATTATTCTCAGATATCGTGACCGGGTGTATTTTAGAGGTATTGTTTGATCTGCAACGGCAGGGAACCCTGAACTTCCAAGAAACTGGGAAGGGATTAACTTATTGCATTAAGTCTCAAAAAGCCTGTGATTCTTCTTACTTAAATTTACAAAATATCCGACTATGGACCCAGGCCAAGCATGAATGGCAAGCTTGGGAAAATGCTGAGCTAGCCCAGGTGAATCCTAACGATGCTCTGGTGATAAGAGATCTGGCATCTCTAGAAGATCTAGCCTATCCACGTCTCTTCAAGTTGTTAAGTGCGCTGGTCGATGGTGATCAAACCCTGCGAGATCTGGCATTAAAGATCAACCAGCCGCTGATCCCATTTGTGCGGTTAGTTTTACCCCACATCTACAGTCAGGCGCTGCAGCTAAAGTCTGTAGAAGATAAGGTTACGAAATCATCAGTCATTACAGCTCAAAATGACGCAGTTGTTAAGCTCGCCCAGGCAACTATCCCTAAGGATGCCAGGATTGTTTATGTGAATGACAGCTTAGCTGATAATCATAAAATGGCAACGATTATT
This sequence comes from Cyanobacteria bacterium P01_B01_bin.77, assembly GCA_039028535.1. Taxonomy (GTDB): domain Bacteria; phylum Cyanobacteriota; class Cyanobacteriia; order Phormidesmidales; family Phormidesmidaceae; genus Leptothoe. The sequence continues at coordinate 63,319 of JBCCHX010000014.1, forward strand.
GAAGCGGCAGGCTATCGCTACAGCAACATTGCCGATCCGCTTGAGGTATTGAAACAGCTAGCTCAGCTAAAACCGAAGCTAATCTTTTTAAACTTAATGATGCCTGTAGTCAACGGCTATGAGCTGTGTGCCCAAATTCGGCGGATGTCGGATTTTAAGCAGACACCCATTGTGATGGTGGCTGGCGGCAATAGTATTGCTGAGCGGATGCGCGCCAAGCTGGTAGGTGCATCGGAGTTTGTGAGTAAACCCATTAAGCCGAAGAATGTCCTCAAGACATTGATTCTGCTAGACATGATTTGATCAGCAATGTTTTTAATAAACTATCTCTCCTAACCCTGCAATAGCTGTGTTTGGTACGATACAAGCAGGAGTTAGACGACCAGTGGTTTAAATAGCCTGTTGTAGTGTTAGCGGTGTGTCCTGATGGTTTTATTTTCCAAAGATCGAATTCTTGTCCCCATTGATTTCTCAGAGGCATCCTTGAAAGCCTTAGAAGAGACTCTCGCCTTTGCTGAAGCCTCGACAGCTGTCCATGCCATTCATGTGCTCAGTCCCCTAGAACCAACAGAGCCCGGCATTGTCTGGCAGGCTATTGATGCGAATACGCGTAAAGAAAATGTCCAAAAGGCCTTTTGGGAAAAGTTTCCAGATCAGCATGAAAAGATAACATTTGCCATTGATGAGGGTAAACCGGGTGCTCAAATCATTGACTATGCTGAACAGCACAACATTGGCCTCATCGTCATGCCTTCTCGGGGACGTACGGGACTGTCTCGGTTTTTTATGGGCTCAGTCACTGAGCGGGTAATGCGCTTTGCCCATTGTCCTGTGCTGGTGCTCAGGGATTAGTCTGATCATTCACCTGATATCGATTGCTTGCATGGGGTTTATCGATATAGGCGTTTGTTTCTTTAGGGCAGCTTATTTACATTGGGGCTATCGAGTTTGGATAATCCCAATGACTTTTATCACCCCAGATTCTGTTATCTCAAAAGAAAACCAACCCAAGGGCAAGCTTGTTAGAGCCCTGGATTGGTTTATCCGATTTAGTCAGTTTTATGGCGATTACCAGAGCCTAGCCCCCAAAGACCGCAACCGTTGGGTGAAAGAGCTACAGCGGTAGTCGCGTTTCTGTTGGTTGTAACGAACCTGTGAACAATCTACGCATCGCTGGAGACGGGTACCTTGTCGTCGTACATTTTCATCTGGCCGGAGGTCAAACGAGACCAGTAGTCCTTTAAATCTCCGGCTACTTCATTGGAGAGAATGTAACATCCCAACAGGTTGGGGAAAGCCATACCCAGCAGCAATAGATCACTAAAGTCGATGATCAGCGAAACGCTGGTTAAACAGCCGAGGAAGGTGAATGTTACATAAATGCACTTGAAGACGATGGTGCTGCTTTCTCCGAACAAGTAGGTCCAAGCCTGCAGGCCATAGTAGCTCCACGAAATAATGGTGGAAAAGGCAAACAGGCAAACAGCAATACTCAAGATGATGGGAAACCAACCCATGACGGACGAAAAAGCACTGGCCGTCATCTGTACGCCACTGAGTTCTGCCCCCGTATCCTGATAGACACCGGTCAGGACAATGGCGATGGCCGTCATATTACAGATAATCACCGTGTCGATTAATGGTTCTAGCAAAGACACTAGACCTTCACGGATGGGTTCATCGGTGCAGGCTGCAGAGTGGGCAATGGCGGCAGACCCAACACCGGCTTCGTTAGAGAAGGAGCTGCGGCGAATTCCTTGAACCATTACGCCCACAATGCCACCGCCGACAGCTGTGGGGACGAATGCTTGGCTAATAATGGTGCCAATAGCGGCAGGCACCTGGGTGATGTTGGCCAGAATCACCACTGAGCAGGCAACAAAGTAGATTACCGCCATGGCCGGAACCAGCTTTTCAGCGACCGCACCAATGCGACGAATACCGCCAATAATTACAAACGCGGCCAGTAGGGCAATGACTAGGCCAAACAGCCAAGCAGGCAGCCCAGGAATTAAACCTGAAATTGCGGCATAGGCTTGGTTGGACTGGAACATGTTGGCTCCGCCCAAGCTGCCGCCTAAGCACAGCAAACAAAACAGCACCGCTAACCCTTGCCCTAATGGACGCAAACCGCGGGCAGACAGACCCTGGTTGAGATAGTACATCGGGCCACCACGAATGGTTCCATCGGGCAAAACTCGGCGATATTTGACTGCCAGGGTGCATTCGACGAATTTGCTCACCATGCCGCACAGCCCGGCAATGGTGAGCCAAAACATAGCTCCAGGACCGCCTAGCTGAATTGCGATCGCAACCCCTGCAATATTGCCCAGACCTACCGTCCCGGACACCGCAGTGGCTAGCGCCTGAAAGTGAGAAACCTCTCCCTCATCATGGGGATCGTCAAACTTTCCTTGGACGACTTGAATCCCATGCTTTAGACCGCGCAGATTGATAAACCCCATCCGCATGGTAAAAAAGATCGCCCCCACAAATAGCCAGAGCACAATGAATGGAAATCCGTTTTCACCGCCGATCTTAAAGAACAGCAGCGTTGCCAGAAGATCGACAACAGGTTGCAAAAGGGCATCTACCACATTGGTGGATGAATCCGCCGTCTGGGCCATGGCGGCAGGAGCAGAGAGCGCCAATAAAAATAGCGTCAGCGGTAACAGCACCCAGCGCTGAGACGGGGGCGATTTACTTGGCAAGTTCCTTGGCGGCAGACGTAAAGCCTGATTTCTATTAAACGATTTTTGATGCTTCATAAGCTGTATGCAAGCTCGGCAGTAAATAGTCAATTAGAAGCAGCTGTGTGGCGATGCCACCCATCGCTCTCCCAGTAAGAATCATGTGGTTTTAGTGTCACATGTCGTCACTGGTTGCTCTGTTAAATAAGACACTTCTTGTTTACAGCCTACTGGTTGATACCACGTAGTAAAATTAAATATTTTTTGATAAAAGCTTAATCTGCTCTGTCTGAAGTGTTTGTGCAGTAAAAAAACTAAAACTATTGAAGCGATAGGAACTTCTAAGGCAGAATGACGAGAGCGTAGTAAATTCACATACTTTTCCCCTGCACCGTGACTGACCCCAAGAACGCCGACGCCAAGAGCTATAAGGACACTGTCCTGCTGCCTAAGACCGACTTTAGTATGCGGGCCAACGCGGTCAAGCGTGAGCCAGAGCTGCAGGCATTCTGGGATGACAGCAAGATTTATGAAACACTGTCCCAGGAAAATTCAGGGGATGTGTTCGTACTCCACGATGGGCCGCCCTATGCCAATGGCAGTCTCCACATGGGCCATGCCTTGAATAAGGTGCTCAAGGACATTATTAATAAGTATCAGTTATTGCGCGATCGCAAAGTTCGCTACGTTCCCGGTTGGGACTGCCACGGTCTGCCCATCGAGCTAAAAGTCCTGCAAACCATTGACCGCAAAAAGCGAGCCAGCCTGACACCGCTGGAGCTGCGACAAAAAGCCAAGGAATTCGCCCTGGAGACCATTGAAAACCAGGCTAAGGGATTCCGTCGCTTTGGGGTGTGGGGTAACTGGGACAAGCCCTACATGACCCTGCAGCCTGAATACGAGGCCGCTCAGCTCGAAGTGTTTGGCCAGATGGTGCTCAAGGGCTATATCTATCGAGGGCTGAAGTCCGTCCACTGGAGTCCGTCCTCCCAGACAGCTTTAGCCGAAGCCGAGCTGGAATATCCCGAAGGCCACACCTCCCCCAGTATCTATGTGGGCTTCCCTATGGTGAGCGCATCGGATACGGCCAAAGAAGCGCTAGAGCCCTATTTGGATAACCTGGGTGTCGCCATCTGGACTACCACCCCCTGGACGATTCCTGCCAATGTGGCCGTCGCCGTCAATTCAGAACTTACGTACACCGTTGTAGAGATGGGTTCCGGTGTTCCCTACAAATACCTAATCGTCGGTAAGGACCTGATTGAAACTCTGGCCTCTTCCTTTGACACTGAACTCACTGCCAAAGTAGATATCAAAGGTTCTGACCTGGCAGGCTCTACGTATTATCATCCGCTTTATAAAAAAGAAGACACCTTTAACCGAGAAAGCCCCATTGTCATCGGCGGTGACTACATCACTACCGAGTCGGGTACTGGCTTAGTGCATACCGCTCCTGGCCACGGTATGGAAGACTTTGGTGTCGGTCAGAAGTATGGTCTACCCATTCTTTGTCCCGTAGATGCCAGAGGTTACTTTACTGCCGAGGCCGGCACATTTGAAGGTCTAAACGTTCTAAAAACGGCTAATGAAGAACTAATTAAGGCCCTGACCGAAGCTAATACGCTACTCAAGCACGAGCCCTATCAACATAAGTATCCCTACGACTGGCGTACCAAAAAACCCACTATTTTCCGTGCCACTGAACAGTGGTTTGCCTCGGTGGAAGGCTTCCGCGATGAAGCGCTAAAGGCGATCTCCGATGTGCAGTGGATTCCGGCTCAGGGCGAGAATCGGATTACACCTATGGTAGGTGACCGCTCTGATTGGTGTATTTCCCGTCAGCGTAACTGGGGCGTGCCGATTCCGGCTTTCTATGAGCAAGAAACCGGTGAAGTGCTCATGAACCAGGAGACCATCGCCCATGTGCGCGATATCTTTGCGGAGCATGGTTCCGATGCCTGGTGGAGCATGTCTGTAGAGGAGTTGCTGCCCGATAAATATCGCAACAATGGTAAAACCTACGTCAGAGGCTTTGACACCATGGATGTGTGGTTTGACTCGGGTTCATCCTGGGCCGCAGTGGCCGATCAGCGAGACGCTTTGAAGTATCCGGTAGACCTATATCTAGAAGGGTCTGACCAGCACCGGGGTTGGTTCCAGTCCAGTTTGTTGACCAGCGTGGCCACTCACGGTTGTGCGCCATACAAGACTGTTCTCACCCATGGCTTTGCCCTGGATGAAAAGGGTCGTAAGATGAGTAAATCCATCGGTAATGTGGTGGACCCCTACGAGATTATTGAAGGGGGTAAAAACAAAAAACAGAATCCTCCCTACGGTGCAGATGTTTTGCGGCTGTGGGTGTCGTCGGTGGACTATTCCTCGGATGTGCCCATTGGCAACAACATTCTCAAACAGCTGGCGGATGTCTATCGCAAGATTCGTAATACGGCGAGATTCTTGTTGGGCAACCTGCACGACTTTGATCCGGCTAAGGATGCAGTGCCCTACGATCAGCTGCCATCCCTGGACCAATATATGCTGCACCGGATGACGGAGGTTTTTGCAGAGGTGGAAAACGCCTTCGATACCTACCAGTTCTTTAAGTTCTTCCAAACGGTGCAGAATTTCTGTGTGGTGGATCTTTCCAACTTCTATTTAGACATTGCCAAGGATCGTCTGTACATCAGTGCGGCTAACTCCCCTCGGCGTCGCAGTTGCCAGACGGTTCTGGCTGTTGCCTTGGAGAATTTGGCCAAGTCTATTGCTCCGGTACTGTGCCACATGGCCGAGGATATCTGGCAGTTCATGCCCTATGAGACGGGTACAAAGTCGGTATTTGAAGCAGGCTGGCTCACCATTGATCCTGCCTGGGCCAAGCCGGAGCTGGCGGAGATCTGGAACCAGCTGCGGGAACTGCGGGACGAGGTGAACAAAGTGTTGGAACAGGCGCGTTCTGCAAAGGATATTGGTTCATCGTTGCAGGCGAAGGCTCTACTCCATATTGCCGATTTCCAGTTTAGTGAACAGTTAGCCGCCATGAATCCCGGAGATGCGGTGGCAGAGGGGTCAATCCATGTGGATGAGGCGCGCTATTTGTTCCTGGTATCCCAGGTGGAGATTTTGGACAGTGCCGATGGGCTAAAGGACATTACTTTTCGCAGTGAGTCCGATGCGTTTGGCATTGGCATTATGTATGCGGATGGGAAGAAGTGCGATCGCTGCTGGAACTATTCCACCGATGTGGGCGAGTGGCCGGAGCACAAAACCCTCTGTAAGCGTTGCATAGATGCCTTAGATGGCAAATTCTAAGTCTACGATCAAGGTGTAGCTCAGCTTGATCGTGTATGTCATGTGCAGGGTGGGCTCGATTACTAGTGCCATGGAGTGACCTACCCCGTTACTCCTCCTGAGTTCATATCTTGCACTAAGAATTGGCTGCGTGGCTAAAGCCCGCGCTGGGTTGAAACACCAGGTGCAAGATATGAGCCGAGGGGATTTAGTGCTCCCTAGGAGGTCAAGAGTTCGGAATTAGCCGACTCGGGTTCGTTTGGTCAAAATGGCCATTACCTCGTTGGTGCGTCCGGTGGGCAACGGTCGGCTCCAATCGTTGGGCTCAGCATAGTTGAGCTTATGGAGCAGTTTGATGGTGTTTTGGACGGCAGTTGGTGTACCCAAGAGGGTATGTCTGACGATTTCATACTCATACTCGGGAAGAGAGTCGGCAGGAGGACGATTGGACACGCCTGCGCCCTGGGTGTTGTCTTGAAACATGGTTTTGGCCTTTTTCGTAGTGGATAAGTTCCCCCTCAGGCGCTGCTGCGGACAGCAATGCTGAGGGGGATAGGACCAAAACTCAAGCCTTAGCCATCCCGCAAGTGTTGCAAACTGGAAGAGCTAAGGTACATTTGACATTAGCCTTCAAGCTGGTTTGGTCAGCTTGTGAGGTTAGCTATCGGCAGGTGTCTCACCACCTACCGATAGCGCTAAGGGATTGAGCTTTGTAGGTTTTATAAACCTGTTATTGAGACTAGAGCACTTGATCTAGATGCGTCAAGATACAAATTGTGAAATTTAGCGTGGGTCGGCAGCCCATAATTTTAGCAGAGCTTATTTGGTTAGTCTTGGCGTCTATAAAGTTTTGAGCAATTCCATAGGACGAAAGTTTGTTAAATATCGATGGCGCTTAGGATAGTTGGCCAGTGTGCTCATACTCAGACCAATCGCGTTCCTTCTTTTTCTTCATTACAGAGGTGACAGATCACCCAGAGATTTTCAAAGGCCAGAGATAACCAAACAATTAGAAATCTTTCAAAGTAATTAGCTTCGCTATAACTTAATACAGGTTTTAAGTATGAATTTGAAACATATTTTTCTTGAAGTATGAGTCTCCCATTGCCGAAATTATTTTGATTGGAAGAAGACTGAGTTCATATGGAATACTTAGGTAGTACTTCAGTGCTACTATTCGGCAAAAATGCGGACAGCTGCTTATTGATTTCTAGTTTATACAGAGTGGCTATTCCTTTTCACCGCCGCAGACAAAGATGTGGATTCCCTATTATGAAAGCCGTAGTTTTTAAAATGCGTGTTAGAGCTTATCATCCGGCACAAGTTTGTAACACGCACAAAATTTATCAACAAGAAAACCTGATGAAGTTTTTGGGTTTCGTATACCTAATCAACCCTCAGTACGGGGCATACTTGAACAATACGATGACTATATATTTCTTTCATAGTTTACCTACGTAATTTTCCTCAGGCTACCTAGTTCTCGATTGTATTTTCTCTCTATTAACATTTACCAGAACTCCACAGGGACTTGTTAACATGGCAACAAAAATCACTCCTTTGTACGCAGAAACTCGCATTCTTTTAGGCTTATTTGCTATTGATGAGGCTGAAGTTTCTCCATCTCATTTTGTGCCTAAGGGAGACAAGTATAAACAGGCACTAGCTGATCTGGTTGAGAATGGCTGTCTGGCTAAAATTTTAAAGAGTAAGCGATATAAGAAATATTCTTTGCTTCCACAAGGTAGGCACCAGCTAATTAAGAATCTGGCTAATGACGAGCTGTCTTTCTTCTCTGTGCTCGGGCCTAAAACAACTAATGGACTGCTAAAAGTCTTCCGTGAATTGAATCCTGATGATTCAGGCCCGACTCAAAATGGAGCTCAAAATGGTGGTGGATACGATATCGCCTCCTACGATGACTTCAGTGATATGGCTTTGAAAACTTACGAGCAGCTGAATCAGGAATTCCAATTTGAGGACTTAGTACCTATTTATCGCATTCGCCGTATTCTTGGAGAACAAGTAACACGTACACAATTTAATGAGTGGCTGCTAGAAATGCAAGCCAATGATGAGTTACAGCTAGTTGGGGGCGAAATGCCAGAACTAACCCCTGATAAAGCTGAAGATTCTATTAAAACTTCTCTTGGTGGCATTCGCTATTACGCCAAACGTGTTTGAGGCTTCTTATCCACTAGTACGTCACGGCACAATGCTACATCCTCGTTTCTCTAACTTCCGCTACAGCCCACCCAAAAGTAAACATGGCCGTCATCGTAAATTCTAAAGTAGAAGCCAATCGTGCTATCGAAGAGCAAAATCCGTTTGCCCAGCCTCCATTTGTTCATGCAAAACATGTTTGGGGAGAGCAATTTCCAGATATTGAATCGTTGAATGCTCATGCTTCTGATGCTGTTTTCAAAGCGCTTGATGAAATCCGAGCAGGGCATTATTCAACTACGTCTTTACTGATTACCGCTCAGAACGGTACAGGCAAGACTCACATTATCAGCCGTATTAGGCATCGCCTGAAGCAAAACGGGCAAGCATTATTCGTGTTTGCCAATCAGTTCAATGACTTGAATGAAGTTAAAGAAGGTTTTCAAAAGCTTTTAGCAGGCAGCTTAGGCTATGAAGGAGCTCGAAAAATCTCTCAGTGGCAAGAAGTAGCTTCGAAGATAGCGTCTGTATCACTCGAAATCTTAAAGCCAGGCGGTACAAAAATAAGCGAAAAAGAGCTGATTAAAAAATTCACAAAGAATACGCATAGGGAAGGTTGGGGGATGGATACAGAAGCTTGGAGACACCTTCTGTATGGAAAAAGACATAAAAGATCCGGAAATTGTCAAGGCTATTCTCTGGTGTCTATCAGAAAATCAGAAATCTCATGCCGTTAATTGGCTAGGAGGTGAAGAGTTAGCTCAGTACAAGGCTAATGAGCTGAGGCTGCCATCTCAACGGAGAGGTTTCGATACCGTACTACAAACCCTTAATATTATTAGCTGTTTTTATGAGCTAGTTATCTGCTTTGACGAGCTGGACGTTCATGAATTTAATGAGCCAGGACTGCACAAGTCTCAGGTAGTAGCTGGTTTAGTAAAAGATATTTTTGAAAATTTAAATAGAGGATTGATTCTAAGTACGATGATGCCTGGCACCTGGAATGAACGGGTAAAACAATTACCTGGAGGTGTCTGGAACAAAATGACGGCACAGGGAAAACCTTATGACCTAAAATATCTTGATGAAGAGTCAATTCTTGATCTAGTTAAATTTTCTCTTGATAATTTTTATCTTGATAGGGGGATTAACCCTCCTTACCCAACCTACCCATTTAATGAAGATCAACTCAGGGAGATAGGGAAGGAAAAGCCAACAGTTCGTGAGGTGCTGAAATGGTGTCGAGAAAATTGCCGTCCTCAGACGCAGGAAAAAGAGTCCAGCCAAACGCAAATCGAACTATCGAAAGATACTGCCCCTCCTATTACGTCAATGCCTGATGATGTTGGTGAAGCTTTTCTCTCAGAGCTTCAAGATGATTGTCAATCATACTGGGAAGATAATCGTCAGCTTGGAAATTCGCTTCAGTTTACCATTGAGAGGTTAACTGGTGAGCAGATAGAAGGGGTCAAAATTCTGTCTGTTAGCAGCGAGGTTAAAAGTAGAGGAGGGAAAGATCCATACTTAAACTTTAAAATTATTGGAAAAGATGGTGAAACTGATGCCTGTATTGGCGTTGCTGTTCTTCAAAATAATGGAGGTAAGGGGCTAGGGGCAGGATTCAGGCGGCTACTGGATAAACATAACAAATTTGGCTTGACACGAGGATGTCTAGTTCGCTCACAAAAGAAATCCTTAAGCTATCACTTTAGAAAAACGTATTTAGAGCCTTTAATTAACGAAAAAGGTGGTGAGTTTGTTGATCTTAAGCTAGAAGAAATTCAGCCACTTATTGCTATTTATAATGTATATCGTAAACGTAACGAATACGATTTAACGGAAGAACAGATATCTGAATTCATTAAAAAATCTGAATCAAAAAAGCTATTAGGAGTTCATAATCCACTTGTTCAAGAAATCTTGAGTGCGCCTTCTCAGCAAATCCCTGAGACAGAAGACGAGCCAGAATTGGATCATGGTGATCCTGAAGAATTACTAGAGCAATCAGCTGAAACTAGTTCATCGCTGTCAGGTATTGATTCAGAAGCCGATTTAGATTTGCTAGGAAATGAAGTAGAAGACTCTAGTGAATCAGATGATTTGGAAGAGCTAGCCTAGAATGCATGATGTAATTACTCTCGATACGGCTCTGTGTCTTCCAGCACCTGAGCTACAAGCATTAGCAGAAGGACGAGTAGTTGCTTTACTCTCTGGCTTTTCTCTAACTAAAGGAGAAAAATTTGCTTTATACCCTAGCGCTGTAACATTTCTGGATAGTGAAATTCAGCGCTGCTACCAGCCTCAATTCTGGACAGCAGCTCATATAGCTATAAATAAAGCAGCATCAGAGCCAGCAACACTACGTTACTGGGTGGAATGCCAAGGCTGTCGTATCGTTGACACATCAGATGAGTTAAATGCGATCTCATCTCTTGGTATTTGGCAGCCTGAGTTTCTGCAATCTTGGTTATCACAGCGGCAATACGTAATTCTTGCGTTTTTTAGGGCTTATCAGCTATCTGAATTAGTTATAGAAAATACTGTAGCTAAGGTGGGAAAATTTTTAGGGCTATCTGTACCTATTCGAGTACACGAAAAATCTCCTGTTTTGGAAGAAAGCGTGTTTCGTCATCATTTAGAGCATACACGGGCACTCAAACCGCCTATTCATCCAGAACTGGAAGCTTTAGAATCTGCATTGGCACAAAATCTAGGAGTAGAAGATATCGTTGCGGAACCATTATTGACAGACCTTAAACAAGTTCTCTTTTGGCGTTGTTCTGTGCCAAAAAAGAGAACATATAATGAAGACTCCCAGTGGATAAATAATATTGCTGCGCTTGGAGAACGCAGTAAAGAACTCGATGAAGGCAAGAATAACTATCAAGCAGGTACTGACTTTGAAATTGCTGTCCGGAACAGTCTAGAGTTCTTAGGCTTTAAGATCGACTATGCTCATCATGGTGGTGCAGGCGGATTAGACCTTTCCTGTTCAGAGCCGTATCTAGTCATTGGTGAATGTAAATCTGGTAAAAAAATACCAAATGATACTGCTGTGCAGCTTCTCAATCTTGGCACTCTCCGGCTTGAAAATAAAGAGGCCTTTAATGGTGCTACTAAACTTATCATCGGTCCTGGCACTCCCACTACTCAACTACAAAAAGCATCTTTAGTCCACGGTATGGCTATTATCAATCCTCACACCTTAGAAAGGCTTGTTAAATTACAGCACCAATATCCAGGCTCTATTGACTTGATAGAACTCAAAAGCTACTTGATTTATGGGCGTGCTGATGATGAAGTCGCTTTATATATTGAGCAAGTTAAATCAGGTTTATATTTACGTTCATTTATTGTTCAACAGATACGTAATTATCTACTTGATGCCAAAGCTCAAACAGCTAATTTGGACTCGCTACATGCAATTTATATTGTGTCTAATCCACCCAAACGTCTTAGCCGAAAAGAGTTTTACGACATTCTAATTGAATTGGCTTCTCCTTTCGCGGGTTACTTAGGCAGACATGCTAGTGCTGATGGTAATGACTCTTTTTACTTCTTACGCTTATTAACTGTTGCATGAGCTAGAAAATTCAATACTGCTTAATGTAAGGATTGACTAATTTGGAAAAGACATTCAAAGCTTACAGAGATTCTGGATTAATCCCCAGCTCCCGCAATTTTTCTTCTAACGCCTGAATCCGCTGTTGGTCTGCCTGTCTGAGTTTCCGCTCGGTCTCCAACAGTTCACTCAACTCCACATAGGTCAAGAACTGTTCCCCATCAGGTCGATAAATTTCTAACGTTTCTGGTGTAAGCTCAAACCGAATACCCAAGGTCGGACTCACCCAGCCCTGCATTTCACTAACCAAATGTAAGGCTTTCGCCGAACGTTCAAATCCAGTCAGCTCATTATCATCTGGATCGTAAATGTAATACTCCTTTACGTCATACTTCTGATAAAAATTCAGCTTCCGCAGCATTTCCCCAGGGCGATTCCCCGGTGACAAAATCTCAAACACGACCTGGGGCGCAATGTTAGCTTCTAACCACTGACGATAAGAGCCTCGATCTCCTTTCGGACGACCAAGTACCACCATCACGTCTGGAGCCTGTCGCAGCTTAGGATTACCCTCCACCGGATACCACAGCAAATCCCCAGCAATAAATACGTTGGAATTACTCGCAAACAGCCGCTCCAGATTTTCCTTGATTATTACGATCCAACGAAACTGCTTCGTATTGTCGGCCATGGGCTGCCCATCGCTATCAGGATACTGTTCGGGAATGGGGCCATCAGAAATTAATTGCTGAACCATAGGTGCGGCCTCAAAGTAGCCTCGACTCTAGTTTAACCGCGCCAGCTGAGGGCAACAATGCCAAACGCCGTAATCACAGCGCCAAAAAAACGATTGATCCACACTAATCGCCCTGGTGTTAGCCAATGTCGCAGTCGCGATACCCCGCTGCTTAGCAGCAACCACCACAGCGCCGAGCCTAAAAACACACCACCCACCATCACCACTGTCTGACCGTACCCCAGCTCGGTTGGCGCAAAGCCTGCAAACAAAAATACAAAGGAAAAAATCGTGGCTGGATTAGTTAAGGTCAGACCCAGGGTGGAAAGATATGCCCCGGCTAAACCGGTCTTGCCAATCTCAGCGGGTTTATCAGCAGGCTTACTCAAAAACGTTGTGATGCCCAAGTAACAGAGAAACAGACCGCCGATGATACCCAGCCAGTGAGCCTGGTCGGTTAAGAAATTAGAGATAAAGGCGAGGCCGAAGGCTGCGATCGCACCATACACCCCATCCGCCGTTGCCGCCCCCAATCCCGACAGCAAGCCTGCCATCACCCCATAGGTAAGACTCCGCCGAATGCACAACAGACCAATCGGACCCACCGGGGCAGCGATGGATACCCCCAGCAGCAGCCCCCGTAAAAAAAGAAAAATCATGACAATGCCCCCTTAAATCGCCAATGCAGTCGTTTCTTTGGTCGTCGATAACGCTATCGACGTTTTTGTTTGCAAAATCCCCGGTAGACCCTTAATTTCCTCACTCAAAATCCGTTCCAGGTCAGCGATCTTGCGGCACCGGACCTTGAGCAGATAATCCCCATCCCCGGCCACGTGGTGACATTCCTGGATCGCGGCCGTTGTCTGTACATAGTCCAAAAACGCCTGGCGGTACTGCGGATGCTCCAAGACCACCGCCACAAAGGCGGTCACGTCATAGCCCAGCTGGGCCGGGTCCACCATCACTCGATATCCCTGAATGAGACCGCGCTTTTCTAAACGTCTCACCCGCTCACTGATGGCAGGTGACGAGACCCCAAACCGGTTAGCCAGGTCGGACCAGGTTACTCGCCCATCTACCATCAGCGCGCTTAAAATCCTGCCGTCCAAATCATCCATTAATTTATTTTTTAAGACTTTGATCGATAATAGCTTTATTTTTTGAATTTAAATTCAATTTTTTATTTTTAAAATAATCTAAAAATAGAAGTTTGCTTGCTTATTTTAAATCTTGCTTTCATCTAATAGAGGGTCTCGCCCCCCATTCAGGGGCTGGATGAGTAAGAATTACTACTATCAAGACAGACGTAGTCCATGGGGATGGCCTGACGCCGGGTCTGCACTACCGCAAAATATATGTTTAAGTTCCTTGCTGACGTTGTCACTGCCACAACAGTCTCTGCCGACTGGATCGGTATTCGAGCTGTTAAAGATGTCACCAAAGCCTGTGCCATTCGAGATGCGCACCCAGAGCGAAATACTCAGCACTATGGTCATGGCGCTATGGTGGAAGTATTGGCCCAGGGGCAGTTTGGCTACAGTGCAACAAATGATTTGAGTGCTGAGTCTCTAACAGCGGCGATTGTCGCTGCTTACGACCAAGCTGTTGCAGCTAGCGCTTGGGCCGTCCATCGATTTACAACAGCGACGCGACCCAAAGCGACGGGTAGCTACGTATCTCCCCAGCGCAAAGGGTTAGAGGCTCTGTCCCCGGCTGAGTTAAATCAGATTTTGCTGCAGGTGTGTGACCGGCTCAAGGTGTCTGATCAGATTGCTCAAACCAGTGCGTCGGCTAGAAGCCATGATATTGAGACCTGGTTTGTCAGCAGCAATGGCTCGGAGATTTATCAGCGGGACTATTTAATTGAGACTCACATTGGCACCATTGCCCAGGATGGACCGATTACCCAGCTGCGGACTGACCATGGGTATCTGGCCCAGAGCTATCAGGGGGGCTGGGAACTATTTCCAGGTTTAGATCTGTGGCAGCGGGTGCAGCAGGTGGGCGAGCAGGCGGTGGAATTGCTCCATGCGGACAACTGTCCCGATCTGGCGACGACGCTGGTGCTGGCTCCGGACCAAATGATGTTGCAAATCCATGAAAGTATTGGCCATCCCCTGGAGCTGGACCGGATTTTAGGGGATGAGCGCAACTATGCGGGGGGCAGCTTTATTAAGCTGGAGGATTTTGGCTCTTTGACCTATGGCTCTGAGCTAATGAATGTCACCTTTGACCCCACAGTGGTCGGGGAGCTGGGCAGCTATGGGTTTGATGATGTGGGCACTCCAGCAACCCGTGAATATTTGATCCGGGCAGGGAAGTTGGAGCGGGGGCTGGGGGGACTGGAAAGTCAGCAGCGTTCTAATGTGCCAGGGGTGGCTAATTCGCGGGCGTCATCCTGGAATCGACCGGCCATTGACCGCATGGCCAATATTAACCTGGAGCCTGGCGATCGCTCGTTTGAGCAAATCATTGCCAACATTGAGCGGGGTATTTATATGGAGACGAACCGCTCCTGGTCCATTGACGATCAGCGCCACAAGTTTCAATTTGGCTGCGAGTACGGCAAACTAATCGAAAATGGCAAACTGACTCGGACGCTTAAAAATCCTAACTATCGCTCGGTGACACCTCGGTTTTGGCATAGTTTGTCCCAGGTGGGCGATGGCAGCACATGGGACATGTACGGCACTCCGTTTTGTGGTAAGGGAGAACCTAACCAGCTGATTCGTGTGGGCCATGGGGCTCCGGTCTGTGCGTTTGAGGCGATTGAAGTGTTTGGGGGGGCAGTATGACGAGTGCTGTAGCAGCGACGATGGGGGCAGCAGCGGCCGAACAGGTGTTTGGCCAGCTGGCGGATGAGATCGCATCGCTTTTGACCACGGCCACCCATTTCACCCTCACCCTCAGTGGTGAAGACAGCCAGTTTACTCGCTTTAACCGAGCGCGGGTGCGGCAAACGGGACAAGTGAGCGACGGCAACCTCACAATGACCCTGATGCAGGATGATCGAACAGCGGCGGCCACGGTCCCCTTTGTGGGAGTATTTGAGACGGACTGGCCCCGGTTGAAAACGGCATTGGCTGAATTGCAGGCCATGGTGCCCCAGCTGCCGGTGGATCCATTTGTGGTGTTGCCTACCGGGTCAGCCACTAGCCGGACGGTTCACCCAGGCGAGATTTTGACGGCTGATGCGATCGCAACCACCCTCCTATCCCCAGTCCAAGCCCTGGACTTTACCGGTATCTATGCTGGCGGTCTAATCTTCCGAGGTTATGCAGATTCTGCTGGTCAGCGCCACTGGTTTGAAAGCACCAGCTACAGCTTAGATTTTTCCCTATTTGATGCCCAAGCCCGAGCGGTGAAGGGGACCTTTGCCGGTAACCAGTGGCAGCAGAGTGATTTTCTAGACAAGATCAACCAGGCTAAACACCAGCTGGCCCTGATGGCCCGTCCGGCAAAAACCATCGATCGGGGGCAATATCGCACCTATTTGGCTCCGGCTGCCGTAGCCGAACTACTCCACATGTTTTCCTGGGGTGGCGTGGGTGAGGCGGATCTGCAGCAAGGCAACAGCGCCTTTGGTCTGCTGCGTCAGGGAAAACGCCAGCTTTCACCCAAATTTACTCTGCGAGAAAACTTTCAGCAGGCCAACATGCCCCGGTTTAATACCTATGGTGAGGTGGCTCCCCTACAGCTGCCCATTATTGACCAAGGCAAGCTGGTCAATAGTCTGGTTAGTTCTCGCAGCGCGAAGGAATATCAGCTTCCCTCCAACTATGCCAATCGCGGAGAGCATCTGCGAGCGCCCGAAATTTTGCCAGGAACGCTGGCCTCAGAGCAGATTCTATCGAATCTGGATCGGGGTCTATATCTATCTAATCTGCACTATCTTAACTGGAGCGATCATCCTAACGGCCGAGTTACCGGCATGACTCGCTATGCCTGTTTCTGGGTAGAGGATGGGGAAATCGTCGCCCCCATTGAAAATCTACGTTTTGATGAGAGCTTGTACCACTGTTTTGGCGATGGCTTGATCAGCCTGACTGACTTTCAAGAAACAATTCCTGGCATTGATACCTATGAACGGCGAGGGCTGGGGGACAGTCGCATTCCTGGTATTTTGACAGAGGACTTTACCTATACGCTTTAGCGACCGTAAAAATAATTTCCTCGCTGTAAACGGACCCACGTGCTCATCTACCCAAAGCTCTTAAAAGGCCAGTAGACTAAACCCGTTACACTAAAAAAAATGTACGGTATTGCCACTTTATGGCCAAAGAACCTGGGGCCGAAACATCAATAAACCCATCATCGCGGTTAACTCTTCCCATTGGTAGCGTTTTGCTGTTGATAGCCGCTATTCCCCTGCTGGTCCTACTCTGGCAGCTCAAAAGCCTGTTGCTGCTGGTGATGATTTCGGTGGTATTGGCTTGTACCATTGCCCCAGTAGTGGATTGGGCTGAACGGTATCATATTCCCCGTTGGCTGGGTGTCATTTTGGTTTATCTGACCCTAATCGGGGGCTTGGTGTTGTTAGGGTTGCTCATTGGCCCAACGGTATTTGAACAGCTAGAGCGCATCATTCGCCGTCTTCCAGTTTCTTTGCGAGGATTGCTCAATGAGGCTGATGCTTGGATAACGGCCTTTACTGATACGCGCTCATTTACAACTAATGAACTGTTTACTCAACTGATCGATGTGCAGAGCCTGATCAGTTGGACGGTTAAGTCTAGCCAACAGCTACTGATTCGTTCCTATGGATTGACCACTGGGATTTTGGGCGGGGTGTTCAGTCTGGTGTTGGCTTTATTTGTATCTGGTTATATGGTGGCTGATAGCCGCACCCTGGTCAAAAATCTAACGCGATTACTGCCGAGTCCTTGGGATGGGCGTATTTTAGAGCAGATTCCCCCGATGGGATCGCGAATCGGGGGCTATTTGCGAGGGCGGTTTGTGGTTTCGGCCCTGTTATCGATTGCCACCAGCGTAGGTCTAAGTTTGCTCGGATTAAAGGATTTGGCAGTGGGCTTAGGGGCCATTGCTGGGGTGACAAATTTAATTCCATTTTTGGGACCGATTTTGGGGGCTGTTCCGGCGCTGCTGGTGTCTATCCCCCAGGGAGGATGGACATTCCTATGGGTGTTACTGCTGTATGTCGTGGCTCAAAATCTTGAAACCTATGTTCTGGATCCCTTACTGGTGGGGTCTTCGGTAGGGGTACACCCGCTCTACCAGCTGTTGGCGGTTTTGGGAGGGGCGCAGGTGTTAGGGATTATCGGTGCATTAATTGTGCCGCCTTGGATCGCTGGAGGGGCGGTGCTACTCGAAAACCTATATTTACGTCCCAAATTAGCGATGGAGCGTCAGCAGCGACGCGGTAAAGCTTTACCAGAATTGGCTGGTTTTCAGGCGGATAGCTGATGTAATCCAGTGTAGGTAATGTCGGACGGTATGGTAGTTCCCTGGGGAAAATCAATTGTCAGCTTCTGATGAAGTGCCTCCGTTAGTTGAGTTGATTTTTCACGCTACGGCTTCCTATTGATCGGTCTGGCTAACGATGTATGACTGCTAATATTGAAATTTTTATGACCCTCGGGGTGACGGCCGTCGCTCTGGTGTTGTTTGTGGTGGAGTGGTTACCTGCTGATATCACGGCCTTTGGGGTGATGGTGGCGTTGATGGTTCTGGGATTGGTCACGCCCCAAGAAGGGATTGCAGGATTTAGCAATTCAGCCACGATTACGGTCATGGCGATGTTTATTTTGAGTGCAGGTATTGCTCGCACCGGGGCACTGCAGAAGGCGAGTGATTGGCTGACTCAGTGGGGTGGGAGGACCTGTCGGCGTCAGATTTTTGTCCTGGGTCTAATTGTGGGACCTGTTTCTGGGGTGATTAATAATACGGCAGTTGTATCTGTGTTTTTGCCGATTATTGAAGATTTTTGTCAGCAGCATCGTCTGTCGCCGTCAAAGCTATTGATGCCCTTATCCTTTGCCACGATTTTGGGTGGCATGCTAACAGTGGTGGGTACCTCAACCAGTGTGTTGGCTAGTGGTTTGTCAAACCAACTGGGCTATGGGGATTTTTCGCTGTTTCAATTTGTGGCGTTGGGGGCTGCGGTGTTTGTGGTGGGGTTGTTATACCTCACCTTAATTGCTCCTATGCTTTTGCCCAATCGGGATACGGGTGAGACTAATTTGAGTCAGGAGTATGGCCTCAAGGATTATGTCAGTGAAGTGGTAATCACTCCCCGCTCTAGCTTAGTAGGGCAGACATTGCAGTCTAGCCAACTTCAGCGTCGGTTTGATTTGGATGTTCTAGAACTTATTCGCAATGGCAATCACTTTCCCCAGCCTCTGGGGGATAAATCCCTGTGTGCGGGAGATATTCTGTTGGTGCGGGGGGGACGTCACGATTTGCTAAAAATCCGCGATGGCGAGGGTATTGAGATTTTGCCGGATGTACAGTTTGGGCAAAAGTCCTGGCAGGCGGATCTAAGCTCCGGTCAAGAAGGTGTGGCTGAGGTGCTGGTGATTGCCAACTCAAATTTGGTTGGGTCTACGCTCAAGGATCTGCGGTTTCGTCAGCGTTATAACGTGACAGTGCTGGCGATTCGCCGTGGTCAAGATCTGGTGCGCGATCGCATGGGAAAACTCACCCTCAAGTTTGGTGACTTGCTGCTGGTGCAGGGACCAAAGCAAAGTTTGCTGGGGTTACAAACTAGCCGCGATCTGCTGGTTCTCGAACAGCGCGATATCGAAACGTTGCGGTCTGACCGGGCTAATCTGGCCATCGGTATTGGGGTGGGGGTGGTTGCGATCGCAGCCTTCACTCCCCTTAACATTTTGGTGTCATCCCTAGCAGGTGTAATGCTGATGATCCTGACCGGCTGTCTAAAGCCTGGAGAACTTTATCAAGCCGTGCGCTGGGATGTAATTTTTCTGTTGGCCTGTTTAATCCCTTTGGGGACCGCCATGGAGAGCTCTGGAGCAACGGCTTTACTAGCTCAACAGCTGGTGGCGGTGGGCAGAAATCTGCCAGGATATGGTTTGCTGAGCATGTTGTATGTGCTGACAACAGTGCTCTCCAGCGTTTTGTCCAACAGTGCAGCGGTGATTTTACTACTGCCCGTTGGGTTAAAAGTGGCCACCGAGCTAGGGCTAGATGCATTTACGGTCATGTTTGTGGTCACCTTTGCCGCCTCCAATAGTTTTATGACCCCTATTGGCTATCAAACCAACACCATGGTTTACACCGCTGGGGGCTATCGATTTTTAGATTTTGTTAAAGTAGGAGGCCCGCTAAGTTTACTGCTGGCGATTGTGACACCTCCCTTAGCGATATGGCTGTATGGGCTTTGAGCATCAGGTTATGAAGATTAGTAACGTATACTACTGATTGGAAGAATATGACCTGTGTCCGACGTTTTTCCCTGTATGAAATCCCAGCTAGTATCTGGGATCTGGTTTAGATCGCACTCAAATAAAGTTTTTAGGAGTATTTTTTATGCAGCATCGTGGCGTAACCGTTTGGTTTACCGGTTTGAGTGGCTCAGGAAAAACGACCATTAGTCAAGCCCTAGAAAAAAAGCTGCGGGCGGCTGGTGCCAAACTTGAGGTCCTTGACGGCGATATTGTGCGGACTAACCTCACCAAAGGATTGGGATTTAGCAAAGCAGATCGCGACGAAAATATCCGCCGGATTGGGTTTGTCTCCCATCTGCTGACTCGCAACGGTGTTATTGTTCTGGTTTCGGCCATCTCTCCCTATCGAGATGTGCGCGCTCAGGTGCGTCAGCGCATTGGCGACTTTGTAGAGGTGTATGCCAACACCCCGCTTGAAGTGTGTGAAGAGCGTGATGTTAAAGGGCTCTATAAGAAGGCCCGCTCTGGTGAAATTAAGAATTTCACAGGCATTAGCGACCCCTACGAAGCGCCCCTCACCCCTGAGGTCAACTGTGAGACCACCAATGAGACAGTTGATGAGTCCGTTGACAAGGTGATGGCCAAGCTGGAAGAGCTAGGCTATTTATCGCCTGCGGTCGTTTAACGGTTGGAACGCCGGGATGTGCTAAGGGAGAAGGATTTTATAAGATCCAAAATTTCATCTGCAGAGGCATTCCATGGAACGCCTGTACGAGTAATAAGTAGGACCTAGTTAAATTCTCATTCCTAAGTGCTCTCGCTGAGCTTTTCTAGGGCCCATTGGGCCCTAGCTTGCACAGCCGGAGTATCATCTTGATTCTGCAGTTGTTGAAGGCCATTAATAATAGAATCGGTTTGGGTTAGCTGCAGTGCCAATGTCTCTAAACCGACGACAGCGGCGTATCGTACTACCCACTCTTCATCTTCAATAGCCTGTAGGAGTACGGTCTGCGAACGTAGCATTGCTTCTGGTCGCTCGTGGTCGCTCACCTGGTTCCAGCGAATGGCACCCAGTCCTCGGGCAGCGGCTCGACGTACGCTTAGGGAAAAATCGTTAGCGGCGGCTTCGAGCAATAGGGTTTGTCCTCTGGGGTCGCCGATGCCGGCCAATGCCCGAATCGCCCAGGCTCGGGCACCATAGTTATAGCCATCCAATTTTTCCAACAGGGAAGACACTGCTGGAATACCAATTTGGACCAAGCCTTCCACAGCAGCTACCGCCGCCCCCGGATTATTAAATCCAAGCACCTGGATCAATGTGGGAATAGAGCGCTCGTCGTTGAGGGCAGCTAACTCTTCTACCGCATCTAGCAAACCCTGAGCAGAATCTGCATCGTTAACTGCTTGCAGACAGGTTTCAAAGGTTTTAAGGTTCTTTGGAGGATTCAGGTATGGGGACGCCATCACAACAAACTATCCATTAAGGTCATGACTCGACGGCTATCGGTAGAGAGGAGGCTAGGGGAATGCCCCTGTTCAAGCTGATGTTCTAGAACACCCTTTAGGGCAATGAGCTTCATGCTGTTTTCTGCCAGCGTATTTGCGATCGCATCGGCTCCCGCTAAGTAACCCACCGCGCCCAAATCCATCAGAGCTGCCCGCCGCAGCTGGAGCTGCTCATGATCCAGTGCTTTAACCAAGCGCTCGGCATACTCAGCTTTTCCAGTAATTTGATACATGGCCCGAGCCGCCGCATTCCTCACCTGGGGAACATCATGGTCTAAAAATGGCGCAATAGTCGTGGCTAAATCTGTATTGCCTAAGGTGCCCAATGCTTCCAAAATGGCATTGTAAGGCTGAATCAAGTGGGGTTTGTCCTCCACCTGGACGGCTACCGCCACTCCCCCATCAAGCAAAGCGACAAGGTCGGGGACAGCAACAGTATCACCTAAACTTTCAAGGGATTGAGCTGCTGTTTCGCGAACATAATAATCATCGCAGCGGAGACACTCTAACAGAGCAGGCACTACCCTATCGTAGCCTTGACCAATTTTACCTAGAGCTCGCGCCACATTGCGTCGTAGGGGATACCCACCGTCTGGCGACCGATCGGTTTTATCTTCTAAGGCTAAGAGGAGCGCGTCTATGGCTTCTGGCTGACGCACCCGCATCTTGCCTAACCACCAGGCTGCATAATAGCGTAACCCCGGATCGGCGGTCTGGTTAATATTCACAAATGCTTGGTCAAGGGTTAGCGGCTGACCATCTGGGTTGTGGGGGACACCACTCACAAATCACCTCAAGAATCAAAAAATGGGGGGCTTAAAGACACAAGCCTCAGTATTAAAAATCCCAGAGGTAAAAGCAAACGCTAATCAGCGATCGCAGACACCTCTGGGACAGAAATTGACACTCAACCACCACAGTAAACTGCAGGGCTAAAGTTTCAATTAGCTTAGAGTATTGATAGCGTAATCCAAGTAGGAGTTAGCTTCAGTAGCAGGATCACCACTCAAACCATGGTTAGCCTTGATATACTTCAGTGCTTCAATGTACCAGCTGGGAGACAACTCGTAGGAACGGTTGATCTCATCTAGGCCAGCAATCAAGTACTCATCCATAGGGCCAGTACCACCCACAATCAGGCAGTAGGTGACCATACGTAGGTAGTAACCGATGTCACGAACGCACTTATCTTTACCACGCTGATCGGCCGCATAGTTGGGGCCGGGAGTATTGGTGGTGAAAGGAAACTTGTTGTAGACCGCTTGAGCAGCACCGGAACAGAGGCTATCAGCTTTTCCAGTCAAAGCATTAGCGGCTTCAATACCAGCACTTGCTTGACGGAAACGACCAAAGGCAGACTGAATTTCAGTGGAGCTCAGGAAACGACCTTGCGAATCAGCAGTGGATACTGCTTCAGTCAGAGGGGTTTTCATTGCTTGAGATATCTCCCAAAGTTTCTAAAATAGACGGACAGAAAAAGTAAGTAAATGATTAGAGAACTCTCTTCTTCTGCCAAATACCAAACTTACTAAGGACTGCTTAGAAAGTTAACTTAGCCAACAGCTGAAGCTGCACGATCAAAATAACCGCCAATCTCAGACATGAGACTGCTGCAGTCACCAGAAGTAATACCGCTGCTATCGTTAGCGATCGCAATTGCAGCTTCCTTCATCTTTTGAACGCCAACGGCAACTGAAGCACCGGGAGTACCGAGCGCAAGATAGGTCTCACGCAGACCGTTCAAGCAACGATCGTCAAGTACGCTAGCATCGCCAGCAAACGTGGCATAAGTTACATAGCGCAAAATGATTTCCATATCGCGCAAGCAAGCAGCGTTCCGACGGCTAGTATAAGCGTTACCACCGGGAGCGATTAGCGAGGGCTGCTCGGCAAATAAAGCACGAGCGGCATTAGTTACGATAGCGGACGCATTGCTAGTAATACGGTTGACCGCATCCATACGCTTGTTGCTGTCAG
The DNA here is from genome assembly GCA_039028535.1 of Cyanobacteria bacterium P01_B01_bin.77. Taxonomy (GTDB): domain Bacteria; phylum Cyanobacteriota; class Cyanobacteriia; order Phormidesmidales; family Phormidesmidaceae; genus Leptothoe. The sequence continues at coordinate 86,608 of JBCCHX010000014.1, forward strand.
CAACCATTGCTGACAAGGCGTCCAATTGAGCACTGCTGAGATATTCGCCTCTTGCATCAGCCTGGGAGACGACCTTAGCAAACGCATCAAACATAGATTGACTCTCCTAAATTTGATTCGTCGAAATAAGTTTCCAAAAAGTGGGGACGAGAACCCGTCAAGATAACTGCGTTAAAAACAGTTTCATAAAGAGATTGACGAATGCAGACAACCTGAAACATCTTTCACAGAAGCCATCAATCATCTCAGCAAACTTCGCTCTCCCCTATTTGAAGATTAAAGCGAATAGGGAACGAATCTAACAAAGTTAAAGAAACTTCACCTTAAGCAATAGATGTTGCTAAGCACCCAGTGAGAAACAGCTACAAGTCTGTCTGTCAAAAGCCATCAGTCTATTTTATATACTGCGGCGGGACCGCAATATATTACGAATTATAAGGAACCTGAGGAGTCGTTAGCCAAAAATAACGATAAAAATACGCTGATTTGATTTGCCATTATGGCTAATCTGACTTTGGAGGCCAAATCCTTTAGCCTTCATGATTTAGCTATTCTGTCAAGTAAAAAGCTAAAGAAAAAACGATTAAGAGAAAAAAGTGTATCTTTACATTTCTCGGAGTCTTCTCAGGATTTGCCGACACAGTCATGACGGCGGAGCTGCTTTGTCCGTGAGGTAGCTGGTGGGGTTAAGCAATTTGCAGGTGGCGTTCTAAATCGAACAAGAAGCCGTGGATATATTCTTCAGTCCACTCAGCACCGTAATATCGGGTAAGCATGCCTCGAGCTGGGTCTTTTTCGGCTCGATATCGGATATAGCGGAGCTGAGCTGCTTCAATAGCTTTGAGCTGAGCTTGGTCGGTCACGGGCTGGGCTGGTTCTACAAAGTCTAAGTAGGCATTCAGATAGTCTTTAAACGCATCGAATACATGAGTAGTGACAGCCTGTGTTTGGGTTGGGCGGGTCCACAAAAAAGCTGGAGAGAAGAAGGGCTGGGCCTCTTCTGGGAAGTCTCCGCCCCAGGGTAGATGCTGTTGATAGCGCTTAAATATAGGCATGATCGGCTGGCTATAGCGGGCCTGATAGTCAGGGCTATCGCGGAAAAGCGGTTGCATGTCAATGGCGATGAGGTGCCCACCGGGTAATGTCACCAAGTCTCCGCCAAAAAAAGGTAGGTCGTACTCCAATCGAGGGAAGATCACAAAGTTGAGCACCTGCAAACTGTCACCCGCTTGCACATGGGCTGCTCGAATCTGTCTGAGTTTCGGGGAGGAGTAGCCATGACTGGTCGTGTGTACGGTTACGGCACGCTTGCCCTTACCCTTGGTGGCTGTGTTGCTCTCAAAGCCAGCTGGAATTGGATAGGGAGAAAGAGTTAGTCGCTCTTGGAGAGTTGCAATCGCGTAGTCTAAAAACGGTTGGTATAGAGTCATAGAAATAACAGTAAGAGGGTAGCCCCAAAGACTACCCTGAGACATCAGTTACGACATCATCATTGGCGCAGCCTGCGACTAATGAGCCTGAACAGCAAGCGGAACTGCATCCTCAAACAAAAACTCGTAGAGAAAACGATCGGCCCACTCCGACCCAAAATAGCTGCTGAACAGCCCATGGGCCGGATCTCGCTCAGCACTATATTGATCGTAATCAATCTGAGCTTTTCGAACCCGTGCGATTTCCTGCTCCGTGGTGAGTGGGGTTGCCTCAGCGAGAATCTTCCAATAGAGGTCTAGATAGTCTTTAAACGCTGCTAAAACCCGAGTGGATATGGTTTCAGTGTCTGTCTTGGCAAACAACAAATACTTTGAAAAGTATTGATTAGCATCATAGAATCTCATTTCTAACCCTTGGGCCAGCTCAGCATAGTTATCACGCAGCTCTTTGAGCGGCATTAAATACTTAGCTTCGTAGGCTTCATCTTGAAACAAGGGCTGAAAATCAAGAACAATTAGATTTTTGACCTTGCCAAAAGACAAAAAGTCAATCCCTAATAGGGGCACATCGTAACAATGACTGGGATAAAGGACGCTATTAAATATTTGAGCCCCCTTACCAGCATCAATGTAGGTATAGCGAATCTTGCGAAGCTCAGGTGACTGGTAGCACCAACTTTGAATCGCGGCTGGGTGCCGCCCACGTTCGCTGATTTTACATTCCAAGCCTTCTGGAATGTCTCGTGGTTGAAGTTCAAATTTCTCTTTTAAAGAGGTTTCTAAATGCTCTAGGAAAGGGCGGTACATTTGTCTGCGCCTGATAATTGATAACGGTTACGACAGATACCCTCTGCCATTGGCAGCATAGGAGATATCTAAGAACTGTGTCCTGTTTATTAGAGACAAAGACATATTCCGTTACATTATGCCATGGTCAGTCGATCTGTATTTGCCTGAACCATTGCGGCTAGGTCATTCTGAGTGACAAAGCGGCGCTCTGAGCAATAGGTCATGAGATTGACGCCGTTGGCAAGTCGGGCGGTGCTTACCCGTACGCGAAAGTCATCGGAGAGAAACCAACACCGTTCTTGGCCCTGATTTTTGTCGTACTCATTATCAATGGTCAAAACACCATCTTCGGCAAAGCCATATCGTCCCACCACGGGCATATTTTCCACATAACCCCGGTCTCGTAGGAGTTGACCAGTGCGACCTCTCTCGTCATTGGGAATATCGACTAAAATAGCTGCGTATTTAGAGTCATAGGTAAATTCTTTAGTGTTGGACTGCCAGGAAAACTGTGCTGCCCCTGCAGCTTTGCTCGGTTCTACTCCTTGACTCTTACAGATTTCTATGATGCGTGGATCCTGAGCTTCGATGACATCGACGATCAGGTTAGATTCTCCCGATTCATCGGCTACCGAATCAAAGTGATGTACGGCTCGCTGAATAAACCAGATGCCTTCACTTTTACGAAAGAAATCCATCATGTTCATAGGAGTCTGAAATGACATAGGATGCTTGTCCGTATTAAAAAAAATTGCTAAGAAAGGGGGCAGAGGCGCTGTTAAACTGGCCTTGAAGAACATCTTTAATGATTCTCTTCACCGTTGCTGATTTTTAGGCTGAGCCTTTCTATCATGAGGGATAACTTGTCAGCATCTCACAGATTGATCTTACAGATTAACCTATATTGAGGATTCCTACTGAGGCTCAATAATGTTCATCTCCGTCTTCTACAAAGTTTAGCTATCTATGAGCCATCTCGAAACTCCAAGCTTAGATGCGTCTTTGCTAGAGCGCTTGTCGGTCCAGCGAGATTTGGCAGGGGCTGCTCTCACTGATAAAGATTTGCGTGGATTTGATCTGTATCGGGTAAACTTATCGGCGGCAAATCTGGCCGGTAGCTGTCTCCAGGGAGTAACTCTGATTGGCGCTAACTTGTCAGGAGCAACTCTGAGCAATGCTGAACTGCAGCAGGCAGATCTGCGGGGCGTGAATCTCACGGATGCAGATTTAAGCGGTGCTGATCTGACCGGTGCATTTATTCATCGGGCGGATCTACGGGGGGCTAATTTAAGTGGTGCTGTGTTGGAGCAGGCTAAATTGAACATTGCTCTCTACGATAATCAGACCCAGTGGCCAGAAGGGTTTCGGTACGAACGTTCTGGGGCGGTAGGACCGGGGGCTATGCTCAATGGTGCGTTTTTAAATACGGCCGATTTGCGGGGCGCTGATTTGCGGGGCGCTAAACTGTTAGGAGCTTATCTCAGTGGCGCAGATTTAACTGGGGCACGCTTGGACGATGCCAGTTTGAGCGGCGCTAACTTGCAGAAGGCGTTCCTCACGGGGGCGAGTCTCCGCCATGCACGAGTCAGCGGTACCGAGTTTCAAAAAGCTGACCTACGGGCTAGCGATTTAACGGGTGTTGACTTTGATATGGTAGGCAGTATTGCTGGAGCTGACTTTACGATGGCTCAGGGGCTTACCCAGACCTCCAGAGGGCAACTTTTGCGGCACCCTACCAATGAATTAGACGTGTGGAACGGCCTTACCCGTAATACAACCCGACGTAGCTTAGAATTCGACCAGGATGCCGGTTAGGTGAAACGTCCTCCCAGCGGCGAGATGCTTGTGCTTGAATGGCCATAACTAATATTAGACTCGCGTTTCTAAGTACTGCCCGATCATGATTTCCTGACCGGCTCTCGAAATAATGGTTTGGCGAGTGCGATAGCTATTGCCGATCAGCTTGAGTTCTTCATCAAAGGCAGAGCCGCTGTATTCGGTATGCAGCTGCATGGTATTGCGATCTCGAAATTCATAGGTGGCCACGACGGGCTTGGAGGTAGCAAACCCTCGGTCGCGATAGAGGATATTGCCTTGAATCCCAAAGATTGTAGAGCCTGTTGCCTGTTTGCGACTGGGACTAAGATAGTTGCTTTCCCATGAGGATTTGGCTCCGCAAACTAGAGCTTGCCCCAGACCATGCATGTCTGCTAACTCCTTGAGGGCAGGGTGATCGGGTTTTAAAAACTCAACTTCTAGAGCACTCACAACCTCCTGGGCTTCACCATTTTTGAGGGTGTAATAACGGCGCTGGGATGTCCATGCGCCAGCTGACTGCTCAAAAAATCTGACAGCCAAAATTTCCAGGTTTTCGGCGGAGGGAGTAATCATAGATGATGACATAAAATCTAAGACCTTGAATTTATACGACGGACCTGAATGCAAGCTATAACGAAACAAATTTACATTTATTTACATTAAAGATAGCGAAAATCCCTTGAAACGGCAATAAAGCCTCAGTAAAGAGGTATGGACCTTGCACAGCTGCTTCAGGTGGACTCAATTAGTCTCCTGCTGAAGGGGAATCTAACAGAGCCTCAAGTTTGAAGCTGTAGCCATATCTACAGTTCTCGTTAAAGGCCTCTCTATCTCGAGATTACAGAGCGTATGGCTATGGGATATTGCTACAGGGCGATGACCTGCTTCTCCGCATGGGGCCGTCTTGATCCTCAATTTACCAACCCCTCTAGTGCTGCTGCCACTACTTTATGCTGCTGATCCTGACGAAGCTCTTGTAGGGAGGCCTTCGCGACCGGTGCATCAAAGCATTTGAGGGCATAGGCTACGTGCATACGCGTATACCAGTTTTTTGCCGTTTTGAGGGATAAAATGGCCACTAAGGCGGCCTCCGCCTGGTCGGTTTTTGCCAGCGTGCTGAGATGATCAACACCTGCATTGATCAAAGTCAAATCGGTATCCTTAATAGCGGCTAGACAGATGTCAAGCATATGGACCGGACTATTGAGATCTATCATGGCGGCCAAAATGCTTCGTCGTACTAGCCAGTGATGATTAGTGTGGAAGGTATTGACTAGGTGCACAATGGCAGTGTCACCATACATCCCTAAGGAATTGGCTGCCTCTGCTTGCACATTGTTATCTGGATCTGTGTTTAGCATGTTCAACAGAGCTGCAAATCCAGCTTCGCTACGTTTACGGCCCAGCCCCATGGCCACAAAAGAACGCACTAGAAAAGCGGTGTCGTCTGCTTTGCTTAACAGTAGCGGACTGGCAATGTCAGCGTCATAATCTTTGAGGGCTACAATGCCCTTCAGTCGCTCCTGAGAGTCGGAGTTTTCAAGGACACGTTTGATATCAGAGAGTTCCATAGAAAATGTGAATTAGATATGTGGGCCGATGCCGTCGGCTCGTTTACAAAAATTGATTTCTAGATGAATTTCGATCGGCAAACCATGGCTTAATTGTAACATTTTGTAAAAATAATTAGAGAGCACAGGAGTAGTTATGGTGTCCCCCCTTAGTCCTCGGGTTAAAGAATTAATTGTAAAGGCACGAATTGTTAGCTTTGAGGGCTGGCAGGAGCAGTTTGGATCGGATGCGATCGCAGCGTTACAAATCGCTGACGATGACCGTTGCTACCTGGATGATGATGTACTAGAGGACATGCCTGGTGGGACAATTGCCCGTAGTCTGCGGGATCACGCCAGTGCCGTGGTCGATGCGGCTCGAGCCCAGCTCCTAATCAAATTTCCGGGTATTACTGAACCTGGAGGCGGATTATATCCTGCCGTGCGGGCCGATGCCTGCTGGCGAGATTTTTGGCATTTTTTACGTTGCATCACCTACGGTATTGCGGCTCAGCGGACTGACTACACCAGCTCTACTGGCTTAGCCTATATGGAGCAGCTCTACCATGAGTTACATGTACCCTTAGATGCCATGGTTTATGGTCTGAGCGCCCTCAAAATGGCTAGTAAGCAAAGGCTAACCCAGCTAGACTTAGCCTTTGAAGATGACCATATTACCCCCTATTTCGACCACCTGATTCAAGCGCTTAGTCAGTTTCATCCGGTGGTTTGAGCATGCTCATGTGGCACATATGGGATCTGTGGAATCAGAGTGCTGGCACCCTCGAGTGATTGACCCGATCCAAAACATAGATTCTTTGACATGCTTGTTTCGGTTTTTATTGAGAATTGTATACTTTTGTGTCTTTGTCGACCTTTTTAGAGCCTGCTGAAAAATTTTTCTCATGCGTGTTGTGGAAAGGCTAGAGTTCCCTATTGACAGAGTTTTGAAGTGACTTTCAGCAGATGAAAAAGGTTATGGCATTGGCCCTCCTATTAGCATTTTGTGCAATCTTCGTGCAGTTTATAATTCTTGATGATTAGAAGCTGCTTTTATGTACGAAGATGTTACTCAGTGAGTGTTTATGCCCAGTTTCGGTACGACTCGTCTGAGCTTTCTACTGCTATTTTTGCGGGCCTAAGCCTGTGTTTTAGCAATTGTATATATGGTTCAGTCCTGCTTTAAAGGCAGGGTCACCCCTAAGCTTCTTAACATTCCGAGATAAATTATTTAGACCATTGTTGTCGTCTAGGAGATAGCATTAATGGCTTTTGGACCAGCTTCACGATTGGGCGTGAGCCTTTTCGACGAAACCCCTCCAGTCGAGTGGGTTCCTGGCCTTGATAGTGAGGGCCTCGAGTCTATTGTCAAAGCCGTCTACAGGCAGGTTTTAGGTAACGCCTATGTCATGGAGAGCGAGCGCCTAGCGGTGCCTGAATCCCAGTTTAAGCGCGGCGAGCTAACAGTGCGCGACTTTGTCCGTGCAGTAGCTAAATCAGATATGTATCGTGCTCGCTTTTTTGAGAGCTGTCCTCGGTACCGTAATATTGAGCTTAACTTTCGACATCTGCTAGGTCGGGCTCCCAATAGTTTTGCAGAAATGAAGGCCCACAGTGCAATCCTTGACACTGAGGGATTTGAAGCCGAGATTGATTCTTATATCGATAGTGACGAATATCAGACTGTTTTCGGTCAAGACTTTGTGCCCTATATTCGTGGTTACAAGACTGAAGCTAGCAATATGGTTGGTTTTACCCACACCTTTGAATTGGTGCGTGGTGCTTCCAGTAGCTCCCTGAAGGGCAGCATTAATGGCAAGAAACCTCGCCTGAACTCATTAGTAATTAATGCGATACCGACTCCTGTCATATCGCCATCGTCTGCTGGTGGAACCTTCCAGGCTCCTACCGACTCCTCCCGCTCTCGCCATGGTGTTGGTGCTGGTGCTAACGGCAAGATCTATCGTATTGAAGTTACCAGCTACCGTTCTAACGCTGTCAATCGTGTATCCAAGTTCCGTCGTGCTAACAAGGTGTACATGGTTCCCTTTGACAAGCTGTCCCAAGAGTACCAGCGCATTCATAAGCAGGGTGGTGTAATTGCCAGTATTACTCCTGTTTCCTAGGTGCGGCCTAACCAGCTAGGGCGCTTCACATCTATGTGCATGCTCTAGCTGGATATTTAATAGCTGTTTGTTGAGACTGTTTAATAATTATCAGTAGGAGATTTCCGATGACAACTTTTGAGTTGTGGCCTGTTAGTAGCAGCGCAGATAAACAAGCTGTGATTAATGCTGTTTACCGCCATGTTTTGGGTAATCCCCATGTCATGGATAGTGAGCGTTTAGTTACTGCCGAATCTCAGCTGTGTGATGGCAGTCTTTCTGTGCGTGACTTCGTGCGTGCTGTCGGTAAATCTGATTTTTATCGCAGTCGCTATTTTGAAAAATGTGCTCCTTATCGGTTTGTAGAGCTTAACTTCATGCATTTTTTGGGACGTGCTCCTGAAAGTCAAGCTGAACTGTCTGAACATATTTGCCGCTGTGTAGAAGCAGGCTACGATGCTGAAATTGATTCCTACATTGACAGTGATGAGTATCAAGCTCGCTTTGGTGAGAATGTGGTGCCATTCTACAATGCTAGCGTTACTCAGGTTGGTCAGTCTCAAGTGAGTTACAACCGTATCTTTGCTCTTGACCGCGGGCCTGCTCAAGTTAGCAGTGCTGTAAAATCAGCTCAGCTTGTGTCTCAGGTAGCTGGTGTTGAAAAAGGTAATAAGGTTAAGCGTGCGGCAACTAACCTGAATTCAGGTACTACCAAGCGCTTCAAAATTAAGACTACGGCCGCTAAGTTTGATGCACCCCGCCGTGTCAGCATGAACGAATACATAGTATCGGCTGACAAGATGACACCCCAGATTCAGCGTATTCATCGCACTGGAGCAAAGATAGTCAGCATCACTGAGATTGTTTAGTCTTTATTTAGTGAAATGAGTCTCTAAGAGCCACCCTGTTTGTCAAGGTGGCTTTTTTGCTAAATTTTTGGAGTTGTTGTCTAAGCGGGTGAGGTAAGTTCTATAGGGTGTTATTGTTACCGACTGGAGGCTCAGAAGTCTTCTTGTTTAGGGGTTCTCGAGTCTCATGGATTCTATAGTGGATCCATGAATGGCGCTAGTTCAAGTAGATAGAGTTTGCTGAATCAAGGTGTAGCGTTTCTCTATTTGGTGAGGCGCATTCTTAAAACTAAAAAGCCTGTCAAGCAATGGTTTTGATTCGTTTTATTTGATTGGAGAACGCTATATTGCCGTTTTAGAGGAACGTACTGACAAACGCATGATTAACAACACATTGTTTCGCCCTGCAGCAATAAAAGCTAGTAGGAAGAAATTTAATCCCGAAGGTTTTGACTTAGCCGTAGCTCTGAAGAAAAGAAAAGCGGCTGAAGTAGCCCGAGCGGTGACTCCTCTAACAGCTGATTTCGATGTTCAGAAAAACTATTTAACCCCTTTTTCAGGTTGTCAGCCTATAGAGTTAGTTGGCACTCATTCCGTTGCAGATGTTGACCTGGTTATTCATGCCGCTTATAAACAGGTGTTTGGTAATGCCCATTTAATGGAAAGTGAGCGTTCTTTAGTAGCGGAATCTCAGCTGCGACGAGGCAATATCACTGTCCTAGAATTTATTCGACAGCTGGCTAATTCGGACCGTTATCGAGCTTTGTTTTTTGAAAGCTGTCCTAATATTAGGAGCGTCGAATTAAACTTCAAGCATTTGTTAGGACGTGCGCCTGAAAATAATGCCGAGATTTCTAAGCACATTCAAATTTTGGCTGAAGATGGTTTTGATGCCGAGATTGATTCTTATTTGGATAGTGATGAGTATTTCCAGACCTTCGGTACCCACCTGGTGCCTTACTATCGTGGGCATCTAACTAAGATTGGTAAGTCAGTATCGGGGTTCACTCATTCGTCCCAGTTAATTAAGGGGGCATCTAGCAGTGATAAATCCATTGCGAGTAATACAGCCCCACAAATTCAAGCGGGTTTATTAAGTGGTATATCAACTGAAATTAAGCCTTTGGCGACACTGCCATTGTCAACCCCTGTTATTCCCCCCCAAGCATATAAACAACCCCAGCAGAAACTGACCAAAGAAGACTATATTCCTGTTTACAAATCACCAGCGTTCTTGGCGGAGCCAGTTACTCCTAGCGAATGGGTTCAGCAGTATAACGCTAAACAAGCGGCAGCTACCTTCCCGGCTACCCGTGCTAGCCAACCGGTTAAGCTCTATGGCGATGCCTCCAATGAGGACAAGGAGATTCTCATTCGGGCAGCCTACAAACAGGTGTTTGGTAATGTGCACCTGATGGAAAGCCAGCGTATGCTAACTGCTGAGTCGCAATTTAAAGATGGTACTTTAAGTGTTAAGGAGTTTATTCGTGCCCTGGCTAAGTCAGATGCTTACCGGGTTCTCTTTTTTGAGAGTTGCTCAAATGTCCGTGCCATTGAATTGAACTTCAAGCATTTGCTGGGTCGTGCCCCTGATACCTTTGAGGAGATCTCTAGGCATCTTGAAATTCTGGTAGGCGATGGTCTGCCAGCTGAAATTGATTCTTATCTCGACGACCCAGAATACGATCAGAACTTTGGTCAGGATACGGTGCCTTTTTATGTTGGCTATGCAACACAAACGGGTAAAAATGTTGCTGGTTACAATCGTATCTTTGATCTAGCTAAAGGTCTTTCCAGTAGTGATAGGTCTATCTCTGAGTCAATTCGGACCAGTCAGCGCTCTCAACTGCAAACAGACTTAGTCAAGACCTTCCAAACCAAACCGAAAAACGTTTTCAATCCCAAAGGTTTCCAATTAGCCCGAGCCATTGGTGCTGAAATCTTTGTGTCTAAACAGGATGTTGGATCGCCATCTATTGTTGATGCCTATACTGATGCCTTTTCTGACCAAAAACCCGTTGAACTGTTTGTCGGAGATAGTGTCTGTCAGATCGACGTGGTTATTGAAGCCGCTTATAAGCAGGTGTTTGGCAATGCTCACCTGATGGAAAGTGAGCGCTTTTCCGTGGCAGAGTCACAATTACGAAACAATGATCTTACTGTCCTCGAGTTTGTGCGGACACTCGCGAAGTCAGAACGATATCGCACCCTGTTCTACGAACGATGCACCAACTTAAAAACCGTTGAGTTGAACTTCAAGCATTTGCTCGGTCGTGCTCCTGAACGTGGTGCAGAACTCTCTCAACATATTCAGCTCTTGGTTGAGCAGGGGTTTGATGCTGAAATTGATTCCTATCTCGATAGTGATGAATATTTTCAGACTTTTGGCACTAACATTGTTCCCTACTTCCGAGGCTATCAAACGCAAACCGGCAAGGGAATGGCCAGCTATACCCATTCCTTCCATCTGTTGCGCGGTGCTTCTAGTAGCGATAAACAACTCAGTCAATACGGTGGAGCTGCCGTAGATCGATCCATTCTCGGCGATAGTTCAAGCCGTATCCCTGATATTTCTGAGCAAACTGTTCCGGTTGCTGACATACATTCCCAAGCCAAGTTCACACAATCTGTAAGGACGCCATCCTATTCCTTTGGCCTAGATGCGACTAGCTCCCTATCTAGCTTTGATAGGGTATCTATTTGCCAGGGACTATCCCCCACATTAGTCGATGCTGACCCAGTTAAGTTTACTCTAGACCATAATTCCGAACAGGAGATAGCGGTAGTGATTAGGTCGATTTACAAGCATGTATTAGGTAATGCGCACATTATGGAAAGCGAGCGCTTGGTCAGCGCTGAGTCTCAGTTACGTAATGGCGACTTGACCGTACGTGGTTTTGTGCGTGTGTTAGCTAAGTCAGAGCTGTATAAGTCTCGCTTTATCGATAATGCCCCCCGCTATCGCTGCCATGAGTTGAACTTTAAGCATCTCCTAGGGCGAGCTCCTGAAAGCTATGAGGAAACTGTCTATCACAGTGACATCATTGATAGGCAGGGGTATGACGCTGATATCGATGCTTATATTGATAGTGAGGAATATAGAGCTGCCTTTGGTGAAAATGTAGTTCCTTATTATCGCGGCTACAAAACTCAGACTGGCAAAAATCTGTTGGGCTATGTCAATATGTTTGACCTTATCGCTAGCGTCTCAACTAGCGATAAGGTGGGTTCCAACAAAGCTCGGTTAGAAAAACGGCTCTCCTACGAGAATCCTTCTAAAGTTCAGTCTGTCACTGACGGTAATCTGTTGATTCAGAAGTTGTTTGGGCTGATCTAAGATCACATTCTCAGCCCAAAATTAACTACTATTTTTAAGTACTCCGGCTTACCAGAATTGGACAGCCGGAATGTTTAAGGTAGTAGAGCTATTAATGATGTGTCAGTGGCTGTGCGACCTGGTCTACGTGTCTCTCTGATGGTGAGTTGTTGTCTACGTTACTATTTTCCTCATAAGATCATTAAGAAAAAAAAATATGTTCTCATTCAGTCACCAAGATCCGATAATTGTCTAAGTAGGGCACTATTGTCGAGTCCCGGTGGTGGTCATAATTCAGATCGAATTGGTTTTTTAATGCTCAATCTCGGTCTAAGTCTTCTAGCACTGATGACTCGAGAATTTCTAGCCCACCATTATCCGTTATCGTGATGAGCCTTGTTCGCGACATTAGCTTTAGCGGTAAGCCTTTTAGCAAACACAAATTAATTTTTCGGAGGATTTTCCATGGCACTTTGGGTAACCAATGCTGTGCCCGTTGAACTTCGCCCTAATGCAACAGAGGATGACCTACAAACGGTTATTCGAGCTGTATATAAGCAAGTTTTAGGCAACCAGCATGTGATGGAGACCCAGCGTTTAATCAGCGCTGAGTCCCTGCTGCGTGATGGCGATATCACAGTTAGAGGATTCGTCCGGGCAGTGGCCCAGTCAGAGCTTTATCGCTCCCTCTTTTTTGAGCGTTCTTCGGCTTACCGTTTTATTGAGCTAAATTTCAAGCATTTGCTGGGGCGTGCTCCCCAGGACCAAACAGAGATTGCTAATCATGTGGCTCTTTACAATGAGCATGGCTACATAGCAGAAATTAACGCTTACATCGACAGTGATGAGTACATTGCCAACTTTGGTGAAGATCTCGTTCCATTTGTCTGCGGTAACCAGACTCAAACTGGCGTTAAGAACGTCGGCTTTAACCGGACCTTTGCTCTTGTGCGTGGTGATGCGACTAGCGATAGTAGCAACCAAGCTAAGCTGATTAGTGATATCGGTAGTAACTTAGCGACTAAGATTGCCGCGCCTCAAGGTGGGACTGGTCGTAGCAGCACTAACAAACGATTCCGCATCACAGCTAGTACATCAATGGCTGTAGCTACATTAGGTCGCGTTAGTAAACAGGAATACGTTGTTTCATATAGCCAGATGAGCCAGCGTATTCAGACCATCCTGAGGTCGGGTGGGAAAATTCTGAGCGTCACTGAAACCAACTAGGTTTAGATATTTCACACACCAGTAGAGAGTGGATCCTCTACTGGTGTGTGTTGTAAAAAGTACCGTGCCTTACAGGGTTACGGGTTAATGAATCATCACTTTTGTTTAGGAGAAATGGTTATGTCACTTTGGATTAACGATGCAGCTGTTGAGCTGCGCCCCAACGCGACTGAAGACGACCTGCAAGTTGTTATTCGTGCGGTTTACAAGCAGGTTTTGGGTAATGCTCATGTGCTGGAGAGCCAGCGTCTTACCAGCGCAGAATCCATGTTAAAAAACGGTGAAATCACCGTGCGCGGATTTGTTCAGGCGGTTGCTAAATCCGATATTTATAAGGATCGCTTTTTTAATAACTCGTCTCCTTATCGTTTTATCGAGCTGAACTTTAAGCATTTGCTAGGTCGTGCTCCTCAAGATCAAATAGAAATCTCTGATCATGTTCAGACGTACAACGCTGATGGGTATGATGCAGAAATCGATTCTTACATTAGTAGTGATGAATATCTGGCAGCATTTGGTGAGAACGTTGTACCCTATGCCTGTGGTGCTAGTACTCAAATCGGTGTCAAGAATGTAGCTTTCAATCGCCTATTTGCTTTAGATCGTGGTTATGCAGCCAATGATACAGGCAAGTCCGCTAAGCTCATCAGTGATGTTGCCGGTAATTTAGGCACTAAAATCAAGTCGCCTGCTACTGGTTCAGGGGCCTATAGCAATACTGGAAAGCGTTTCCGTATTGTGGCTTCCAAGGCTAACTTTGGCAGTCGTGTTACCAAGAGTAACTATAGTGTAGAAGTCGGTTTTTCTCAGCTTTCTAACCGAATACAAAACATGCAGCGCTCTGGGGCAAAGATCGTCAGCATCTCAGAAGTATAAGCGAATGCACTGCTCTGACTATGGTTTGTTCAAGAAAACTTGAACTCTTAACCGTTGGAGAAGCTATGTCCATGTAATAGGGGCATAGCTTAAAAAATTAGTTGTATTGCGAGGTAAAAAACATGGCAGGAATGGTGACAACTGGCTGTGTCAGCGTGAGTGATTATGACTCTCGTTCCATTACCATTGATGTAGCAAGTGTTGCTCGTCAATCTGTTGCAAAGTCCAGCAACTATCAGATAAAGGTTCCCTTCAGTCAAATGTCTCAAGCGATGCGTAATATTGCTGAGCTTGGTGGCCAAGTAGTGGGGGTATCTGTGGCTGGTGCTCAAGGTGGTTCTGATAATTCAGATGACTAACTGACAATGGATAATTGTTAGTTAACCTGTCGCTGTAGCAATAATGTGACAGCAATAGATTATATCAGCCACATTAAAAGTCTTCAGGAATGGGGGGATGCACAAGCACCCCGTTGTCCTGAAGGCTTTTAATGTGGCGATAGCCGCTTGACAGGTAACTAGCATCTTAGTCAAGACAGATGCCGTAAGCTTTACCTGAAGAGATAAGATTATAAGCTGATTCAAAAGATGTTTTACCTTGATGGATATTGAAACCTTTGTCGAACGCTCACTGGGGGAATGGCGGTCACAGCGTAGTGCCCATCACTTAGCGTTTGGTCATTTTGAAGAAGTCCGTTCCACCATCCATATCGAAGCGTTAACGGTTGATACGCCAGGGGTCTTGGCTCTGTGTAACCGCTATGAGGTTTCACCTAAAACCGTGATCAGTCCTTTTAAGATGAGTTGGGAAGGTGAGTCTGACTGGGATGAAGATCAGGTGATTGAGGGTTCTACTATTCTGGTACCTGTGCCTGATACTGCAATGACGGGTAAGTTATTGCGAGAACAGGGGTATGCGGAAACTATGGAATCAGCAGGCTCCTACTGCCTGACTGAGGACGGCACGTTTATTTTGAACACTTCCTATGACCGGGCAGCCGCCGAAGAAAAGATTTGGTTTGCCACTCCAAACCTACGATTTCGGGTGTCTTTGATTAGGACTAGCAGTGGTAGAGGCGTGATAACGGCTAGCTTCTCATCGGAGGTTAGACGGGGGGTAGCAGCTAAGCCATAGCGGCCTGTTGAACGTTGGTGTGGTTGCTGAGATAAACGAGGCTTGCGGGTTTTTCAAGTAAGCTTGTGATTTTTCCAAGATCTAGATATTTGTTCTATGTATGTAGTAATTCATAGGGCAACGTCATTAAACACTGATAATCTTGAGAGTGTTTAAGTGTTACACTGGCGCTTTTATCTATTGCCTGTTTACACTGAAAGAATATGAGAAACTAGTTATTAAGGAGGGTGTACGAACTGAAAAGTCAGTCCTGATGCCTTGGCCAAGTTTCTTCATGGGAGAAGCGTAATCAGTTCCCCCATGGGACTGTTGCCTTAAATTATTTTTAATAAACTCTCGTCAAAACTTCAATACTCACTAAGAAATGGTGCTTTCTGGCAATGCTAATGCCGCTTACTCTCAGGATTTTATAACCCTTGCTCGTTGGATGTCTGGGGACTTTAGTAATCAGCAGCAAGCGTTTGACGACCCCACAAAATTTGCCCATATTCGAATTTTCTTTCGTCCATTACCCTATGACTTTTTCTCGGGGGTGGGTCTATATTCTGAACAGACTCAGGACTATGACCTGTGGAGCCCTTATCGCCAAGGTGTTCATCGCCTTGTTGATAAAGGTGATCATGTCTACATAGAAAATTACGGGTTGAAAGATCGACTGCTCTATGCGGGCGCTGGTCATAACTTAGACATTTTGCAAACCATTACCCCTGACTGTCTTGAACGTCGTGAAGGTTGCTCAATGGTATTTAGACGTGAGGAAGATACCTTTATTGGCAGCGTAGAACCTGGAAAAGCTTGCATTATTCCCAAAGAAGGCAAGATAACCTACCTGACAAGCCATGTGGAAATTACCGAAAGTACATGGATGAGTATCGACCAGGGCATGGATCTTGAAACAGATGACTATGTGTGGGGTTCGACGGAGGGAATTTTGCAGTTCCGTAAGCGCATCAGTTTTGATAATGAATTACCTTTCTGAACCCATTGAAACGCTCCAAGACCCAGCTCCTCAAGACCTTAAAGCGACTCGGAGTTCCATGCTGCCTCCTCAAGCACAAAAGAAAATGAAATCATGGATCCGTAGTCGTCATTTGATTCGTTCGGGTAACTTTTTTATTTTTGAAACTGTTGAATATTCAACAGTGGAAAAGTTTCAAGACTGCCTCAAAGCTTTAGGTGGAACCTTAATTAGCGTTGACCCTATTAAAAAAATCTGGATTGGTCAGCATCGACGTGTGGTTTTGTATAGAGCGAAGGCTAGTTTGCACACACCTCACCACGATTTGCAGCAATATTGGATTAAGTATGGTAGTTTTCACACTCGGTTTGATGAACGAATATAGTAGCGACTAGCCACTGATCTTGACAAAGTGGCCATATCGTCGATGTTCACCCGAATAATTAGAAAACTGTGACTCTTGTAACGGAATGTTGCTTTGTTTTCACTAATTGAGACAATCGTAACCACAATTTCCTAATGTTTACATGGTGATTGAACCAAGCGAAACGGGTTTATCGCCAACGAAAAGTTTTTAACAAAACAAGGAGAGCTCAATGCTTGACGCATTTTCTAGAGCGGTTGTATCCGCTGATGCCAGCACTGCACCTGTCGGTGACCTAGCTGCACTTAAGGCATTTGTTGCTAGCGGCAACCGTCGTCTAGACGCTGTAAACGCGATTGCATC
>JBCCHX010000015.1:0-102377 GCA_039028535.1 Cyanobacteria bacterium P01_B01_bin.77
TATTTTTTGATAAACTTCCCCTCTTGGGGTGGGTGCAGGGGGTGGTGTTCCGCCCGGGGGCCCTGGCGTCTAAACCCCACCCCGCCCGTTGGGCACCCCTCCCGAGAGGGGAGGAATCGGCCAAGGCTTGCTGTACAGATAGTTTCAACTGTCAGGACCAGTACCATAACACCATTGTTCCCAACTACTCTCGAAAGGGATAACTAGGTAGGATTTCCTCTTAGTTAAGCATCTTCAGTCTGTGAAACACCGCATCATATCTTACAATCCCAAGCTAAAAGAACGGGCTCGTCGGTTACGGCAAAGCATGACCAAAGGTGAAATTATCCTTTGGCAAAAGTTAAAGAGAAAACAAATGATGGGGTACGACTTTGATCGACAGCGTCCCATCGATCAATTTATCGTAGATTTTTACTGCAAGGCTTTACATCTAGCCATTGAAGTTGATGGCTCGTCCCATGACAGCTTAGAAGCGCAAGAACGAGACCATGAGCGTCAGGTCAGACTTGAAGCCCTCGGAGTCAGCTTTCTTAGGTTTCGCGATGAGCAGGTAAAACAAAACATCGATGACGTTTGCCAAGCCATCAGACAATGGATAACCCAGTATCAGCAAGAGGGATGACTACGTTAATATCCAGGTAGTCTCAAGGCGAGTAACTACGCTAGTATTCAAGACCTAATCCCCTCCCAGGAGGGGCAATGGGGTGGGTTGACCGTTAGCGCCAGCAGTCGAGACCCACCCCCGGCCTCTCCCAGGAGGGGAAAGAGTGTCCTGCTTGGTCTTGAGCAAAGTTTCGGAAGTCATTGAGTCTTTCTTCCTTAGAAGTTTATCTACCTAACCTTGGATAGCTCTGTTGCTTTTAATACAATCATCATTCCGGGGATTTCCGCCAAGATGCACAGCTTAATCAAGCGCTTGACGAAACCCCAAAACCCGTTCTACAGTGACCCAATGCTGCTTTAGCAGCTGTTCTACTGGAACCTAATACTTGGCACCGTCGGCAGGTGGTGATGACACCCGCCGACGGCTACCCGCGGATTCGAACACAATCCTTGGGATGGGGTTAATTGTGCCCTACCCCCTGCGATTTGTCATGACTTTTTGTGGGGGCTAGGGTTAGGTTCTGGCTTTCCTTTACGTTTCATTGGAGAACCAGATCCCATGTTTCAACACCCAACATCGGGCGCAAAGCCGCCTGCGAATCAGTCTGACATTTTGCCAGACTACGACTACGAATCCGGACGGCACATGCTGTTCGGCAGCCTGAGTTTTGTCCAAGCCATCATCAAGCAGTTGCATAAGCTCAACTACGCCGAACCCAACGACTGGAGCCGCCCCTTACCCACGGGTCAGCCCAATGAGGTGATGGCAATTCTAACCAAGCGAGTGCGGATGGATTAGCACGGATAATCGCATAGGGGCAGATCTCGTATCTGCCCTGTTACCGGGTAGCCGTTTGTCATCTAAAAGGCGAGAGCAACACAAGACAATAGTATTGTGTTGCGAAGTATAACGCACCAAATCGAGTGGCTCTGACTCTGATAGAACTTCTCGACAATGGAGGTACATGGGCTTTGTTAGACCGCGCTCGTTCGTTTAGGATGGTGTACTCTCAGAAACTTATTGGTCGAAGTATTGGAGTCAACTTTAGGAACATCCCATCAGACCGGCTCTAGAGCACACGTAATTACAAACCATTCTGGGCTGACTTAATATCCAGCAGGTTAATCCTATCCATCTTGCCTGCATGGATGACGACTGTTAGCTTTGCTGGATACTTAAAACGCATCTCGCTAATTCTAAACGTCCACAGCATTATCTTTAGCAAATCCTCATCACTTATATTTTTGTGCTCCTTAATACGTGTTATGCCTGAGCCAAATATGGGTACTGAAACGCTTTTTTGAGAGTAAATCCTATTCACGCTGTCCCAGAAGTTAATTAGGAAACCAAGATAATCAGGCATTGTCAGCCACGCTCTGTTCTGCTCATCAAACTTTGAGAACGCTGTCAAAAGGTAATCATTGTAAACACAGATAGTTCCAATACTGAACTGGATCTTCTTTCCGCTCTTCCTTGCTGTGTTCTCACCTAGAATCTCATCGTCTTCAAATAAATAGTTCTCTATGTGTTTGTCGAGTTCTGCTACAGGAATACCAAGGTACCCGATGATGAAAATACCATTTAGCGACTGTTGAGAAATTATTTTGTCATCGACCTGAGTATCAAAGTACTCATTAAATGCAATGGCTTTGAATCCATTCTGCTTAAATATATTCCCCTTTTTGACTGTAACATTACTTCCCTCGATAACTAGATTTACTTCTTCTAAGTTATTAGACCTAAGCCAAAGCAAAGCATACATAATGAGAAGTATTGCTACAAAAATACCGCCAAACGCCAGTTTATTCTTCGTAGGTACATCAACAAATATCAATACAAGAGAAAGGAACGCGCTTATTCCTGATGTAACCTCAAGGAATTGCTTGATAATTCTTCGATCAAAAAGATTAACCTTGCTCAAGGATCCGCTCCCTTAATATTCTTGTTCTTTAGTAAAGGCTATACATAGAATCAGGCAAAAGGCATCTTCAGTAGATATATACTTTTGGAGTTGTTTTCGTGCTGACCATGAAGTCACTATCTTTCAGTGATAAGGTAATCAAGCGTTTATCCATAGGGACATGCAGAGTCGGCACTTTATTCATTGAGTTTCTAAGCACTGGTAACTTATCCCATAAATTTTTAATCACTTGTTTAAGTGAGCCGTTCTGCAAGAGACTCTCCTTAGTGTTGTAGTCGGGATAGACCACAATTACAGGTAGTCCAAGCGAATTTATTCCGTAATCTATTTCCTCCCGCAAGGCGTGCGAGTTTACTGTCCTTGTACTGAGGAACAGAATCACATTCTTTGAGTTTCTAAGGCGCTCACGAAGCCTTGGCTTTAACGTTCGCTCCCAGTTACTGCCATCTCTAACATTGTATGTTTTGTTATGTGAGTCGTTGAAAGGAAAGGATGAATCATATCCTTTCCATGATCTCAGTAGACTGTAATAAACAAAGTCCTTAGTCGCGTGAGCCCCTAGAACACTTTCACTGAACGGTTCAGCAACATAGAAAGCACAGTAATTTCCATTTTTGTACGACATACTTACCCCTTAAAAAATTGGCTTCAATGATGGTCGATCATTCTTGGATGATGGCTCAGACAATTTATATATTCACCTCTGTCCCAACGTCTAACGTTAGTCGTCAGGAGCGCGCGAAATCAACGAAAGGAACAATAGCCAGCTTTATACTAAGCGTCCCTTGTATGATTTTTTAGAAGAGAGACAAGAGCAAGCATAAATCACAAAGCATAAGCTAAAGTATTAACTATCCATCCTCATACCTAACAATAATATTCGCAAGCAAAGAAAAAATTACAACACATGTTTGCATTAAGTGTATGTGGACTTCGCTAAAGGCATTTTCTGTGTCTGCTGATACTCCAAGTATCCAAGCAAATTTATTATTGGACCAATCTTGCGTATCTTGATCCCAGGATTTAGTTAATACAGAGCCTAGCATTACTGTTTTATCTTCACCAAATCGATCATTTTCTTGAGCTTGCCATATTTGAGGTCCACACCCCGAACCTGTTAGCAAGACACAACATCCATTCTTGTAAGTATCTCTGAGGCGAACAAGGACAATAGAATCTTTGGGCAAAGGCTTAGAAGAATTATCTCTATAAGCATTATATACACCCGCTCTCTCAAATGTATGATAACAATCATCTGACCTTCGATCTCGCAAGCATGTCCACACCTTAGTACCAGAAGGTGCTATTTGTTGAAATAGCTTAGCTAAATACTCCAACAGTGTTACAATTTGCAGTCGATTTTTCTCAAGATAACTGTTTGGAAGTGGGATTCCCTGTTCACAAGCTTCTGATGATGCATATATTGATGCTGTAGGAAACATGGTGAGGCACATATCTCGTGCTTTATGAATGAACTGATGTAGTATAAAAGTCCGATTATAGAAGCTTCCGGTTGCTTCCATATACATAGGTAAATCTGGAATTTCTTGCTCAGATTTAAGGAGTAAGTTAGCTAGCTGTGGTGCAACTCTAATTGCATCTTCCTGAATTATTTCATCATATTGATTTTGTATACCTTGTGCAAAAATCTCATCTTTAAAGTGACGAACAATTTCTAATATTTCATGCAATAATTCAGGCTCTGAACGCTGGGGAGCTATATCACAAAATTCGGCTTTGTGCTCTGAAAGAGTCTTATTGATAGTATTTTCTAATCCAGGCCAAAACATCTCAAAGGCTTTATCTAAAACCTCGGACTTTAAAGGATTGATTCCTTTCTCAGAAGGTGAGTTGTTAAGTGTTTTAACAACTTTGTATATCTCATCCCTCTGAAATGTTGCACACTGAAATTGTGTAAGAGGACCAGTGATGTCGGTTGTCCTTATATCTCCAAATAGGATAGGAATAATTCGTGAGCTACCAACTTGATTGGAAATTGCACCTGCCTCAAAAAGCAACCAAGGATTACCGAAGTTATCTGGAGTAACACAAAATATTCCTAATGTACATTTTTCAAGAGATGCTGCAATTTCTGATGACCAACGATCTCCTTTTGCAATATCTTCTGGAGAGAAAAATGGATCCACTGATTGAATTACAAATGGCAACCAATCAGTTAAAGCTTTAGCAATATTCCTACTAAGCAAGCCAGACCAACTAATGAATACTCTCATGTCCGTTACATAAAATTGACGTTTTAGTGAGTCATATGAATCCAGTCAAAGTTCTCAGTGGAAATCGTTGGATAGCTTATGGCGAGTAAACTTTTTTCCATTTTTCAAACCCCCGCTCCCAAGTTGATTGGGTTACTTGACCATATAGTAGATCTTTTGAGATGTCCGCTGCCTTTATTGTAATAATGATTCTACTTCTCCAATTTAGCTTCGTTTGCTGAAGATTTGACTACTTTTGATAACGCTGCCATCCATGCCAAAATTCTGAGTAGCTGACTATGGTTAAACCCGATGAAACGCTCAGATTTCGAAGCCGCTGATACTCGTATCCGACAGCCTGTCATTCAAGTAGATGCGTTTACCGATAAGCCCTTCGCAGGCAATCCGGCGGCGGTGTGCGTCGGCAAAACACTGCTGGATGAAACGCTGATGCAGCAAATCGCCACAGAGATGAATCTATCGGAAACGGCGTTTCTCTATCCGCTAGAGGGCGAGGGTAACTACAGCCTGCGCTGGTTTACACCTACTGCTGAAATCGACCTGTGTGGTCACGCTACCCTGGCCAGTGCTCATGTCCTCTGGACCGAAGGCTATCTGGCTGCTGATACTACGGCCCGGTTTCAGACTAAAAGTGGAGAACTGTTGGCCACGCGTAAGGACGAGTTAATCCAGCTGGACTTTCCCTCACAGCCGGTACACGATGCGCCCATTTCTGCTGCTATGGTAGCGGCCATGAATCATGCGGATATTGTCCACGGGTCGCGCAATGAGAAAAACTATTTGGTAGAGTTGCGATCGCACCAAGCCGTTATCAACCTTATCCCAGATTTCAACAAAATGGCCAAGCTCCCCTACCAGGGCGTCATCGTCACCAGTGCAGGAGACTCTCCCTATGATTTTGTCTCCCGCTATTTTGTTCCTGCCATGGGCATCCCCGAAGATCCGGTCACCGGATCGTCCCACTGTTCTTTGGCTCCCTACTGGCAAGCCAAACTGGGCAAAGACAAAATGCTAGCCTATCAAGCCTCTGCCCGTGGAGGAGAACTGCATGTAGAGTGCACACCGGAGCGAATTTACATCAGCGGTCAGGCCGTGACTGTGTTGCGGGGAGAGCTGTTGTTGTGAGAAGGTGTCGCTGGACTTAGAGGTATTGCACCAAGTCGATTGCGAGGCTAAAACCCTCGCTAGATTTGAACCCTACCGCTAACTGAGGGCTGTCCGCTAAACTCATAGCTTGCACTAAAATTGGCTGCGTCGCTAAAGCCCACGCTGGGTTGAAACTCCAGCGCTAACTGAGGATTGTCCGCTAAAAGGGACAATTTGGTGTGGAGGCTCTAGTAACCGGTTGTGAGACCAGTTGAAACATAGTTGACTGTTATGGGAGCGAAACCTCAAGGTGCATCTCCGATGATTGTGTCCCTTCGAGTGGACACCCTTCGGCTAGCCCTGGGTTTCCAACCCTGGGCGGGTCGGCGCTTCCCCACCAGATGCAAGATCTAAGCGAATTTGTTTTTGTTTACCAGCACCATCTACTGTCGCTGTAGCATCACCGGGCTGGCCCCCAACGTAACCCCGCGGCGCTGTGGTTTCACCGGCTTTTTATTGACCAGCTTCAAAGATGTTGTTGTCAGCAGCGTACTCAATATCAGCTTCATTTCCATCTGAGCTAGGGCCGAGCCCACACAGCGACGAACACCGCCACCAAAGGGAATAAATTCGTAGGGTGAGTACGTATTCTCTAAAAAACGGTCGGGGTTAAACTGTTGGGGTTGCTTATAAAAGTCTGGATGATGGTGAATTAGATAAATACACCCTATCAGCAGAGTGTTCGCCTCGATGTGATAGCCATGGAGATCTAGCGGTTTCTCTGCCCGACGGGGAAATGTGAGCATGGCCACTGGATAAATCCGCAGGGTTTCATTGCACACGGCATTTAGGTAGGGTAGCCGCGTCATCTCCAGCGGGTCGCTACAGCTGCTAAGTTCAGCCATCAGACGACGGTATACATCTGGCCGTGAATGAATCCAGTACAGTGCCCAGGTTACGGCTGTAGCCGTGGTTTCATGACCAGCCACAAGCAATGTCATCAGCTCATCGCGTAGGGAGACATCATCTAACCCTTCACCCTGCTCATCCCGAGCGGCCAGCAATAAAGAAAGCACGTCGGTGCGATCGCGAGTATCCTGTCCCCGCCGCTCCCGAATTTCGTCATAAATTAAGCGATCGCACGCGTCTGCGACTTGCTGCACCCGGTGCCCCGGACTCCAGCTGCCCAAGTCTTTTTTCAACATGGGAAAAAAAATCAGTAACGAGGCCAGTGGACTCGCTACCATATCTAACCGCTGAGCTAGTTTTTGCTGTAGCTGCTCGTAGCGTTCTCCCTGATCTAAACCAAACACCGCCCGCAAAATAATTCGCATGGTAATCTTTTGCATCGCCATGCGGGTGGAAAAGGGCTGTTCTGGTTTCCAACTGGCGGCGACTTCTTTGGTAATGGCACAAATTAACTCGCTATAGACCTTGAGCCGCTCGCCATGAAACGGGGGCATGACCAATTTACGATGACGGCGATGGTTGGCCCCGCTGAGCAAAATTAATGAGCGACTACCCAACAAAGGTTCAACAATCCGATTGGCTTCTCCTGGTGCCGTAATCTCAGATGTAGCATCGTGAGTGAGAATATATTTTAATGCCTTAGGGTGATTTACAAATACAATGGCATCATTCGTGGTGGGAGAAATTCGAGCACCGAAAAAATCGCCATAGCGGCGCTGGTTCGTTTCCATGTACCCGATGGGGTTTAAGGCCCACTGTGCGGTTTGGATCGCTTTAGATGTGGATGAGTCTGAAATGGTTTGCATAGGTTTGAGCGGTAGGATGCTATCCCATATTCTAATGGCTGAAAAATTGTTGCTATCTAGTTGAACGGTAATGTGATCACAAACTGGCTACCCTGATGTTCTTGGGAATAAAAGGTTAGTCGGCCTTTATGGCTGTTGACAATGATTTGGTGGCAAATGGCCAGCCCTAGACCAGTTCCTTCGCCCACAGCTTTGGTGGTAAAGAAGGGGTCAAAAATACGAGGTTGAATGTGACGGGGAATACCAATACCATTGTCTGTAATGCAAATCTCCACGGTTTGATGAGTCTCCATAGCTTGAGGTTTGGCCTGATTTTCCAAGGGCTGGTTCTCCACGGTTTGAGACTGTACTTCGGTGGCAATCATAATTGTGGGATTGCTGATCCCATCGTCAACGGCGTCAATGGCATTAGATAGCAGGTGGTTAAAGGCCTGATTAAGTTCGCTAGCGTAGCATTCTATTAACGGCAGATTGCCATATTGTTTGATCAGAGTAATTGCAGGTCTATGGGGCTGTGCCTGCAGTCGAGATTGCAGGATGGCCAGGGTGCTATCAATCCCTGCGTTGATATCGACAGCTTTAAAGCTGGCCTCGTCTAGACGAGAAAATGTGCGCAGGGATTGGACAATGGCGTCGATCCGAGCTGTTCCCACCTGCATTGATGTTAGGAGTTTAGGAATATCTGTAGCTAAAAAATCAATGTCCATGACAGCCATGTCAGCTGCGATCGCAGCGGGTGGATTGGGATAAGCGGCCTCAAATTTGCGTACGAGCGCCATCAAGTCTTGAAATGCCTGTTGAGCATGGCTGAGATTACCTTGGATAAAGCTAACTGGGTTGTTGATTTCATGGGCAATGCCAGCCACCGTCTTACCCAGGCTGGCCATTTTTTCCTCGTGGATCAGCCGAGTCTGAGTTTGGCGTAGCTGCTGCAGGGTTTGTTCTAGCAGCTGAGTCTGCTTTTGGGCTTCTTCATTGGAGGCTTTTAGGGCTTGCTCCACCTGCTTTTGTTTAGTAACATCCCGAAATACGGCCACCCCCCCGATGACTTCTTCGCCAGCATGTAAAGGACGCGCATTTACGCTGAGCCATTGGCGGTTTTCTGTCCTGTGGTCGATGAGTAACAGTTCAACCGCATCTAGCGACTCTCCCTGAATTGCCCTAAATAACGGTAATTGAGTCTGATTGGGATAGTCCAATCCGTCAGCGTTGCAGATTTTGTAGGTTTGCGACCAGTGATCAAACAAAAGATTGTGCTCTTGTCCTTGGAACATAGCCTGGGCAGCAGGATTGCTAAATAATTGCTGGCCATCCTTATCGGTAACAACAACTGCATCTCCCATACTTTCCAAGATGGCTTCTAGGGTTTCCAGGGTATCTTGGGCGTGGGTCAGCTGGTGTGCCCGTTCTTGCAGTGACTGTAATGTTTCCTGAAGTCGCTGTTCCTGCTCAGTTGCCGTTTGCTCATAAACCAGCAGCAGTTCTTCTAGGGTGGCCACCTGATCCTTTAACTTTAGGATTTCTTCTTTATTAGAAGATATATCCGAACTCTTCATCGTAATTGTAGGTTGTGATGGGAGCAATCAACATATTGAACAAAATTGAACAAGCTATATATCAGAAGATGCAACAGGCTGTTGGGGGCAGAAGGTCTGATGCGCGCTAAAGGGGATAATGGCCATCTTAATGTTGAGTGGCAAGCTCTTAAAGAGTTGGGCTGTGGTGTCCGGGACAGCGACTTTGGTAAAGAGAATAATCGTGAACAGATTGCCTGAGGGTAGCATGCCGCCAAAGCCAAGTACCGATTTGATGTCAAATGGATTAACAAAGTCATACTGGCTGGGAATGTATTCGCTGCCAGCCGCCTTGGGAATAAAAAAAACGTTGTAGGTTTTACGTTCTAGCTCCATGAGAAGTGCGGGCTTAGGAGCCACTACGCTGTTGATTTCTAAACCAAAACTTTGGATCAGTTGGGACATCATGGGGATTTTTTTGACTCCCCTGGCACTGGTTAATGGAATGACCTGATGCCCTTGGGAAGCCCGACGATCGTTCCAATCTAGCTGATCGCCCACGGTGCCCAACAAGGTTAAACATTTGACTTCAGGTGCTAATGCATCCACTTGGCCTAAAGATCTAATGGCCTGCATCTGCAGGTCTGAAGGTAGATTGCCGTAGGCGTGGGTTTTGAAAAAACGAGCTAATGCACAGGCCGATTGCCCTGTTTGTGGATCAATCAAGTTGTCGTAGAAATAGCGTACAGAGCGTTGGGCGACGGTTTCAATGGTATCAGCGCCCTGACCCAGGCGGCGCAGAGCTGCACCAATATCGGTGGCATTCTGCAGGTTAAACCTTGTCAAGTCATACATAGCTGTGAATGTCCCAGTGTTTCACATGAACCTGTTTCTGATAGTGACTCTGACAGTAGACAACATATGGATGAAGTCCCATGGTTTTATCAGCCCTGATGCCTTCTACAGTACCTAATTTTTATTGGTTTGGAGTGTATTTTATGAACAGTTTGGCGATGCCCATAAGACGTTTTTGTAAGATGCTTGTATGTTGTACAATCGATAGCCCTGCTCGGCCACCTATCCAGATTTATGACTGCTCTCAGCGTTAACCTGAACAAAATTGCCCTGATTCGTAATTCTCGGACAATCGGGATTCCCAGTGTTGTCAAAGCAGGTGAAACCTGTATCGAAGCGGGAGCCTATGGTCTGACGGTTCACCCACGTCCCGATGAACGCCACATTCGTCGTCACGATGTGTACGATCTAGCTGAGCTGTTAAAGGACCATCCTGCCATTGAGTTTAATATTGAG
The DNA here is from genome assembly GCA_039028535.1 of Cyanobacteria bacterium P01_B01_bin.77. Taxonomy (GTDB): domain Bacteria; phylum Cyanobacteriota; class Cyanobacteriia; order Phormidesmidales; family Phormidesmidaceae; genus Leptothoe. Next base: position 10,446 of record JBCCHX010000015.1, read on the forward strand.
GGTAATCCGCTTGAGGCAGGGTTTATGGAGATTGTGCGGCAGGTGAAACCGAATCAGGTGACCCTTGTCCCCGACGATCCTAGTCAGTTTACCTCCGACCATGGTTGGAATATTGCTAAGGATGGCGACACGCTGGTGCCAATTATTAAGGAAATCCAAAGCTTAGGAGCACGGGTCAGCTTGTTTATGGATCCAGATCCAGACCAGATTCGCTTGATCAAAACCCTGGGGGTGACGGCTGGTGCGATAGAAACTCGGATTGAGCTTTATACAGAGCCCTATGCAACAGCCTCTCGCGACGGTACCCCAGAACAGCTGGAGACTCAGCATACTAGCTATGCGGTGTCGGCAAAGGTGGCCAAAGAGTGTGGCTTAGGGGTGAATGCTGGCCATGATTTAAACTTAGAAAACCTGCCTCAGTTTTTGCGCATTCCGAATATCTTGGAAGTGTCCATCGGTCATGCGCTGACAGCGGATGCGTTGATGATGGGGCTAGGGGCTGCGGTTAAGGCATATTTGAGTGCGATTGCAACAGCCAACCAACAATATCCACCGCAATAGCATGACAACAACGATGGATCATTCTTCGGATAATTCTTCTATCAAACGCCATTTTACTAAAACGCCTTGGGAGTCCCAGGTGGGTTACTGTCGCGCTATTCGAGCGGGCAACCAGATTTTCATTTCAGGGACCGCTCCAGTAGATGATGAAGGCAATACCTTTGCCCCCAACGACGGCTATGGCCAGGCTAAGCGTTGTTTTCAAATTATTCGAGAAACACTGCACGCCATGGGGGCTGACCTGTCGAATGTTGTCCGGACGCGCATGTATGTGACGGATATTAGTCGGTGGGAAGACTATGGCCGTGCCCATCAGGAGGCAATGGGAGCCTATCCACCCGCGACGGCCATGGTAGAGGTGAGGGCGCTGATCAATCCAGAGATGCTGATCGAAATTGAGGTGGATGCGCTGGTGTTTTGAATCGGTAAATTGTTGATCACAGCCAGGCAGCCAAGGCCCTTTCTGCAAACCACACACTACCCATCAGAATCATCAGTGTTGAAATGCCATAGCGCAGCGCTAGCTCCCCGCGACGTTTCTGTAAAAGACGTAGTCCATAGAAGACGAGTAATACAATGCCAATCTGTCCGATTTCTACGCCCAGGTTAAAGCTGGCTAAAGACAGTAGCAGGTTGCCCTGACTCTGGGTTAACTCCCGCAGAATATTGGCAAATCCTAACCCATGAATCAGTCCAAACCCAAAGGTGAGCCAGGGACGGTGGCTGCTGTGCTTTCGCCACAGATTTTCGGCGGCGACATAGACAATGGATAGGGCAATGATGCTTTCTACCAGAGCAGTTGGCAGGGTGACAATCTTAAGGGCAGCCAGGGTAAGGGTGAGAGAATGGGCAATGGTAAACGCGGTAACAATTTTAATCAGCTGAGATAGTTTCCCCCCAGGCAACAGCAGAGCAACTAAAAATAAGATGTGGTCATAGCCGGTAAAAATGTGCTCCACACCCAGCTTGAGAAAGCTGAGGAACTGTTGTTGCCAGGGCAGGCTACCTGCTATTTTGACAGTGTTGTTTTCAGGAGTAAAGACAACATTTTGAGTCCGATCTCCCTGGGTAATGGTAGCTAGGCATTGGGTCAACTCCGGAGAAAATAAGCTATAACGAATGGAGAGCTGTTGCAGGGGAGTCGGCCACTGATACTGCAGCAAAAACGTGCTATGGGTCTGTTTGAGCTGGGCGGCTAGAGCAACGGTGAAGGTGCCGGGTGCATCCGCCTGGTCAGTTAAGACGATATTACGACTCAATTGTTGTTCCAATTGAGCATAGTGTTGGTCAAACTCTGGTTGGGACAGGATATAGTCACCATTCTCATCAGCAAATGTGAATAGCGTGGTGGGCACCGTCAGCGTGATTTGGGCATCTGTGTCAGCGACGATGATATCGGCTACGGTTAAGTCGGCCCAGTGGGCAGCGGCGGGTGCGATCGCAATATGGCCCAGCCACACTGTGGCCAATAGCCCCACGCAGCTTACGTGTAAAAAGCGAATAAAATGTCTCATCGGGTTCTCCTAATAAGGCTTAAAACTGCCGGTTGTGCTCCAGCCCCCACATCTGCTGATCCCGTGGACCAAAGGTGGAATCGACTGCTTGAGCTGCTTCAAAATACCGACTAGCAGCAGCTTCATTACCCAGCTGTTGTTCGATCAGACCGGCCCGATAAAAGATCACGGCATTGCGAGTGCCCTGCTCCATTACGGTTTGCAGGCTTGCTTGGGCCTCTTGCCAACGTCCTAACCGCATCAGTGCCCAGGCATGGGTATCCAAGGTTTCAGCATCCTGACGAACCTTAAGGTCGGCTGTTATCAGCGCCAGGGCTTCGGAGAGATCGGCACTATCTCCTCGGGCTAGTAATAGCTGAGCTAGCGCCCGACGATGACCAAAAGTCTCTAAATCCTGATGCTGTCTAAAGTCTGCTTCGGCCTGTTGCCAAAGTTCCTGAGCTTCTGCACGGTTGCCCTGGAGAGAGGCAACTTGGGCCATACCCTGCAGCGCTACATGGTCCCACACGTTAGGATAATCTTGGGAAGTAAATACCTGGGAGTAACGCCTTTTAGCAGCGCGATAATTCCCCTGACGCATATCGAGGTGGGCCATGTGGACTAAGGCCAGGGGATATCGAGGCAAAATTTCCAGGGCTTCTTGATAGAGTTGTCGGGCGGTTTGACCATCTCCACGGCTGGCGTAGAAGCGGCCCATTAAGGTGCGAGTCCAGGCGGAACTGCCGGCCTCTTGGGGTTCTTCGGCGTTGAGTGCGGCTTCGAAATCCTGAATAGCAGCGGCATCTTCCCCCTGGGCGGCATGGACTAGGGCGCGTAGTGTCAGGGACCCTAGGGTGGGAATTTGTTGGGTTAGGGAGGTTGCGATCGCACCCGCCTCTTTTACATCCCCCTTCCCCAAATACGCCGTCACCAAAATAGACTGGGCGGTTTCGGAATAGGGCTGAGTTTCCAGTACCTGCTTGGCTAAGAGAATCGCCTGGTCAAAGTCATGGCGAGCCTCAGCGACTTTAGCTTGTATGAGTTGGGCACCTTGGTTATTAAAAGGCAGTTTTTGTAAAGACTGTTCAGCCGCTTGTTCTGCGAGAAGATACCAGTTACCATCACCAGTGGCTCGCGCTAGTTTTAGATAGGTATTGGCTAGAGCCGCTTGACTGAGGCCATCCTCCGGAGTTTGGCGGATGCGGTTTTTATGAAAGGCGATTTCTTGTTCAAGTTGACCGGTAATATCAGTGTTATTGGGCGGAGAGAATGGATAGTCGTATGGAGTATGGCTAAGCTGTGGCTTAATCTGTTGGAGAGTAATAGCAAGGACAAGGAGACCGAGCCCCCAGATGATTGGGTGACGGTGTTGATGGATATGGAGTCGTAGGGTTAGGAGCATGGATGCCTGGGGATGAGGGATAAGGGTTTTATAAGACCCAAAAATTAATGTTGAAAAGACGTTCCATGGAACGTCTGTATGACCAATTAGTGGAGCGCCTGTATGACCAATTAGTGGAGCGCCTGTATGACCAATTAGTGGAACTAATTAATTTTGTTTTCTAAGAGTGATTTGGGTGCAAGATTGGTGTCCTCCTGCTTAAAAGGAGAGACCGTAGGTGGCGGGGGACCGCATGAGACATTGTCGATCCCCTCTCCTCTGTTCCCCTATCACAGGAGAACAGACACCCTCTAGTTAGGCAACGCCAAGTAAGGAAAGGCAGACTCTAACGGCTGATGTCCCTGGGCCGGATTTCCTGGGGTACCTTCATAGGAGACGTTGTCTGTGGTTACTGCCCCATCGGACAACACACTTAAGGTAATGTCGATGACGTCGTCCTTCAGCATTCGACCACGTACTGGGCTACCTGCGCCATTGAGGTCATTGGCATAGCCACTGGGGCCGCTAGTGTCGATGCGCATAACGTCAGGGAGGAAGGCTCCGAGTAGGGCGTCGGCACGTTCTTCGCTGTTACCTAGGGCAAGCAGGGTTTGCTTAGCTTCGCCAACGATGGGACCAGCGATATCGGCGGCGGGTTGCTTTCCAGCTAGGGCGGCAGCTTCAAAGTCAGGACCAACGCTATTGAGCGCATTGAGGAAGTCGTTGGTAAGGATAAGTCCTTCGTTAATGGCAGGACGGGCTAAGCGCTCGACTTGGACATAGTTACCCTCGGCATCGGGGGTGGAAATGGTAGTCCAAATATCAAAGACGTCGTTGTGGGTGCCCCCTTGTAAAAGAGTTTTAGGAACCCGGACGGCAATGGTGTTGACGTTATAGCCAGTGGTAAAGTCAACTGCTTGACTCGGATTGCGGAACCCAACAGCAGGGCCGATGCCTGCCGCTCCAGCACGAACACGGAAGAATTGTTCCACATCAAAGAAGAACGGATCCTCTCTCAGCCCAGCAAATACAGCGAGATTTTCTTGGTCTAGTTTGACGTTTGTGACGTTAGGAGAATCGTCCAGTAGAGGTGTGGTAATGGCTTGTGTCTTTTGTGCTTTACCCTTTCTCAAGGTGGTAATGGTTACTTCTTGTTCCTGGTTGCTGTTGGGGGCACCAAATTCAAAGCGTAGGGTCATGTCTGGCTGACCCTCGACTTTAGCGTCTTTGTTGGCGACGGAGTCAACGTGAAACTCGTAGCGAGCGTTGGTGCTGAAATAATACTGTTGCCGCGCTACGGAGCGAGGATTGGTATTCATCACCAGGATGATGTCGTCTTCAGAAGCGTTAGGGTTTTGATCTTTTTCTCTAAATGCATAAACGTCAGTCAGGTTGAGATTCCGACCTTTGACATCGACTTCGCCATCGTCGTGATCAGACGCATTAATAAAGCTAGCTGTGCCGCCTAGGGTGAGAGTGGTGGCTAGGATGATCCCGCTGAGTTTTAACCAAGTTTGGCGCTTAGTGACGTACTTTAGGGTGTTTTGCAAAGAATTTAGCATGGTTCAAGTTCTCCTTTGAGGAAACGAATAGAATAAGGTTTGTGAAATCGCACGCACCGCACCGTCGACCAGTTGCTTAGGAGCAAGGGCCATGACAACATATGCAAAGTCGTCAATTCTGTCAGAGCAGTTAGGTTCTGCCTGGTTGGTTAGCGATGGTTTTGTGCAATCTGAATGGGTATACGCTGAGTTTGATCGATTGGATCTCTCGGTTTCAAAAATAAAGTTGGCTGTTGCCGATCCGAACTATGGTTTTATTGATAAAACATCGGCAAATAGCATGTTTCACAGATCGGTTCATCCCTTAAATCAGCAACAGCAAACGTTGAAATAAATGGTCAAACTGCAATCTAAAGACGAAACTGAACTAATTGGTCGCATGGTGCAAGGGGACCAGGCAGCCCTGAGCCAGCTTTATGATCGCTATGCTCGAGTGATGTATTCCCTAGCGTTCAAAATTTTAGGCTCGGTGGAAGAGGCGGAAGAAGTTGTCTTAGATGTATTTGCTAAGGCCTGGCGGACGGCTGCTCGTTACGATGCCAGCCGTAGCCGGGTAGATTCTTGGTTATTTCTAATGACCCGCAGTCGCTCATTAGATCGACTGCGACAGCGGCAGCGGCAAACTAAGGTAGTCGAAGCGGCTACCAATACGGCTCAAGTAAGTTCATCTGATGTGCCGGAAGAAGCGTTGATCATTAACGAGCGGCGCGCGGTAGTGGCCCAGGCCCTGAGTGAGCTACCCGATGAGCAGCGCCTCGTGATTGAGCTGGCCTACTATCAGGGCTATAGTCAGTCAGAAATTGTAAAGCAAACGGGGCTGGCCCTGGGGACGGTTAAAACGCGGGTACGCCTTGGTTTGCGAAAACTAAAACAGGCCTTAGGGCCAGATTAGACAACGATAAAAGATCCAATCCGCGATAGCCAGCGTATACCTATTTAGCCGTACTCTATATCGCAATGCATATCCTTTGAACATCGGGTTACTATTAAAGTCATGACATCTCCTGAGCCCTACCAAAATGCTGACACAGCCGCCCTCTATGCCCTTGATGCGCTAGATGCGGATGAGCGTGAGCAGTTTGAGCAGGCACTATTAGATAGTGGGGCACTAAATCAGGCGGTGTGTGAGTTTGAAGAGACGACGGCGGCATTAGCCTATGGTGCTCCGTCGGTGCCGATGGCGATGGATCTCAAAGATCGCTTATTTCAGCGAATTGCCACTGAGCGGATGGGGCCAAGGTCAGATTTGATCAAGCTGCTGGATTTATCCCTGGATAAGCTAAAGCAGCAGGCCACTGAGCTGGATTGGTTATCTATGCCGGGGGACTCAGGGGCAGAATTTGCCACTTGGCAGATGGATGAGGATGAGCGTGAGGTTGCCTTTTTTGTTCGCAAGACTGATGGTGGTTCATTTCCCAACCATGCCCATGCTAGCGGCGAGACTGTGCTGGTGTTGGCAGGGGACTTTGTGGTGGATAATCAGGTGTATAGCGTAGGTGAGCGCATATCGTCGCCTGGTAATACAAGCCATCAACCGGAAACGCGGAATGGTTGCTTGTTATTCTGTGTGTCCTCAATGGACGATGATATGTTGGATGGTTAATATAGTCTTCGATCTCCCAGAGCTGTCTCAAGGCATAGCCTCTACGAGATTATCTTTTGTGAATTGGGGCGACTGGATTGGTCAACATCTCACTGTCTCTATATTCTCTGTTTCCCCTGCCCATTACCTACTAAAATCTTCCTTTTGTACCAATCTTGATCTAACAGTAGGCAAAGATTAGATACCAATTCTGAATTTGCCGAGCTAATATTAGAGACATGAACCCTCCTAAGCCCTACTTAAATTCTGATGCCGCCGCGCTCTATGCCCTTGATGGACTAGATGCAGAGGAGCATGAGCAGTTTGAGCAGGCGCTATTGGATAGTGCAGAGCTGGAGCAGACGGTTCGAGAGTTTGAAGAGACGGCAGCGAAACTGGCCTATGGAGTGCCCCCTGTGCCGATGGCAACAGATCTAAAGGCTCGCTTATTTCAGCGGATTGCTGGGCAGCCTACTGGGGCAAGTTCGGATTTGCTGAGACTGTTAGATTTACCCATTGCTGAGCTAAAGCAAAAGGCGACTGAGTTGGACTGGTCTTTGATGCCCGGTGACTCAGGTGTGACGGTGGCTACTTGGCAGACGGATGACGTATTCCGTGAGGCTGCATTTTTTGCGCGGAAGGTTGGGAAGGGACTGTTTCCGAATCATTATCATGCCAGCGGCGAGACTGTGCTGGTGTTAGAAGGAGATTTTGTAGTGGATGCTCAAGTGTATTATCCGGGTGAATGGGTAACTGCGCCTGGCAAGACGAGCCATCAGCCAGAATCGTTAGCAGGTTGCTTGTTGTTATGTGTGTCCTCAATGGATGATAGCGTCTTGGACGTTTGATGCCCGAGTATTACATGGCATCCATTTTGAAAGTGGGGAGTACCCGAATTGTACGGAGCCGATCCGAAAGATAAGCATCCAATGAAGGGATTTCCGCAAATCTGCTTCATTCAGAATACTGTTTCAAACCCGAACATCATTATTGGAGACTACACCTATTACGATGATCCAGAAGATTCAGAAAACTTTGAGCGTAATGTTCTATACCATTTCCCCTTCGTTGGCGATAAGTTAATCATTGGCAAATTTTGTGCATTGGCCAGGGGCACAACGTTTATTATGAACGGGGCCAATCACCAGCTTGATGGATTCTCGACCTACCCGTTTTATATTTTTGGCAATGGCTGGGAAACAGTTGCTCCTTCAGCCGCAGCACTACCTTACAAAGGGGACACGGTCATCGGCAATGATGTGTGGATTGGCTATGAGGCCGTCATTATGCCAGGAATACAGGTGGGAGATGGGGCTATTATTGCAGCGAAATCAGTTGTAGTGAATGATGTTGCGCCCTACACAATTGTTGGAGGAAATCCAGCCAAATGCATTCGTCAACGCTTCGATGATGAGATAATTCAAGCCTTACTTAAAATCGCCTGGTGGAATTGGGACATTGAGAAAATTACACGCAATTTGGAGGAAATTATGGCAGCCGACATTGAATCGCTTAAAAACTGTTCTTAACCGTGCAGCAACCCGATTTTATAGACGCTAAAATGAAACAGTATTTAAAGGCCGATCAAGTTATTGATTGGAATCATCCTGATATCATTGCACTCGCTCAACAGATAGCGTTAGGCTGCGATACAACCACAGAGATTGCAAAGGCTTGTTTTGCATGGGTGCGGGATGAGATTTTTCACAGCGTTGACTATCAGATGAACCCTGTCACCTGTCGCGCTTCTGATGTTCTAAGGCATAGAACAGGTTACTGCTTTGCGAAAAGTCACTTGTTAGCGGCATTACTACGGTCCAACCAAATTCCAGCAGGCTTTTGTTATCAGCGATTGAGTATTGATGACAAAGGTGCACCATACAGTTTGCACGGTTTCAATGCGATTTATTTACCTGAATTTGGTTGGTATCGGGTTGATGCTAGAGGTAATAAGGAGGGTGTCAATGCTCAATTTACCCCACCTCAAGAACGATTAGCCTATAGCATTCAGTTCTCTGAAGAAGCTGATTTTCAGGCAGTTTTGGCTGAACCACTTCAGATTGTTGTAGATGCTTTGCAAGCACAGAAGACATGGGACACTATGCGGCGTAACCTGCCAGATACTAGGTTAGAGTCTGCAAAGCATTATGGACTGAACGCGGAGAATGCGCCTGTGACTGGCTGAGTCGTCAGGTTTCAGTACATCACTAAAGGAGTTTTTAGTATGGACGCAAGTTTTTGGCTACAAAAGTGGGAGAAAAATGACATTCGATTCCACGAAAGTTCAGCGAATCCCGTACTAGTCAATCATTTCAAAAAACTTTCCTTAGCAAAAGGCAGTCGTGTATTTGTGCCACTATGCGGTAAAACCCTGGATATTGCCTGGCTGTTGTCGAATGGTTACCGTGTTGCTGGTGCTGAATTAGTTGAAATGGCTATTGAGCAATTATTTATGGAGCTTGGCATGGAACCGCAAGTTTCGGAAGCTGATGAAGTCAAGCACTACAGTGCCACAAATATCGACATATTTGTAGGGGATATCTTTGATGTATCTAGCAGCATGCTTGGCTCAGTCGATGCAACTTATGATCGAGCTGCTTTAGTGGCCCTGCCCCAAGAAATGCGCCATCGATATACAGCGCATCTAACAGAGATTACGGACACAGTACCGCAGTTGCTTGTCAGCTACGAGTACGACCAGACTTTGATGGCAGGCCCTCCTTTTTCAATTAGTAACGAAGAAGTCAACCAACACTATGAGAATAGTTATAGTTTAACTCTGATTAGCAGCAGAAATCTACCGGATGGATTAAAAGGGAAATGTGCGGCCAGAGAGAATGTTTGGTTGTTGAAAAATGAGTGATACCTATCAAAGTAGGTTTGCCTATGCTCCCTTGGTTGTTTACGGCTCGTCAACGGTTTACCTCGTCCCAAACCTTACGCTGGCATAGCTACATCCAGTTCTCCGGTTTTACCCACGTCACTGAAGTTATTACTCTAGATAGCATTCTCTGTCCTGATCTCATCGACGATCCCATCGAAGAAGACTGGTCCCATAATGTCCAGGCACCTTACCGCATTACCTGGTTCACTAATCTCACTTACCTCCGTCAACGCATTACCTGGTGTACGGAACAGCATCAACTCTTGGCGATTCTAGAATGGCCCAATTAGCTCTACAAAGCACCTCCCACCTTTGAATTTTGCGGTTTCGATATCCTCGATGGCCATGATGGTAACAGTGCTTAACCAACTGTGGAAAATTTCCAGGTATCTTCAGTCCCTCGGACGTTAACACATTTGACCTATTGTCAAGCCTAAGTCATGCCAACGCCATAGCCGCACAAATTCGCACAGGCTTTCCAGATGAGCCTCATTGTCGTAACTGTCGTGTCTGGCAAGTTGCCCGTGATGTAAATTAACCCGATTTCATAGAATCCTAGGCTAAGCTGTGTCCAGACGTCCATAAGATCACAATGATGAAAGGAAACTCAATCTTCCTGGCAGCCGCGCTGTTAATCGCTGGCTTTACATCTCAAGCGGCTTTAGCCGATGAACGGTGGTCAACGGAAGAATATGATGTTGTCTATCAGGATGAACGCAATCGCACGGCCATTTGGACCTATGGCGATGAGATCGGTACAATTTTTATCGACGGATTAGCTGGAGTCTATACGGGCCGAGGTTCCTACACTGGCTATTGGGTACAAGAGTCTTCCTCTCTGCGCTGCGATACCTTTAGAGAAGATGCCAATGGAGAACCCACCTACTATTGGGGACGATTTGAGATTACCTTTATCGATCCAGACTTTCCCTCTCGTTGGGAAGCGATGATTGGTCTTTGCGATCTTGAACCGACTATCGCTTTGACTGGTACCCCCATTACTCCATTGTTTAAGCCCTAGGCGATCTAATTACATCAGCCAGGATGCATGTGTATTGATGGACATTGGCTCTGGACAACAACTGCTAGCTTTGAAAATTTCAGTCTATAAGCGGGCAGAATATGGCGAGCACAAAGTTCAATTGGCAAAAATCAGCTTTTTTCGCTCTCGTAATCAGCAGCTTGGTTTGATTGGCCAGTATTTAGATGATTTAAAGCTTGAGACGGTGCGATCGCAATCCCCTGATCAAATCGTCCTCGCTAGCGCTCTAACCACTACCATGTGGTCTTCTTACACCAGCCACTAGAGCACAAAACAAACCTGTAAAATGCTCGTACTGGCGTTGGCATTTTACCTACCTGGCCCACACCAGGGACTGACCCTGCTATCCTGAGACATTGATATCATTCTTTCAATTCACATTGATCACTGCCTATTGAGTCATGGCTTAGACGTCACTGATATCCATGTCAGTGACGATATAGGTTCCGATCACCGTCTCCTAGTCATTGATATTAGAGTGCCTTAACCATAAGTGTACAAATCTTTTTTGCCAATTCAGTCCATTAACCACAGGCCATAAGGCATCTTCACATATTTTATCCTGAGTGGATTTTCTACTTGTTGAAAGAATAGACAGTCGTCTTATTCTAGCTCTATTCATGAAAGCTCCTGTCGTTCTTGGCTCATTACTAGCATTAGCTGGAACTGCCGCCACTGCGGAAAGTGCCAATGCTACGATTTCAGATGTAGACGTTAAAGAAGATTTACGCGAAGCTATTTGTTTTAAAGAATGGTATGACGCTATTGAGTTATCCAGTCAATTAATTAGCTCTCCCACGGTTAGCCCAGACTATCAGCAAAAGCTGCTCGACTGGCGACACCAATTTTATGCTCACATCAGTGGTGAGCATAAACAGAATGAGATGGTCAGTTGCGAGGGACTTACCCCCTCGCCGGTCAAAGCTCAAACACAACTCTATAAGGGGCCTGAACCTCGTTTCTCGAATGATAGAGTCACCTCACCAACAAAAACGACAGCAGTATCATCAGCTCCAGCCAGTATCTTAGCTAACCTATGGACAGTAGGTGTGCACATAGAAGGTAACAGTATCAAAGGGACTGTGCTCAATAATGGCTGGACCCATGCCAATAACGTTATCCTGACCATCCGTTCCCAGCAGGCCAATCAAAAGACAAACATCAGAACCGTATCAATCGATACGGTTCAAGCATGGGGAGAAGCTGATTTTGTAGCTGCATTTAACGATGCTCCAGGAAATTGGACGATCGAAAGAATTGAGGTTAATTAGCCCGTCATTATCGAGTGAAATGCAAAAAAAATGTCGAAACACGATCTATGGGGATTTCATTTTCAAGCTGACCCTTTACTAAGGTTTTTCTCTATTTTCCGAAATCGATAATCATCATGGGGTAGTCACCAATCTGCCTGATGTCCAATTGTTTGTATTGGACAGATCTATCAAGGGGAGAGCACCATGCGAGAACTGGTTTACTATGTGGCCTGCAGCATTGACGGATTTATTGCCCATGCTGATGGGTCCCATGGTGGGTTTTCCCAAGATATGGACTACCTGGCAGAGTTATTTGCTACGTTTCCCGAGACCGTTCCATCCCATCTGCGTGAGGTTATGGGTATCTCTGGTGCAAATAAATGGTTTGATACTGTTTTAATGGGGAGAAAAACCTATGAAATTGGATTGAGAGATGAGGTCTCCAATCCTTATCCTCATATGAAGCAGTATCTCTTTTCTCACAGTATAAAAGGAAGCCCCCATCCCGACATTGTCCTTGTTTCAGAGCAATCAATGGAGCTAGTTAAACGGTTGAAGCAGGAGGATGGTAAAGGCATCTGGCTATGTGGAGGGGCAACATTAGCCACAGCGCTCTTTGCTGAAAAATTGATTGATCAGCTAATCCTCAAGATAAATCCATTTCTGATGGGGGATGGCATTCCTCTTTTCTCTGGGATAATTGACCAAACGGCTTTAGATCTGACTGATCAAAAAGCCTATGCTAATGGCGTCCTGCAACTTCATTACCAAGTAGCTCGATGAAATCTGTGGCTGACACTAGCCAACTCAGGGCCTCAGCAAGTCTTTTTCTATGGCATTCTTCTATGTCATAGATAGTCATACTACGCCCCATCGATAGGTGGCCCTGTGGGTTCATGCTAGGCTCGAAACCTGCCCAATACCCACTCCTATGAAATCTGCCAAATCCCAGGTAGCTCTATTGGCCTTATCCCAAGCAACGGCCATGACTACAAATACGGTCCTGGTTACGGTTGCTGCCCTCATTGGTTATGCCCTGGCTGCTGATAAGACCATGGCCACACTGCCGCTGGCTATGCGACAAGTAGCGACCATGATGGCAACAATTCCAGCTTCATTCCTGATGCAGCGCATTGGGCGACGCGGCGGCTTTCTGGTGGGCTCATCCGTAGGTTTTATCGGAGCCGCTGTTGGTATTTATAGTCTCACCCTTGCTCACTTTTGGCTGTTTACTCTTTCTACTACACTGTTTGGTGTTGCCAATAGTTTTGTTGGTTACTATCGTTTTGCTGCTGCGGATGTGGCGGATGATGCCTTTAAATCCCAGGCAATCTCTTGGGTATTGGCAGGCGGTATTATTGCTGCAATCTTAGGCCCGTGGGTGGCCACGGGGTCTCAAAAATGGTTTAACAGTGACCTCTATATCGGGGCGCTGGTGGCCATATTGGGGCTACAACTGCTCTCGAGCCTGTTGTTGTTGGGATTGCAGGTTCCCTCCACTGAGATAGACCATAAAGGGCAACGTACACGCCCTTTATCAAAGATTATGCGTCAGCCAAAGTTTTTGGTTGCTACGCTGGGAAGTACCGTCAGCTATGGCGTTATGGTATTTGTCATGACGGCCACCCCCCTGGCTATGGCAGCAGCAGCGCATTCTTTTGACCAAACGGCCTCAGTAATTCAGTGGCATGTGATTGGGATGTTTGCCCCATCACTGATCACAGGCTGGTTGATTAAACGTCTGGGTGTGTTACAGATTATTGTGACTGGGGCGGTGCTTAATTTGGGCTGTATGGGGATAAATCTAGCGGGCACTAGTTTTGGGCATTTTTCCATGGCCCTATTTCTTCTAGGGCTGGGCTGGAATTTTATGTATGTGGGATCCACGACTTTGCTGACAGAAACCCATACGCCTGCTGAGAAAGGCAAAGTGCAGGCTATTCACGACTTTATTATGTTTAGCTTTGTTGCTGTAGTAACGTTTCTGGCAGGACGGGTATTCCATCGGTTTGATTGGGTTATTCTCAATCAGATGAGCTGGCCCCTGGTAATCTTTACTCTAGTGGTGGTGTTATGGCTACAACAACAGCGACGTCAGCGTTTGGTTTGAGGTTTGGGCGCATATTGGTCAAGCAAAGTCATGGCTGTCTTCTTAAAGGTGTGGCCGATGGGTTCAGCTAGATATCGAGCTTGAGAAAAACCGCCATCTATGAGTATTGTCAGCTGGGCGGCTAATGTCTGAGGCTGGTTGAGGTTAGCGTCTTTGGCTAGGGTAGTAATGCGATCGCACATCTCCCTCTTATGAACCACAGTTACCTGACGTGACGGGTGGCTAGCATCGGCAAACTCACTCGCTGCTAGCAAAAATGGACATCCCTGACACTCGGGTGTCTCCAATAGCTCAGCCATAAAATCAACCATACCCATCAGCTGTGCTATCGGCTGTGGCTCACAGTCCGTCAAATACGCTTCTAATAGCTGCCAAAATTGCTGACTTCGCCGCTCTAAATATGCTTGAATCAGTGCATCCTTGGACGGAAAGTAGCGATAGAGGCTTGTCTTTGCAATTTTGGCCTCCGCAATGACTCGATCAATGCCGATAGCATGCAGTCCTTGCCCATAAAACAACTGGTCCGCCACATCTAGAATGTGCTCCTTGAGCGGCTTATCAGTAGCAGCAGACTTACGCGGCATCGGTCTCAGAAAATAAATTTATTGACATGATACAGACCTGTCTGTTATTAATCAATAAGATTTGGATACAGACCTGTTTGTTTTAATGCATCAAGAAACCTCAATCATACCCACCCGTCTCTGCTACTTTTTGCTGTCCTTAGCGTTAACGGGTGTGCTCGCCAGTCTAGAAGCAAATAAGTCCTTTGGCTCTCAGCAACATCTTAATAACCAGCAACATACCCTCTCGATATGGGACCATATGGGGCTCAATAATCTTATAAATTCATCGCGTTACAACAACGAACCCAGCCCCTAGAATTAGGGTCGGATCCATACCCCTTCTCCATGAGACAGTTTGAGCAGGTTGAAGTTACCAGTCGTAACCAGTGGCGTACCTGGCTAACCAACAACCATACCCAACCCGATAGCATCTGGCTTGTTACCTACAAAAAACACACGGGTAGTCACTACCTGAGCTACGACGCTATCGTCGAGGAAGCTCTATGTTTTGGCTGGATCGACAGCCTGCCCCGTAAATTGGATGCTGATCGCACCATGCTTCTGCTCTCGCCCCGCCGTCCCAAAAGTCCCTGGTCCAAACTCAACAAAGACCGCATTATCAAAATGCTCGATCAGGGGTTGATGACGCCCGCAGGCAAAGAAAAAATCGATCAGGCTAAAGTCGACGGTACCTGGATATTCTTGGATGACGTTGAAGCCTTGGTTATTCCTGATGACTTGGCTGCGGCCCTGGCTGTCAACCCTCCAGCTGAAAAGTATTTTGAGGCATTTAGCCCTTCGTCGAAGAAAGGAATCCTGCAGTGGATTAAAAGTGCTAAACAAACCCAAACAAGGGAAAAGCGAATCGTGAAGACTGTTGAACTAGCCGCACAGAATCTCAAGGCAACTGGTCGAAAGATTAGAACCAAAAAAGAGGAATAATTCTCAACATGATAGGTTTCGAAAAATAAAGGACTTTTCATCGCATTCCCATGCCTAATGCACCCTGCATCACTCAAATCAACATCTCCGATGGCGGTGTCCCCAAACTTCCCATTCCCAAAGCTCAAATTACCCCAGCCGGTCTCATTGGCGATCGCCAGCGCAATCTCAAGTACCATGGTGGTCCAGATCGAGCAATCTGCCTTTGGTCCGCTGATATCATCCAAACTCTCCAAAACGAAGGCCATCCGATTGAACCCGGCAGTGCTGGCGAAAACATAACTGTAGCCGGTCTCCTCTGGAATCAGATTGGTCCCGACACCCAGCTTCAGCTCGGCGACACTGTCTGTCTATTGATAACCGACTATGCTCCACCATGTCGTCACATTGGTAAATTCTTTAGCGATCGCCGTTACAGCCGCATCAATCAAGCACACCATCCCGGTACCAGCCGCCTCTATGCTCGTGTTGTCTCCCCTGGCATCATTAGTGTAGGCAATAGCGTTCAGATACTTTAAGTAAATACAATTCAAAAACCACCAAAAATTCAAAAGTTAAGAGAAAGTCATCGAAAATATACTGTTATCCTCTTTTGCTAGAAACGCGTCTGCGGGCACTGAGGCCAAACTTACCAAGGGTTTGCAGATAAAATTATTCTGGGGATCAGTTCCGCCTGGCTTTTTAAAAAGCAACTTATCCCACACGATCACAGTATGCGCTAGAATGCTGTAGCGAAGAATGTTAACGATTAACACCAGATAAATAACATAGAAGAATATGCTTGGAGCAATTCTTGGAGATGCTATTGGCGCTGCCTATCAGCGGACTAAAATCCAAGACTTCGAACTAGTTATTCCAGCCAGCCACTGGACCGAAAACACAATTTTCATGTTGGCCACTGCGGACTATCTACTTTATGGTGGAGAGTACGAAGAGACCTATGCACGTTGGTATGACTGGTATCCTCAGATAGAGGGAGGCTACAACAACAGTTTTAGTGAGTGGGCTAAGACAAATTGCCTAAAGTCTTACTACAGTTGTCGTAATGATGGGGCTGTCAGAGCAGTGCCCATCGCCTATGCTTTTGATAACCTCAAGGAAGTCATGGAAGAAGCTGAGCGCTCAGCCATGATTAGTCACAATCATCCTGATGGTATTAAGGGGGCTCAGGCTACAGCAACAGCTATCTTTTTGGCTAATACAGGTGCGTCTAAAGAGACCATGGCAGAGCTGCTAACCAGTATTTTTGGTTATAACTTTCAAAATTCTTATCAGTCTCTGCAACAAAGCTATCAGTACAGTACCCTTGCCGGAGACACTGTAGAGGCTGCCATCATTGCATTCTTGCACTCCAACGACTTTGAAGATGCCCTTCGCAACGCAGTTGCTCTTGGAGGAGATGCAAAAACCCTGGCTGCAATTGCAGGGGGGATTGCTGAAGCGTTTTACCCCAAGATTCCACCTTCTTTGCGTAAGTGGGGTTGGTCTAGATTAGACGAAGGACAGCAAGACTTAATTAGTGAGTTTCAAGCTGAATTTGTCAAAAGTATGGCTTCAGCTCAAGCAGCCTAGCCGTTGGCGACTTCTATGCCAAAAAATATCCTTATAGGGTTCCCAAACCATAAAATCAAGTGCTATGATTACAGTCGGTAAGTTTTCGGTAGAGAAGTGATTTTGTTGAGATTTCGATTTCAGTAACAGGAATATCTCCGTTTAACTCGCTACATGTTTTTGATAAGGGGATTTCCTTATGTCTATTTATGTGGGCAATTTGTCCTACGATGTTACCAACGATGACCTAGAGGGTGTCTTTACCGAGTATGGTAAGGTCAACCGTGTTAGTTTGCCAATGGATCGTGAAACTGGTCGTCCACGTGGTTTTGCTTTTGTGGAAATGGCTGCTAAGGAAGACGAGGCGAAAGCTATTGAAGCACTGAATGGTGCTGAGTGGATGGGCCGTGAAATGAAGGTTAATGAGGCTAAGCCCCGGACTAACTCTGGTGGTGGCGGTGGCTACCGTCGTAACTCTTTTTAAGAGTGTAGTTTCTGACTAAGCGAAAGCTAGTCGGTTTATGTATGCGAGTAGTTCGTAGAACTGCTCGTTTTTTGTTGTGACTATTTAAGGTATACACCAAGCTGTGAAGCGTTCTGCGGCTTAGCGTATTCATGTATGGGGCTAGATTGGCATTTCTCAGCTATCTTGCAATAACTTTGCTACTCGCTCCACGATATAATTTGCAGTCTGTTCTAAAAATACCCTATCTAAACTTTCGAGAGTATCGCTCTCCTGATGGTAGTTTGGATTGCGAAAATTAGCTGTATCGCTGACCATCACGGCTCCAATGCCTTTTATCCAAAAGGGAACATGGTCGCTGCGAAATAGATCGGGCATTAGAGGTAGTGTGCCCAGGGGGACTGGTAATGTTACTGCCTGTAAAGCTTTGGTAGTGGTAGGCTCATCCTCCACCTCAGTTGCAAAGGTAGCCAATAAGTCTAAATGATCGGCATCGCCTAGCACCCCAATAAAGTCTCCTTGAGTTGGTAAATTTTGTTGTTCTAACCCAGGCGGATAGGTCTGACATCCAGGCTCATGGCAAGTGTAGCCGAGCATTTCTAGAATTATGGTGCTTTCTAAGCCATCTAAGTTAGCTGGATTATTGACAAAGGCATTACTCCCCACAAGTCCGGCTCCTTCCGGCTGAAATTCTTCTTGGTCAAAGAAGACGACTTGTAGGGTTTTATCGGTGGGATAGTTGGCAAAGATGCGAGCGATTTCTAAAGCGGTGGCGATGCCGCTAGCGTTGTCATCCGCTCCAGGGGAGCCAGATACTGAGTCGTAGTGGGCACCGACTAGGATTTTTTGTTCAGGTGTTTGTGTGCCTGGGCGCACAATACTGAGGTTGGTGCCTACACTGTTGCCTGCACCGAATATTTGAGAAGTGGGCTCGTAGCCATAGGTTTTAAGCTGCTGGGTAAGATAGGCTCGAGTGCGAGCTAGGGCTAGATTGGTGTAGCGTTCGGTCGATAAGGTGTGGAGGTGCGATCGCAACCGTTCACCATCCACCATCAATCTCCCTGATTGAGCTTCAGAGGAAATGTCATAAAACACAGCTATCCCGATCACCAAAGCGATCATTCCCAACCATAGCCCCACTTGACGTCTAAATAGATTACCCATGGCTCATATCAATTACGGTTGATGTATCCGAGATGGAGACGCTATCCACTGTAGATCGCTGTAATTAAAACCAGGTATAAGCCTAATAACTTTCTATGAAAACGTCATCTAAACTTAACCAGCCCCAGCGCAGTATTGTAGTGCTAGCCATCACCTATGGGGTCTTATTCTTACTGATTCTATGGGCGGCCTATACCAATAATTTGCCCCTTGATCTACTAGATAAAATTCCCCACTACGACAAAATTGGTCATGTGGTGCTCTATGCGATGGCCAGTTACTTAGGCCATCGCATATTAAAGCGACGACACTTCGGAGGAAGGCGATATTTGCCTGTTTTTCCCGTGTTGTTTGGCCTGGTGATGACAGCAGAAGAAATCGTTCAGGGCATTGCGCCCTATCGCACCTTGGATTCGTTAGATTTGGTCTGTAGTTTGATGGGTGTGGTGTTGGGGTATGTCCTAGCCCAGCAGACTCCTGTTAAAAATTAAGTTTAATCAGAGTCTGACGCTTTACAACACCAATAGATGCAAGAATTATTCCATTAATGCGTCAGCTGGAGTCGTGGTGATGGTTGCATCGCAGGATAGCAAAGACCAAGTTTTCGCTACCTTCCAGAAAATTCTCACAGATCGCCAAAAGCTAGGTTCCAGAATTGCCACTAAGGAAGAGGAAGTCGCAGCGGCCAGAAATGAACAGGTGCTGGATGTGGCATCGGCCTATACAATTGACAGCATTGTCAAAGGTTTAGCCGATCTACAGCTAGAGTTTGGCAGCATTGTCATCCAGCTGTCAGAAAAGTTAACCGCCGAATCTTTAAAGCTAGGGGAACTGGACCAGGCCATTGAAATTGAAACGCGTCATCTACAAACCCTGAAGCAAATTCGCGTGGTGGCCGATGCCCTCCATCTGTTGACTCAAGAGCATCAGGATAAGCTCAGTACCCTTGAGCAAAAAGGAGCCGAGCAACAGGCTACCCTTGAACAGGAAATCACTGAAGTGCGGACTCAGTGGGGCAAAGAGCAAACCGACTTTGAACAGACCGTAAAAGAGCAAACAGAGCAGTTAACCAAAACACGGGAGCGCCAAGAAGCAGATTATCGGTATGAATTAGAGCGCAAGCAAACCGTTGATACTAACGAATTTGACGAGGCTCGGCGTCAGCAAGAAAAAGAATTACAGGATACTGAGCAAATTAACCAGCGGCAGTGGGCTGAGCGCGAGAAAATTCTAGAGGAGAATCAGCTCCTCTTGGTGGACTATCAACAACGTGTAGATGTATTTTCGAGCGATCTCAATCAGCTGGTAGAACAAACGAGAACGGATGTTACTACTGCTGTACAGCAAAATGCAGCGGTACAAGCAGAGCTGCTGGAAAAGGAGTGGGAGGCCACTAAGCAGGGGTATGAATTTACGATTCAATCTCTAGAACAGAAAATTCAAGAGCAGACTCAGCAAATTGAAAATGTCAATGCTCAATTGCAAGAGGCTATGCAACAGTCCCACACGCTAACTATGAAAGCGTTTGAGAAATCCTCAACGATTAAGGCTTAGATAAAGAGAGGGTTGAGCATGACCGAAATACCAACAAATAGAAATACAAAGGCACAGATTTTAGATGCTTACAATGACTTGCTCAAAGAACGAAATAAGCTAGAAAAGCAGGTCGATAGGCTTCAGCAAGAGAAAACGACGAGTTCCATCTCCGGGGCAAAGATAAACCCTTCTGAACCTGTGAAAGTAATGAATCAGCAGCCTGTCGATCAGATGCAAGACAAAATGAAGGCAACAATTCACACCTTGGCAGGGTTGCAAGCGGGGTTTGGCAGCGCAGTCAATGAGCTATCTGAAAAGCTGACATCGAAAGCGGTTCAATTACAGGCTCTCCGGTCAGCCGTGGCTGAGGAATTGGCTCAACTGGAGGAGCTGCACAGTTTAGATGATATCCAAGCCGATACCCTGGATACCTTAATCCAAACCTGTGAAGACATTCGCACAGCCTTTGAGTCTGAATTTAGTCAAAGGCAGGACACGCTTGATCATGAACTACGGGACCTGAAACAGTCCTGGGCAAAGGAGCAAGAGGACCATAAGCGTTCTATTAAAGAACGGGATGACGAACAGAAAAAGGCCAGTCAGCGTGAGTCTGAAGAGTATGACTATAATCTGACCCTTGAGCGTAGTTTAACGCAGGCGAACTATGCTCAAGCCCAAGAAGAGCGCTATCGGCAGCTGGCGGCAGCTAAGCAAGCCCTGGAGGAACAGCGGGCAGAACGGGAGAGTGCGATCGCACTTCAAGAGCAGCACTTTGCTGAGCTAAAAGCCCAAGTCGCAGCCTTTGAAAAAGAAAAAGCAGCCGCTATTAAGCAGGCCCAGGAAGCAGCAGCGGAAACAGCCAGTGCCCAGGCGAAAATAGCAGCGGATCTGCGCAATAAGGAATTGGATGGCTTTAAGCGGGTCTATGAGTTGAGGATTCAAGCCCTAGAACAAACAATCACAACCAATGAGGAACGGATTCAGACCTTATCAAAACAGCTGGCAGCAGCCCTGAAACAGGTTCAGGATTTAGCCGTGAAGGCTATCGAAGGGGCATCAAATATTCAATCCTTTGAGGCGTTTAAGTCTCTGGCAATGGAGCAGGCTAAAACTCAAATGAAAGGGAAATAGCTCAACACCGGCAAGCTGATTTTTTTTGATGTGTGTCCGAGATTGATACCCGAACCCTTGTGGTAACTACTATCTGAAAACCGTTTACAGCAAAATTTTCATCTGTCATGGCCTATTCTCAACTACGTGCTTCCCAGCTAAAAATCCAATGGCATGAAATCCTGGATGCCATTGGATTTGGCAGGAGCTGGTTAGCAAGTGTTCGGGTTTCTTTACAGTGTCTTGCGGCACCCGAATTGAGCGGCCTTTCCCATTTGCTGGATCAGGTGGATCAACATAATCATCTGGTGTCGGCTATTGCCATTGATATTCAAAACGCTATCGATTCTGAGCCAGATAACGAGCTAGCTCAAGTCATTAAAATATTCTCTCAAACTAAGAAGAAAATAATTCAAGCTATTGCTCAATATGATGCCCAGCCCTGTGGCAATACTTCTGGCATTGCCGATCATAAGATTGAGGCGATGAGCTGTAATGTGGGTGATTCTAGTAGTGTGTACAGCTGGTTGATGCGGAAGTCTTGTTCTTTGAGAGTGCAGGCTCAGGGGTTAGTCTATCCATCGCTATAGGCTTTCATCTTGAAAGACTATAGCTCCCACTTTTCTAGGGCGGCCTCAATTGCATCTAGATCGGTATAAAAATTAGATCTGTGATCGCTTTCGGTTTGCCCAGGTTGAGGGCCTATCGGTACTAGGTCAAACCCACAGGCTTGGGCAATAGTGGAGTATATTGAGCTCCAAGTTGAAGGATCTACTTGATTAAAGAGCTCCAGAATTCTAGTCCCTGACTCACAAAAAGCAATGTTTGCTAAGGCGGCTCCGTGGGGGCTGACAATGTATTGGGATTCGTTAAAAAGCTTGGCCTGGGATATCACATTGAGGTTGTCAGCAATCACCGTCTGAAAGCCATGACGTTCTAAGATCTCTCTGAGCTCGTGCTCATTGAGTAGTTTTCTGCCTGTTTTGACATGATCACGGGTGAGATAGATTTTTCGGTATGGGGATTCTATTGGCTTTTTTAGGAAAGCTGATTTAATGGTTTGACAGAGCTGTAGGCTAGGCTCAAGCCGGGTTTCATTTAACTTGATAGCAACGATTTCCTGCGCCTTAAGGGATTTGATTCTTTTTGCATCCAAAACCTGCCAATAGCTAAAGCCAAGGTGTCTTAATGCCTGTCTTTGATAGGGGTGCCCAAAACGACCAAAGTGGAAATATAGTTTGTCTACCTTTAATTCTTTTCTATTGTTGCTGAGATAGATCAGCTTTGGCAGCGTTTCGTAGGTCCAATGGTAGTAGGAATAGTTTCGACGTTCTTGAACAAAACAGCCAACAACTTTATTCTTAAATTGTTTGTCAACAGAAGCAGGATTCAAATCCTTTCTCTGTTTACTGCCAAGTTCCCTTGGAAAATCTATGAATACGCCGTCTTGATTGTAGACTTCACCTTTATCGTTAGTGTAGCCAGCCTCAACCTGAAGCAAGGTTACTGAAGAATCACTAGACTGAATTAGCTTATGGTTAGCGTTATTCATATTCTCTAGGGGATCCTGTGCTGATTAGTGTTCAAAAATTGGACATTGAGGTTAGCTAATCGATAGGGTACCCGCCTTCACTGACCAATCGTCTTTTTATATCAATTATTGATTTCATTATTTGGAGGATGCCCATGGATAGAATTTTAGGAGTCGAGGAAATCTCAGCGCCTGACTTTGCTCAGCGATTGGCCGAGACAGAGCTGCAGCTGGTGGATGTGCGAGAGCTAGAGGAGGTTGAGATCGCAAACCTGCCACATTTTATCCACCTGCCCCTAAGCCAATATGCCGACTGGGCTGATCAAATTTTCTCCCACCTCGACCCCAGCCTCGAAACCATTGTCATGTGTCACCACGGCATGCGCTCTGCCCAAATGTGCCAATGGCTACAGCGCCAAGGCTTTGAGCGTACCAAAAATCTATCCGGCGGCATTGATGCCTATGCCCGACTTGTAGACACCACCATTCCCCGCTATTAATGGCCCTGTACAGACTTTAATCACTCTGTACAGACATTCCATGGCACGCCTTTACCCGTCTAAATAGCCCTCCAACTCCCCATGCTTAGCCAGATTCAAACCCTTGTCCGTGAAGTTGATGGTCGCTATGCTACCGATGCAGAACTGATATTTTTGCAAAACTATCTAAAAACGGCTCGTTCACGATTTAGTGCCTATCAAAAAATTCAAAAGGCTGAAGTAGAGATTATTCAGCAAGTTAAACAAAAACTCAAAGCCATGGATCCCCAACTACTGCGCCGTGGCAAAGTAGACCTGAGTGCCAAGTGGCAGCGCGATGCCGTACGAGGGCTGCGCTACTGCACCCATGCCCTACTGGTGGCAGATGAAGAAGGTTTAGAAGAGAGCTTTCTACTCTGGTTTCAATCCATTATGCGCTCCTTCAAAGCCCAGCATAGTTGCGATATTACCTATAAGGTTATGCAGGATATCGTGCGTCAATATCTCACCCCACAAGAAGCCGAGCTATTTTGCCCAATTTTGGCTCAGGCTCGGCGCTTACTGGGGCAATAGGGTTACCCTGAAGGTGCACCCAGGTACATCAGGTCTTATGGACACCCCGTCGGTTTTTTCCCACAAACTGCGTCAGCAATATCCCCAAAAACACAGCCACTATAAATTTTCTGATTTTTTCCAATTCAATACCTCCGAAGGAACTATTGCCGACTGGAATGGTAGCCGCAATATAATCACCAGCGAAGACTTTATTATTGGCTTGTTAGAAGGTTTAGAAGAAGAAGTAGGAGCCGCTTCGGCTGCCGTAATGTATTCCATTGGACTGGAGTGGGGCAAACAAGATTCATTATTCTTTGATCAGTGGTTTGAGCGTGAATACAAAGTCAGCCCACAGCAGGCCAATCTAATGTTTTTGTTAGAAACCTGGTGGTGGCCCTTTACTGCTCAAGGCTGGGGGCGTTGGGAAATAGACATGACCGATCGTAAGCAGGGGTTTATGTTTATTAATCTCTTTGATTCAGCGGTGGCGCGTACCCTGGGAGATGTGGGTAAACCCGTTTGCTATCTATATGCTGGATTATTTGCCGGCTTTTTTACCGAAATGGTACGCAAGCAGCTGAGCTGTATTGAGATTCAGTGCTACTCCATGGGAGAAACCTACTGTAAGTTTTTGCTAGGCGCCAAAGAACGTATTGATGCCGCTGCATTTTGGTTAAATGAAGGAGCAACTGCTTCCGATATCGAAAAGCGATTACGCTCTGAGGCTCCATCGTGATGATTGATTCTGCTGGGGGAAGCCATCAAAATAGCCAGTCTTTAGCCATATCAGTCAGTGATTTTTTTCAGCAAATCAATTGGTCTGGTGTGGAGCGCTCAGAAGACGATCGCAGAGATACAATCGATGCGTCCTATGAAACCGTCAATCAATTTTTTGCTACATTTCCCTGGCAGGGCACAATGACCGTAGCCCCTGATGACTGGGTGCTGGCTGACGATGATGAAATTATGTCTGCGATAGACGCAGATACCCTAACCCTAGACGACCTGTCGGCGTTATTTTAAGGTGGCTGCCTACGCTCGCGTTACAAACTGCTTAGCTATGACTCCTTCTTTACCCACTCGGCATATTCTGCGACAGATTGAGCTACAGCCAGAAAGCAGTTATCTAACGTCTCAAGAGTTGAGCAGTCTCGGCCGATATGTCAGCAGTTTGTCGGATCGGCTCCGCGCCTATCGTCAGCTCAGGGAGTGGGAGATTAATCTGATTCAAGAATTGGTTGATCGGTTACCGGCTGAAGTACAGCAGAATGTAGAGTCCTTGGAGCAAAGCATCAAGCAAACAATTTTGATTTTGCGATATGCTGCCTTAGGAATGTTAGTGGATGATGTTCACTTGGGCCGACGTCGTTTAGAGGGGTGGTTACCTACGATGGTAAAGACGTACCAAACTCAGGCCATTGACGTTTTGCTGCAACGCTCCCTCAATCAACAGCTACCCAGGCTTTTGACTGACTCCCAGTTTGCGCTACTCAAACCCGCCCTAGAGTCGGCACAGCAGGTATTAGAAAGTGGCGTTGCTGATGCTAGTGCAGCAACAGGTGAACTATAGACGTGGCTTCAGGCTTTACGTAAACTTTCGGATGATAAGATCTTTCCATATCCAAGGACGCAGTGTTTCCTTGGCAAAATTTGGGGAACCAATCACATGGTGTTAGTAGCTGACTTGCTTGCAGATACCCAGCTAAGCGCTAATTATTTTGCCAGCGATGTCTATGTGCACGGCACACTGGAGTTAGGGTTGCTGGAGAATCGTCGAGGTGATCGACTGCTGGCGCTACCGGAGACGCTGATTCGGGCGATCTATTCAGGTCTAGACAATGAAACTGGTCAGGCCTCGATGCTGGTGCTATATAACTGCGGACGCTGGTGGGGAAAAAACTTCTACACCCGTTTCTGCGAGGAGCTGACCGACTATCATAATCGACCGGTGGCTAGTCTATCTATGGCTGAGTTTATTCATGCATTGCAGCAGTGTTGGTTGACCCATGGGTGGGGGCAGATCAGCTTAGATCAGACCTACCGTCCCCAGGGCTTTTTGGTTCTCAAAATCCGATCGTCGGCGTTTGTTGACTATGCTCCCAAACTCGAGCGACCCGTGGGCTTTTTAGAGACGGGGGCTCTACAGTCATTTTTTAGTGAGTTGAGTGGTCAAACGCTGCACTGTGTTCAAACGGCCTGTGAGTCTCTAGGGGCTGAAGAAAATTGTTTTGTGCTGGGGTTAAAAGAACGATTGACGGTGGCTGAGGCTGGTGTTCATCAGCGTCTTTCCCACACTGAGATTATGAATGTGTTAGTGGGGAAAGGACGTGATGATTTACGCATGGATGCAGTAATGTGAATAGTCGCCATCAGCGATCTAGCTATCGCCTGTTGGGGCTGGTGGGCAATGGTCAGTTTGGGCGTGTTTATTGTGGTGTCCACCGTAAGACGGGCCAGCTGGTCGCGATTAAATACTTGCATCGCCATAGTCTGTCCACCCATGCGTTTTTGCGAGAACTGCATTGTCTATTGAGTTTAGCCCATCCTAATATTGTTGTTTGCCATGCTTTGGAGCATTCAGACGAGGGCCGACGACTGGTGCTGGAGTATTGTGTGGGAGGGACCTTGCGATCGCACATGCTCAGTCCCCTAAGACTTGCTGACATTCTCGACCTAATCACAGATGTGCTATGTGGGTTGGCCCATGCCCATCAACAGGGAATAGTTCACTGTGATATCAAACCCGAAAACATTTTGCTAGGCTATCGCGACGGACGCTGGCGAGCTAAAATTTCGGACTTTGGTATTGCCAAACTTATTCAGGAGCAGCCCCATCGGAAAGGTTCAGGACAGACCGGCTCGCCTGCCTACATGGCCCCTGAACGGTTCTACTGCCAATATTCCCCAGCAGCAGATGTCTATGCCGTAGGGATTATGCTGTTTGAGCTACTGGTGGGGCAACGTCCCTTTTCCGGTACCCCTACCACGTTGCAGTCGGCTCATCTCAACCAGCCCGTCCCCAAGATTAATCAGTTAATTGAACCGTTCCAATCCAAACTTCAACCCATTGTTACCAAGGCTTTAGAAAAGTTGCCTGCCCGTCGCTATCCAACGGCAGCAGAAATGCTTGTGGATCTAAAGGACGTCGTTGTCTCCCAAGAAACTGACCTTTATCTCCCGCTCAGTCAGACTAAGACGGTTTACCATTCCTACACAGGGGATCCCTGGCAACCATTGACTCAGTCTGTAGGAAATCTAGAAGAACTATCTCTCTCATCTGTTAATCCACCCGTGGTTCTGCAGATGCTGATGAGTCAAGACTGCCAGTTGGCTGTGCTACAACAGCGTTCAATCACCGTCTGTTCGCAGGTTTTAGACAGTCCAATTCAGGGGCTGTATCCCTCAAGATCCGGTCTAGGGCTTATAGTCAGTACCCAGAAATCTCTGTGGTCTGGTATTCATGCTGACCTATTAACTCCTCTTATACGTTGGTCAATGCCTGCGATGGTGGCCGTTGAGCCTCACCATCGTTGGGCTGCTACGGTAACTCCCAGCACCAAACAGCTAGTTATCGTACAGTTAAAAACCTCCCATCTGGTAGCCCATCCCATTAGGCGACCCCTACCCCCAGATATAGATATCAACCAGGTGATCGCCATTGATAGCGGCCATTTAGCTATTGTCGGTCATGGAGCAACAACAGGTACTCAACTACAGCTATGGAATCGGCGTGGTATGTACCTCACCTCCCTAAACCTTGGCATTACTCTAGATAAACTGATCCCCATGCAGTCGTCCCATCAGTGGATGGCTGTCGATGTTCATGCCCCGCAAACGATCATTTTTCTCACTCTCAAACCTCTGCGCATGACACGCATCACCCTGGATATTTGTCCCACAGTCATGCTCGAGTTGCCCTGGGGATATCTCTTTTGTAATGACAAAGGGCACATTTTGCTACTTGATCGTGACCTGTCTGCCATTGGTGGTATCCAAGGCCCTCCCAATGTCACAGCGATTGCCCCCATGAGCTCCCATGAACTTCTCGTGGCCACTTGGCAACTTAAAATGGGTGGGCTTCACTGCCTAGATCTACGAGATTTTGACCTAGATATAATTTTTTGAGTTCAATCGTTACTCCCTCAAATCAACTCTGCTCTCGATTCCATTTTCTTGCAGCCATGTTAACCGCTCTTGGGCCTCTGTTTCGTTGACATAGGCCCCGGCCTGCATAAACATCCGACCCCCCACCTGGGTACGAAATGCGTCAGGTACCAAATTCTGCAAATCATCTGCATCTGCCATATCGACCAATACCCGATAACGAAAAGTACTCGCTAGAGCCACCGTACCAGGGGGTGTTAGATTGCCCGAGCCGCCACCACTTGGAATGGCCGCTGACGGTACAGGTAACCGTTGGCCGGAGACTGCCATCACATCAGCTGGCGGAGTGATATTGTTAGCGGGCGGCGCAGTGTTAGTGGTATTAGTGCCAGCAGAGGTAGCAACTGCAGCGACAGGCTGTTGTAACCGTGCCAACAGTTTAGAAACGCCCTCTCTGCCACTCTCGTGAGACTGAACTTCACGTTCTAAAGTGGACTCAATTTCATCTTCATCGACAGTGAGCTCAGCCTCATCGACAGAAATAACCGCTATGGGAATCCCCCCCTCAGTTGATAGGGATTCAGCAAAGTCAGGCTGAATGACCTCGTCATTAGCATCATTGTCAGTCGCTGTGGACCGTGATAATGATGCCCGCTGCAGAATAGGAGGTGGGGTTTCATTTGCAGCGGATGCAGGTACAGAGGCCGAGACCAAATGTTGCCTAAATGCTGCGATCTCACTCATGGTCCCGTCAATAGTCCCATCTTCACCTTCATCTAAAGCGGTCTCGTTTGTATCAGCTGTTTCAGTTATCTCAGTCGTTTCAAACGTTTCAGCTGTCTCAGCTTCAACTGGAGCGATGGATACATTGGTAGCAGCTACAGGTACTGTATCTGTTGTCTGATTGGCGATTGCTGTAGGTAACTTCACAGCCACTTCCGCAACAGATTCTGATCTTGTTAGCACAGCGGGTACCTCTTGTCCTGAAGTTATTGTCTCCGTGGCTGCTGTCTCTGAGATTGCTGTTGCTGAGACTGCTGGTAACTCCGCTACTTCCCTGGGCTCCTCAGGGGTTCTAACCGCTAGAAGGTCGGTATCGGAACTCTCAGATGTCGTTGGCAAGCCAACGGGTAGTTCAGCTGTGGTTGGTTCTACTTCAACTACTCCATTACGTTCATTCCCATTGAGAATATTTGCGGTTAAGACAGGGCGAGCATTATTTTTGAGTGCTATACCCACATCATTGCGGGCAATACGATTGTTATTGATCGTGGGTGTCGCTGGACTTGCTACGGTAATTGCCCGCCCCGTTGCTTCAAACAAATTTTCTCGGATAGTTGCGCGGCTGTTACCCTGAATAGCTAAACCATTGGGATTCTGATGGAAATAGCTGTTCTCGATTAAAGGAGCACCCGCAGTCACCTGGACCCCCGCCACTGCATTTGCCATTAGCGCTACCCGCCGTAAAATAGGTGCACCTTCACTGATCCAGACACCGCTACCCTTGGGATTGGAAACTGTAAGATTTGCTAGACCCGAACGGTCAGAGGTGACAATGGCGGTATTTTGCGTTGTGGGACCATCCCGAAATTCGCCGCTGCCGACAATAATGGTGTTGCGAGTTGCACCGACATTACCCTGAATAGTAATTCCAGGTCGGAGACGCAGGGGAAACTGTTCCCCAGAGGACGAGCTGTAATGTCCCGGTGCTAGCAAGATTACCGTGCTGGTAACTGGGGCTACCTGCAGAGCCTGAGTAATGGTCTGATAGGGCTGTTCTACGCTACCAGCCCCTCGCTGATCATGGCCCGTTGCTGCATCCACATGGAGCACGGTGTAGTTTTGTCCCTGTTGGCTGAGGGTAATCTGAGTATGAGGAGCGGTCTGGGCTTTGGCTGGGATTGTTGTCATCAATGTGGTTAAAACCAGCAGCATGCTCCCTAAGGTTTTTGCCTGTATTGTTGCGGTCATCGTCAAATCCACGAACGTAATCAATCGAAACCCTAATAGGCTTCGAGGTAATTGCGATGACGCTCTGCCCACTTTCCCAAACCCAGGGTTATCAATACTGCAAAATTTGTGGTGGGTGAATGAAGCAGGATGTCGTTTATGGTCAGGTTGTTTATACCTAAGTCCCTGGAATTGTGGTAGGGGCTTGGGTGTTTGTCAACCCTTTGTAACAGATCTCGTTAGATTGATGGGTTACTTCTGGCTGAACCCTTGAAAAACAAACGTCTTTAAAACATTCCTACAGCGAATTTACACCTGATACCATAGGAAAGCTTTGCGTCAATGCCCACTTTTTAGTCTATGAACTCTGTGTCAATTGCTGACAATCAATCTCAGCGGGTACTGTATCGAATTTTGGATGCCAACCTAGACCGGGCACGTGAAGGCTTACGCATCATTGAAGAATGGTGTCGGTTTGGTTTAAATGATGGGGATCTAACAGAGCAACTTAAGCACCTCCGTCAGACTCTGGGCGGCTGGCATAGCTCTGGGATTCGTCAAAGTCGTGATACCCCCGGTGACCTTGGCACAGATCTGAGTCATCCCCAAGAAGAACGGCGCGATACGCTCCAATCGGTGGTACAGGTTAACTGTTGTCGTGTGCAAGAGGCACTGAGGGTCTTGGAGGAATATGGCAAACTCCATTCTGCTGATATGGCGAGTGGTGCTAAGCACATGCGTTATCAGCTTTATACCCTAGAAAGTAAGTTGCTAGGCCATGATTTGCGTCAGCGATTGGCAAAGGCGAATACCTATTTGGTGACATCCCCCAGCAAGCATCTGTTAGCCGTTGTGGAATCAGCTCTCAAGGGGGGTATTGATATTGTTCAGTATCGCGAAAAGCTAGCCGATGACGAGGTGCGTCTAGAACTGGCTGGTAAAATGAAGACCCTTTGTCATCAGTACAATGCGTTGTTTATTGTGAATGACCGCGTCGATATTGCGGCAGCGGTGGGTGCGGATGGGGTACATCTGGGGCAGCAGGATCTTCCTATGGCAGCGGCTCGACGTATTTTAGGACCATTACCCATTGTGGGTAGGTCGACCACTAGCCCTGCAGAGATGGAGCGAGCGATTACTGAGGGGGCTGATTACATTGGTGTGGGGCCCGTCCATGCTACGCCCACCAAACCTGGTAAAGCGGCAGCGGGTTATGACTATGTGCGCTATGCCGTGGAGCATGCACCAATGCCCTGGTTTGCCATTGGTGGCATTGATTTGACTAATGTGGCGGCGGTAAAAGAAGCCGGGGCGACCGGTGTTGCCATTGTGCGGGCTATTATGCAGGCTGATAATCCCACCCAGGCTACCCACGAATTTAATCAGCATTTTAGGTAACGTTTTGTCGCTCCGTTTCCCTATTTCCCGAGCCCATGAATAATATTCCCAAGCCCATCACTATTAGTCTTCAGGTTAATGGTGAGCCTCAATTTTGTCCTGAGGGCACTACGCTGCCTCAGCTACTCATCCAGTTAGAGATGGATCCACGCTTAGTAGCGGTGGAATATAACGGCGAGATTTTGCATCGTCAGTTTTGGGAAACGACGGTGATGCAAACAGATGACCGCTTAGAAGTGGTGACAATTGTGGGAGGTGGTTAGCTATTGTGGGATTGAGACTGACTGGTGGCGGCAAGACTATTCCCTGGGTGGGACGGTAATCCGTCCATTTGTAGGCATCTACCTGAGTTTACTAAAAACGTTAAAGTAAAGATGGCTACACATTTAGTGGGCTATCTGAGCGTTTTTTGGCAATCTGCATCATGAGTCGATTTAAGTCTTGGCTACGTCTCCTACTCAAGCCTGTTTTGGTGGGTGTCCTGGCATTTCTTTTGGTCTTTTCTCAGGCCGATGGTGCTATGGCCGCACGCGCAGGTGGTCGTATTGGTGGCGGCAGTTTTAGAGCACCACGTCCGACTCGGACCTATTCCGCACCACGCAGCTATCGGGGACCGTCTAGCGGTTATTCACGTGGCGGTTTTGGCTTTGGCTTTCCGCTGATAATGCCATTTTTTGGCTTTGGCGGTGGTGGTTTATTTAGTCTGTTGGTATTTTTTGCGATCGCATCCTTCTTAGTGCGTAGCTTTCGCTCCAGCGGTTTTGGCGATGGGGAGGCTTACACTCCAAATCCACCCGTATCTGTTGCCCGTCTGCAGGTTGGGTTGCTAGCCAAAGCTCGTCATCTACAGGATGACCTGAACCGTCTGGCCACGTCTGCCGATACTAGTTCATCTGCTGGCTTGGCCAAGGTCCTACAAGAGAGCACCTTGTCCCTGCTGCGCCATCCCGAATATTGGGCCTATGCTGATACCGACACCATCGCCACCAAGCTAACCTCGGCAGAAGCAGAGTTTAACCGGCTGACGCTCATGGAACGTAGTAAGTTTAGCCATGAAGCTGTTTCCAACGTCAATAATCAGCTATCTGGTAGTAGTACGGCTGTGTTGCCTGATGCAGATGACCAAAAAGAGTCAGGGGAGTACATTATCGCTACCCTGATTGTAGCTACCCAAGGGAAACTAACCCTGCCAGATGCAAGCTCTGAGCAAACCGTACGCAATGCGCTTAACCAAATCGGAGCAATATCGAGTGACGCATTAATGGCTGTCGAAATATTATGGACACCTCAAACAAGTGGTGAAACCCTCACCAACGATGAGGTACTTGCCCAGTATCCCAACCTTAAACTAGTCTAATTGTCCAAGCTTCATCTCGTCTATTGTAGAGAGATGCGGTCTATGTCCATAGAGCAATTGAACGAAAACAAACGGGAGTCCTCCAAGGGCTTCCGTTTTGCATTGAGACTGTATTGAACTGTGCTCAGGTTGACTGAATAGAGATATTTTGCCAAATGTTTTTGCAGTTTTGAGCCCATCTACGTACAGATCCAGGTATATTGGTTCCGACTTGAGGGGCTACCCCTGTAGCCGAAACTGAGCTAATGTGCTTAACTCTTGAACAATCCTGCAATCCTGCGCCGGTTCTTTAAAAGGTCTCCATGCTTGTCCTGCTTACCCGCATTTTACTTTGGGCCACAATTGGGCTATTAGTTTGGTACATTTTGACCAAAATTATCCCCAAAGCATACCTGACATGGTTTGGGGGTGTCGTTGTTCTTGTGCTGATTGTTGCATCATTTGCAGACCCAAATGATGAGACTATCGGAACTATTTGGCGATTAATATCACTACCGTTGACCCCTTTGGGAGCAACAATCTTGCTTTTAGGGTCAGCCATTAGCGAGGGGGTCAAAAAGGTCAAGGGACAGCAGGTGGCCGTAGCTCTGGCAATTTTATTGATTACCAGCCTTCCCATTGTTAGTCGCTCTATTGTTAGTCGCTCAGAGACGGAAGTACAGCAGGCATTTGCAGACCGAGCAGCGCAATGTGGTGAGGTTTGTCCAGCCGGAGTGCAGGGACCTCGATTAGACCGTACAGGAGCCATTGTTGTCCTGGGTAATGACGCCGGAGACTCAAAAGAATCTGTCGCTTTTCAAAGCGCCAGCGATCAGGCTTATAATTCCACATTGGTGCCTCGGTTGATCTATGCTGCTCAGCTTTATGGTGAGGCTCGTCAAGCAGGTGCTAATCCGTTTGTCATTGTCACAGCTGATCCAGGCGGAGACAGTGCGGCTAGCCAAGCTAAGCGGCAAAATATTAGAACAGTGTTGCTGAATAATGGTGTTCCGGCTGAAAATATTCAATTTGAATCTACAGGGCTAAATGTACACGGTACGGCCGCTCGGGTAGACAGATTTCTCCGGGATCAACAAGTTCTGGCAGCTAGAGAAAATCGGAATGAACCCACCGATGCGCGGATAATGTTAGTAGCTCCAGCGATGACCATGACTCGCTCAGCGTTGACCTTTGAGAACATGGGCATGCAGGTGATTGCGAAGCCAACTGACTTTTATTCGATTAATACCTGGTCGGGTAATGACACGTTTTCTCGACTACCCGATATCATTCCTAACGTTGATGCGCTGCAGCTCACATCGCGATATTGGGATGAAGTACTCACCTCCACCTATTACTTTTTACGGGGCTGGTTGCCTGACTTTGACTTTGGCTGGGATCCCAATATCGAAGTTTAGGCTGGCTTTACCACTGGGGCTCTAGCAGCCGAGCTTATGGAGTACTAGGATAGTGAAGCGGCGAAGACCGCAGACGCGTTTCGAGTATTTCCATGGCACAGTCTAGGCTGCAATATTTAACCAGTTATCTTCGACCCCATCGGAGACAGTTGGCCTTGGGGGTGGGGGCGTTATTATTCGTCAACATCCTCAGTGTTTGGATTCCCTTAATTATTGGAGATGCAGTTGAGCGCCTCAAAATCACCTTAAGTCAGGGGATAATTCTGCGCTATGTAGTGCTGATCCTGGTGTTGGCAACGATTATGTGGGCTATCCGTATGGCCTCACGGGTGCTGATATTTGGTGTAGGCCGCCAGGTTGAATTTGATCTCAAACAGCGTATTTTTGAGCATTTGCTGTCTTTAGAGTCAGCGTATTTTGCAGAAAATACGATTGGGGATCTGATTAATCGAGCCACCAGCGATGTTGATAATATTCGACGGTTGCTGGGTTTTGCTGTGCTCAGTTTGGCGAATACTTTATTTGCCTATGTTTTTACTGTGCCAGCTATGTTGCGCATTAGTGTGCAGCTGACGCTCGTTGCTTTGGCTATCTATCCGATTATGATGTTGCTGGTTGGCTTCTTTAGCAACCGTCTTCGGCAAGAACAGCTCGATGTGCAACAGTCTTTATCTGACTTGAGTACGCTCATTCAGGAAGACATGAGCGGAATTGGACTGATCAAAATTTATGCTCAGGAGACTAATGAGCAACAAGCCTTTGCCCAGCGTAACGATGCGGTCCTAGATGCGAATTTGTCCCTGGCGCGTACTCGTAACACGCTGTTTCCGTTATTGGGTGGACTAGCGAGTCTGAGTTTAGCGATTATTTTAGCGGTGGGCTCCCGTAGTATCGCTGCCGGTACGCTGGCAGTCGGTGATTTTGTTACCCTACTGCTCTATGTCAACAATCTGGTATTTCCGACCGCTCTCCTTGGATTTACAATTACGTCCTATCAGCGAGGGGAGGTCAGTGTTGACCGTATTGAGGCTATTTTTGCGGCTCAGCCCAAAGTGACGAGTGCTATTAAAGCCTTCCCTTTGCCGGTGGCTGAGGTGACGGGACAATTGCGGGCTCAGGGGCTGACGTATCAATATCCTGGTACGGTGACACCCGCTATTCAGGAGATTTCATTTACCATCGAGCCTGGAGAGACTGTGGCTTTGGTTGGGCCCATTGGTTCAGGGAAATCTACCTTAGCGAAAGCCTTGCCTCGAATTTTGGAAATTCCTGAAGGCCAGCTCTTTATTGATAATTACGATGTTACCCAGGTAGCGTTGTCGGACCTGCGTCGAGCTATTGCCTTTGTGCCCCAGGATAGTTTTTTATTTAGTACAAAAGTAAAAAATAATCTTCGCTATGGGATGCCCCTGGCTGAGATGTCTGAGATCGAACAGGCGGCGAAGCTCGCTCAAATTCAGGGAGAGATTCTAAACTTTCCAAATCAGTATGACACGGTGGTGGGTGAACGGGGGATTACGCTGTCTGGTGGCCAAAGGCAGCGTACGGCGCTTGGACGGGCACTGCTAATTGATGCGCCTATTTTGGTGCTCGATGATGCGTTATCCAGTGTGGATAATCAGACAGCAACTCAAATTTTAGATAATTTATCCCATGGGACCCAGCGTAAGACGGTAATTTTTATTACGCATCAAATGTCAGCAGCGGCGAATTGCGATCGCATCATCGTTATGAATCAAGGCCACATTGTTCAGACAGGGACCCACGATAGTTTAGTCAACTGTCCTGGTCTTTATCAGCGGCTGTGGAACCAGCACAAACTTAAAGAAGTTCTTCAATAGGGCCTAAACAAAAGGCGTCTAGCACATGCGCTAGACGCCTTTTCAGTAAAAACTAAAACCCTATTAGACAGACATCTATTGGTTTCTATTCTGACCTTTTGTTTCGGCCTTATCCACCTACAGCATTGGGCAGGGCAAAGATGGGCAAATACATAGCCACCAAGATTGAACCCACCATGCCGCCAAGGAAGATAATCATAATGGGTTCCATAATGCTGGTCAGTGCCTTAACCGCCTGTTCAACCTCATCCTCATAAAAATCCGCGACTTTCATCAGCATCTGGTCCAATTCCCCCGTTTCTTCCCCGATGCTAATCATTTGAATCGCCATGACTGGGAAAACTTGATGCTTTTGTAACGCTAAGCTAATCATCCCACCCGTCTGAATTTCTGAGCGCGCCTCCTCAATAGCATTAGCAATGACTTGGTTGCCTGATGTATCTCGCACAATTTCCAACGCCGTTAGAATTGGCACACCTGAGCGAGAAAGAGACCCAAACGTCCGGCAAAATCTGGCAGTAGCCGACTTTTGAACCAAGTCACCAAACAGGGGCAACTTTAAATACATCCGGTCGATCGTTTCTCGACCAGCTCGAGTTTTGTAGTATTGACGGTAAATAATACCTACCAATACTAACCCTGCAATTGCTAGAAAAACTAACAGAGGATTACGCAAAAAACGGCTAATCCCAATCATAAATTGGGTAAAAGCCGGTAATTCTGCCCCCAACTCCGTAAAGATATTCTCAAAGATGGGTAGCAAAAACACTGTCATACCAATAAAGATGGTGATAGCCAGTACGCCTACGGTTACTGGATATGCCATGGCAGACTTAATCTGGTTCTGCAAGCGATTTAGATCTTCTAGGAGCTTGGCTAGACGATTTAATACTTCATCGAGTACACCACCCACCTCACCAGCCTGAACCATACTGACGTAAAGCAAATCAAAGCTGCTTGGATGCTTACGCATTGAGTCTGAGAGGTTGTTTCCCTGCTGAACATCAGCGTTAATCTCCAACAGGGCTTTTTTTAGTTTGGGATTTGGACACTGCTCGCCTAGGATGCCAATTCCTCGCACTAGGCCAACTCCGGCATTGACCAGAGCTGCAAACTGGCGCGAAAAAACAGCCTTGTCCTTTACAGAGACCTGAACTAAGGATGTTCTAATATCTTCAAGATTAAAACTTATCGCTCGATCTTGTTTAATACTTTGAATGAAAACCCCACGCTCCTTGAGCATTGTCCGAGCTTCACCAGGGGTAGCCGCTACAATTTTTTCTCGTCGAGTACGGCCTGTGGTGTCTCGTCCTGTAGCAACATAGGTAGGCATGGATTTTACCTCTGCAAAGTTTTATGCTTAGACATCATTGAAGGCCTTTATACAGCGTTGCCTAATTTTTAGGCAACCCCCACGTTTAATTGGACAGGAAACGTTTAGGCGAATTTATTCTTTTTACTATCGACGTGCACCGGTAGCTGGACGTCCTCGCTGGGCCTGAGTTCTATTAGCGCCTGTTCCACCTGCATTGATCAACCGTTGCAACTCGTCGGCTCGGGACGACTTACCGATGGCCTGCTCAAAACTGATAGTGCCAGCCTTATACAGATCTGCTAGAACCATCTCTAGGGTTTGCATCCCTAATTTAGCGCCAGTTTGAATAGCACCATAGATTTGCGCTGTCTTGCCTTCCCGAATAAGGTTAGCAATGGCTGGGGTAACCACCATAATCTCTTGAGCCATAATCCGCCCAAACTCTCCGGGCTTTGGATTTGCCTTAGGCACAAGCGTTTGACTAAGAACTGCCACCAGAGAGTTAGACAGCTGTACCCTGACCTGTTGTTGT
Organism: Cyanobacteria bacterium P01_B01_bin.77; assembly: GCA_039028535.1. Classification (GTDB taxonomy): domain Bacteria; phylum Cyanobacteriota; class Cyanobacteriia; order Phormidesmidales; family Phormidesmidaceae; genus Leptothoe. The sequence continues at coordinate 48,105 of JBCCHX010000015.1, forward strand.
TGCTCAGGAGGGAAAACATCCACCATCCGGTCTACCGTTTGAGCGGCAGAGCTAGTGTGTAAGGTACCAAAAACAAGGTGCCCTGTTTCAGCTGCTGAAATTGCTAGGGAGATAGTTTCTAAATCCCGCATCTCACCTACTAAAATTACGTCGGGATCTTCGCGTAATGCAGCCCTCAGGGCATTAGCAAAGCTTTTTGTGTCTTCCCCAATCTGACGCTGATGGATCAAACTTTTGATCGGCTCATACACAAATTCGATAGGGTCTTCGACCGTGAGAATATGTTCGGCCCTCGTATGGTTAATATCATTGATCATTGAAGCCAGTGTGGTTGACTTTCCTGACCCTGTGGGCCCGGTCACCAAAATCAAGCCGCGAGGCTGCCGTGCTAGCTCAATTACAATATTGGGCAAACCCAGGAGTTCAGCACTAGGGATCTTAGAGCTTAGGGCTCGTAAACAGGCGGCGTAGGTACCCCTGTCCTTATACACATTGACTCGAAAGCGAGCCAAACCCTTGACACCATAAGAACAGTCCAGTTCCCAGTTTTGCTCTAGATGTTTTCTTTGGGTATTGTTTAACATGCTAAAAATCAGCCGTTGGCACTGCTCAGGTGTCATTGGCGGATGTTCAGTGGGTGTGAGGTGGCCACTGACTCGGATATAAGGAGGTAAGCCAGCTGAAAGGTGAAGGTCAGATCCTCCCCGCTCAACCACTTCTTCCATTAAGTCTTCGATCATCATTTCCATGGAGCCACCTCAGGTAGATATCTACAAAACCTTGTAAACAAGGGTATAAAAAGAGTAACCGGATTATTCCAGACTTAAATTCAAGTGATGGGGATGATTTTACCCACTCTACAGTTGTGAATTACACCTACGTAGCCCAGTTAACTATTTTGAAAGCGGGGAGTAAGGCAGTAGGGACAATCCAGCCAGTCATGATGTAATTCTGCGTTACAAGTAGAGCAGCTAAGGATAGTCTTGCGTCTTGCCTTGAGTTCAGCTTCCAATCCTGTATCGGTGAATGTTACGCGCTCTACTTCTTCAAGGGTTGTATACCCCTGTTCTACTAGTTTGAGGCTATAGGACAGTAGCGTTTGCATACCTTCTTCAACAGCCGCTTCCTTAATATGCTCAGCGGGTACACCATCCGAAATCATCTTTTGCAAGTGTTCGGTGATGCGCATTACCTCATACACCCCGACTCGACCTTTGTAGCCCGAGCCTTGACAAGTTTGACAAAGTTCTCCGGCATTCCGTGCAGTCTCAACTTGCTCTGGAGTAATTGTTTTAGCTCTGTAGAAAGAAATATCGCTGCCAGAGGAGCTCAATCCAAAACGTGCCAATTCTTCATTGCTAGGTACGTAAGCGACTCGGCAATCAGCACATACCTTACGTACAAGTCTTTGTGCCAGGACCCCAACTAGCGAGCTAGATACTTGAAAGGCTTCGATTTCCATCTCATTCAGTCGAGAGATGGCACCAGCTGCGTCGTTAGTGTGCAACGTAGTTAAGACTAGGTGCCCCGTCAGGGCTGCCTCAATGGCTGTTTTAGCGGTTTCAGAATCACGGGTCTCACCCACTAAAATAACGTCGGGATCCTGTCGTAGAAACGCCCTCAGAATTAACGGGAAATTCATTCCCTTTTCACGAATGACTTGCACCTGGGTAATACCCGGTAAAGCATATTCAATCGGGTCCTCTGCCGTACTGATATTGATGTCAGGATTGTTACGTTCTGCCAGGACTGAGTAAAGAGTAGTGGTTTTACCTGAACCTGTAGGTCCTGTCACTAAGATCAGGCCATAGGGAGAACTGGTCATATCTCTGACGATTTTCAATGTTTCATCATCAGTAATCAGCTTATCCAAGCCCAGCTGAGTATCTGTGTTATCTAAAATTCGAAGAACTACTTTTTCGCCATATCGACTAGGCAGAGTACTCACTCGAAAATCTACCTTGCGTCCCTGAAACACTCGGCGAATTCGACCGTCTTGGGGAACACGTCGCTCAGCAATATCTAACTCAGCAATAATTTTGAGACGGGCCGTAACCGCTGGGATAATTTTCTTAGGTAGTTTTTGGAAGGCTTGGCGTAAAACACCGTCGCGACGGAATCTGATCCGTAGGAACTCTTCTTGCGGTTCAACGTGGATATCAGAGGCCCCTTCTTGAAGTGCTTTAACTAATATCTTGTTGACTAACGCGATCACAGGAGCGGCCCCTGCATCCTGAACTGCAGCCCCTAAATCAGCTTCTTCATCAAGCGCCTCTTCAAGATCGGCTCCATCGAGATCGAGGTCCTCTAAGTTCGCGTTGACATCAACGGCCTGTTCAAAATCCCGCTGCTTTTCCTTCGCAACCTGATCATCCAGATAGGCCGAGATCATCCGCTGATAGTCCTCAACGGTAATTACCATGCGGCGTAGCTTTAGACTTTTTGGCCGTAATATACGGTTGAGATCGTCCTGGGCTTCCAGATTTTCTGGATCCACCATAGCTACGAGTACCGTAGAAACCCCATCTTGGTTAGTCTGGGAAAGCGGTAACAAGCGATGGCGACGACAGATGTCTACCGGAATTAAGTCGTCTATTAGATTCCCGACCTTGGTATCAGAGACACTTTCAATTTCTGGATCTAATGACTCGACCCCATAGAGGATTTTGAGTTCAAATAGCTGTTGCTTTTTATATTGACGTAATAGCTCTGGACTTAGCTGCTGCCCTGTCAGTGACTCTAAAACATCTGTTAGTGAGCGCCCTGACTTTCGGCTTTCAACCAATGCCTGTTGCATTTGGTCCGTATCGACGTAACCGGTCTGAATAAGCTGGTTACTAAATGGTGAAAAGCCTCTTTGTAAAACAAGCGCTTTCCGAGATGATGAGGAATTGGTCATAGTCGCCGCAGAAAATCCTTACAGAAGGTTGCCCACAAAACGCTTTTCTGTAGACAGCTACAGGGAGGAGAATCCCAACCTCTGGGGTCGAGTTACTCTAGGTGTCACAGCATATCGTACGATGCTGCTCTATTCCCCGATAATAGCTTGAACATTGGTATCCAGCTAGCCGCATTACCTAACATTGTGTGCTGAAAACGGGTGTAGGAGCAGAAAAATCCTTCAGGATGCGGCTTAATTTTATGTAGTCATTACGTTGCAAAATGCACTATTGTGATACCGAAAAGGTGGTTGAGCGAAGATTGCAAACCCATCTGGTGGCGAGCTTTGTGGTCTTAGTGTTCAGGTTCTTTATCTAGATACTTTCATTTGGATAAAGCCAGTTAGTGCCGTGCAACTCGCTTAAAATATCAGCGTCTAAGGCAAGTATTACCCCCCTTGTGTTCTGTTTTTGATGAGGTTAAACGATGGTAGAGGATGTTAATTCTGCAGAAAATAGCTCTAATGAAGTAGATGAAATCTCTGATGCTGCTAATGAGGCAGAGGCAAATATTGAAGAGCTGAAGCTTGAAGACGCTGACGTTGAAATTGATTTTGAAAATAGCTTTTCTGAGGCATCTTCTGATGATGCCGCTGCTGCTGCTGCCACTGATGTTAATGCTGCTGATGCCGTAGGAGATGCTGCTGAGATTGCTGCCTTGGAGGCACAAATAGCGCAACTTAAAACGCAGCTAGAAGATAGAAATAGTCAGTATTTGAGGCTCACTGCTGACTTTGAAAATTTTCGTAAGCGTACGAGTCGAGAAAAGGAAGATCTTGAAGCTCAAATCAAGTGCAATACGATCAGTAATCTGCTAGAAGTTATCGATAACTTCGAGAGAGCTCGGGCTCAGATTAAACCTCAAAATGATGGTGAAATGGCTGTTCATAAAAGCTATCAAAGCGTTTATAAGCAGTTAGTTGAAGCTATGAAGCGTATTGGAGTGGCTCCTATGCGTGCTGAGGGGAAAGAATTTGATCCCAATTTGCATGAAGCTGTGATGCGGGAACCTACTGATGAATATGCTGACGGTACAGTTATTGAGGAGCTAGTCAGAGGTTACGTTTTGGGTGAGCGGGTTTTACGTCATGCCATGGTGAAGGTGGCAGCACCCATGGATGAATAGTTTTAGAAGTACATAGATAGGCAACAATAGAAGTTGAAACCAGCTGAGCTGATTATAAAACTAGCTCCGTTATGAAGCTTTCTTGAATATCGAGGAGTTTTATTAGAATTCATGGTTTTGGGTATTGTATCTATATGAGAAGGCGATTTTCATACTTTTAGCTAGTGCAACTGGCTACAGATATTTTCTGTGAGTATGTTCTAAAGTCAGGGTGTAACCACATAGCAATTTCTACTTAAGCCTATTTATCAGCTTATCCGCATGGTTAATGCTTGTTTGTGTTCAGCACATCTTCAGTGGTTTTTACCCAGCTCTAAACTTTTAAGAGATATGGAGGTTTAATGAGCAATCTAGCGTTTCAGGCCTAGGGATATCTAAATTTTTAAAGTTAATACATGCATTTTTTAGAGTAAGCAGGCTCTCCGATGGGAAAGGTTATTGGCATCGATTTAGGGACTACGAATAGCTGTGTTGCTGTTTTAGAGGGTGGTAAGCCTGAGGTTATTACCAACACAGAAGGTGGACGGACAATGCCGAGCATTGTTGGGTTTGCTAAGAACGGGGAGCGACTGGTGGGGCAGCTGGCTAAGCGCCAGGCTGTTACGAACGCTGAAAATACTGTGTACAGTATCAAGCGTTTCATTGGTCGACGTTGGGAAGATACCTCTAGTGAGCGATCGCGAGTTCCTTATACCTGTGTGCGAGGTAAGGATGACACGGTTGATGTATTAATTCGTGGGAAAGCCTACACTCCTCAAGAAGTTTCTGCGATGACTTTGCAGAAGTTAAAGCAAGATGCTGAGGCCTATCTTGGGGAAGAGGTTACTCAAGCTGTTATTACAGTGCCTGCTTACTTTACAGATGCCCAACGTCAGGCCACGAAAGATGCCGGTAAGATTGCAGGCCTTGAGGTATTACGTATTATTAACGAGCCGACGGCAGCGGCACTTTCCTACGGTCTTGATAAATTAGATCAAGACCAGACTGTCTTGGTTTTTGACCTAGGTGGGGGAACATTTGATGTCTCTGTCTTGCAGCTAGGGGATGGTGTTTTTGAAGTAAAGGCCACCTCTGGAAATAACCACTTAGGTGGTGATGACTTTGATGACAGCATTGTTACGGCCTTATTGGATCAGTTCAGAGAGCAAGAAGGCATGGATCTCTCTACAGATCGCATGGCGTTGCAACGTATTCGTGAAGCATCTGAGAAAGCCAAGATTGAGCTATCTAGTCGATCCACGACATCCATTAATTTGCCCTTTATTGCTGCGGATGAAACTGGACCAAAGCATTTGGAGTCTGATCTATCACGAACTCAATTTGAAGAATTAGCAAAGCCCTTGGTGGCGGCAACATTGGAGCCAGTAGCCCAGGCCCTGAAGGATTCTGAGCTGACACCGGATGATATTGATCGAATTTTGTTGGTAGGGGGGTCTACACGGATTCCGGCCGTTCAGAAAGCTATTACTGGCTATTTCAATGGCAAAACTCCCGATCGCTCTGTAAATCCAGATGAAGCCGTGGCGCTAGGCGCATCTATTCAGGCAGGTGTGCTTGGCGGTGAGGTTAAGGATTTACTGTTACTAGATGTTACGCCCTTGTCCCTTGGTATCGAAACTTTGGGTGAGGTATTTACAAAGGTGATTGAGCGTAACACCACCATTCCCACCAGTAAGTCCCAAACTTTTTCAACTGCGACAGATGGTCAAACTTCTGTGGAAGTGCATGCATTGCAGGGTGAACGGGCAATGGCTCGAGATAATAAGAGTCTTGGCCGATTTGAATTGACTGGAATTCCACCTGCGCCCAGAGGGATTCCTCAAATTGAGGTGTCTTTTGAGATCGATGCCGATGGTATTTTGCAAGTTGCTGCTAAGGATAAAGGCACGGGACGGGCTCAAAGCATTCGCATTACTAATACAGGTGGCTTGACCTCCAGTGAAATAGATAAGATGCGTGAGGAGGCGGAGGCCTATGCCGATGACGATGCTCGCCGGAAGGTAGTTGCTGAAATGAAGAATAAGGCCGATACCCTCTTCTATAGTTATGAGTCTACGATGCGAGAAAACGCTGAGTGGATCAGTGAAGAGCGCAGGGCGCTAGCTCAAGAATCAGAGACGGCTCTTCGAGCAGCGTTGAATGATAAGGATATTACTCCTGAGGCATTGCAAGAAGCACTAGATGTGTTGCAACAAACTATTTTTGCTATTGGGGCTGAAATGTATCGCCAGGTCAATGATGATAACTATGACATTGCCATGGATGAAACTACTTCAGATAAGCCTGCTGAGTCACCTGATGCTAATCAGGCAGAGTCAGTGTCGGAAGACCCTGTGCCAGTTACCCCCGATGGAGGCACGCCTGATGGCATAGATTTATTAGCAGATGAGCCGGAATTTGACTTTGATGCGACGATTACGGCTGATTATGAGGCAATTGAATAGTAACCGAATGGTTAGGGTTCGGGAATTGCGAATCATTAATGTGCCGTGCTTACGTAAAATGGGGTGGATAGGTTTCCAGTTGTCGTTGTTAAGCTAACACTCTATGGCTCGTGATTACTATGAGGTACTCGGTGTTTCCCGGGGAGCCGATCAAGATGAGGTAAAGCGAGCTTATCGGCGACTAGCTCGCAAGTATCATCCCGATGTCAATAAGGATTCGGGGGCAGAAGACAAATTTAAGGAGATCAACCGGGCTTACGAGGTTCTATCTGAGCCAGAGATCCGAGCCCGGTATGACCGTTTTGGTGAGGCTGGTGTTGGTGGTGCCGCTGCTGGTGGTGCAGGCTTCCAAGACTTTTCCGATATGGGTGGCTTTGCCGATATTTTTGAAAGTTTTTTTAGCGGGTTTTCGGGTGGACCTACCCAGACGAAGCGCCGTGGTCCGGTGCGAGGGGATGATTTACGTCTTGATCTAAAGTTAGATTTTTCTGAGGCTATTTTTGGTGGTGAGAAAGAAATCAAAATTAGCCACTTAGAAAACTGTATGACCTGTAAAGGGTCGGGTGCAAAACCTGGTACTCGTCCTCGTACTTGCTCTACTTGTAGTGGTTCTGGTCAAGTGCGACGAGCAACTCGGACACCGTTTGGTAGTTTCACTCAGGTGTCAGCTTGCCCTACGTGCAATGGTACTGGCGAAGTCGTTGAGGATCGATGTGAAGTCTGTGGTGGAGCTGGTCGCAAACAGGAAGCCAAAAAGCTAAAAATAACGATTCCGGCAGGTGTAGATAATGGCACACGCCTGAGGGTCTCCAATGAAGGTGATGCAGGGGTACGCAATGGTCCTCCTGGGGATCTATACGTATATTTATTTGTTAAAGAACACAGTAAGTTTAAGCGGGATGGAATCAATGTTCTGTCGGACTTGAAAATCAGCTATCTGCAGGCAATTTTGGGTTGTGAGCTACAGGTGGATACGGTGGATGGGCCGGTGGAGGTGCAGGTTCCCGCTGGTACTCAGCCAAATACGGTATTAACTCTTGAGAATCGTGGTGTTCCTAAGTTAGGCAACCCGGTTAGTCGCGGTAATCATTTGCTAACTGTTTTAGTTGATATTCCGACTCGAATTAAGACAGAAGAGCGTGAGCTGTTGGCAAAGTTAGCAGAGGTTCGGGGCGACTCGATTTCTAAAAAAGGACTAGAGGGATTTTTGGGTGGTCTATTTAAGGGCTAGTGACTGGGAGGCTTTTGGCTATGACAGATGTCTTAAATAGACCGGATGAGACGTTAGATTTGCGTGGGACTCCCTGCCCCTTAAATTTTGTGCGGACTAAGCTCAAACTACAGCGAATGCCTACGGGCAATTTGCTGGAGGTTTGGTTAGATGCTGGGGAACCTGTGGAGCAGGTCCCTGATAGCTTGAGAGCTGAAGGGATATTGATCGAAAGTCTGGAAGCAAGCTCAGAGGGCTATTTTATGCTTCAGGTTCGATGTCCTACAGCATGAAGGCAGCAAAGAGCTTATCGTCTTTATCGTCTTCTATGTTGGGTACCGTAGTTGCCTGTCAGGCCAACTACTACCAGGTACGGCTCTGTGTTGATGGTGATGAACCACTGTATTTTTTATGTACTCGTCGAGCTCGACTGAAAAAGCTAGGCCGACAGGTGGTGGTTGGAGATCGAGTCGTTGTTGAAGAGCTGGACTGGCATGATCGGCGAGGTGCGATCGCAACTATCCAACCCAGGACTAATCTTCTAGATCGGCCCCCGGTTTCCAATGTGGATCAAATTCTGCTTATCTTCGCCCTCGCTGAACCGCAGTTAGACCCGGTTCAGTTGAGCAGGTTTCTCGTTAAAGCAGAATCCACGGGTATTCCTGTGACCTTGTGTCTGAATAAGCGAGACTTACTATCTAAGGCAGAACTAGACCAGTGGCAAACTCGTTTGCGTGGCTGGGGATACGAGCCGATTTTTGTTAGTGTGCGGCAAGATAAAAATTTGTCCTCGGCGTTAATAAATACCCTTAGTCAGCAAGTGAGTGTTGTAGCGGGTCCATCTGGGGTGGGTAAATCCAGCCTTTTGAACCGGCTTGTACCTGATGTTGAAGCTCGCACAAATGCTGTTTCTGGAAAACTCGGACGGGGGCGGCACACCACACGGCATGTGGAGTTATTTGACTTGCCCTCAGGAGGACTGCTGGCAGATACCCCTGGATTTAATCAACCGGATGTTACCTGTGATGTGGAAACACTAATGGGATGTTTTCCCGAAATTCATCGGCGCAGGGGACAATGCCAGTTTAATAATTGTGTTCATCGTGATGAGCCAGGATGCACCATACGAGGTGACTGGGAGCGGTATGCTCACTATCTATCATTGTTGGACGAAGTGCTGCATCACCAGCAGCAGCAAGAGCATCGCCCTGATGAAGAGGCCGTTGAAAAGGTGAAAATTGGTAGCGATGGTCAGGTTCTCCATGAACCGAAGCTGGAGGCGAAAAAGTATCGTCGCAAGTCCCGTCGTCAGAAGCATCAGGATTTGCAAGACATGTGCTACGACGTCATGGGTGCAGATTCCATTGATGATCTCGATGATGCGGTTTTAGAAGAGTATGGTTTCTGAGGAAGGGGTAGGATTCCGATATTTACTTAGATTGTGCTTGAAGATTTGACTCAGGCTTTGTTATTTTGTCATCAGTGGTTTTCCAGAAACTGGTTTCTAGCTGTTGAACGTTTTTACAGGAACGGCGGTACCACTTGAGGCGGAGTAACTGCTGTTCTTCGGTCGTTAGCTGCCAGGGTATGTATGACTGCCGCAGGCGATCGCAAATGCTCTGTAAACACAACGCCGTACTCACTGAAATATTGAAGCTCTCGCTAAACCCGTACATCGGAATCCTCAGATGGTAGTCAGCCTGGTCTAAAGCAGTTTCCGAAAGGCCATCAAGTTCATTCCCAAAGAATAAGGCAACGGGGTGGTCCAACGGTAAATCCGGTAGTTCTAACCCATGGCTATGGGGCGTTGTGGCAAAAATAGTAAACCCCTGATCTTTGAGTCTAGCAATGCAGTCAGCTGTATTGCCGTGCTGGTTGGCATAGCGATGGACATTCAACCATTTTTGACACCCACGGGTGACATTGAGGTTGACCTTAAAGCTCGTGGTTTGCTCAATAATGTGCACATTTTGAATGCCAAAATTATCACAATTACGCAGCACAGCTCCCGCATTTTGACTGGTGTGAATATCTTCTAGAGCAACGGTGACATATCCAGTGCGATGACTCAAAACCCTCTCTATGGTTGCTTTGCGCTCTGGTGTCAAAAAGTTGCCAAGATACTCGATGAGGCCTTGCATATGTTGCGGACCCATCTGGTTGATAATTGGGCTATCGCTTACCGATGCCACTCTGTCACACCACCAGGTTTGTCAATCAGCGTAATCCCCTGGGCGGTTAGGTTCTCCCGAATTTTGTCGGCTAGGGCGAAATCCTTGGCTTTTTTAGCAGCAAGTCGCTGTTCGATCAAGGCTGTAATTGCCTCGCCGCTAGGGCCTTTGCTCTTGGCATCGTCTGTCTCTTCTGGTTCTGCGTAAATCCCTAAAACCTGAGCTAGACTAACGAGGGCATGCCATTGTTGCTTTAATTGTTCGCTATCGGCATCAGTTTTGCCTTCATGGACTAAAAGATTGCCTTGACGACGGAGTTCTTTGGCCAGTTCAAACAAAATCGCTACGGCTTCAGGTGTATTAAAGTCATCATCCATTGCCATCTGGAAGCGCTGTACTGCTTCACTTTCATGATTCAGTTCCAGAGGAGCTGTAGGAGACCAATGCAGCTGAGAACCATGGTTATCACCAAATAACAAACCGTTTTTGAGTGTTTGCCAGCTTTTGGTTGCCGATGCGATCGCATCGGCTGTAAAATCCACTGGTTTACGGTACTGAGCCTGACATAGAAACAACCTCAAAGCCATAGGATGAAGACCGTCTTCAGCATCCAGTAGCTGACGGATAGTTGTAAAGTTACCCAGAGATTTGGACATTTTTTCCCCATTGACGTTCACCATACCGTTGTGCATCCAGTACTGAGAAAGGGGACGCCCGGTTGCTGCTTCGGACTGGGCAATTTCATTTTCATGGTGAGGGAAGGTGAGATCGCCACCGCCCATGTGCATATCAATGGTCTCTCCCATATGATCGCGCACCATAGCCGAGCACTCAATATGCCAGCCCGGACGTCCTGGTCCCCAGGGTGATTCCCAGGCAGGCTCTTCCGATTTTGCCCCTTTCCATAAAGCAAAGTCAAACGGATCCTGTTTTTTCGGTTGCCCACAATCAACGCGCCCGCTGGCCCCGGCCTGCATGTCGTCTAGCTTACGACCCGAGAGCTTACCATAGCCATCAAACTGCCGGACTTTATAGTAAACATCTCCCCCAGCGGCATAGGCATATCCCTTTTGCTCTAGCTCACCAATAAGGCGCTTGATACCATCTATGGTGTGGGTAGCATAAGTGTATTGGTCGGCTTCTAGAATATTGAGCCGGGCCATGTCTTCATGGTAGGCCTTAATATATTTCTGAGAGATGGCCTCCATGGTAGTGCTTTCTTTGCGGGCACGGTTCAATATTTTGTCATCGATATCCGTAAAGTTCTGCACATAGTAAACGTCATAGCCCCGCCATTGTAAGTAGCGGCGCACGGTATCCCAAACCACGTAGCAGCGAGCGTGACCCAAGTGACAGTAGTCATAAACCGTCACACCACAGCAGTAAATCTTGACTTTTCCGTCTTCTAAAGGCTGAAATGCCTCTTTGCTGCGGGATAGGGTGTTGTAAACGACTACGCTCATTGAAAAGGGAGTAATAACTGCTGATGGCGCTTTTGCCTAATCGTTTCTTATGGTAAGTCGCTTTGGGGCGGTTTATAAAATAGACAAACTAGGTATTTCTAGGCATTCCCATGGGAGATAGTCGGGCTCTATGCCTAAATTCCATTAAAAAAGGGAAGATACGCTTAGTACCTTCCCCATATTTTCTCACTTGGGTGAACCCCAATAGCTGGCATTAGAACGTCATGTTAGCCGCTTGGACGGTTTCAACCTGCTTCTTCTTGAGCACTAGCATAATCTGCGTCAAGGATGCAGCTGCCAGGAAGGCCAGCAGACCTTTAATGCGGTTGGGGCTCTGCAGCACAATCTCAGTATCATGCTGACCAAAACCACCCACATTAGGATCGTTGGTTAGGGGGGCGCCAGCTTCTACAGCATCACCCTTGGAGACAATTAACTCAGGACCAGGCTGTAAGCTTTCGGTCACAGTGGCACCGTCTGCAGTCTTGATGGTGACCTCAGTGCTGTAGTCACTTTTCACGATGTCAGTAATGGTGCCACCTTTGGACGCGGTATAGATCACGTTGTTGGTAGCCTGACCAGTGGGATATACCTGACCACGACCGCGATTACCACCGACGTATACCTGATACTTACCAAAGTTAACGCTTTTGTCAGCGGCAGGGTCGGGAGATAGTACAGGGAAAATAATCTCTTGATACTGCTCACCAGGAACAGGACCCACCAAGAGCCAGTTTGGATGTTCGTCGCTGTAGGAAGTGTAGAAAGTGCCCCCAATCTCTTCCTTCATTTCTTCAGGAATACGGTCTTGGGGAGCTAGCTTAAAGCCATCAGGCAGCATCAAAACTGCACCAACATTGAGTCCACCACTGCTACCATCACCTAGCACCTGCTGAGCATCTAGATCGTAGGGAACTTTAACTACAGCTTCGAAAACAGTGTCAGGTAGAACCGCCTGGGGAACTTCAATCTCAGTCTTCTTTTTACCGAGGTGACAGTTGGCACAGACTATTTTGCCAGTAGCTTCCCGTGGGGTTTCGTAATTTTCCTGGGCCCAGAAGGGATAGGCTGCTGCCGATTGAGCATTGGTCAGGACACAGCTAATTGTTGCGATCGCAACAATTAATCCAGGAACGATAACCTTCAGCAGCTGATTGAACACGCTTAAAAAATTAAATTTCATCCGTCACACGCCAGCAATTCAATTACGTAGAGAGAAATCAAGTAAAACAGATACCTTAAGCCCAGTAAGGTGCTTCACCAGTTCTGAAATCAGTTTCTGTCCAAGGGCTCAAAATCACCTTGCCATCGTCTGCGACATCAGCATGAGCGAGAGGCAGAGAAAGAGGTGCCGGACCACGAACTACCTTGCCAGTGGCATCGTACTGGGAGCCGTGACAAGGGCACATAAACTTATTGGCACCAGCATTCCAGGGCACCACGCAACCAAGGTGAGTGCATACCGCGTTGACACCATAGCTATCCAGGGCACCATCATCAGTTACAACTAGATACGTTGGGTCACCCTTCAAACCTTGAACCAGAGAGCGATCACCCGCACCATGTGATTCTAGGTAACTGCTGGCAACAACATCGTTACCCAGCTCATCCTTGGCAGTAACACCGCCACCAGCTGCACCACTACTTGGCGGTAAAAAGTACTTAACAACGGGATACAGAGCCCCCACAGCCGTACCAGTTGCTGCTCCAAAGGTGAGCAGATTCATAAATTGGCGACGCCCTAAATCAGGGACATCAGGGTTTCCAGAAGCTTGAGCCATAACTATCAGACTATGTATGCGAGTATGAATCTAAAGGCTGCATCGCCCAGTACAAAACATTTGCAACGGTTAAACGCAATACATTTGCGGCTTAGATCGTCACAGAAGTTTGCAAATTACTATGAGTATTATTACATTTTGCCGTCTCAGATAAACGGTTCTTACCCTGGTTTACTGATCACAATTGCGGTTATATGGACACGCTTACTGAGGGTGTGCTGTTGAGCTATAACCTATGAAAAACCCTTCAAACCCTCTTAAAATAAGTAATCCCTTTAGGCACAATGAAGCATCAAGCTGGTGAAAGTATCGATTTTGAATCAGCATCCTACTGATTCTCCAGACTTGTTACCTATCTGAAATTGTGTAAATAAATGTAAAAGACATGTTGTCAGCCTATGACCCCTGAAGACTTCCAAGAACTACTCATTGATAAATGGGGATACTCATTTGATGTCCAAATTCGTAAGACTTCGACCAAAGTTTTCTTCCAGGTCATGTGGCGCTACTTGGAACAGGCCTCGTTTCCCATGGATGAGGGAGAGTATTTGGCTCATCTTAAAGAGATCGTCCTATATTTAGAAGCCATGGGGTGTTTAACTCAGGTACGAATGGCGATTGAGCAAACGAGTGAACGTCCTAGGTTAGGAAAAGCCGTCAGTATTCCCATGGATTTAGGACGTCGTTCATCTGAATGGTTACTTGACTAAGAGTAAAATTTTGCATGGCAGCAAAATTTTACATAAGGAACGCCCTAACCGTGGAGCAGTCTGATATTATTAGACAAAATTTGTGTCGTAGAATACACATCTGTTTGCTTAAATCTACGGACTTGAGCATTCATTTTTTTGATAAATTATTATTTGATTAGGGCTTTGCTGCTATCCGCTGAATCTCGCTATAATGCTCGCGTATAGAATGGGCATGAATTTTTAGTGGTATTGGCTGAGCCTTTGCACCGTAAAAATTTGTTATTTTTGGCCTAGCCAAGTAAAGCTATGCGCGGTGTCAGCCCCCCTTGTTCAAAAGGTATTCTAGGGTTCCTTAAGTGCATTTGGGGAGTACATGGTTGTTTTAGCGCATTGTCTTTATTGGTCATAGGTTCAATCTCTTTGACAATTTTAGATATCTGAATATCAGGATGTCTCGAAAAAAATATCTCACTTGGGTAAAACCGAGCAGATTTTTCTGGCACTGATGTTACGATTTGCATGAATTCGCTAAGTATGCTTTGAGGGCCTGCCGTGATTCGCTCTGCAACACTGCCTGTTAAACCCACTCTTCCGAGTTTGGAAGACAAGACTCGTCTAAAGTTATTTTCAGGATCCTCAAATCCCGCTCTTTCTGGAGAGGTTGCTCGATATCTCGGAATTGACCTGGGGCCAATGGTGCGTAAACGGTTTGCCGATGGTGAACTATACGTCCAAATACAGGAATCAATTCGCGGGTGTGATGTCTACTTAATTCAGCCTACCTGCCGTCCGGTTAACGATCATCTGATGGAATTACTCATCATGGTCGACGCCTGTAGGCGAGCATCGGCCCGTCAGATTACGGCGGTCCTTCCCTATTATGGCTATGCTCGTGCTGACCGCAAGACGGCTGGGCGTGAGTCTATCACTGCGAAATTGGCTGCTAACCTGATTACCCAGGCAGGTGCTAGTCGTGTATTGGCTATGGACCTGCATTCATCACAGATTCAAGGGTATTTCGATATTCCTTGTGATCATATATATGGATCTCCGGTATTAGTCGATTATCTGGCTAGCAAGCGTCTCAGTGACTTGGTTGTGGTTTCTCCTGATGTTGGAGGGGTGGCCCGTGCTCGAGCATTTGCCAAGCGTTTGAACGATGCGCCGTTGGCGATTATTGATAAACGTCGTCAGGCACATAATGTGGCTGAGGTGATGAACCTAATTGGTGATGTTAATGGTAAAACGGCCGTGTTAGTAGACGACATGATCGATACTGGCGGTACGATTTCTGAGGGGGCACGGTTACTGCGGGCTCAAGGAGCACGGCAGGTGTATGCCTGTGCTACCCATGCTGTATTTTCTCCACCTGCGGTTGATCGTTTATCAAGCGGGGTGTTTGAAGAGGTGATTGTGACCAATACTATCCCTGTGCCTGTGGACCGTCAGTTTCCCCAACTGACAACCCTAACAATTGCTAAATTGTTGGGGGAAACTATCTGGCGTATTCACGAAGAGAGTTCCATCAGCAGTATGTTTCGCTAGATTCTAGCTGGCACCTATCATTTGTTTGAAAGGACAAGGCTCTATAAAGCCTTGTCCTTTTTATTAGAAGCGAAATAAAGGACTTGTTGTCTGGCCGAGGTTACCTTATGTGGATAAGGCTGTGATGAAGGCTAGCCGTGTTTTGATGGCTGGTGGAAACTTTAGGGCAAGATTCGTGGACTGTAAGTACGTTACCGTTTAGAATCCCATGGTTAAAAGCACGTCCATCTTGCAATTGGCTAGTGCTCTACTAGCTATAGGTGCCCTTAATCCTCAACTTATTCAAACCCAGTCAGAACGTCTGGCATTAGTGCTATTTGAGTCTGTTGCTCAGGCGGAGTCCCTGCAAGCTGGACTGCCATCGCAGGATCAGCAGCTGCTTGAGGCCGTTCGCCGTGGCGATTTGCAGCGGGCGGAAGTAGCTCTGCGTCAAGGGGCTAGTGCAAATGCGGGTAATCGGTATGTGGGCTATCCTATTGCGATCGCAACCGAGCAAGCCAATCAGGCTATGGTGCAACTACTCGTGACCCAAGGTGCTGATGTGGACGTTGTTAGTGCAGGTGGTCAGACTGCATTGGGACGAGCTGTCGACATGGGCAATATTGACCTCGTGCGTATGTTGATTAACGCTGGTGCGTCTCCCGATCGGCGTACTAGCTACGGTGTGCCCCTGCTGTACCGGGCTACCGAAATGGGTAATATCGATATCGTCAGACTCTTACTCCAGGGCGGTGCTAGTGCTAATGCCCAGGTGGCGGGTATTACACCGCTGTATAAAGCAGTTGAAGCTGGCAATCTGGCTATCGCTCGACTGCTGCTAGAAGGTAATGCTGATCCTGACCAAGCCACACCTCTATACCGAGCTGTGGAGACTGGGAATGTGGAACTTGTCAGGCTGTTATTAAACTACGGCGCTAATCCACGCATCAATGAGCGGGGAGTCAGTGCTTTGCGGCTGGCACGCGCTCAAGGAAATCGTCAAATTGTCACCCTATTACGCCAGGCCATGTAAGCCTACTGGTGGGTAAATCAATCAAATGTAGGTATGACAGCTTTCAGGTACCAGATTCAGGACGCCCGCATGTACCTGAGCTGTTGGGATCCAAACAGCGTCGTGTTTTTCTTTCCCTTCTATCAGCGTGTAAGTGTGCTCCAAGTTATAGAAACTTTGGTCTACAAAATCACACTTGAACAACTGGATGAGCTCATGCCCCGGTTTACCCTGGTGGGTAAATATATTATCTAGGCAAGTTAAATACTCAATATTGGTCAGTTCTGCCTGAATTTCCTCTTGAAATTCTCGTTTAAGAGCATTGATGCTAGTCTCGCCAAAGTCAATGCCGCCCCCTAAGAAACGGTGAAACTCTATATCTTTAATGGTGTCTTTTCCCTTGCTCACAAAGACATGGCCTTGATGTTTGATCAGACCAAGGGCAATGGGGCGAATACGTGGCTTTCCCATCGGGTATCTGGTTTATTTGAGTTTAAGAAACTCGGGACAGCAAGGCTGATTGCTCAATGCTTGCTGTCCCAAGCCGTGGTTTCTAAGTGGTTTCTAAACGGTTGCGGTTGAGCGGGTAACCGTATTTAACGCTTCGCGCAGGCTGCGCACAGCCGCAATCATAGCAACGTCATTGTTGAGGCGATTGACGGCAGAGCCGACACCGACACCCGCTGCTCCGGCCGCAATAGCCATGGGCGCTGTGACATCTGAAATGCCTGATGCACAGAGTACAGGAATCTTTACGGCGCGCGAAATGGCATGGGCTGCCGCCAGTGTGGGTGTCGCCTTTTCAATCAGGCCGATGCTGCCAGAGTGAGAGGGCTGGCTACTAGTGCCACCTTCGGTTTGGATAATATCTGCCCCTATGGCCTCCAGGGCCTCGGCCAGCTGTACTTGTTCATTCAGGGGGAGTGTGTGTGGGACTGTCACCGATAGGGGCGTGTGGGGCAATAGTTCCAGTGTGCGTTGGGTCAATCCCAAGACATCATTGGCATCAAATGTTAGACCCTGGGCGTAGAATGCATCAAAGTTGCCGATTTCAATTAGAGTTGCGCCAGCCGCAACGGGTAGCAAAAATGCTTCCGGGTCGATAGCTGAAACACAAATAGGTAAGCTAATATGCTGGCTTACCTGGCGCACAAGGTCAGCATCTGCCGCGATATCAATAAAGGTGGCACCTCCCTTTTGAGCAGCCTTAGCCACAGCCAAAACATTGGCCACATCGAAGTTAGCTAAGCCACTAATAATTTTGAGTGCATGGCCTTGGACCAAGGCCGTGTGAATGGGGGTGGGGATAGTCATAGGTCTTTCTGAGACAGAATCGATCAGGGCTATTGTGCCAGATGCGGGGCGTATGCAAGGTAAAGAATCGCTCTAATCAGCTAACTGATATTTGACAAAATATCCCGCTTTACATCATCAGCAGGTTGATTGCCGTCAATACGTACAAGCCGTTGGCGATAATCATAATATTCGAGCATGGGTACAGTATTGGCGCTTAAGGCCTCAATGCGGCGGCGTAGTGCCTCGGGGTTATCGTCGATTGCTCCTCGATTTTCGGACCGTTCGATCAGACAGTGGGTGGGTAACTCTAGCCAAATGGCGTGGTTAACTCGACTATCGAGCGTTTCTAAAAAGAAATCGAGTTCCTCGGCTTGGAAAGCAGTGCGAGGGTATCCATCTAAAATCCAGCCATTAGCAGTATCGGACTGTTGTAGCCGCTGCTTGATGAAATCAATCATCAAGGTGTCAGAGACCAGCTCCCCGTTGGCTAAGGTTTCCGAGATTTGTTGACCCAGGGATGAGTCGGCAGCGATTTCTGCTCTTAGGACGTCTCCGGTGGAAATCCAGGGAATGCCAAAGTGCTCGCTCAGTTTTTTAGATTGAGTTCCTTTGCCCGAACCTGGACCTCCCAATATCACTAGCTGCATAATTTATGTTCCGTTTCTAACGCTGTGTTTACTTGCATTTACTTTAGTTTGGTTTTCAATACGGTTGTCCCGGCTCTAGATGATTCTTGTCTGGACTATTGAAGCAAAGCCTAGAGACGTAGTACACTTGTAGACTGTGTAAACTTACAGCGCAAAACCATGCCCAAGCTTAAGACCCGACGGGCGGCTGCCAAGCGTTTCCGCCGTAGCGGAAGTGGCAAAATTATGCGTCGAAAGGCGTTTAAGAACCATTTGCTGCAGCACAAGTCAACGTGTCGCAAGAGCCGCCTTTCCAAGAAAGCGGTTGTAGTGGATGCTGATGTTCCTAACATCGAAGGAATGATGCCTTATTTGTAGAGACGTTACATGTAAGTTAAGTAATGTCTTTACTACCTTTTAATTGTTTTTCAAATTAACGACCCAGTATGGCACGTGTAAAACGCGGCAATGTAGCTCGCAAGCGCCGCAAGAAAATTCTCAAGCTTGCGAAGGGTTACCGGGGAGCCCATTCTAAACTTTTCCGAACGGCTAATCAGCAGGTGATGAAGGCCCTGCGATATGCCTATCGAGACCGTCGGAATAAGAAACGTGATTTTCGTCGGTTGTGGATTACCCGCATTAATGCGGCAGCTCGCCTCAATGGCACTACCTACAGCCGATTGATAGGCGATCTGAAGACAGCCAATATTCAGATTAATCGTAAAATGCTGGCTCAAATGGCCGTGTTAGACCCAGACACCTTTACTAAGGTAGTCGAGCTAGCAGGTAAGAAAGGCTAGTATTGCCCTATGTGGCGATACCTGTGGCGATATTTGCTAGGTATAGGTTTATTTTTGGGGGTACAGTTTGCTGTGCCCCCAATTGGTGTAGCTGCCGAGCTGGCAGAGATTGAGACGCGTGGTCGTTTAGTTGTAGCAGTCAAGGATAATCGTTATCCGTTGGCCTATCGTGATGCGGCTGGTGAGCTGCAAGGATTTGAGATTGAGATTGCTCGTCGGTTGGCGCTAGAGCTGCTGGGGGATGAGACAGCCGTAGAGCTACGTCCTGTGAGTAATGTTGACCGGGTGAATGCGGTGATTGATGGGGATGTGGACATTGCGATCGCAGCCATCACCATCACCGCCCAACGACAGCGCATCACCAGCTTTAGTGAGCCTTACTATTTAGATGGCGTTGGATTTATCACCACATCGCCTCAGGTGACTAGTCTGGATGATTTAACCCTGGGGCGCATTGCTGTTCTGAGTAATTCCAGTACCCTAGCCCATGTCCGCTATCAGTTACCGGCTGCTACGCTCATACCGGTGTCATCCTATCAGCAGGCCATTGCGGCCCTTGAAGACGGCCAGGTGGATGCTTTTGCTGGGGATGTGTCGTTACTGACCGGTTGGCAGCAGCAGGATAGCTACTATCGGCTGTTAGATGAGGTAATTTCTATAGAGCCGATTGCGATCGCAATTCCTAAAGGCACTCAATACAGCGATTTACGCCGAGCAATCAATGACGCCCTGCGCCAATTGGATAACGAAGGTTGGTTACAAGATCGGGCTGCTCACTGGGGGTTACGGTAGCTACCATGGGAGAATAAAGCGAGACCACGCTGTAAGCCCTAACTGATTGAGCGAGTTCATGGAGAATAGCACCCTATTTTTGACATACCTTGGTATTTTGCTAGCCCTGTTGGGGCTGTCTGCCATTTTTATTATTCGCCAGGTATTTAAGACTCGCCGGATTGAAACCACCCTTGGCCGTTTACAAAAGAAACTGACCAAGGAAAAAGGAACGGCTCAAGAATATTACGAGCTTGGCAGTTTGCTGTTGGACAAAAAGCTTTTTTCTCAGTCCACACTTTATCTGCAGCAAGCACTAAAGGCCCTCACAGACGAAGAGGAAGCTGAAAACGCCCCCCTAATTTACAACGCTTTAGGCTATTCCTACTTTGCCCAAGGTCAATTTGACTTAGCTATTCGTCAATATAAAGCCGCTTTAAAAATTACCCCAGGCTATGTAACGGCTCTCAATAATCTGGGCCATAGTTACGAGAAAAAGCAACTGACCGTCCAAGCGTTAGAAAGCTACGACCAGGCCCTAAAACTTGAGCCTGATAATGCTACGGCCAAGCGTCGGGCACAATCCTTGCGTAAGCGGGTAGCTATTCCAATGAAGCAATAGATTGTCCGTCAAGTAGGTCATGGACTTATTGTTAGTGCATATATACTAATTTCATTCTCAGCAGCTAGGCATAGTAGGCTTAACTGCTGAGAATGGCCGCTATTTTTACATATCGACACTGTTTACTAGAAGTCTCGATACGCTAAACGGCGGCTAGTTCTGGAGTGGCCGTTTGAAGTTGTTTAACAGTCTCAGCAGTATCTTCACAGTAAACTTCAGCGGAGTTATTGGGACTTTCGATGAGTTTTACCTTGTGTAGACTAGCGCCAATGTCTTTAATGGGCTGGCGAAGCAAGTCGCGGATATGCACAGCGATATTCTCAGCTGTGGGTACAACCTCAGCAAAGTAAGGAATATCCTTATTTAGGAATGTGTGGTCAAAGGGTTTTACCACATGAGTTTTTACCGCGTTTTGAAATTCCACCAGATCAGCAATCATGCCCGTACGTGGGTCCATTTCACCCTTGATGGTGACTTCGAGATGGTAGTTATGACCATGGCCGTTCACACGGGCGCATAGGCCGTAGATTTCACTGTTTTGCTCTAACGTCAGTGTGGGGAGTGCTAAACGGTGGGCGGCACTGAAGTGGGTAGAAATCGTCAAATAGGCTTCCATGGCATTTCCTCTATAGTCGGCCCAGAGTGTGGATGTTTCAAACAGTTGGACGTTGGTAATCGGTAGGTGGGGGGTAAGCCGCTGCCAGATAACGCGGGCAATGTTCTCAGTAGTGGTCAGTCCCGCCTCAGGTCGATCAATCTGGAACTCGGGCCAGACATCGTTGAGATATGAAAAATCCAGCTGACTAGTAACCTCACGCTTGATTACTTTTTTGACATCGGACAGGTTTAGAACCATACCGTACTCATCCAGGTCACCTTCCATGGAAACAAACAACTCATAATTGTGACCATGCCCCGGAGCACGAGTACAGAGGCCAAACTGGATCTGATTTTCAGCGTCGCTAAGCTCAGGTAACCAGTAACGATGACTGGCGGAAAACTGCGCCCGACGGTTGATGGTGCATTTCATGTCATTACCAAAAATGGTGGGTCAATTATTAATTTTTGTAAGCCGTTTCCTTCAGCATAGACCATTGATGCGGGGCGCTAAAGAGCAGCTTTCTTTTGAGCTAGTCAGGCAAAGGGGCGAACTTAAGAAGTCTTAGCGCTGAGCCACAGTCAGCTTAGTCAGTGACTGGCCGCTAGAGCATTGTCTGAAATCTAGAGTAAAAACCATGTAGGTCATGAAGTTTTGACACAATATTTTCCCGTTAGAGACCTGGAAATTCTTGAAATCCTTTGATAGGTCTACTGTTTAGAAATTCTTATTAGAAATATCAGGAGTTGCTAATTTAAGCAGAAAACGGTAAAAATAGATACAGAACAAATCCTCGTTCATCTCTGAAAAATTGTCCAAAACTTTTTCTTTATTTGGCGATGAGACGGAAGTACGGTGTCCTGTACGATTACTATCGTTAGTTTGTATAGGTCTACCCGAAGGAACGCACTAACACCAGTGCTTATTTAAGAGGAGACACACCTATGAAACTGACCTACCGTGGTGTCGAATACGACCACAACCCTCCTATGTTAGAGGTTTCCGAAAGCGATATTCTCTGCAGCTATCGCGGTCGCAATCATCACTATACCTATGTACGCCACGTGCCTTTTCCTCAGCCTCAAGCAGAGCTAACCTATCGCGGTGCAGCCTATCAAACTAATCGCCATGGTCAGCGTCAGGCCGTTGCTCAACCTGAGACTAAGTCGGTATTTTCCGCGTTTCAACGCAAGCTAGCTGAGCTGACTCCCATGATGGACTCGCGTCGTCAGCTACTGCGGGAGGCTGCTCGTAATCACAGTGATAGCATCCAGCGGTCTTTAGAGCGTCGCATCGCTATCGCCCGTGAGCAAGGTAATGTGCACCTGCTACAACAGCTAGAAGATGAAATGCGTCAGATGGCGTAAGGGTCTGTTAACAGTTATTAATCGCTTGATTCCCTAAATTTGTGGCTAGAGTAAGTAAGGAGAAGCTGTAATAGCTTCTCCTTTTTGTTTCCATCATGCTTCACAATAGATTGGGTCTGATTACACAGGGCCAAATCTATTTTTAGAAAGGGTGTTATGGGGCTATTTGACAAGGTTTTTGACCCGTCGCCAGAGTCGCTATCCCTAAGTCCGGCAGAAGCGCTGGCGGCAATTTGCTTGGTTGCGATCGCAGCCGATGGTTACCTATCCGACCAAGAAGGCCGTGAAATGGATATGTTACTCAGCCGCATGCGTCTTTTCAAAAGCTACTCTACCGAAATGGTCAATCGGATGAAAGATAGCTTGCTGCAACAGCTCCAACAGCATGGTCCTGGTCGTCTGGTAGAAGCGGCCAATGCGATACTCCCGCCCGCGCTTAAACCAACTGCTTTTGCCTTAGCAACGGACTTAGTCCTAGCCGATGGCAACGTGACGCCTCAGGAGCAGGCCTTTCTAGATGACCTCCACCGTATTTTAGAAATCCCTAGCGATCGAGCCCTAACGATTGTTGAAGTCATAACAATTAAAAATCGTGGATAAGGTGTTGCCTTTCCTCAAGTTTTGACTTCAGTGAAGCCCAAGCCTCATTCCTTGGTAAATACGACATAATAAGTACTGCAACAACCTTCAGTCGAACTCACCATTACTATCTATGACTGCTGCCATCTCAGCTACATCCAAACAAATGGATGACTCAAAGCACGGTTTACCCGTCACCATCATTACCGGCTTTTTGGGGAGCGGAAAAACCACTTTACTCAATCATATTTTGAATAATCAAGAAGGGTTGAAAACAGCAGTACTGGTGAATGAATTTGGTGAGGTCGGGATTGACAATGACCTGCTTATCACCACTGGTGATGATGACACAATGGTTGAGCTTAGCAACGGTTGTATTTGCTGCACCATCAATGATGACCTGCTGGAAGCTGTGTATAAGGTGTTGGAGCGTAAGGATAAGATTGACTATCTTGTAGTTGAAACTACAGGATTGGCGGATCCGCTACCGGTGGCCCTCACATTTCTTGGGACCGAACTACGGGATCTCACTCGCCTGGACTCAATCGTTACCCTGGTAGATGCCGAGAACTACAGTGTTGACTTGTTCAATAGTCAGGCAGCCTATAACCAGATTGCCTACGGTGACATCATTTTGCTCAATAAAGCAGATTTGGTGAATGAGGTTAACTTGGATCGACTAGAGCTGAAAGTCCGAGATATTAAAGAAGGTGCCCGGATTCTACGAACAACCCAGTCTCAAGTCCCCCTGCCTTTAATTTTAAGTGTAGGACTGTTTGAGTCCGACAAATACTTTGAGGCTACAAAGGAGGATAAACACAATCATGATCACCATGGTCATAATCACAACCATGGTGATCATGACCATGGCCATAATCATGCTCATGATCACCAGCATCACCATCATGCCAACTGCGATCATGAGCACGGCCATGATGAGCACGAACACGTTCATTCTCATCTAGATGTTGATGGATTTACATCTGTGTCAGTTGCGCGGGAGCAGCCCCTAGCTATTCGTAAGTTTCAGCATTTTTTGGATAACAAACTGCCGGACAATGTCTTTCGTGCCAAGGGCATTTTGTGGTTTGACGAAAGTGAAAAACGCCATGTCTTTCACCTCAGTGGCAAGCGATTTTCCCTGGAGGATGAAGAATGGAATGGCCGTCCCCATAAAACTCAACTAGTCCTAATTGGTCAAAACCTTGATCATGATGCTCTAAAAGCTGAAATTGAGAATTGCTTTTGCCTAGAGTCAAAGAGCGGTGGCAGAGGCTTTGTAGATTAGTGCGTGTCGTTGTTCAGCGAGTTGCAGCATCTCAGGTTGTTGTGAATGGCAAAGTTATCGGTCGTATAGGTCGTGGTCTCAATCTGCTAGTGGGGATCGCTGCAACTGACACCGAAGCAGAACTCACTTGGATGGCTCAGAAATGCTTATCGTTAAGGGTTTTTCCAACGACCGATGCTAACCGATTTGATTTATCGGTACAAGATATCCAAGGTGCATTACTGGTGATTAGCCAGTTCACCCTATATGGCGACTGTCATAAAGGGCGACGACCTTCATTTGCCAAAGCGGCTTTGCCAGATCAAGCAATTAAGCTATATGAACAGTTTGTAGCTAAGTTGCAGCAGAGTGGGTTAAAGGTAGAGACAGGCCAGTTTGGTGCTCACATGCAGGTCACAATTGAAAATGATGGCCCGGTAACACTGGTATTGGATCGAAATGCTGGGTAGCTTAAGGTTGACAGCAGACTAGACAGGCTATATTTGCGACTGTCTTCGATGCAGGCTTATCATCGGCCATGTCCTTTAAGTTGTACGTGCAAACACCAACTTACTGGTTTGCTTTGGGGGACTATCAGCGACCGTTATTCTCTATTGGAAATGGTCACTATACAAGCGATACAGCAAATGTGACACTTTATTTTCTTTGAATGAGATTGTGCAAGGTCCGGTTTCCCTTGATAAGGTAAAGAAACATTAAGTGGGCTAGCCATTCTTTACAGAGATGATGCCGGAGCACGACTATCCCGATTCCCTTTATGCTGAGCATTAATCAAATGTCCTCGTTTCAAGAGCCCTCTGGGCAGGTATTGTTCTGTGATTTTGACGGTCCGATTGTGGATGTTTCGGAACGCTACTACCGAACCTATCGGCTAGGACTTTCGACGTTGCAGGCTAATTTTCAAGAGAATCATGGGGAGCCCTTGCAACTTCAGCTCCTTTCAAAAAATCAGTTTTGGTGGATGAAACGCAATCGAGTGGCAGATACTGACATTGCTATTCGGTCAGGGGTGCCAGCCGATCTTGTTGATACCCTATTGCATCAAGTTCAGCGCATCGTAAATAATCCCCATCTTCTTCAGTGGGATAACTTACAACCCGGTGCCGAAATAGCAATACATCAGCTGAAGCGTGCCGGTATTCGCCTTGTCTTGGTTACACTCCGTCACCCGCGTCAGGTACAAGCATTTTTACAAGCCCATGATCTCAGCCAATACATTGATGAAATCTTCGGTGCCTTAGATATTAATGCGGCCCATCTCAACCGAGCAGAGCAGAAAGTTGCTCTGTTAGAGCGGGCAATTGCAGCTCAGAAAAACCAGGGCTACCAAACATCTCCTACTTGTATGATTGGTGATACCGAGGCAGATATAATCGCAGGGCAGCGGGCCGGGATCGTCACCGTCGCTCTGACCAATGGCATTCGCAGCCATGATTATCTCAAACGTTATCAGCCTAATTCGATTGCACCAAACTTACTTAAGGCTGTGCAAGGTCAGCATATGACCCAAGTTTTACAAGCAGCCTAAAAAAATTAAGTTGTTGTTCTATGGCCCTTTCCACCAGCGGTGTAATGGATAGTAAAGGGCTGGTGTCCACAAGCTGCTTAGGATAGCTGAGCTGAGAGCAACTCGTTGATGGGTACGCCAAATCTGCCAAAGATTAAGGTGAGGGGAGTTCGCCCAAAGTAAATGATGGAAGCTCATTTGGAGTGCCATCACCGTGGCATCCACGACAGCCATACCAAAAACAATAAATGCCACCAAAACTACATTTTCTTGGATCAGGCGTTGGCGCTGCAGACGGGCTGTGAGCATCCCGACTACCATCAGGCTCAGGGCATGGGTAGGAAACGGTCCTGTTAGGCCATCCTGCAGTAGCCCAAGGACGATGCCTGCAATGGCTCCATCGACAATCGGGTGATGAATGCTCCAAATAACCACCCAGATGAGCAACCAGTTGGAGGACACGCCCAGCAACTCAATTCCAGGAAATCGCATTGGGGATATAAGCAAACAGAGTAGCCCTGAACCCAAAACAACAGCTATGTTAAGACACGTTTTTTGAAGGTCGGAAAGGGTAGACTTCCCTTTAGATGTGGCCATACCTGCTGGGGGAAGTTTACGGGACGGAAGAATCGTCTACTATTTCTGCTGGCGGTGCATTTACGTCGGTTTTAGCCTCGAAGGGATGAATTGTCACCCACTCGAGAACGTTGAGGGGAGACGACAGCTGAATAACAGCCTCAGGCGCTGGGCTTTTTTTCAAGTCCATGCTTTCAATCCGACCAACAGGTACTCCCTGGGGAAATAATCGACTGTAGGACGACGTGACAATGACATCGCCAGGCTTGACGTCGGGGGTGGTCTCAAAAAATTGCATAACCACACGCCCATCTACGTTGCCACGCACTACGCCAAGGGCACGACTGCGACTAACTTTGACCCCCATTTGACTCGTAGGATCGGTAATGAGCAAAACTTGGCTAGTGTGAGGAGAAACACCGACTACTCGGCCCACCAGACCTCCAGGGCCTGTGACCATATCTCCTTCTGTTACATTTTCTGTGCTGCCTTTATTGACTACAATCTGCTGCCACCAGTTGTCAGCACTGCGACCAATAACGGCAGCAATGGTTACTCTGCCTTTGCTATCAGCATAGTCAATATTTTCCCGCAGTCCTCGATTTTGGTTTTCTAACTCAATAACCCGCTGCTGCAACTCGAGGATATAAGCATTTTCTAACCGTTCTGCTTGGGTGAGACCAGGGTGGAGTGGAGCTGTTAATACTTGATAGATTTCGTAGATTACGGCTCCTTGGCTCTGACGCATTGCCCACGCTAGACCAATGACCAGGGTAGCAATACCTGCCCTGGCTGCATATCTATCCCACCAGCGTCTCAGTGCAAACATAATTTGCAAAAATAGTCGTCAATCACCTAGAGAAGTGTTAAAGATCGCGAGAACGAGCACTAAATACACGCTCCATTTGACTGAAGTTTTCAAGGACACGCCCAGTGCCTAGTACAACGCAGCTGAGCGGATCGGCTGCAACGTGAACCACAATACCAGTTTCATGGCTAATGAGTGTATCTAAACCCTTGAGCAACGCTCCTCCACCTGCAAGCATAATGCCCCTATCGATAATATCAGCTGCCAACTCAGGTGGGGTTCGTTCCAACGTTCTTTTCACAGCCTCAACAATGACTGAAAGTGGTTCTGCCATACTTTCGCGGATTTCAGCACTTTTTACAGTGACTGTTCGGGGCAAACCGGAGAGCAGATGTAATCCTCTGACATCCAAAACGATCTCGCCGTCATTTGGGCTGGGGTAGGCTGAACCGATGTTGATCTTAATTTCTTCGGCAGTCCGTTCACCGATCACCAAATTATGAACTTTTTTCATGTATTGGGAGATGGAATCGCTTAATTCGTCGCCCGCTACCCGAACAGACTCACTGAGTACAGTCCCTTGCAAACTCAGTACAGCAACTTCAGTGGTGCCGCCACCAATGTCAATAATCATGTTGCCAGTGGGTTCGGCAACCGGCAGGCCAGCACCAATAGCAGCCGCTACTGGTTCATCAATCAGATAAACCATGCGCGCCCCTGCTTGGAGTGCTGCATCCATAACGGCACGACGTTCTACACCCGTTACACCGCTGGGAATACCGATAACGATGCGGGGCATTCCTAGGGCCCGCCCTTCATGGACCCGCTTAATAAAGTGTTTGAGCATCAGCTCAGCCGTATCAAAATCCGCAATGACACCGTCTCGTAGCGGCCTCAGGGCAGTGATATTGCCTGGAGTACGACCTAACATGCGCTTTGCCTCTTCTCCCACGGCCAAGGGCTTGCCATCCTTATCCCTGGCTACAACGGAGGGTTCTTGAAGGACAACGCCTTTACCCGAAACATAGACCAGGGTATTGGCGGTTCCTAGGTCTATGCCCATGTCACGGGAGAATGAAAAGCGATCGAGTAAACTCACTGTTAGACGTGCCCCCAAACGAGCTATGAAAAGACAATTAAATGATTTTTAAACCTTTGTGGTGGATTTTATTACGTTTTGTATCAAAACGTCCAGTCCGTAAGTCTGAACTTCTTGGGTAACGCTTTATGGCCGTGGAAATATTGACTCATAATAGAGCTGCGCTATCCACCATACTCCAAGGTTACACGGTCTGAAATTCTAATGGAGTAGAGAATGGTAGGGACCCTTATTCTAAGGTGCAACGTGTCGAAGGAAACAGTTAAGGATAATTCTAGACGTCTGCGTATGTCTCGCATATAAAGTAGTTAACACAGTTGCCGGTGAAAGAGCGATGAGTCTAAATGTTGTAAATCTTGTAGGCCGTGCCGGTCGAGACCCTGAAGTTCGCTATTTTGAGTCGGGCAATGTGCTTTGCAAGTTTACTATTGCGGTAAATCGAAGAACACGCAATAGCGACCAGCCCGATTGGTTCAATCTAGAGCTTTGGGGGCGTAATGCTGAGGTTGCTGCTAATTACGTTAAAAAAGGAAGTCTTGTGGGAGTTGTCGGTGCGCTCAAACTGGATAGTTGGCAGGATCGTACCACTGGAGCACAGCGTTCTAGTCCGGTTATTAGAGTCGATCGTTTGGATCTTCTAGGCTCTAAGCGCGATAATGCGGCTCCGATGGCAAATAATTATGATGATGATCAGTTTTAGCAGTCTGAATTTTCCTGCGAGAGGATTTGATGGACAAAAAGCTTGCTGGTGCTACGTTGCCATTGCTAACTGGCCAAACGCTCGCTTATACCCTTATCTTTTTCAGCGGAGTCGCTATCGGCCTTAATGCTGGCTTTGAATCCACACCAGGCGGATCCTGGAATGACTTCAATTTTTCCTCGGTTAGGGAAGTTTAACTCCTCAACTGCTGTTACACCATTGGTGTAGAGATACTCACGTAGAAGCTGATAGGCTTCATCAATGCTTCTAACGGTGTAGTTGGCTGCGTATAGATAGGGCTTTAGTCGATTATGGTTGCGAGGTGCCGTTTCACGAAAGGTCAGACGAGTAGCCCGATGTGAGCTATTCTGGCAGCTGATGCGGTACTTGATGGTGTGGCAAGCTGTGTTTGGGAACATTTCACTGTGAAAAAACGGAACTCTGAATAAAGCCGCCAGGATTTACTAGCTAATTGAATAAAAGGTAAGTGACTGAAAGATTACCTTTCTTGATGATATCGGCTAGTACTAATAAACGAACCCTAATCTATATTGTCTAAAGTTGTCAAAAGTAATGTTGAATCACTTGTTACTTTTGATCAACTTTTTGACGGTACTCGGTGCTCATAATAACGTGCGCCTGGGGTTGCTATCTAGTTTGTTCACGTTGACTTGTTGACTTTTAAGGGTTTTTACTTAGGGGCTGGTCTTATTTCTAGTATTTTTTAGTCTAGAGTTTTGTCTGTTTGACTTGATCTTGCGGGCTTTGCGGGCTAGGCGCAGGCTGGTGTAGTAGCTAATAATGGCTAGTATGATACCGACCAGTGTGCTGCCAACCATTAAGGCGATGGTGATATCAAAGCCGAGGCTCATCCATTCTTGAGGGGATTGATTGGTCAGACTGGTGTTGGCAGATTGTCCCAATAGCCAACGCCCGATTTGATAGTTAAAGGCATAGATGGGCACGTAGGTGAGAGGATTGCTAATCCAGGTTCCGGCTGCTGCAACAATTTTATTGCCGTCGATGGCAGCAGCGATCGCAACTCCCATGAATGTCTGTAACCCAAATAGGGGATAACTGCCTGCAAAAACCCCTGCTGCCAGTCCCTTAGCAATGGCTTGAGGATGGCTCTGTAACCGAATAAAGCGAATATAAATGTATCGAACTAAACGTCGTAAATTACGCCGTTTTTTACGTAGGGGCCGGTGTGATCTGTGGGCAGATCGAGGTCCTTTTAGCATTGGGTAGTCAGAATGGCCAGGTTGAGCTGCCACGATTGGTTTCTGTATACGTCTATAGGGAGGGGGGATAAAGCATGGGAGCCGACTGGTACAGTCAGGCCAATAGTATTAATTATGACAACAGCGCTGACGTTCGGTATTTCTAATAGACCTGCTTGTTAGTCGGCATATTGGCGATATCAGGTCTGGTAGACCAGGCGACAGCGTGGGAAGGGGAGTTAACGTGCCACAGAAGAAAGATACGATTGCGCAGAGAGAAACCATTGCTGCGATCGCAACTGCGATTGTGCCACAGCAAGGCAGTGTCGGCATTGTTCGTTTGTCAGGAAATACAGCTATAGCCGTTGCCCAGCAGTTGTTTCATGCGCCTGGAGACCAACTCTGGGAAAGTCATCGTATTCTTTACGGCCATGTGATCCACCCCGATACCCAGCAGGTCGTGGACGAAGCACTGCTGTTGTTGTTGCGCTCCCCTCGCTCCTATACCCTTGAGGATGTAGTGGAGCTGCACTGCCACGGCGGCATCATGGCAGTGCAACAGGTGCTGCAGCTGTGTGTCGCCCAAGGGGCACGTCTAGCTGAACCTGGCGAATTTACTCTGAGGGCCTTTCTTAATGGTCGTTTGGATTTGACCCAGGCCGAAGGGATCGCCGATTTGGTTGGAGCCCAGTCACCCCAGGCGGCTCAGGCTGCTCTGGCCGGGATTCGGGGCAAGCTGACAGATGTGATTCGCCACTGTCGCAGTCGCTGTTTAGATGTGCTAGCGGAGGTGGAAGCGCGGATTGATTTTGCGGACGATTTGCCACCGCTGAATGAGGAGAGCGTGCGGGAGCAGCTGGAAACGTTGCTGAGGGAGGTGGCCCAAATTTTAGCGACAGCTCACCAGGGCGAGCTGCTGCGCACCGGGCTCAAGGTGGCGATTGTAGGACAGCCCAATGTGGGTAAATCTAGTTTACTCAATGCCTGGAGCCGCTGCGATCGCGCCATTGTCACTGCCTTGCCTGGCACCACTCGCGACGTGGTGGAATCCCAGCTAGTGGTGGGCGGTATTCCGGTCCAGGTGCTGGATACCGCCGGTATTCGAGATTCCTCCGACCAGGTGGAACAGCTGGGTATCGAACGGTCGCAAACGGCGGCCCAAAATGCGGATGTGGTGCTCCTAACCGTGGATGGCACCGTTGGCTGGACCGACACGGAAGCCACTTTGTACCGGGCCATCAAACACAAGCCCCATATTCTAGTTGTCAATAAAGTGGATCTAGGTCCGCCGATGGCTTTGCCAGTGACGGATGTGCCGCTTGTGCAGACCGCGGCGGCGGCGGGACAAGGGATTGATGCATTAGAAAACGCCATTCTAGAGATTGTGCAAGCTGGCCAGGTAACCGCTGCAAATATAGATCTAGCCATCAATCAACGGCAGGCGGCTGCGCTGACCCGTGCCCATAGTTCGTTGCAGCAAGTACAGGCGACGATGGAGGCCACACTACCGTTAGACTTTTGGACAATTGACTTACGAGATGCGATTCGAGCCTTGGGAGAAGTAACGGGTGAAGAGATGACCGAGTCAATGCTAGATGAAATTTTTAGTCGGTTTTGTATTGGGAAGTAATGGGCAAATGGGGCTTTCAATCCAAACGGCGTTTGTGACCCTAGCGAGTGAGCAACTACAGAACTTAGTCATGTTTTATCAGGGGTTGCTGGGGCAAGAGCCTCTGATGTATCGGCCTGGGCGCTATGCGGAGTTTATGCTGCCGGGGCTTAGGCTGGCGCTGTTTAAACCCAGCGACGTTTCAGAATTTGCTGGGGCGGTGGGGCGGATGAGTCTGTGTATTGAGGTAGAGGATCTTGGGGGTGCGATCGCAACCCTAAAACAGCTAGGTTATCCATCGCCTGGAGATATTATTCATGCCAGCCATGGCCAAGAAATCTACGCCTATGATCCTGACGGTAACCGCCTGATTTTGCACCAATCATCTTAGGAGAGACTACAGAATGCCTCCTACTCCATTTGACTAATGCGCTTGAGCTTGAGCAAGTCAGTCATCTTGCGTAATTTTTTGACTGTATGGTCAAAATGGGCGTGATCTTTGACATCAATCCCCAGATCAATTTCAGCAATCTGATCGGGGAATGTGGTGACTGTCGCCCGATGAACATTAATCTTGAGGTCTGATAAATGACTCAGAATATCTTTTAGCACGCCAACTCGGTCAATGACCTCTAACTTAAGCATGACCGGATAGGTTTGAGCCCGACCTGTCGAGACTTCCGCTGAGTTCCAACGCACCGGGATGAGTCGATCGCCAGGGATAGAGGCCACATTGGGACATCCCTGACGGTGGATAGAGATACCACGGGCGGCCATGGACACTACCCCCAAAATGGACTCACCTGGCAGTGGATTACAGCAACCAGCAATGTGGTGCAGCAATCCTTCTACACCAATGATGGAACTCCCGGACTCCTTCCCCGTATCCCCACCCCAGCGGGTACGTACGACGGCACCGTCATTAATTTGTTCGACTAACGTGTCATCGTCTATGGGGGGAACAGGCTGTAGTTCCTTGGTCGCTTCCTGGAGACGATTGACAACCGAATTTAGCGTAATTTCCCCATAGCCTAAGGCTGCTAGCATGTCCTCAACGCAAGGATAGTTGCTGCGCTGGGCCGCTGCTTGGGCCGGGGCTGATTTAAGCAACGAATCCAGACCGCTCCGCCCCATTACTTTTTCCAGCATGACATGACCTCGGGCCATATTTTCATCATGGTGAGACTGTTTGTACCAGTGGCGAATACGACTGCGAGCACCCGCAGACACGACAAAGTTCAACCAGTCTAGACTCGGATGACTATTTTTATTGGTCAGAATCTCAACAATGTCACCGTTCTCCAGCTGGGTATCAAGGGTAACAATGCGCTCATTGACCTTAGCGCCAGCACAATGATGTCCCACTTCGGTATGGATGCGGTAGGCGAAGTCTACAGGTGTTGCCCCCTGACTTAGGGCAAATACGTCTCCCCTAGGGCTAAACACATAGACTTCCTCATCAAAGAGGTTATCCTTAACATCGCTGAGATATTCTTGAGCATCTTTGAGTTCGCTTTGCCATTCCAATAACTGGCGTAGCCAGGTAAACTTCTCGTCTTCGGCATTGACCTTGGTATTACTGTTGCCGGTCTCCTTATATTTCCAGTGGGCAGCGATACCATATTCTGCAACCCGGTGCATTTCCATGGTCCGGATCTGTACCTCAATGGGGCGACCTTGTTCGCCAATCACAGCCGTGTGGAGAGACTGATAGCGATTGGCCTTAGGCAGCCCAATATAATCCTTAAAACGTCCTGGGATCGGCTTAAATTGGTCATGGACCACTGCTAGTGCCCGGTAGCAATCTACTTTAGACCCCACAATCAGCCGCACAGCCGCAATGTCATAAATCTGATGGAAATCTTTATGCTGCCGTTGCATCTTGCGGTAGATGCTGTAGAGATGTTTGGGGCGACTGCTAATTTCAACACAGTTGATCCCGTCATCTGTAAGATTGGTTTCCAATAGCTCGGCGACGTTTTTGAGCCGGTCCTCTCGGTCCGTACGTTTTTCAGAAATTAGGCTTTTGATCTTTTGATAGGAAGCCTTTTCAAGGTATTTGAAGGAAAGATCTTCTAGCTCCCACTTAATACGACCGATTCCCAGGCGATTGGCGAGGGGAGCAAAAATTTCGATAGTCTCCCGTGCCTTTTGTACCTGCTTTTCAGGGGGCATGTGCTGCAGTGTGCGCATATTGTGGAGACGGTCTGCCAGTTTAACCACAATGACTCGAATGTCTTGAGCCATGGCTAGAAACATTCGGCGAAAATTCTCAGCCTGGCGTTCTGTCTTGCTATTGAACCGAAACTTGGAGAGTTTTGTCACCCCCTCTACCATCTGGCGAACTTCTGCACCAAAATGCGCTTCAATTTCATCGGCGGTCACATCCGTATCTTCTACAACATCGTGTAAAAAGCCCGCCGCAATCATGGCGCTGTCTCCCCCTAGACCGCGCAAAATATTGGCAACCGCCACCGGATGGGCAATATAAGGTTCACCGGAGACGCGCATTTGCCCTTTGTGCAGCTGATAGGCAAACTCAAACGCGCGGCAAACAAGCTGATTGTTATCTTTAGGAAGCTCAATCGGGACTGTACCGTCGCTGTCTTCGTCAAGCGGTTGGCTGTGTTCCAGGATGCAAGACCTGAGCCAGGTAGGTAAGGTACAGTCATTGGGAAGAACAGGTGCTGCTGAGGTCATGGTATGGAGGGGAGAGAATAAAAACCGAAAAGCCAGAAGTTACTCCGAGGCCGCTGGAATAGCGTAAATGCCAATATTTGCTGCTTCCCCGGCAAAAAGCATATAAATTGCAGAGTGATGGGCATCTCACACCTAAGTAAGATCCGCAACTATTTGTCCTTGTGTAAGAAATTATTGATTGTTGGGACAAAACACGCTAATTCCTTAAGACTTATTTTGCCCAGGATGCTTAACTGATGACGCCCAAATCGACGAGTATAAATTCTTACAATTTTATCGCCTGATGCTAGGTGTGCCAATGGTGGTCAACAATGGAGTTGACTCAACTCTCTGGACGAGTATTTGTAACTTTCTTACCTTAGTTGCCCTTAATGTCAAAGGTGTCTTCCTATAGCTTAAGAGCCTTTTGTAGGCTAGAAAGATAGATATATACAAAGCTGTAGAAAAAAATGACCGGAATCGGTTTATCAAAAAAACATATTATTGTTAAATCATGACATCTTTTAGGTCAGTTAATGAGCTGGAGTGCTATGGAGAATACTTGAGTCAACTTCAGATAGCTGTGAGACAAGGTGAGGATCAACGTGATGGGCAAGCAGAAATAGCTCAGCGAGCCCATGCTCTCCAGGATTTTTATCGGCAGACTCTGTGGGAGCTTTTGGCTCAGGTAGATTTATCTAAGCGGCAGTCTCAGTGGCGTTCAGCTACGACTGAGGTTCATCGTCATATGCGGCTCTTAGCTGTGGAGGTGAGTTTTGCTAGATCGGCTCGTCAAGGCCACCTGCGACAACAACGCTTGCAGCAAATCGAGCAACGTTTGGAACAGCTTCAGGGTTTTACTAACGTACTGATAGCGTTAATAGTGGGTGAGCCACTGGCTGAAACTTCTCTGGCTCCAGACGTGCAGCATTGATTTTTTCCTGCTTGAGTTTTCCTATGGGAAAAACTACAGTTCTGCATGGGGACGGCGTAATGCAGAACTGTATCATTGATGTGCACTTTATTCCCTGAGGGCGATGCTCTGTCCGAAACATCCACAGGAATCGCTGCTGGCCAGTCAGCTAGCAGATGGGCTAGAGACTCACAGCTGTCCTAGCTGCAGCGGTGATTGGGTGAAGGCGGAAGCTTATCAGATATGGCAATCTGATCGGATAGATCCGACTCTAGAAATTAATAATTTAAGCGTGCCCATTAACCAGCAGGTTGACTACCAGCCGTCTCGATACGATAACCGAGCTGGTCTGTGTCCTGATTGCGGATTTTATCTAGTGCGGGGACGCATTAATCTGCGCCAGCTGTCGTTTTTTATCGAGCGCTGCCCAGCCTGTAAAGGCATGTGGTTGGATGATGGCGAATGGGAGGTGTTGAGTGAGCTGGGGCTGAGTGCTTATATCCCTGTTTTGTTTACGGATGACTGGCAAAACTATGTGCGCGTGGCTGAGGCTGAATTTCGTGAGCGGACAGCGACGGCAGAGAAGCTCGGTCCAGACATTGCCGAGAAAGTATTTGAGTTGGCTAAGCTCTTGGAAGAGCACCCAAATGGAGATTTTGGGGTGGCGTATTTAATGCGACGGTTTGAGAAGTAAATGGGCCGGGAGTGTAGTTCAGCAAATCAAACGTCTTGACCTTAGTTTTTCATGTCAGTTTTGAATGGTTCATGTCGTCTTCATCGCATTTTATGACTTCTTCGCTGCTGCAGCTCGATGACTTTTGTGTAGCTTATCCACGGCAGTCGACTTGGGCGGTTGAGCAGGTGTCTCTATCTCTGCAGCCTGGGGAAATGCTGGGATTAGTGGGTGAGTCGGGATGTGGTAAGTCTACGTTAGGGCGCGCGGCTCTCCGGTTGTTACCGGGGGGAAGTCGCACCCAGGGACAGTCATTGTTTGAAGGGCGCGATGTGTTTGGGTTTTCGCCCCAGGAGATGCGGTGTTTTCGGGGAGAGGCGGTATCGCTGGTGTTTCAGGATCCGATGACCCGGCTCAATCCGTTGATGACCATTGGCAATCACTGTGTGGAGACCCTGCAGGCCCATCGAACTGACTTGTCAAAACAGGCGGCTAAGGAGATTGCGATCGCAACCCTGGAGTCGGTCAATATCCCGGCTACTCGCTGGGAGCAGTATCCCCATGAGTTTAGCGGCGGCATGCGTCAGCGGGTGGCCATTGCCCTGGCGCTATTGCTCAACCCCAAGCTGATTGTGGCGGATGAGCCGACTACCAGTCTGGATGTGACAGTCTCCGCTCAAATTTTAGATTTGCTGACCCAGCTGTGTCGCGAACGGGGCATGGCGCTGATTTTGATTTCCCACGATTTGGCCTTGGTGGGGGAATATTGCGATCGCATCGCCGTCATGTACCAGGGCAAGCTGGTGGAATTGGGACCCACCCAGCAGGTGCTCTATCATCCTCAGGCAGTCTATACCCAATCCCTGTTACAAGCGGCCCACCAGCTGCAAAACTACGAAGCTGCAGAGATTGACCTGAACGGAGACACCGCTGTCCCTCTGCTACGGGTGCAAGATTTAGTTAAGCATTACACCATCGAGCAAAATCTATTTTCAAAGCTCTTTAATCGTACGCCGCCGGAGACAATTAAGGCCGTAGATGGCATTTCTGTGGAGCTGCATCCTGGTGAAGTGCTGGGTTTGGTGGGGGAGTCGGGCTGTGGTAAGAGTACGTTTTCCCGAACGCTGATGCAGATTATTCCCCCTACGTCGGGCCGTGTAGAGTTTATGGGACAAAATCTGGTGGGGATGTCGCGGTCTGAGCTGCAGGCCCAGCGTCGTAATTTTCAAATGATCTTTCAAGACCCCCACGCCTGTCTCAATCCGATGATGACCGTGGGGCGAGGCATTGCCGACCCGCTGATTATCCATGGATTGGCCAGTGCTACTGAGGCTAAGCAGCAGGTCCATGCCATGCTGCAGCGAGTGGGACTGACGCCGACTGAGGACTATTACCAACGCTATCCCAGTGATTTATCTGGGGGGCAGCAGCAGCGGGTGGCCATTGCTCGGGCGCTGATTACTCAGCCTAAGCTAGTCATATGTGACGAGCCAGTAAGTATGCTAGATGCCAGTGTTCAGGCCCAGGTGCTAGAGCTGATGCTGGCGCTCAAAGATGAGCTAGAGCTAACTTATTTATTTATTACTCACGATCTGTGGGTAGCTCGGTATCTATGCGATCGCATTGCCGTTATGCAGGGAGGCAAAATTGTTGAGCTAGGTCCCACAGAACAGCTGTTTAAAGCACCGCAGCATTCCTATACCCAAACTCTGCTATCAGCAGCCCCTTTATTAGCCCCCTAGTTGCTATCCCCATCACCTTAAAAACAAACTTTTATAAATAATCAAGAGGCCGATCTAGAAAAGATCGGCCTCTTGATTAAACTCGATGATTTAACGGGTGTCCGTCAGGTTTATTGAACAATTACTTTGCCGACCATGCCAGCACCTCGGTGAGGAGCACAGAAGTAGTTGTACTCACCGGGCTCAGTAAATGTGGAAGAGTAAGACTCTCCAGGAGAAAAGGTGAGCTGCTCTTGGGATAGTTTATCGGCAACCTCTTTGCCGCCAGGAACGGCAGCGGCATCAAAGATAACGTTGTGGGGGGCCATTTTATTGTTTACCCAAGTGACTGTATCACCAGCATCAATGGTGATAGTTGCAGGCTCAAACTGGAGTAGACCTGCATCGGATCCCATTTTGACTTGGTGATCTGCAGCATAGGCAGGAGCTGCATTGAAAACAGTACCTGCAAAAATCAGAGCAGCTGTTACCAACAGCGCCCCCATGGTCCGCAGAACTCGATTGATAAGGGTCATGGTAGTTTTCTCAAGGTTGAATTTAGAGGTCATTGAGCATAAAGACACTCTGCACGATTATTTTAGGATGTTTGCTGTCTTCGTAGGTAACCCAAGGAAAATAAGACATGGCATTTTGGTCGCTGTAGTCTATGGCTTGAAGACTCGATCGACATTTTGAGATTCAGTACCCTGTCACTATTTATTACAAAAGTGATAAAACGTATGCCCCATAAGGGCTTAAAAAATAAGCTGGACAGTGAGATTACCGACTAGCAGCCTAACTATAATATCTGAGGGATGATTACTTTCACCGTTACAGTTGTTCACACTTGACTGAACGTCACTTGAACAGGCTTTGAAAAACTAGAGAAGATACTCTCCGGCCAGAATCTAACGTGTTTGGTCGAAATGTTTTGCCGTTCAGACTGTGATTTTTGAGAGGATTATCCGAATGAAGTCTATTTTTGCCGCTGTAGTGGTATTCGTAGCTAGCACTGTATTTTTAATGGCTCCCCCTGCTATGGCAGCGGATGCTGGTGCTGGCGCTCAGGTGTTTGCTTCCAACTGTGCGGCTTGTCACATTGGCGGCGGTAATGCTGTAAACCCTGCTAAAACGCTCAAGCAAAACGATTTGACAGCTAATGGAAAAGATACTGCTGGGGCCATTGTTACCCAAGTCACCAATGGTAATGGTGCCATGCCTGCTTTTGGTGGTCGTTTGACTCCTGAGCAAATTGAGAACGTTGCTGCCTATGTACTTTCTCAAGCTGACAAGGGTTGGTAATAGGTTGTGATGTTCAAAACGAGCGTTGTATTGAACGTTTTACTGAGCGAGCGCTGGTCTTGACCTAAGCGATCAGTCTCAACCTTACAAAACCTGCTTTTGGGGGTGTTCCCCCCCTGGAAGCAGGTTTTTGTATTGGGTAATGTAGTGCTGAGGTTGAAAAAATCCTCAAAAAATACGCAGAAAGGTCAGATGCAAGTATCGCAAATGTGTGTAAAAAATAATACTTGTCCAATTAAGTGTTGATTGTAGTAATACTTGATTCAGGCCAACTGTAGTTTTTGATGCTGATTTGCGAGGCAACATGATGCTCCTTCTGGATTTTAAGGTGATCAGTCGTTTTCCTGCGATCGCAGGTGGTACAACCCAGTGAATGCTCGGGAGAGGGTAGGAGGGCTGGTAGCCCTGGTCAGACGCTCGGCAACCGTAGCCTTTGCCCTGGGTTTAGGCGGTTGTCAGGTAGCCGCTCAACTGCCC
Source organism: Cyanobacteria bacterium P01_B01_bin.77 (assembly GCA_039028535.1). Lineage (GTDB taxonomy): Bacteria > Cyanobacteriota > Cyanobacteriia > Phormidesmidales > Phormidesmidaceae > Leptothoe. The sequence goes on from JBCCHX010000015.1 coordinate 87,698, forward strand.
CAAGCAGGCGATGGGCGGGTACTGGCTAGCTCCCGTTCGGTAATCGTTCAGCTTTTTGAATGGCGCTGGTCAGATGTGGCTCAGGAATGTGAGAGCTGGCTAGGGCCTCATGGCTATGGGGCTGTGCAGATCTCTCCACCCCATGAACATCGAGTGATCAAGGAAGGCTCGGCCAGGTTCTCTTGGTATCAGCGTTATCAACCGGTCAGCTATCAGCTATCTAGTCGTAGCGGCAGTCGCTCTGAGCTAGCAGATATGGTGAGTCGCTGTCACCGGGCTGGGGTAAAGATCTATGCTGATGTAGTCATCAATCATATGGCCAGTGCAGGGGTGGGTGAAGGCATTGGTGGCAGCCGTTTTGATACTGCCAAGTTTGCCTATGATGGTGTACCGTACACTCAATCTGACTTTCATCCTCCCTGTGCCATTGAACCCAGGGATTATGCTGAAGAACCCTGGCGAGTGCAGCACTGTCAGCTGTCGGGGCAGCAGGATTTAGATACAGGCAGTGACAAGGTCCAAGCTGCGATCGCAGCGGCTATGAACGAACTCTTAGACTTGGGAGTAGCGGGTTTCCGCATCGACGCGGCCCAGCATATTCCACCTGAGCATTTAGCCAGAATTTTGCGCAGTTTGCATCCCCTTAACACCGAATTCCATACCAACGGGGGGCGGCCATTTGTTTATCAAGAAATCTCTAACAAAGGCGCTGAGGCAATTAAAGCCGAGAATTACTTTAGTAATGGTGCGGTGACCGAATTTCGCTACGGTCGTCATCTGGGGGAACAAGTCCGCCATGGTCAGTTAAAAAACCTAATGTTGTTTGGCGAAGCCTGGGGGCTGATGCCCAGTCATAAAGCTGTGGTCTTTACGGATAATCCAAAGACCCAGCGCAGTGGCGATCGCAACATCACCACATTTTACGCACCCGCCGATGGGGGTGCACGCTATCGGCTAGCCAATGTATTTATGTTAGCTTGGCCCTATGGTATGCCAAAGGTTATGTCTAGTTACGACTGGCCACAGGAGCAAGGAACCTTGGTGGGACCTCCCGCTGATGAACAGGGGCAGACCTTACCTGTCAGCTGTGACGACGGCTGGGTATGCGAACATCGCTGGTCTGACATTGCCAATATGGTTGAATTTCGCAATGTCACCCAGGGTGCGATTTCAGTCAACCACTGGTGGGACAACGGCAACAACCAAATTGCGTTTGCCCGAGGGGAACGCGGTTTTGTAGCCATCAATAATGAAGACACGGTCCTGAAGGAAACCCTAATGACAGGGCTGCCACCTGGGATTTATTGCAATGTGCTGGCAGAACCATCAGTGGATGACATTGCCGGTGATGGCTCTATTGCTGAAAGCACGGTGGTCAGCTGTGAAAATGAAGCAATTGAGATCGATCCGCTGGGCAATGCCCACATTGAGGTGTCTCCGTATCGAGCGCTAGCCCTGCACATTGGTGCACGAATCTAAACAATCCTCGTAGTGTTTGCTTGGCATCGACTTCACAAGACTACTTGAATTTCACACGAATAGGTTCCAATTCGTATTCTGGGTGTTTGCGACTACCTACTACGAGTGCGATCGCCGCTGCTATTCCCATCAATGCATAGGCCGCGTGGGCCGGTGTAGGCTTCACTAGTTCAACGCTAACGTTGTTTACGACTGTTTCCCCTTGCCTGAGGGAACTTTCGAGCGTAGCCGCACTGGCAGGGGCCATAACTAGTGCTGGTGCAATGGCCGCACCCATAAGTCCATACATTAGAGATTTCATATTTGCAGCTTTAAAGGGTGACTAGAAGTCGTATATGACACATCTACGCCGATGCCAGCATCAGAACAGTAACTTTTGGGTGACCGCTCTTGGTGAATGCTTTAAATGCTAGGACGACATGATGACCATAAAGTTCACTATGTAGAACTAGAAGATCTCATATTTCCGTTATTTCCGTTTAGCTTGGCCCAGGAAGCGTTGAAAACCCGACCGCTAGTGTACGGTTTTAATCAGGTTTTTTCTCTAGCTGCATTGATAGGCTAAGGCTAAGGACACATCTGTAAGGAATCTAAGGCCATGCCGGTAAACAAAGATCCAAGCTCGCCTCGCTCTCGTCAAATCAGTAATCTACTCTTTTTATTAGGGGCAGTGCTGCTGGTAGTAAACATTTTTCTACCGATTCAGCAGCGTCCACCCCGTGCACCCTACAGCATGTTTATCCATCAGGTGCAGGAGCATGAAGTGGTGAAAGCCTCGGTGGGGCAAAACGAAATCCGCTATCAGATAAAAAATGAGCTGGGCGAACCTGGTGTGGTTTACTCCACCACCCCCATTTTTGACCTTAAGCTGCCGGATCTTTTAGAGGCCAATGGCGTGGAGTTTGCGGCTACACCGCCACCTCAAAATCAGTGGATTGGTAGTTTGCTGAGCTGGGTGATTCCACCTTTAATCTTTGTCGCGATCTGGCGGTTTTTCCTGGCACGAGGCGGTGGCCCCCAGGGCGCCCTCTCCATTGGTAAAAGCAAGGCCAAAGTCTATGTGGAAGACGAGGATACAAAAATCACCTTTGAAGATGTGGCTGGTGTAGAAGAAGCCAAAACCGAACTGGTGGAAATTGTCGACTTTTTGAAAACTCCCAAGCGGTTTACCGACATTGGGGCCAAAATTCCTAAAGGTGTGTTGCTCGTTGGTCCTCCTGGAACTGGAAAAACCCTCCTGGCAAAGGCCGTAGCCGGTGAAGCAGGCGTTCCCTTCTTTAGTATTTCTGGCTCGGAATTTATTGAAATGTTTGTGGGTGTGGGCTCCTCACGGGTGCGTGATCTGTTTGAGCAGGCTCAAAAACAAGCTCCCTGCATTATCTTTATTGACGAGCTGGATGCCATCGGTAAATCCCGTGCCTCTGGCGGTTTCTATGGTGGTAATGACGAACGAGAGCAAACCTTAAACCAGCTGCTCACTGAAATGGATGGCTTTGGTGCCGGAGACAATACCATTATTGTACTGGCGGCTACTAACCGGCCTGAAACCCTTGACCAAGCACTGCTACGTCCTGGTCGATTTGACCGTCAGGTGTTGGTAGACCGTCCAGATCTTAAAGGTCGTGCTGCTATCCTTAACATCCATGCCCAGGAAGTGAAGTTGGGGGAAGATGTAGACCTTCAGGTGATAGCTGCCCGCACTCCTGGTTTTGCGGGGGCTGACTTGGCTAATCTAGTGAATGAAGCTGCCTTACTGGCTGCCCGTAATAATCGTGCCGCTGTCATTCAGGCTGACTTTGCTGAGGCTATTGAACGAGTGGTGGCCGGTCTAGAGAAAAAAAGCCGAGTGCTCAACGAAAAAGAAAAAGAAATTGTCGCTTACCACGAAGTGGGCCATGCCATGGTGGGGGCTCTAATGGAAGGTGGTGGTCAGGTGGAGAAAATATCCATCGTGCCACGCGGTATGGCTGCTCTAGGCTATACCCTGCAGCTGCCGACTGAAGATCGCTTCCTGCGCAGTGCCGATGAGCTTAAGGGGCAAATTGCCACACTGCTGGGCGGGCGTTCTGCTGAGGAAGTTGTTTTTGGTTCGATTACCACCGGAGCGGCCAATGATCTACAGCGGGCAACTGAAGTGGCAGAGCAAATGGTTACCACCTATGGCATGAGTGACGTGCTTGGCCCTCTTGCTTACGATAAAGGTCAGCAAAGCTCATTTTTAGACAGTGGTATGCCCAATGCTCGTCGTAATATGAGCGAGGAAACGGCTCGTGCCATCGACACCGAGGTTAAAGGTCTGGTGGAATCAGCCCACCAGCAGGCGCTAGAAATTCTGCGCAGTAATCGGGATCTGCTAGAAACCATTTCACAGCAGCTTCTTCAGGAAGAGGTGATCGAAGGTGATGTGCTGCGGCAGATGCTGGCAAAGGTGAAGCCGTTAACAGTGGCAGTATAGGTTTAGTCAAATTTCGTTACTTATTTTGGCCTTGGGCAGCGATGCCCAGGGCTTTTTTGAATTGTGGGGATTCCATTGTTAAAACAAGACCATATTTTCCTAATGAACGTGCTAGCGTTCCTAAAATAAGCGAAGCGCCAGTTTAATCTATTTACCTCCCTGAGCTTTTGGTTTAATTTTTGGGATGTTGCTGAGTTGAGGAGCAGCAACGACACTTTTTCAGATAATTAATTTTGAGTTGAGGAGTTTATCGTTGCCCCGAGTGTGTCGTAAAAATCATCGTTTTACCCTAGCTTCTGCAGTGCTATTAGCCACAGGACTGTGGCTGGGGCAATGGTATGTACGGGGTCAATTATCGTCGCCAACGCTGGCGCTGGTGCTGGGGGGAGATGCTCAGCGAGAGGAGTTTGCGGCTCAATTTGCTACTGAAAATCCTGATTTAGATGTGTGGATATCGTCCGGTGCTAATCCTGAGTATGCTACTTGGGTGTTTCAAGAGTCCCATGTGTCCCTCGAGCGACTGCACTTGGACTACCGGGCGGTGGACACGGTGACGAACTTTACGACATTAGTGGATGATTTAGAGCGACAGGGTATCAGGAGTGTCTATCTAATCACGTCGGATTATCACATGCGGCGAGCCAGTACCATTGCTGCCATCGTTTTGGGGAGTCGAGGCATTCACTATAAACCTCTACCGGTGGAGTCTGAACGGCCACCAGAACCGTTGCTGCGAAGTTTACGTGATGGGGGCCGCTCAATTTTATGGGTATTTACGGGTAAAACTGGGTCTGAACTAGCTCAGCTATCCTCTAGATTGACTGTTCATCCGTAGCGATTGGGAGAATGTGTTCCTTTTGGCAGACATTTGATGTTTTTCAAGGCTAGCTATGACTTCTACATTGAAAGATCCTCTATACACTGAAGAGCAAATTCAAGCGTGGTTGCGGGGGCTATTGGCCATTGCCTGGGCTGATGGTGAGTTTGATGAGCAAGAAAAAGATCTGATCCATACCATGATGGAGGTGGAGTTTGCTCCTCAGCTGGATTTTCAAACCTTTGAGCCGATTAAACCAGCGGAGTTAGCAGCAATTCTGACGCCAAATCCAATTGCGGCCGAGAACTTTTTGCGGATGGCGGTGATGGTTGCGATCGCAGATGGCGTCTACTCCGCCGCCGAAGACAAAATCCTGATGGATTTCTGTCAGGCATTGGATCTAGATACAAATGTTCTACAATCGCTTCAATCCACACTCTATAACCTGCGCGAGGTCAAAGAAGAAGTACAGCCAGGGACCAGTGGTGTCGATGCAGCGCCAGTGGCAGCCGCCAGCCTCCTGACGCCGCCAGCGTCTAAAGAAGGCCCCGACCCCCTCAAGCCCATGCGCGAGTGGTTAGATCAGTTGGAAGTGGAAGATCCACGTCTGGCCCGGTTTGTGTGCAAAATGATTCCTTCCCAATGTCCCTTTGAACGGGATGTCACCCTGTTTGGTAAAAAGGTCGTCCACATTCCTCCCATGTGCAAGCTCAATCCCCTTTATGAACAGCTCGTGGGACTTAGATTTCGAGCGATGTCCCATCTGGCAGATGACCTAGGTGAGGATGTGACACCTTATTTGTAACCCCCCTGACTTGTTATGGAACAACTAACTACCGAAGTCCTTGTTGTCGGAGGAGGGACTGGCGGTACAGCAGCGGCAATTCAAGCCGCGCGTCTGGGTGTGGAAGTTTTGCTGGTGAGCGAATGGCCCTGGTTGGGGGGCATGCTCACCACGGCTGGGGTGAGCGCTCCGGATGGAAATGAGCTAGCAGCCTTTCAGACAGGGCTGTGGGGCGCGTTTTTGCGAGAACTGGAACAGCGGCAGCCCGGCGGATTACACCACGGCTGGGTAAGTTTCTTTACCTATGAACCGGTGGTGGGGGCTGGTATTTTTGCAGACTGGGTGGCGGCCTTACCAAATTTGACCTGGCGGTGGGGGCATCTGCCTCGGGCTGTGCACCGCTCAGGCGATCGGATTACAGGGGTGGCCTTTGACCAATTTTCTGTAACGGCCCAGGTGACGATTGATGGCACCGAGCTAGGAGATTTATTGGCGTTAGGAAATATCCCTTACCGCTGGGGCTGGGAGAGCCAGGAACAATGGCAGGAGCCCAGTGCGCCTCAGTCGCTAACGGCTCCGACCGATGCCCTATTTCCGGCGATGGCTACCTATCCGGTGCAATCCCCCACCTGGGTGGTAGTGATGCAAGATTACGGCGCGGGAAAAACTGCACCGCCCATTCCATCTACGGGGGCAGATAGTTCCTTTACAGGAGCTTGGGAGGGCTATGGGCCAGAACGATTTCTTAACTATGGGCGACTGCCGGGCAATCGCTTTATGATCAACTGGCCCCAGCAGGGCAATGACTATGGTATCGGTCTAGACCGTTTGATTGAGTCAGCAACTGCCCGCAATGACTATTGGCAGGAGGCCAAGAACCACAGCCAGCAGTTTGCCCATGCCATTCAATCTGAGTTGGGTGCACGCTATGGTCTGGCCGCAGACATGTTTCCTGAGCTGGAGGGGACACCTGGCGGTGGGGCATTTGCCCTTTACCCTTATTACCGGGAGAGTCGGCGGCTGGTGGGGCTGAAAACCGTTAGTGAGCTAGATATTTTGCCAGTAACCGGGGGGCAGGTAGCGTCGTTACCGGTCAATAGCGATGGGGTGGTAGATGCGATCGCGATCGGTAACTACCCCAACGACCACCACTACCCTGGGTTTGACATGCCCCTAGCCCCCAAAGCTATCCGCTGGGGAGGGCGGTGGACTGGTACTCCCTTTACCATTCCCTATGGAGCCCTAGTCCCTGCCACGATCGATGGGTTCTTAGTTTGCGACAAAAACGTCTCAGTCACCCATATTGCCAATGGTGCGACCCGTCTACAGCCGGTTGTTTTGAATATTGGTCAAGCCGCAGGGGCGGCGGCGTCCCTCTGTGTGCAGCAAGGCTGTCAGCCCCGGCATTTACCCGTTCAGCACCTACAGCAAGCATTACTCAGAGCGACAGCCCCGGCTATGCTTGCACCTTGTTTTGATTTACTTCTGAGCGATCCAGCTTGGGTAGAGCAACAGCAGATCTATTTAAGTCATCCAGAAACGTATCCTATGAGCGGATTTGCTTATCCCATAGGCTACGCCTCGTCGTCGGAAATGTTTGCCACTAGCCTGTTTAAAGGTCGATATCAGCGGGGGCAGGCCGATGGCCATCGGTTGATTAGGGAAGCTCATGCTTTGGAGCTTGTTGCCATTTCTCCTCAAGCAGCTCATCAGCTGATGCAGATTGCTGATGACAGCCTGGTGGAAGTTGTTGGTATCCCTAATAAAGGTGGCGGTTGGATTTTAATAGATAAAATCATAGAAATTGGCAAGATGTAATATCCGGTACAGAAAATCCGTGATGCTACCGAAACATTTTCCGTGTAGTTTTTCCTGAGTCATTTGTCAAATCCATGTAATCAGAAAGTAGCAATACTAATCATTTTCTGACCCATGGGACTTTCTCTATCGGTACTGTCAGTTGCTGCTTCCATAAGTGTTTTCAACTCTTTAGGACTGACTATTTCTATACCCAATTTGCAAGTTGAGCGGGGTAGTGGCCGCGTTCAAACCGATCAACTTGATCGCGGTAGTGGCCGCATGCAAGCCCAGCAATCTGAGCTGTTTACTCTATCTGACCGGGGCAGCGGTCGAGGTCCAGCCGCCTACCGGGGCAGTGGCCGCATTACTAATGAACAAGCTTACCGGGGTAGTGGTCGTTTAATTGCTTAAACAATAAATTCGCTTTAGCTTGTTGAGCAATGGCTTTAGGGGTATCTATGCAATCCCATCACGGTTAAAAAGTTATAGATATTAATCAGAAAATACTCTACGCTAACCGTTACAATTCAGTAGAAAAACAACCATCATTATTGATGTTCTTACATCTGATTCAACCCATTGGCAATTTGCTATTTATGCGATAAATCAACAATAATTGGTACTTCTTTAGGGTAGCCTAGTTCCACTAGTATTTAGTATCTACGCCGTTAGTGTGTATCTATTCTTATTAATCGTCCATGACCAATGTTCAATTACCGATGACTGCTGATTCAGATCTGATTAAGCGTCTAGAACCTAGTGCTATCGATCAGATAATGATGTACCTAGCCTTCAGTGCCATGCGTACTGGTGGACATCGTCATGGTGCTTTCCTAGATGCGGCTGCAACCGCTGCTAAATGTGCAATTTATACGACCTATATGGAGCAGGGACAAAACCTGCGCATGACGGGCCATTTGCACCATATTGAACCAAAGCGGGTTAAAGCTATTGTCGAAGAGGTTCGACAGGCTTTAAGCGAAGGTAAATTGTTAAAAATGCTGGGAGCGCAAGAGCCCCGGTACTTGATTCAGTTTCCCTATGTGTGGCTCGAAAAATATCCTTGGACACCCGGACGATCTAGATTAGTCGGTACCAACCTGACGTCAGATGAAAAGGCTCAAATTGAGCAAAAGCTACCGTCAAATTTGCCAGATGCCCAGCTGATTACCTCATTTCAATTTGCTGAGCTGATTGAGTTTCTCCATGCCCGGTCCCAAGAATCTGTTCCCAGTGGGCGACAGCTACCGCTGAGCGAAGCCCTAGCAGAGCATATCCGACGACGCTTGATCTATTCTGGCACCGTTACGCGTATTGACTCTCCATGGGGTATGCCCTTCTATGCCCTCTCTCGAGCTTCCTATATTCCCACGGACGACGCCGAGAGAACCTACACCATGATTGAAGATACAGCCCGCTATTTTCGACTTATGCATGAGTGGGTAGCCCGTAAGGATGGCACCATGAGGGTTCTAGAGTCTCTTGATATTCCATCGGAGAATCGTCAACAGGCCCTGGATGAATTAGATTTACTCTTACGCCAATGGGCTGATAAATATCACCAGTCTGGTGGTGAGCCGATGGTGCTACAAATGGCTGTCGGTGATAGCGATATAGATGCTAGCTGATTCCTAAGTCGCTGCCCTGAGATGGATGATGAGTCTGCAGAGGCGTTCCATGGAACGCCTGTACGGCCTAATTAAATTCTCAGTCTTTAGAGGGTATTCCAAGCCTGAGTCATAATATCTCTTAGCAAGTGTCGGCTTTTGGGGTCTAGTAAGGCATCATCGGCCATCAGCTCTGTAATCACATCTTCCAAGGTTTGGCCTTGGGAGCGAGCTGATTCGATGACATGGAGAATTGCTGTGGCTATATGGGCTTCACTAACAGATTTATCTGATTGAGAGCTTTCTAAAATAGTCTTTAAAGTGGACGGGCTCATAGGTCTATATGGGTAAGATGCAATCGCCACCCGATGGGCTAAGGCAAACTTGTAAGATTACTTTGCTAGCTGATGACTGGTCGGTCAATTTTGTAGTTTACAAACCCATCCCAGATGGATTCGTAAACCAACGATAGTGATGCTAACTACCGCTTCCTCACACATATTGACCTGAAGTTAAAGAAGTCTAACCTAAGTTGACTCGTAAAAAGGTTTTATTTTAGGAAATTGTGCGTAAAGTTTCCCTCAAGTCTTGGCTATGGGCGGCTGCTTTTCTAGACGTGGAAAATTTGGTAGATCAATGGCGGCTAAGGATCCGATTCGCTTCTGAGGTTTTAGTGGATTCACCACGGGCGAAGGACTACTTTGGGTGGAAGAGATGGCTGGCAAATACGTATCAGCTGCTGTCATCACTTGGGCCGACTGCACGCGAGCAAGGATTTCATTCACCTGAGGGGAGAGGGCGGTCGAATCATCTGGAGCGGGCTCAGATAGATTTTCGCCCCAGGGAGAGGGCTCAGTAAATTGAGGAGCTTCGTCTGCGGTTGTTGTAGCAGGCTCGTGTAGCTCAAAATCAGCGGAAGTCTCTTTGGGTTCCATTACCCGAGCTAGGTCATGCCACAGCTGATCCTCTGCGGCGATTTCTGATACTTCGGTTTCTGTTGCAGTGAACGATGCTGGTTGACTACCTGCTTGAATACCACGGATCATGGATTCCAACTGAGGGTCGAGCCTGTCGACTCCCTGGGTAGAGGCCCAGGGACGAATTTCTTCAGTTTTGGGCATCGCGGCGGCAGCTATTCCACTGGTATCAAGGTTGGCTACTCCGCTGTTGGGGGTTCCCGCTGACATACTCAAACATTTTTCGAGGGCAGCTTTGAACTGTAGAGTGTAGCGCTGCTGTCTTTGGAGACGAGCCCTTAAATCGCGACAGTTTGTATTGGCTTGTAATAGTTCCTGGGAGTGTGCAGTGCTTTGCTGCAGTAGTGCTGTGTGCTCAGTTTCCAGACGTAGGGCCCGTTCTCTGGAGGTGGCTAATTCTGTTTGCAGGGTTTTGTTTAGCCGCTGGTGGTGCTGCAGGGCCTGGTTACTTTGTTCTAATTCGGTGACCAATTGCACAATCTCCCGGTCGCCTTGAGGCAGATTGCCAGAGTGATCGATTTCGGCTTGGAGTGCGGCTTGCGATCGCTCCAGAGACTCTTCTAATTGCGATACCTTAGCCAGGAGCACATCGTTGCATTCGTTAAGATCTCGAACCAGATCGAGTAGCTCGGTTTCACGTTGGCTACTGGGTTCAGGGGAGGATATCTGGTCGAAAGATGGACTAATGCTGGGATGAGTGCTGGAAGAATCCATAGCGTTGGTTTGCAAATAAGGGGTGGATCCTGGAATTTGATCGGCGGCGAGTGTGCCTGGGAAATGAACGGTCTGCCAGCAATTGTTATCTGGTTGTTCAACGGATAACTGGGCCCCATGCGACGAAACGTTTTGAGTTTCGTTTCCGGTTGCAGGAGGGCTGTCGCTTTTTGATTGAGCTGAGTTGGACATGCTGGAGCACCGCGAAAACTAAGGCGGAGACGATGGCATCTTACGTCAATACTTTCCCAAGTATTAACACAGAAAATTCAGTTGATACGGCTCTATAGTCATTAAACACTGATAAATCAATGTATACAGCTAATATTAGCCTTGTGAGTAATGTATTAAAAATTAAACTAATTTATGTTTTTTGAAAATTAGTAGTGAGTGTTTTTTCTAGCAAAGCACCGTGTAATAGGGCTCTATCGGTGTGCGATCGCACCTGCACATCGCTCAGCCCATCGCCGTTAGCATAGTGTTCTAACCACTGCTGAGTCATGGTGTGGGCATCGTCTGGTAGTGGCGGCAGCGGGGCCTCAGGCGAAAGCCCCCAGCCCGGTAGAGACAGCTCCTGCATAATTTGAGTGACCTTGGGGTCATAGCTAATGGCAAAACAACGACAGCCCTCGGCGGCAGCCATGACCACAGCGTGAAATCGCATGGCGATGGCCAGCTCGATACCACGAAAGATGCCTTTGAGCTGGGTGGGATTAGCTACTTGAATAATCTCATGGGGACCGTTGAGGTGTTGGGCGATGTGGGTTGCGATCGCGCCATCTTTCACAGGCTGAAATGGTAATAGCACAACACATGTTTGAGTGGCTCTCTGTAGGTCAGCAATGGCCTTAGTCAAACTTGTCAGACGCTCGGGGGTAAGTTGAGCATGTCCCCGCAGTGCAATGGCAATGCGCGGTGCTGGCAAATCTGCAAACCCTTTTAGGTGAGTAGATCTGAGCGCCCACACTGGATCTGGAGCCAGCTGGCAGCGAATGCCCCAGTCGGTTAACAGCTGAGCCGAGGCTCCATCGCGGACGCTGACCGCGTCACAGTTTTTTAGCGCCCAGCGAGTGACCCAGCGGCTACTGTGCCGCCGTAAAGGACCAATCCCCTGTCCCCAGGCGATTGTACGTAGACCCATCCACTGGGCTAATTTCATCAACCCCCCGTAGTACAGCGGATTGATGGCGCTAGTTGCATCTTGCATTAGACTGCCGCCGCCCCAGATAAATGCCTGAGAACGTCGTAGGGCCGACCAAACTGCCCCTAGAGATTTACGCGGTACGGCCTCCACACCATAGCGTTGGGCCGTTTCTTGAGGGTTACCCGAAAGGACAATCGGCGTCACGGACTTAGGCAACAGCTGCAGTAACGTTGCCAGCAGGGCCTCATCACCACCGTTGCCCATGCCATAGTAACCACATAAAACTGCTCGCATGTCCGCTCCGCAATCCCGATAAAATTAAGGTCTGGCAAATAGGCCCGGTCAGATCGAAGGCGGCTGCCTCCATACTTAAGGCTATTGCCTCTACCGCTTTAGACTACCGCCTCATCCCCAGCCAAATCCACTTTTGTTCACCCTATGCACGCTCTCTCATTACCCACCTGGATGGTTCACGTCTCTAGCGTGATTGAATGGATTGCCGCCATCTACTTTGTCTGGCAGTTTGCCGATATCAGCGGCTGGCCGGCTTGGCGCTGGTTATCTTTTGGCATGTTGCCAGCTCTAGTTAGCGCCATGTGTGCCTGCACCTGGCATTTTTTTGATAATTCGCCATCCTTGAGCTGGCTGGTCATTTTACAGGCCGCAATGACGGTTGTTGGCAACTGTACTAGCTGTGCAGCTGCCTGGTATATCTGGAGGCAAGCCCGTGTCTAAAGAAACCTTGTTTGCGGTATCTCTATTTCCTTATCTGGGGTTTCTCTATTTTCTGACTAAGTCTGGTCAAACACCTCGATTGGCTTTAATTGGCTTCTATGTGCTGCTGGTGTTTGTCGCAGTAACGATTCCCGCCGGTATCTATGCTCAAAAGGCCTATGGGTTAGAGTTAGCCAATGTGGATTGGCTCCACGGCAGCGCTGAGTTTTTTCTGACGTTCTCTAATATTTTGGTGGTGTTAGGCTTTAGAAACGCGGTGCAAAAGCTCAAGGGTAGCTAAGGGTAAGGACAATGTCTGCAGTTGTAACTGTCAAAAATCGGTCGAAGTTTGCTCTAATGGCTTGCTGTCATTAGAGCAAACCATTGCCAACCTCGAAACCGATAGCAATATCACTGCTGCCCAGTGGTTTAACCAGCAGTTGGCGGCTCTAAAAAGCTAGACAATCCGTTTGATTGTCGGCTAGTCAAAAAACTGAGTTTTCAGAACTTCTGTTGAATTTGCGGTAGTGCCGAATTCTCTGGGGTCACGCAGCATAAATTCTCACGGTGTTCGATACTAAAGCTGATGCTACGCTAACCTCATTCCTTGGCCACCGAGAATCCCTTGCTAAATCTGACCTATGAGCCTGCCTTAGAAGCTCTAGGCGATGACTACTACGACATTGTTGCCGCCGCTGCATTTCCGCAACATATTCTGCGTTTTCGCAATGATGATGTATTGTCCAAATTAGGGCTACAGTCCCCTGATGTCAGCGATTTTGACTTTATTGAGGCCTTTGGCCAATTCCAACAACGCTCACCGCTGTTGGCCCTGCGCTATCACGGCTACCAGTTTGGTGACTACAACGCGGCGTTGGGCGACGGGCGGGGGTTTCTCTACGGTCAGGTGCGGGGCACCGATAGCAAGCTTTACGACTTTGGTACCAAAGGATCAGGAACCACCCCCTACTCCCGCAATGGTGATGGCCGCTTAACCCTCAAGGGGGGCGTCCGAGAGATTTTGGCGTCTGAGGCGCTGCATGCCTTGGGTGTGACTACATCTCGCTGTTTTAGCCTGGTGGAAACGGGCGAACGTCTGTGGAGAGGTGATGAGCCCTCGCCGACACGCTCGTCGGTGATGGTGCGCTTTAGTCAGTCCCATATCCGTTTTGGCACCTTTGAGCGGCTGCAATATCTGGGGCGTGCTGATTTGATAAAGCCCCTGCTAGACCATGTGATCGAGATTTACTATGCCCATCTGCTGGCAATCCAGGATGTTCAAGCACGCTACGCCCAGTTTTATGCCGAACTGGTACAGCGGGTAGCACAGTTGGCAGCCCAGTGGATGTCGGTGGGGTTTTGTCATGCGGTGCTCAATACCGACAACATGTCGATTACCGGCGAAAGCTTTGACTATGGCCCCTATGCCTTTATGGATGAGTTTAACCCCCGGTTTACGGCGGCTTATTTTGACTATATGGGGCGCTACAGCTATGGCAATCAGCCCCGCATGTGTGAGTGGAATCTGCTGATGCTGCAGAAACCGCTAAAGCTGATCATGGCAGTCGAAGATTTGGAGTCGGGCTTGGCTACCTATCGGGCGCATTACTATGGGGCCTACAAGCAAAGGATGCTGGCCAAGCTAGGGTTTGAAGAGCTACTACCAGAATTGGGCGATGAGCTGCTGCGGCTAACGTTGGAGCTGTTGCAAAAGACTCACGTGGGTTACCACGACTTTTTTACGGGGTTAACGGGACAGTTTTCAGAACAGTGGTGCGATGGCCCAGAGCAAATCCTGCAGGCGATGGCTGAAAAATCTGACGATGATACCACCACACTATTAGAGGCATGGCGACTGCACTACCACACCTGCTTGACGACGTTGACGGCGGAAGAAGTAGTGCAAGTGGGTAGTTGCTTGCGTAAAACTAATCCCGGTATTGTGTTGCTGCGGCCTGAAATTGAAGCTATTTGGGAGCCGATTGTCGCTGAGGATAACTGGCAGCCGTTTAATGATCTATTGGTCAAAATCCAAAACCCGTTTAGTGACGGTTGATTGAGGCAATAGCCCGGTGTGGGGGCCGTGCAAGGGAAGTACCCCCACCCGGGGGTTTGCGACCGTTTTTTATAATGGGAGCCAACAGTTAATGACCCAAAATGCCAAGTAAAAGTTTACCAACGCCCACCAA
>JBCCHX010000016.1:0-102015 GCA_039028535.1 Cyanobacteria bacterium P01_B01_bin.77
CTCGGGAGGGGTGCCTGAAAGGCGGGGTGGGTTTCGAACCTTGCGCTAACGGCCAACCCACCCCATTGCCCCTCCCAGGAGGGGATAGGTTATCCCATTCTCATATGTCAATTTTGGATTTTATTTAAACCTCATTCCTTAAGTTAAGATCCATGGCGGATTTTTTTAACGAACAGACGTCAATAAATAATAATAATGACAGTGCCAGTTTGACTGACGTTGGTATAAACGCAGTTCCCAATCTACTGGAATCTGAGGGTCAACAATATGTAGCGCCATCTGTTTTAAGGGTTTTGCCAGAGTCGGGTCAAACCCATAGGCTAAGCTTACATGCAGCCATGTTTTAAGCCGTAGCGGACTGGGGGATTTTGCCAGGGAAGCAAAGGTTTGGGCAACGGACTGAAACCAGGGAGCCGTTAGCTCTAACCCGTGCCAATTCTCATGAAAGCTCAGCTGACGAATCTCAGCAACGGGTATGGGCTGCTGGGGTAGCTGCTGAGCCAGGGCTGATTTGAGGGCGGCCACATACCTCATCGCAGCCTGTTGTTTATCCTCAAAAAAACCTGTCAGAGTGCAGTGAGGCATGTATTGGTGAGCTGTATTTGCCCCACAGCGTTCTAGGCTCTCTTTAAAGTAGGTTTCTAACTGTTGACCCAGCTCCCCCACAGGGCAGGCATAGAGAATAAATTTGGTCGATTCATTAGTCACAGTTGATAGCCGCAATAATGGGTATTGTTTGATGATCACGTAGAGTTTACTGGCCGCAAGACGACAGCCTATGCGATCCGTTTTCCTTGCCGGATGACCTCCATCACCCGTGGGACAATTCCATCGTGATGTACGGCCAGTAAATCAGCTCGTTTACCCACTTCCAGGCTGCCCCGATCGCTATCAAAACCAATGGCTTTCGCTGGATTGAGGGTAAATAATTTCATGGCTTCTGGTCAAATTGCACTCGAATAACGTAAATGATAGTGCGGATAGCTTGAAAAAAGACGAAATGAGCTGTCCATGCCCCCATTAGTTTTGATGCTGGGTTTGATAATGATTATCGTTGACGCGAGCAGCTAATGGGTGAATAAGTATAGCCATCTGAGCAATACTCCTAACTACTAGAGAAAGGAGGTCCTTAATTGTATGAAAACCCTATTCCATGCCGTCTGTTTACTACTCGTTATCGTTTTTTATCATCAGCTAGTGGTAACCGATGGCTATCCCAACGCGGCGTCAGAAGATCCAGTTCCAAGTATTTTAAGCGCAAGCTAAATCCACTTAAAATCATACCAGGGTCGTAATCTATATCCATCTACCATGGCAACCCCCTCTAACTACTGGAATATGACGGTCCTGACGGCCGCAGGACAGCTATCACCCCGAGAGCATCCTGAGGCGCAGCAGCTGTTTAGACGGCTTTTTGCCAAAGCCATGGCGGCTGGAGACATCTCCGATCGAGACTGTCAGAGTCGACTGTGGCAAGTTTGGAAAACAGAGGCGAAAGATAGTGCGATCGCACAGCTTTGTTTGCGCTGCTGGCTGTCCCACCATATTGTCATCACCTGTAGACAGCTGGCCCAAAGCTTTGGTGATACCTATGGTTTTCGAGCAACGGACCTATGGCCGAGGGTACTAGATGATACGGGTAATATCACTCCAGCACAGCCGTCATTGGCGCTAACAATTCTCACTAGCTATAGTCCAGACCGAGCTTCCCTGGGTGTCTGGGCCAAACGCCTTACCCAAAGTCACCGAGATCTGACTAAATTTTTGCTTAGCCAGGGGTTGTATCGGGCCACACCGTGGGCCATCCTTAATGATACTCAGGTCTCTCAGCTATCTCGGTTTTTACCTCACCTGAGTGCGTCCATGCTAGCCACGGAAGGTAAATTACTCAACGCCTATCATCAGGTTTATCGTCAGGACCGCATCAAACAGCGAGTGGGTAGGGGACAGCGCTGTTTGCCCCCCACTGACGAACAGCTGCAGCGTATTGACCCCAATCAGCCGGTTAATGTGGTGCGATCGCGACTGCATGATCTGGCCGAACGACTGCGGGAGTCTCGCGTGGCCAGGCGAGGTGGGCCTCTGCCGACACGGTCAATCGATAGTCAAGATTATCTTGAGCCCGTTGCCCCCGAACCTGACGAGACTGAAGACAGGCAAGTCCGCTTTATGGAAAGCTATCACCAAGATTTTCGAGCCACACTGGGTGAGGCCATTCAGGTGACTGTCACCGCCTATACTGAGCGCTACCAAGCACGAAAAACGCCCAAGGGAGAGAGCTATCGTAAGGCATTAGAACTGTTTCACTGCGAGGGTTATTCCATGAAGGAAATTGCGACTATTGTAGGGCTGAATAACCAGGTAGCGGTGACCCGACTGCTCAACCTCAATCAGTTTCGAGCCGAGGTATGTATCTACTGGCTAAGACAGCTCAAAGAACGGGTCAACGATCAGGCGCTGGAGCATCTATCGGCGGACCAGCTGGATGCGATCGCACAGCGGCTAGAACAGATTCTGCAAGAAGAAACAGAATCGATTATGTCGGATGCAGCATCGGAAGCGCGCATACCTGTCAATCGTACTGCCAAGAGTGTTTTTGCCCGACAGCTGTGTGAGGTGGTGCCAACCATGCCTCTGCCACCTGCTTGAGTAATCCGCTTCTATTATTCCGACTTAACGCCATGAGTATTAACGCTTCTAAGCCTGACAATAACAATAGTTTTAAACCGATTGCAACAGAAACGATTATGTTATCTCCTATGTTTACCCAATGGGCCACTGATATCTGTCAACCGATTACAGATTTGGATAACCAGTGGCAAAGTTTTATTCGGGCACTTGCGATCGCAGGGTTTGAACAGTGGCTAAATGAGAGCAGCACGTCGCTGACTACCACCTATCCACGGACAGCAGCACCGCAGACAGATACCCATGTACAAGTGGGAGATTTTCGTTTGTGTATTTTACCCATGGGCACGTCGCAGGACGAGCTGGTCCAGATTCCAGCAGCGGCAGTAACTGGCAAAAATAAAGCACACTTGTATGTGTTAGTAGAAGTCCATGAAGAGATCGATCAGGTACAGGTAGGGGCTGGATTGCGACACGATCAGCTCAGCAATCTTCTACCTCAGCATGCTGACAGTGAGAGCTATGTCGTACCGGTAGAGCAGTTTACAGTGAGGCCAGAAAAACTGCTGTGGTACCTAAGCTGCCTGGAGCCAGAGGCGATTATTCCTGTTGTTGTCAAAAAAGAATCTGTTGCTAGCCCGATTAAAGCGATTATTAATACTGGACTATGGCTACAGGGACAGTTAGACACGGTAGCCGAACAACTGGCATGGCAATTTCTCCCATCGCTGACAATGAATTATGGGTTACGAGGTCCTGAAACGCGAGAGTCTGAGAATCCTGTGAAAAGGCTAGTGCCAATTTTAGAAACGCTAAAAAGACAGGGAATGGAGATCCCGATAGCAGCTGTAGGCGCATGCAAGTCAGTCAGCGTTGGTGAGACGGTTTGCCAGGTATATACGCTGCTGTGGGAGCTACCGGAAACCCAGGAATGGAGTTTGTTTATACTGGTTGGTCCAGATGGGAAGCGGCCTCTGCCAGTAGGCATGGAGCTACAGGTGAGTGAACAGGCCGTGGTCATGTCCAGAAGTAAGCTATGCCATGATTCGATGTCGACATTTTTATATATCCAGGTGATTGGCAATTTAGATGATCAGTTTACCGGAGAAATTGGCTCACCGGATGGAGCAACATTGACGTTGCCGACGTTTGAGTTTGAAAAGATGGCATCGGCTTAAAAGAAGACATTCAAAGCTTGTTCCTAGTTCCAAAAGATAGTTGGATAATTACAGCTGATCCGCTGCGGATAGAATCGGGTGGCATTAATGTTGCCATTGATTTAGCAGCTGAGCGGTTAATTGCGGCTGAGCGAAATGGGCAACAGATTGCTATAGAAATTAAAAGCTTTTTATCAGAAGCCTCTGCTGTTTCAGAATTTCACACAGCTTTGGGTCGATTTTTGAACTATCGTGCTGTCCTAAAACTTGATTCTCCTGAAAGAGTTTTATATCTGGCTGTTCCGGTTAATGCTTATGAAACGTTCTTTCAGCTGCCCATGCCTAAAAGTCAGGTTGAAGATTTTCAGGTAAAGCTGTTGATTTATGATCCACAGAAGGAGGCTATTGTTCTGTACATGTGGATATCAAAGATGGCAAGATTTGGATTTAGTGGAATGGGACTGAGGATGATCTAGCGCAGGAATTAGTCGATTTAGGCATGCCAAAGAGTGACATAGTGATTGGCTTTCATACGCCTTACATGCGACAGTTTACAGACTATGCAGTGGGCTAATAGAGACAGATGATATGGCATCTGGGTCAATGGGTTGCGATCTCAACCTATCAGCCAATCGCTCAGCTCTCTGCCGTTCTTGTTCAGCTACCTGAGCAACCGCAGCCACCTTTTCCATGGCCCAGGGCAGCAGCAGTTCGGCATCTCACCACCGCAGGCCAATAGCCATCTCGTTCTTCACCTAAGATCTTGCACTAGTGTTGGTTATGAGGCTGAAGCCCGCGCTAGGTTGGAAACCTACCGCTAACTGATGTTGTCCACTGAAAGGGACAATTGGGTGTGGCAGCGCGGATGATCGGTCGTGGACCAGTTGAAGCATAGCCAGGCAGTGGGGAAGCAAAACCTCAAACCACAGCTTCGATAGTTGTGTCCCTTCCAGTGGACACCCCTCGGTTAGCCCAGGGTTTCCAACCTTGGCGGGTAGGCGCTTCCCCCTTTCCCTTTTCCCCCACCCTTACCTAAAATTTTATCCTTGTGCAGCCCCCTCCCAACCGCTTGACTCTTCGATCTGGGCCTGATAGCCTACACAATAAGCAACTAACCTTAGTTGTTTTTCGCACCCAAAAATTTGGCCGCGCGAGATGGAAGTGCTGGCACACGACCATCCCGCTAACCCCTCGACTGTCATACCCAGTCGGTGAGCTGTGAGCATTTTACAGCCACCCTGAGTTTAGTTGCAGGGTGGCTGAGTTTTTGGGGGCATTTCCTCCGTTGTTTTGCAGCCTCAGCTGCCTATTGTGTAAAAGGAAAACGCCCCTATGACTTTTCAAGACCAGACACCCCAGGTGTCGCCCGCTTCGTCTGCCGATTTTTCCCCGCTGCTAGAACCTGGCAGTAGCATCCGTCATATTTTGCTAGGTCACCCTGGCACTATTCGTCAGACCATCCACCTGCTACACAACCTACGCTACGTAGAAACCAGTCAGTGGAGCCCGTTGATCGAGGTGCCCAACCAGCAGCTAATTCTACGGCCAGCACCTGACGAGGTGATCAGTATGCTGGTGAGACGGTTGTAGTAGGTCATCGGTTTATGGTGCTCAGTAAGTGATTGGGCACCCTGTGGCACCCCTAATAGCTGACACAAGATATAGAATTATTCTTAGCCTCTTCAAAATTTAATAATGTTGTCTACTTAACCTACTGCAGTGCTTTGCTTAAGTAAGCAGCCAAAACTAAACGTAGTGATGAATAATTCTTCTGTTAGCCTATTCGTCAAGCCCCCAAACCCTTAATACTGGGGGCTTTGAGTCAGGTCTCCCCCAGTATTGGGGGACGAAAGGGGGCCTTCAGAAGCTTTAGCATAGTTACGGCCATCTACTTAGGATGATTTGGTGGTTGAGCTAGGGTCTAGACTAGAGCCAGTGCGGCCGGTTAAGAGCCATAGCCAACTGCGGACAACGTCTCGGAAAATTTTGTGATAGGGTTCTGGTGATTGGTGAGAAGGAACTGCAACCGGGGTATAGGCAATGCCGCGACTGCCAAGAACCCAGAAGGCGATGGATGTTGCGCGGGGCATGTGAAAGTCTGAGGTAATAAGGTATATGTGCTGAATGTTGTTGGCCTGTAACTGAGATACTAATGTGGTGAAGTTAGTAACAGTATCGGTAGCCCTATAGTCTAGATTCACTCGTGATAGAGAGACATCTTCTGTAATAAAAATTTTATTTGCCTGTGGTGGTAGCATACCACTTGACACCCAAACCTCAAGATCAGTTTTTTGAGAAGCAAGCTGCGCGGCAGTTAGTTCTCGTCGGTAACTACCACCAAGAACTAAAATGGCTTGAGGATTAGAGGCATTACAGCTTGTAGCAACAAGCCTCAGATTTATGAACAAAACACCTGCTAAACTTATCATGAGAGCGCTACATAGAGCCCACTGACACCAGCGCTTAATCATAATCAAGTATCTGTTGACAGTAGGATCTTTGCCACTAAGTATGGTGCTAAGTTTCAACTAGATATTGCTGTTGAACTCTGGTTGATTGTTTCTGCATTGTCTTGTTGACTGACTCTAAGCTGCTTTTTTCTAAGAAGTTCATAAATTTTGGCATCAACAAGAAATCGGTACCAGAATCCCTGAAGAAAATGAAAAATTAGACCTTCGAGGCCATCAAGAAAACCGAGGCCAATAGTATAGCGCAACAGCCAATAAATAAATGCCCTTAAAAAGAGAGGAAATCGATTGTAAAGGGAAGTCTTAACCCAGCGTCGTTGTTTGGCTTGGGAGAATTGCTGAACGTCTAGAAGGTTTCCATCTGTTGGAGCATGATCTGCAAGGATATCTAAGACCTCGCGATCAGCATAGCGGTTATGCTTATCAGTCCAAAACGTAAGCCCCTTTTGATTCTCATCAATAATATCATTTTGAAGGTTGACGACTTTGCCCTCAGAAAGAACAATATGCTCATCCATCCAAAGCTGTTCACACGTCCCTATCCCACTCCGCCAGATTCGTAAAAGCCAGGTTGGATAATATCCACCATGACGAATCCATCGCCCCATAAAAAATACACGTCTTTTTACCTGATAACCTCCTATTGAATCAGGACTGTTAGGAAGTAATTGTTGTAATTCTGTAACTAACTCTGGGGTCAGCCGTTCATCAGCATCAAGCCGCATCGTCCAAGGCGTATTGATAGGCAGAGCTGACAATGCCCAATTAAGCTGCGTTGCGTAATTTTTCCAGGGATTCTCAAAAATCTTACAGCCATATTGCTTCGCAATGTCCAGTGTTCCATCAGTACTACCAGAATCTACAATGTAAACATCTGCATCTAGAATCTTCAGACTATCTAGACATATTGCTAAATTAGGCTCTTCGTTTTTTGTAAGAACAATAACTGAAATTAGTGCCATTACTTCACTGAAACCGGAGTAGACGAACAAAGCATAGCTTTCCACAAATAAGGAGCACGACCAGCAAACTTAAAGTCCAGCTCGGCAAAACCTTCTTCGTCAAGTAACTGACTTAGTGTTTTGACTGAGAAAAATTTGATATGTCCACCATCCCAAAGTGGATTAACATGCCTGTCCATCCCCCCTAAAACAGAAAGTGCAATATTTTTAAGATATCCATTGTAAGGGGTCGTCACAATCAACTTTCCCCCAGGCTTTAGGCAACGTGATGCTAATCTAGGCAGCTCTTTAGGATAAAAGAGATGTTCAACCACTTCAACCGAAATAACAATATCAAAACAATTACCTAATATTTCTGGTGGAGGTGAGTAAATACTACCTTCAATAAAGTGACAGTCTGGATAATTTTGGCGAGCATTTTCAACACCAGAGGGAGATTCCTCCATGCCAACCACTTCATAACCTTGCTGTGCGATAACGTTCGTCAAGCTGCCATTGCCGCAACCAAGATCAAGAACACGAAGCTTTTTAGACGCGTTAGATTTGGGTAGCATTGACAGAAGTGGCTGCATTAGAAAGCCATGGGCATGAACTAACTGAGCATCTTGATAAAGATATTCATACTCCTGCTTTTTTAAAGAGACAGACATATTTTCTCCTTTTAGGATCTTTTTATTGAGATTGACACAAGCCCTAGTGTTACTAAAGCGGAATAATAGCAAACATGACAGAAACATCACATTGAAAATCTGTCATTTTCGGCACATACAACATACCAATAAATTATTCAAAGAAACTCGAGAAGCATCAGGTTAATTCTGATAAACTGATCTCGGTTCAATTACACTCTGATAAACGTTACTCAGATTAGCTGCTATTCTATCCCAAGTATAGTTCTCAGTAACAAATTTTTGAGCTTTGCGACATAAGAGATTTTTTTGCTGTTCGGAAAGCTGCAGATATTGAACTAAGGCACTAGAAATAGCATTTACTTCCTGTGGCACTACATATCCCAGTCCATATTGCTCAACATCAGTCGCAAGTGCTACACCTGAAGTTACTAGAGCGGGTGTGCCAGATGCCAGTGCTTCTAATACGGCAACACCAAAATTTTCCATGTAAGATGTTAATACAAATAAATCTGCCCCTTGCAATAGTAGTTGTTTTAATTCTCCATCAACAAATCCTGTCATTATCACATGCTTTTGAAGACCCTGTTCTTTCAGGTATTGCTGAATGTGAGCCTCGTATAACTCATCGCCATCACCTGCAAGAATAAATGTAAAACGCCGCTCTTTAAGATTTGCCAAAGCTTGAATCAAATACTCTAACCCTTTCACTGGATGAAGCCGTGCCAGAAACAAAAATATAGGTTCATCTGCAGGCAAATTATAATGGTCTCTTAGACGTGTACTAGCATCA
Source organism: Cyanobacteria bacterium P01_B01_bin.77 (assembly GCA_039028535.1). Classification (GTDB taxonomy): domain Bacteria; phylum Cyanobacteriota; class Cyanobacteriia; order Phormidesmidales; family Phormidesmidaceae; genus Leptothoe. The sequence goes on from JBCCHX010000016.1 coordinate 8,638, forward strand.
GAAATTATTTCAGAGGAATTCAACCCGTGAGGAATAAGGAATTTTGGACAATGAAACTCCAGTCTATCTATCTCCTCTTTTTCTTTATGAGAGTTTACATGAAAGCCAGCAGATTTATCCAAGTTTGCGCGTTCGATCAACCTCAAATAAACTCTTTTTCTCATCGCACTCTGCTGAAGAGCCCAACGACAAAGTACACCATGAGTACCAACTAGATAAGGTTTTCTAAAAGCTCTAGCAACTAACATAGAACTCGTAGATGTATAAGAAAACATTCCGTGAATATGAAGTAGATCATATTCATGAATATGATTCCATAACCAATATGTGAGATCTACAGAAAACGCAAACTCACGCACGGCGTTAATAGGAGGTGAAAATCGAGAAAAAAAGCGAATCTTAACTCCTTGATACTCAAACCAAGTACATATTGGTACGTTTAGTAAGCCATTACCATCATCATTAGTAGTGATGACATCAACCTCTAAATTAAGATCATGCAGAGCCTTGACCATCTCTAAAATAGCTTGACTGGGACCTCCTCTAGTCGCAGAAATTGAAGGAATAACATGTAGGATTTTCATAGATTCAGTGGCATACATTGCATAATTTTTTCCTCAAATGAATAAACGTGTCAAATGCATTTCAATGCCCATGATTAAGTCTAAAACGTGACTTTTTTTCTCTTCGAAAACAGGCATATGCGACAATAATTAAAATATAAATATACAGTCTAGATGCAGCACGAACTGACATGGATGCACCTGCAAGAAAATAAAACAGCGTAGATATCTGAAACAAAATTCGGACGAGATATGAGTCTATATATTTCTTTCTCAGTAGTATTGGGATAACTGTCAATATTGCTAAAAATGCTCCTCCACACACTCCTCCCCAAGAGCCAAACCAAAAAATCCACTCACTGAAAATATCGGTATTAAGACCAATATTAGTTGCATTCAAATAATTAGTAAAACCAAGCTCAATTGAGCTGTTGCTTCCTAAAGGTGCAAGGATAAAAGAAGGAAGTGGAGACACATACCTTAAAAAGGACATCAAGCCATAAGAAGCTCTATCCTCAAACATCTCTAATGCAAGAGAAGTAGTTCCTATCCCAGGAGTTACAAATAATAGCTTTTCATAAATAATATAGGATGGATTAAAAATCACATCCAAGAAAATCTGGATAAAATTATAAAACCCTAGTTGAGATCTTGCAATTAAGGAAGTCACGAAGGTGACAACAGTAGCGTATGCAGTAATGACAGATTGTATTATTTTCTTTTCTACAGAAAAGTAATATAGAAAAATTACAACACAAGGAATTGCAACAGCTCGGCTAGAGATTGCAATTGGATATAATAAGTACGAAATGGCAGATATAACCACAAGTAAATGTCTGGAAAGCTTTCGAGATCTGGAAAGCAAACCAAATATTAATCCTACTAAATATAGAAGTTGAATAAGATTTTGTATAACTGGCTCCTCTGAGAAATGTCTTCCGCTTGCCTCAAAAAAAACCTGATAATAATCAGTAAAATATATTGATAGAACTAGTCCGAAGAATAAAGACAGCCAACCAAATCTTAAAAATTTAAACTTATTTGCTGTTGGAAATGTTGACAAGATTTTCGATTTCTCATGTATATAAGAAGTGTCTACATACCATCGCTTCAAGTTTACAAGCTTTGCCAGAAATAAAAAAACAAATATATAAGATAAGAGATAAGTTATGGAATACTCTATAGCTTCCTCAAACAGTGTTGGGACATCAAATATAGTTGACCCCAGAGATACACCTTGAATTGAGGCTATAAATCCAGGAATTAAGACCTGAAGTGAATATAACAAAGTTATTAGTAGAAATGTTTGTAATTCTACTGACATTGCAAGAATTTAACCTCTGATTTTAAGACGAAATCGAGACAAGATTTGCTGCTGAGGTATGTGGGCTGATCTTTTTCGATAATTGACTAGATTTTTCCCCCATACTATAAAGTGAAAGATCGTTAGAATTAATTATTTTTAACATTTTGTCAGCCAGATCATCAATATCAGTTGGATCAAATAAATAGCCATTATAGTTATGAATTAAAAATGATTTGGCGGAACCACAAGCAGTTGAACAAATGAGAGGTAAACCCGCAGCGGCAAATTCATGTAAGACTACCCCCCAAGGCTCATAAATACTAGGCAATATAAAACATCCAGCATTTTTGGCTTCTTGGACCAATGCATGAGGCTGCATAAAATTCTTAACCACGATATCTGAGTCTTTCTCAATCAATGAGCTGAGAGAACCATTACCAATTAAATGTAGCTCCCAGTCTTTATTAGCTCCCTTGATACATTGCCAGGCTTTAATCAGCAATTCTACATTTTTAACAGCCTCTAACCGCCCTACGTATAGAAATCGATGTGGGTAGGTTTCTTGATTGGCTTGATTACTGGCAGCAGCTTGGCAAAAAAGTTCTATATCAGCACTGTAAAGATTGTAAATAATACTTTCTTTAGAAAACCCCAATCTTCGCGCATATTCGTATTGATATGTACCAGCAACCCAAGCATGAGAAAAAAAGTTTGTGAAATACCCCAATGAAGCTAAGGTACTGGCCAAATATTGACGGGCAGTACCAAACCACTGACCATCAAGAGCAACCACTACTTTTTTTTTCGCGCGCCTAAGCTTTTTGGCAAGAGATAAATATCCTTTATCCAGCCAACCAGAGACAACCGTAATGTCAGGAGAAATACTGTCAGCTAAATGCTCTATTTCCTGAACAGAATACTTTGAGCGAGGATAAAAATGGATATTGGTAGAAGCCTCACATTGATAGGGAGTTAATTTATACTCGTCCCAATGAACAACATGAACAAAAGCTTGGAGTTGGGTTAAAGCTTTGAGAGTAGCTACGGTATACCCCATAACTTCAGAATAAAGGTAAAGAATTTTCATTTTGCTTTAACCGTTTCAATAAAACTACTCGCTCGACTTTTAACATCATGTCCATCAGCCCACACTCGCCGCAAACCTGCTTGAGCAATACTTTTACGAATATTTGGATTATCAAGAAGCCACTTAGCTTTGCGCACTAACTCTTCATCAGATGAAAAGAAGCATGCTTCTTCATCTTCTTTGAAAAACCGCATTAAGTCATCAGTCCGCTCAGCGAGCATTAACCTACCACAAGCAGGAATTTCAAAACAACGTCGGGTGTAAGTATCTCGGTTCATTTTAGAGAGAAAACACAAACAGATTTTCGCACCACATAAGGCTTTAGCATACTTTTCACCCTCAGCTGGAACAACTGGAGCCAGATCATCATATAAATCTCCCAAAACAGCTCGAGTCCAATAGCGTCCACCCCAAAGTTTCACCTTTAGCCCTGATGACATTAGTGCTCGAATACTTTGTTCTCGTCCATCTGGTTCATAATGGCCAACAAAAACAATATCAGTTTCGTAGCGCTTAGCATCCGCTTGATCAAACTGAGCAGGTGTATGTAATTCTGGCACAAACCACATTGGCATAGTGAACACTTGCTTTGCCCCTAGCTGATGTAAGTGCTCAATGTTAGATTGTCTTTTCACAAAATGTGAATCATATAATGGCGCACACCTTAAAAATAGTCTCCAAAGCCTTCGGTGATGCCATGGAACAGGTGCACCTACTGTTGGCCCTGTAAAATCATCATGGTTGTACGAGGAGAGATGTCGTACACCAGCAAGCTTAATTTTTTTTAGTGTGTCAGGTATGACATTGATACCCCGCCAAATTAACACCACATCTGGAAGCTGTTCTTTCACATATTCCAACAATTCTCTATTAAATTGAATGGTTTTTATACCAGTCAAGCAAAATTTTGTTTCAGCACGTCCAAAAATTGAGGAAAAATATGGAACCCATGAAAACGCTATAACATTATGTCCTAGCGAAACCAACGCATCTGAAAATGTCTTCTCATACATTGGATATTTCCAATCGCCTACGATTAGTATTTTCATCTGGTTTCTTGTTTCCTCAGTGAAGCAATATAGTTGCTATACTGGAATGTCTCCAGAGACTGTTCGTACTCACTTAGATATCGAATACTATCCGGAAAAATTTTAGCAATATGATATCCATTGGAAGCAAGATATTTCCAAATATCTAACAAATAGACACGCGCATCCAAGTTACATCCCCCATATTCAAACTGAATCAAATCAATCGCACTACGTTCAAGCATCCGCTTTGCGCCACGGAATACTGCAAGCTCATGTCCTTCGACATCTACCTTCAAAAAGTCAATTTTATGAATTCCGTTCTTTTCACAGTATTCATCAAGAGTAGTAATTTTAATCTGCTCAACTGCTCTAACAGCAGCATTTATGACCCCATGACGCTTATGTAGTGAATTCATCCCCGATGCTGAATCGACAATGTTTAACTCAAGTAACTCATTCTTGTCACCAAGGCCATAGTTATTTAAATGGGCACTTGCTGGCCAAGAATTTTCAGATAATTTTTCAAAGGTATTTTTGCTCGGTTCAAACAAATGCAACTCCAGATTAGATTCAACAGAAAGGCAATATTTTGACCAATTGCCTACATGAGCACCAACATCAAATATCACCCCTCTCTTTCCTAAAGCAGGCAATACCTTTCTCAATAATCTCTCTTCACCATTAGTAACTGAATCAGAGTTGTTGTCACTGCGATAGCGATTTACGTAACGGATTGCAGCCGTATATAACAACTCTGATTCAGCAGGTATCAACTTGAAAAGTGTTTTTGCTAAACGCCTAAACATATTTTTTCCGTTATTTTTAACCATCTTGTTTTACACTTGATACCAACACGTTGGGAGTTGACCTGAAAAATTCCAGCCTGTGGTTCCCCTCGGGTCGTTTAACTTAAATCCTGGAGCAACTACCTGTTTACCATTCTGGTCTGACAGCCAAGCCCCCCACCAACTAAATGTGCTATTGGCAATAATAAAGTGCTGACAGAGGGTCATCAGCCATAAGTCAGCATAGGCCATTTCATCACCTTGATTATGCTCCACTGACGTGATACGCCGTTCAGGCAAAGCAATCAACTCACGGGCAACTTTGGGACGATCGGAGAACAAGAAATAGTGAGCATCAGGTACTATTTGTTCCATTCGATTAATAGCCCGTTTATAATAGTCTCTAGATGCATTGCTAATACCATCGTCAAAAAAACGTACATGTACTGCGACTGCTATATGAGTACGAATACGGACTGCCATAGATAAATTGGCATCATCAGTTGGTGATTGTATTTTCAATTCCTGGCGGATAATATTTTCAACATCCTTAAAATATTTTTCACTTTGCCAATAGCCCTCTAGATATACTGTGCCTTGTGGTTTTACCTGTAACAACCGTGGTTCAAAGTCTCTACCTTGTTGTTGAATATAAAAACTCTGCTCAAACGATCGATATCGATTTAGATGACGTTTGACATACCGCCGCATCCGAGAAAAGGGTTCCATTCGTTCTGCTGCTGTAGTCTTACGACAAGGGATATGAAAGTGATCTAACTGGTAATGTCGCTGATAATTATAATCATGAACGAAGCCACTGACGTTATCCAGCACTAGTTCAGCATTATTAACTAGTGCTAGCCTACGTGCAGCAGCGTAGATAAAAAGCTGATTGCCAATACCACCAAAGATACGGGGGATGACTTTTGGGGTATTACTCCAGAGTACACTTTTCATTACACAGACTGCTTGAGTTTAGTGTCAAGTCGAGCAAACGTAAAAATCCCCAGACAGTAAGCTGTTTCAGCCAAGTCTTTCAGAACTTTGTCATTGGGATGAACTAGGCTTTGTTGTTCACCATTATTTATAACTGTCAGCATCTTTAGAGCCAGTCCATTGGACTCAGCCAAATGCAGAATCGTACGTGGATCGAATACCCAGTTAGCATCGAATTCCACCCGCTCACGTCCAATAGGGACAGATAAATAAAATGTACCACCCGGCTTTAGCAAAGCTGCCATGTTAACAATGCCCTTCTTATATCCCAAGGGATCAATCGGATCACCATAGCGCCCCAAACCAAAATGCTCCAAAGCATGAAGGCATGACAATGAGTCACAATAATCACCCATCGAATCATTTACCATAGCTTCTTGCATCAGATCAGCCTGCTTGAAAACCACACCAGGAACAGTTGTGGTAATTGGACGAACATCAAATACTTCGACTTCTCGAAAGCTCGCAACATGAGCTACAAAACCATCCACTCGGGAACCGACATCTACGTGCTTTTCAGGCTCATCTTCATGAATCCACCTTGCCACTAGTAGATCTTGCCAGAAGTACTCGCTTTTGGTTGTACCACCCTCCTCATAACGATCATGTAAGCAAGGTTTCATCAGCATTTTTTCGCTACAATTTTGTTGAAATTGAACCCAATTATGCAAATACTGAGAAATACCGCGCAAAGAATTAAAAAATCTAAGAGGATCAATCCCAAGTTGGCTAACAGAAAACCAATGAAGTTTGACAAGAGTTGTTTTTATAATCATGGGTTTCATTTCTTTGGCGTTAAACGAATGATGTCAGCAGATATCTCAATTTCGTAATTAGATTGCTCTCGGGCTATTTTCAATAATTCATCAATATGGGGATAGCTGTTTTCTCCAACGAAACAGCGAGCATCATCGATTAATATCACATGTTGTTTAATGGGTGAATCAATAATTGCTGCTAATTCTGTACTAATAGGCGTATCGTCATTACCTTTTCCTGTTACGCCACCACTATAGTGACCATCCAACCAAAAAAGCGCTGGTTGTTGTAGTTGTTTCACATATTGTGGAAGTAGCTGGCCACTGTCACCATGAAGAAGCGTGATGTTCAAATAAGAATTAAATCGCTCCTTCGCTTTATGAAAAAGAGAATCTGCAATCTCAATACTGGTACATTTAAGAGCTTTATTTTGTGCCATATGGGCTAAAGTATCTCCCATAAATGTACCAGTTTCGACAAACTCTTTTAATCCATATTTCTGGCAATAAGCAGACAAAATCATTCTTTTTACTGGAGCTGGAGCTTGTTTAGTACAGCCCTTAATAATCCAATCGATAATTTCAGGGATACGGCGAATTGCATCAACTTTAGGTAAGAGGCCTAAATCGGAAAGCTTATACTTAAAGGATTGTTTCATGGACCAAAGACTCCTAATATTCAAAAGAACTTGAACTTGAAAGATATTGTCAAAAGATATCGAACACAGTCTTCATACAGATAAACTCTTAGTCTGCTGTTGATAGGAAAGTACTGATATCCAAAGAAAATATATGATAGAAAACAAAATTGAAGCTATCACAACACCCCGTAAACCATACCAGTAAGCACCTAAAAAATTGAGAGCGATTCCTAACATGGCTGTAACAATTTTGGCAACTATCATCGATTGAGTTTTCATTTGACTTGTGAGATTAAGTGCGATAGTTTGACCCGCAGCAAACACACCACCCGAAAGCATTATCCAAGGTAGATAGTAAGAAGCAGAAATATATTTCTGCGCTACAAAAATCGAGAAAATTTGCTTGTGAAACAAAAATGAGATTAGCGTCACACTAATAGTCAAACAAAGACTGATAAGCGTTAAACGCCAACTCAATTTATTAACATCAGAATTACGCTGATGATCTTTTCCATCACCTGCGCGTTGATAAAATATAGGGCCTAAAAGCTGCATAGCTATATTGCTAACCATGGACATCGGATAATAACCCAGTTGGAAGAGAACTGCATAAAAACCGACTTCTTGAGTTGATGTAAACAGCTCTAAGGCCCATCGATCTGAGGCTACTTGTGCCCAATAGAAAACTCCCCAACTAGCAAATGGCCATGAATACTGCCAGATTTGTTTCTGCCAACCTTGCTGATGCATGATACTCCCTTGGCATCGAAGAGTTCTCTGAAAAAAGAACCATTGGGACCCTAATACAGGGAAAAGTGCTAAAGAATAACCTAACATTGCTACACTGCTAGTCGGCCCTAACCATAGCACTAGTAGTACAGCGATAAGATACCGCCCCCAAGCTCCCATAGCCCGATGAAGCGCAACGATAACACGCTGCCTAGCTGCATTTTGTACACTGCTCAAAATAGAGTCATAACCACTCAAAACCGCAAACAAAGTAGCTGCTAAAGTAAGTAAAATCCAGTTTGTTTGTCCTGCAATCTGTAGCCCAATGACAAGAGCAATCATCAAAATAATGATAAATCCAGTTGCAGATAGAACTAGTTTACGAACTCCAGCCAAGTAGCTACTGAATTCATTTTTCTCTACAGCAGGAGCATAGAATCGCATAGCACCAGAACTCAGAGGTCCCATAGAAATCTGGTTAACCAAAGTGGTTATCGTCATTCCTAGAGCTAGTTCTCCATAAGCCGTTGGGCTGAGAACTTCGGTCAACAGCCTCACACCAACCAGAGCCCCCAATATCACAAGAGCACTGCCAAGACCGATCCAAAAGCCTTCCTTAACAAGGCGGAAAAACTGACCTGAAAGAAGAGCTTTATTTGTACTAGCCACCGCACGACTCTCCTACACCCAATTCAATGAACAAAACATCTATGCCAATCTGCTTAGTAAGCAAATGTATGTGCATACCTAAAAGCCTTCATTTTTTCTAAGATTAGCGTCTTAATTCACATCAACTGAGCTTGTATATTTGAATTTGAGATAAAGACTTTAGGCAAGCTCAATTTTCTAAGAAGCTAAACGCTATGTTAGAAGTGACTAAAAATCTTAAAAAACTAGTCTTACTCAACATGAAAAAATTACTTATAAAAGTAGGCTTAATTCTTTAATACAGTCCTACTAAAATTACAGTCTTTCATCAAGTTTTCAGGTCATAAAAGTTATACATTCGCTATATTAAATCAAGCTAACGAAATGTATGACTTTAAGCTTTTTCTATTGGTATAAGGCCAAATCTACTAAATTCTCTATACTTTCAAAAAAACATCGCTATATTGCTGAGCAATGATATCCACAGTAAAAAACTCATCTAAATAATGACGACTTGAATGACAAAGACAACTCTTCAGAGCTTTATTATTAGCTAATGAGTGAATGAAATTGGCTAGCCCAGTACTATTACCATTCAGAAAACTAGCTCCACAGCCTGCCTGAGAAATCAAATCCTCCAAGTAAGTCCCCTGTGGGCAGACCACTGCGATCGGTTTCCCTGCGGCTAAAGCCGGATATAACTTACTTGGAGCCACCAAACTCTCCATCCCTTCACTCACACTTACCAGCGACACATCACAGGCCGTCATCGAATACGGAATATCCTTCTTATCCTGATAAGGCAAAAACAAAAAGCTCTTATCCAAACCCTCCGCCTTGACATCTTCCATCAGCTTCTCCCGTTTTGCTCCGCCCCCAATACATACAAACTTGATCGGCTCATTCCGCAACAGCTTGGCCGCTTCAAAAATTGTCTCAATATCATGGCAGCGGCCCATATTTCCCGAATATAGCACCGTAAACGTATCCACCAGATCATACTTGCGGGCAAACCAATTATCCTTCTTCTCAATCGGCTTAATCAGCTCCGGGTCTGCCCAGCTATGGATCACCTCAATCCGATCCCGCAGATCCGGACAGTGCCCAGCTACTCGTTCCTTCATCGACGGACTCAACACAATCAACGCCTTCGCCCGTCGCCACACCCGCTGGTTCAACCACCGCCAAAACTTCGCCACCGGATGATGATAGTCAACGACACCTAGCTCTATTGCAATGTCCGGATACAGATCGTACAAAATCACCACGTAGGGCGTATTAAACAAGAGGCTGATCAAATAGCCCACCACCGGCAAAAACGGTGGCGCCGTCGTCAGCAGCAGCACCTTATCCTTTTCAAAGCCATGACGCAGCAAGTGCAAAAATGCCCGAATCGCAAACAATAATCCGTTAAGCGCCTTCCCCCGGATCCGACCAGACCACAGCTGAGACACCCGCGACCGACGAATCTTCAAATTTTTAGACTGTTCTAATTGAGGAGCCTCTGCTACATCATCAGCATAGGCCGGTTGGCCAGTAAACACCTCCACCGGCATTCCTTGATGAGCTAGCTGTCTTACCAGCTCATCCAATAGCTGGCCTGTCGCCGCATAGTCAGGTGCAAAAAACTGAGTAACTAGTTTTACCGTTTGCTGAGTCGACCGAGTCTCAATTGGGTCAACAAAGTAGGCTGTCTTAGCCCTAGAACGAGTATTGATCTTGCCGAGTACCATAGGGATGCGAATGAGTGAGCAGTAGGAGATAAACAAATAGCAAGCGTTTAACTGAGAAAATAATTAAGAAATACGGGCCACACGCCAGGCGCGCCAGGAGGTCAAACCAAAAATTGGGGTGGCGACAACCATGGCCAATAGCCCATAGGGGATCGGTGCGAGGGTAAAGGCCCAGCTGCCAATCCATAGACTCAGGGCGTAAATAAATAAAACAGTTAGCCGATGAGGTAACCCCACTTTGAGCAGCCGATGGTGTAGATGACTTTTGTCTGCTTCAAAGGGAGACTTGCGCCGCAACAGTCTAGATATAATTACGAGGGCCATATCAAAAATCGGAACAGCTAACACAATTAGTGGAATCGTGATCGCTGTCGCCCCCTTAACCAAGCCGGTAATACTGATTACCGCTAACATAAACCCAATAAAATAAGAGCCTCCATCTCCCATAAAGATGCAGGCCGGATTAAAGTTATAAACGAGAAAGCCACAGAGGCTGCCCACCAGGCACATGGCTAACAAGGCCACCGAGGGCTCCCCTAGAAATAGACAAATGCCAACGGTAATCAGCGCGGAAATAGCACTCACCCCTGAGGCCAAACCATCTAGACCGTCAATCCAGTTAATGGCATTGACCATGCCAGCGATCCAGATCAGGGTAATGGGCAAACTCAGCCACCCCAGGTGCACAATGCCAACATTAGGCACTGTTATTAGGTCAATGCGAATACCGGCACTCCATACCAGGCTGGCAATAACAAACTGCCATAACAGTCGAAACTTAGGTGAAAGCGAGTATAAATCATCCAGTAACCCGAGCAGGAAATAACCACTGCCTCCCAACAACATCACCCAAATCTCTTGGTGATCCTGGGGTAGGAGACCTGTAAAACCGCCCACTTGCCAGAGACAAATTGATGCAGTTGTGGTACCGACAAAAATAGCCACCCCGCCCAGACGAACTATAGGGGTTTGGTGGACTTTGCGATCGCAAGGCACATCCACTCGATCACAATGGATCGCAATACCTTTAACAACGGGTACACTAACCAAAACAACAGAAAACGCACTGACAAACGCTAACAGATAGAACACATAGTCAGAAACAAACGATAATGCTGATAAATCAAGCATCGTACTAATAACGCCAACGCAAATTTAGAGAACAGTAGAGATGTTCGATATTTTGTAAGTGACAAATTTTAGGGCAGTGGCTAAACCAGTCAAACCTTGACAACTGTTAGCCACAAAGATGACTTGAAGCTCATAGGTGACTCAGTCTAAAATTTGCTGTTCACTTCAGTGGGGCAGATGCATTGATTGATTTCATCAACAGTTAGACCGAAAAATCGCTGCATGAGCAGCTGTATAACCCAAAACTCAAATAAAAGAGACCGGTCTTGAAATCAAGCACCCCAAAGCAAATTACAAATATGATGTCCCAGGTCAGGACTATTAGCTGAATAAAAAAATAAACAATAGAAATTAAGACAAATACGAATTTTCCACTTTTGGGAAGCTAGGTTTACCGATCAAGCAAAATGAGACTTCCTTAGCTACCAAGAAGGTCATTATGCTCAAAGATCACAGAATTAGCAGTTTTGGGAGAATACAAAAAGATTAAAAAATGGTTTTATCTTACAAAGGATTAAACAGACCTACTGATATGGAAGCCTTCAAGAGTTTTGCTGCTACTGAGCCTATGTCTGTATAACTGTCAGGGGGATGACGTTTTACACCTGAGTTGTTCTCAAGTCTGAGCAATGTCAATTTTTTATCCTTCAGATAGGGCTAACTCCATTTCAGATATTGCTTTATTGTTCAGCGATAATGCTTAAAAAGCATATGAGAAAGTCAGTTAAAAACCTATCCTATTTTTTATGAATACACCCCCAAGAAACTACTGAGAAATCGTTAGCTTTCCGGATAAAACAGCAACATATACGCCTAAAATTATGAAGCTTACACCTGGCTAGGGTAGATACACGTAAGCTTCAGCATTATCTAGCCCCTCACAGGCAAACTGTCCCTTTAGCTCAGATTCAAAACTACTGAACTTGCACTTGTGCCTGGTGAGGAAGCGGCACACTAGTTAATTATTCTTCAGTTGGTTCATAACCAACCGTCAGCGCCTCCATAGCAAATTGCCCCTTTAGTGGACAGCCCTTAGCGCTGGAGTTTCACCCCAACGCGGGCTTTAGCTACACAGCCAGATAGTGGATAAATGAGTAAGTATATTCTCTATGTTCCTAGGAGAACTTGATGATTTCCGGTTAAAAATACGGATCTTTTGCAAAAATTTAAATGAGAGTATGAGCTATTCTCACCTCTGATGCAGATACCGACAGCATCTACCGTTATGACTCGCCTAATCTTCTTTGCTGTCCTAGGACAAACAGTTGCCGGTATTTTGCTAGGGCTCACGACAGATGTAGCTCTGGCTAATCCAGCTCCCCTGGCCAGGGATACTTTCACTGCTGCGGCTCTAGATGATAGTTACCTACTGGGACCTGGAGACTTAATCTCTGTTGATGTGTTTAACGTGCCGGAATATAGCGGAGAGCAACAGATACTCGCCAATGGCACCATCAATCTCCCTGCTGTGGGACAGTTGTCCGTGGCCGATCTGACCCTTCCCCAGGCAGAACAGGCTATTAGCACTATCTATCGTGCCAGGGTACGCTATCCCCAGATTACGGTCAGTCTGCTGACGCCGCGCCAGCTACGGATTGCCATCAGTGGAGAAATCCATCGACCTGGAGTGTATACAATGCCGGTGGGTGACGCCGGACAGTTTCCCACCTTGGTCAACGCGATTCAGCTGGCGGGTGGACTAACCCAGGCAGCCGATGTACAACGGGTCAATGTGCAGCGCCGTGGGGAAAATGGAATTGTTCAGCAGGTTACCAGCAATCTGTCAGCGCTGATTGGGCAAGGAGATTTGCGGCAAGATATTCCCCTGCGGGATGGGGATTCGATTACGATTACCCAGGCTGATGAGATTGACTTACGTACTTCTAGCCAGATTGTAGTATCTAATTTGGCTACCAATGAAGAAGAGGCCATCAGTGTTGTTATTGTTGGGGAAGTGTTTCGTCCGGGTACTTACAACTACGCATCCCGACCCACATCCAGTCAGTCAGTCACTGGGGGTGAGGCCAGTGGTAACACGGTGCAGCAGCCTGGACGGCTAACAGTGACTCGTGCCCTGCGCCTAGCAGGGGGAATTAAACCGATGGCCAATCTGCGCCAGGTGGAGGTTAAACGCACCACCCGCACTGGGGAAAATCGAACGATTTTATTGGATCTATGGCAGCTGGTGGACGCTGGCGATAGCCGTCAGGATTTGGTGCTGCAGGCAGGGGATACCATTGTTGTTCCAACGGCAGTGGCGGCTAGCCCAGAACAAATTGGTTTATTAACAACGACAAACCTGGCTCCGGATACGATTACTGTCAATATCGTGGGTGAGGTGGAACGTCCAGGTACTGTGGCTGTGGCGGCTAATACCACCCTTAACCAGGCGGTGCTAGCGGCAGGTGGGTTTAATCGTCGAGCCCGAGAAACGGTGGAGCTGATTCGGCTTAATACCAATGGTACGGTGACCCAGCGTTCAATGGATATTGACCTGGCTCAAGGATTAAACCCTGAGGGTAATCCCATCATGCAGCACAACGATATTGTGGTGGTTGATCCCAGGGCAACGGCCCAGCTGGCCGATGGGCTCAGGACACTGTTGAGTCCTTTTTTGCAGATGCTACCGGCTCTCAATGGTTGGAATAGCCTTTAGTATCAGGCGGTTTCACGGCTTTTTGGTTCTATTTTTGGCCTGATTTTACGCGTAACTAACGTTTAGATATTCTTGGATGAATGAATAATTTAAATGTGAGCACTAGTGGGTCTGAGGGAAAACCCTTCAACAGTTTTTTGGGGTCCCCAAAGCCATGGGATGAGGATGAACTGGATCTCAAACAGTTGCTCACAGTATTACGGCGTCGGGCTTGGGTGATTGCAAGTATTGCGACGGGTGTGATGGGGGTGGTCCTATTCCATACCCTGCGTCAGGAACCGATGTACGAGGGGACGTTTCAGGTTCTAGTCGAGCCTGTGAATGCGGACAATCAGGTCCAAGACTTTAGTGATTTTCTAGGCGATACCTTACCGAGAGCATCCTCCGGTTTAGACTATGAAACCCAAGTGCAAGTATTGCGCAGTCCAGAACTGATTGAGCAGGTCCTGGTGAATCTGAGGGCGGTGGACCCCAAAATTAACTATGGAACACTGTTGGAGAATCTCATTATTAAACGGTTGGGCGAGACTAAGATCATTGAGGTGAGCTATCGGGATGTGGATCCGGTCAAAATTCAGGAGATTCTAGATGTTCTGGCTGCGGTGTATTTGGACTATAGTCTCAAGGAGCGTCAGACTAACCTGCGCCAGGGAATTCAGTTTGTTAACAAACAACTACCGGAGTTAGAGGGGCGAGTCGATCAGCTGCAAAGCCAGTTAGAAGACTTTCGTCAGGCTAACAATTTTATCAATCCGGCTACCCAAAACGAACAGATCGCTAGTCGGTCGGAGGCTCTGAACACTCAGCGGCTGGATATTGACCGACAGCTGGCCCAGGCAAAGGCTGTTTATGGGTTATTAGGTACGGCTGGGGGGGAGGTGGCTTTACAGGATGCCCTAGTTTATCAGCAGCTAATTCAAGAGCTGCGGCATGTGGAAACAGAGATTGCTGCAGGGCTGACTCGATTTCAACCTGATACGTTAGAAATTCGGGTGTTGCAGGACAAACGGGAACGGCTGTTGCCAGTTTTAGCGGCCGAAGCGCAGCGAGTGCTCAATGCTAAGTCCGCTGGGGCAGTCAATGAGATTCAAGTGTTAGAAACCCAGAGCCAAACCCTGGCGCTGGCGGAATCTAAACTGCAAACTACCCTGACCGAATTACCCACCCTGGCACGGGAATACAGCGATTTGCAGCGGGAGTTGGAGATTTCGATCAAGGCCCTGAGCCGATTTCTGGAGACGCGCGAAACTCTCCAAATCGAAGCGGCCCAAACGGAGATTCCATGGGAGCTAATTGAGGCTCCGCTGGCACCGACATCACCTATTTCTCCCAACGTTCGTCGTAGTTTGCTCCTGGGAGCGGTGGTCAGTGTCCTGCTGGGGGTGGGGACGGCACTAATGTTAGAAAAGCTGGATACTGTTTGCCGGTCGTTGGATGAGCTGAAGGCTATTTTGCAGTTGCCTTTATTGGGGACGGTCCCCTACCAAAGTGATTTTGATGATCAGACTGCAGCGGACGGTTTAGGCTACTGGCTGAGCCAGCGGTGGCAGCGGTTGTTGAAGAAAAATGATGTACGGCTCAGCAGCTATGGCGACTCCCAATTTTTGGAATCCATGCGGCTGTTGCAGACTAACTTATTGCTGTTAGGAACTGAGCGGCCTATTCAGTCCATTATTTTTAGTTCATCCATGGCCGGCGAGGGCAAATCGATGATTGCTCAAAATCTGGCTCAAATCGCGGCCACCATGGGCAAACGAGTATTGCTAGTGGATGCTGACCTGCGGCAGCCAGTTATTCATCAGCGGTTAGATCTAGACAATACTAAAGGACTGAGCGATCTGCTATCGGGCAATGCGAGTCGGGACGAGATAATGCAGCAAGCAGTGCCGTTTTTGGAGTTTTATGGAATTACGGCGGGCAGCATGCCGCCAGACCCGGTCAAACTACTGTCGTCTAACCGGATGCAACAGCTGATGACAGACCTGGAAAAAGAGTTTGACTTAATTATCTATGATGCGCCACCGCTGGTGGGGTTAGCAGATACAACACTCATGGCTGCCCACACGGATGGTTTGATTTTGGTGGCACGGGTCAATATGTGCGATCGCGATGTACTCGCCCATGTCATGGAAACGATCCGATTTTCCAAGATACCTGTGTTGGGGCTAGTGACCAATGGCGTTATGCCCAACACCAAGGGGTACAAATACTACGGCTATGGAACACCCTCTAGAGTACCTGAGCCGGTCGCTACCAATGGTGTTTTCAACGGCACCAGTAATGGCGCTAATAACGGCAATAGTAACAACGGCACTGGTCTTGAAGCCATACCTGAGGCCAGTCAGCGATGTGTGTAAGTAACGGCTCGATCGCATCATCCGTAATTACGACAGATGACGTACGGAAATTAGGCTATTCAACGTGGGGTAATAGGCCAGGGTGTTTTGTCTGCTTATCCGGACCCTCGTATAGACCTTAGGACAGTAGCAAAATTGGTCTAGCTAAGACTCTCCGGATTTTTATACGCTTTATTTGAAAACTAGGCAGGATAGGGCTTCAGCTGTTTCTTTGAATGCGTTTAAAGTCGGTCGGGATGTCTAAAGAATTCTTGACATAACCGTCAGCAAACATATTCAGATCATAAAGCTTTGTAGCTTTCCGGATTTGTTGCGATCGCAGCAGCAGTTTGCTTAGGAGACCTGGGGGTTAATACGGTTAGTAATCATACCCACCGACCCTAGATCACGTCCGGAGCTCTGAACTCGTTTTCTGCCTGTTTTTCTGTTGATCATGCCTACAGGTTTATTTGCGATGACTCATTTTGTCAGTTTTTCCACCGTCGTTCGTACTGTCGTCGGGGCCGGGTTTGCCGTAGGTACAGTCCTCAGCAGCGCAGAGATGTCCCTGGCGTCACTGCCAGGTTTACCGACAAGCTATGCTGCCCCAGCGGCCACGCTGCTAGATGACAGCTATCTACTAGGTCCGGGGGACCTGATCACCATTGATGTGTTTAATGTGCCCGAGTACAGCGGTGAACAGCGGGTATTGGCTAACGGCAATGTTAACTTACCTGCCGTGGGACAGGTTTCGGTGAACGGTTTGAGTCTGGCTCAGGCAGAGCAAGTCATCGGTGCCAAATACAGTGGCGAGGTCCGCTACCCTCAAATTACGGTCAACCTATTAACTCCCCGTCAGCTGCGGATTGCCCTTACAGGAGAAATCCACACACCGGGGCAATACACCCTGACGGTGGGTGAAGCAGGCCAGTTTCCCAGTCTGATAGAAGCCATTAAACTGGCTGGCGGCATTACCCAAGCCGCTGACTGGCAACGGGTGGAAGTTCAACGACGCGTAGAAAACGGCGGCACCCAACGGGTGATCAGCAATCTTGCCGCCTTGCTCAATCAAGGTGACCTGAGCCAGGATTTTCCACTACGGGATGGGGACTCGATTACCATCTCCCAAATTGATGAGATCGATCTAGAAACCTCCCGACAGATTGCCCTGTCTAACATTGCCACCGATGAAGAAGAGGCCATCAGCGTTGCCATTGTGGGCGAGGTATTTCGACCCGGCACCTACAACTATGCCTCGCGCTCCGCATCCAGCCAGACAATTGTAGGAGACAATGCCACCAGTAACACGGTGCAACAGCCGGGGCGTCTCACCGTTACCCGCGCTCTACAGCTGGCCGGTGGGGTGAAACCCCTGGCAGATCTGCGTCATATAGAAGTCAAGCGTACAACTCGACGAGGCAACGATCGGACGATTTCTCTCGATTTATGGAAGCTGGTGGAAGCAGGTGAGAGAGGACAAGATTTAATCTTGCAAGAGGGAGACACTATTGTTGTTCCCACCGACATCAAAGCTAGCCCAGAACAAATTGGTATTCTCACGGCCACTAATTTATCACCCGACTCTATCGCTGTTAACGTCGTGGGTGAGGTGGAAACGCCGGGGCCAGTGGCTGTGGCGGCTAACACCACGCTCAATCAGGCTGTTCTGGCCGCTGGTGGGTTTAATCGTCGCGCTAAGGAGACTGTGGCATTAATCCGCTTAAATCCTGATGGGAGCGTCACCCAGCGAGCCATTGAGATTGACTTATCCCAAGGTTTGGACCCGGAAGACAATCCGATTATGCAGCACAACGACATTGTGGTTGTTGATCCTAATGCGGCCGCGCGTCTCTCTGACGGCATCGGTAACATTCTGGCACCCTTTTTACAAATTTTACCGTTTAGAAATCTTTTCTAGTCAACTCTTTTCTTCTCATCCTGCCCGTTAATCATTAACACCCCTAGTTTATTTTTTAATCGTCCTATGGATAATCTTGCTTCAGCCAACGGCGCTTCACCTAACGTATTAGCTACGACGCCTCAGCTGCCCCAAATGCCATGGGCTAAAGATGATGATGAGCTAGATTTGGCCCAGCTGATTAACGTTCTCCGGCGACGCTCGCTGATGATCACGGGGGTGGCCGCCGGGGTGATGGGGACGGTAATGTTTAATACCCTGCGTCAGGAACCAGTTTATGAGGGTAACTTTGAGGTGTTGGTGGAGCCGGTTAATGCCGAAGATAATCTCTCGGACTTAAGCGGATTGTTGGCTGAGGCCGCCCCAACCAAAAATTCAGGTCTTGACTATGAGACCCAGGTGCAGGTGCTGCGCAGTCCTGAGTTGATTAACCAGGTATTGGCAGAGTTAAAAACCGTTGATCCCAATCTAGACTATGAGAGTCTGCTAAAAAATCTCACCATCAGACGGGTGGGGGAAACTAAAATCATTGAGGTGAGCTATCAAGGGAACGACCCGGTCAAAATCCAGGCGACGCTGGATGCCCTGTCGGCTGTTTACCTCAAGTACAGCCTGGATGAGCGTCAAACTAATCTGCGTCAGGGAATTCAGTTTGTAGACCGCCAGCTGCCGGAGCTGAAGGGTCGTGTTGATGAACTCCAGGGCCAGCTAGAGCGGTTTCGTCAAACCTATAACTTTCTTGACCCGGCTACTCAAAACCAACAAATTACTACTCAGGCTCAGCAGCTTAGTACCCAGCGTCTGGAGGTAGATCGACAGCTGGCAGAGGCTCGGGCTCACTATGATCTTTTGTTGGCCCAGGGCGGCGGCGAAGTGGCCCTACAAACTGCACCGGTTTATCAGCAGCTAATCCAAGAGCTGCGTCAGGTGGAGACCGAACTTGCCACCGAACTTACCCGGTTTCAACCGGGGAGTCTCAAGATTCAGGTGCTCGAAGAAAAGCGTCAGCAGATGCTGCCGGTGATTGATGCAGAAGCGCAGCGGGTGCTCAATGCCCGCTATACCGAAGCAGCCAATGCCATTGAGGTTTTGGAAACCCAAAATCAAACCATTGCTTCTGCAGAGGCCCAGCTGCAAAATACCATGACTCAGCTGCCGACTCTGGCCCGGCAATATAGCGATCTGCAGCGGGAGTTGGATATTGCGGTGGGGGCTTTAGGGCGGTTTCTAGAAACCCGCGAAACGTTACAAATCGAAGCGGCCCAAACGGAGATTCCCTGGGAAGTGATTGAGGCTCCCAACAAACCCGAGGTGCCGATTTCCCCCAATACTAAACGTAGTCTGGTGCTGGGGGTGGTGGCTAGTCTGTTGGTCAGTGTCGGGGCCGCGTTACTTCTGGAAAAATTAGATATCGTCTGTCGGACCGTTGAAGAAATTAAAGGGGTGGTGAAACTGCCACTGCTGGGGACAATTCCATACCAGGCAGAGTTTGATGATTCTGAAGAGCAATCTGGCGGTGTAGGGCAGTGGCTGCAGCAACGCCTGGGTAAAAAAGATAAGCTGGGGGCCGACGGCTACTACGGCTATGGTGGGTCCCAGTTCCTAGAGTCGATGCGGTTACTGCAGACCAACCTGATGCTGATGGGGGCCGATCGCCCGATTCAGTCGATTATTTTAAGTTCGTCTATGCCGGGGGAGGGTAAGTCAACGGTGGCTCGACACCTGGCTCAAACGGCGGCCACCATGGGTAAACGGGTATTACTGGTGGATACTGATTTACGGCGACCCACGGTGCATAAACGTCTGGGCATTAGAAACGAGAGGGGCCTCAGCGATCTGCTGGCGGGCAATGCCAGTGTGGGTAATGTCTTGCAAAAGGCGATGCCCTTTGTGGACTTCTATGTGATTACCGCTGGGACGATTCCCCCTGACCCGGTCAAGCTGTTGTCCTCTAAACGGATGCGGCTGTTTATGAAACGGTTGGAAAAAGAGTTTGACCTGATTGTGTACGATGCGCCACCTCTGGTTGGTCTTGCCGATGCGACGTTGATTGCTCCCCACACGGATGGGTTGATTTTGGTGTCTCGGGTGAACAAGTGCGATCGCAATATCCTAGAACACGCCATGGACAGCATCAGCTTTACCAATATTCCTGTTCTGGGTCTGGTGGCCAACGGCATCGCAGCGAAGGGCGGCGGTTACAAGTACTATTCCTCTTATGGCTACGATTCCACACCAGGACTACCTGCCTCTAACACCCCACCAGTTGTAGCCAACGAACGGCCTAAAGCCCTAGCTGCATCCGGTTCCAATGGTGGTAGCTCTAACAAGGGCGGTCTGAGTGTGTCTGACTTTCTCAAAGTTGGCAAGTAGATAGCTGCTATTTAGGCCACTATCAATCACTTTTCCATAGGTAGCGACAGCTGCTGATAGCCCACCGTATCAGCGGCTACTAGGTTTGCCATGGCCACTCCCAACAGTCTGACTTGAGGCTCAGGTTCTAGATGGTGCTCCAGCAGTGCCTGGGCTAACGGCCCCATGTCAGCCGCCTGCTGTAGCGGGCTATCCACCCTCCGGCTGCGGGTTACTTGGCGATAGTCGGCATACTTGATTTTAAGGGTGAGGGTATAGCCCATTTTTTTGGCCTTAAGCAGCCGCGTTTCTACTTCGTCAACGATAGTTGCAAGTGCCGTGGCCATGGCATCTAGCGTACGCAGATCTTTGGCAAAGCTGCGCTCTGCACCGACAGACTTACGAATACGATTGGGGTTAACCCGGCGACTGTCCTGGGCATTGGCAATGCGAAAAAAATGCTGTCCGATTTTGCCAAAGTTAGCTACCAGGTCAGTTTCACTCCAGCGTTGTAGGTCAGCTCCGGTGGTAATACCTAGCTGTTTCATTTTGCGGGCGGTGGCAGGGCCAATGCCGTGGAATTTTTCGATGGGCAGGGTGGCGATAAAGGCCATGGCATCTGCTGGCAAAATCACATATAGCCCATTGGGTTTATTGATATCAGAGGCCATTTTGGCCAAAAATTTGTTGATGGAGACTCCGGCTGAGGCGGTGAGCCGGGTAGTTTCGATAATCCGCTGTTTGATCGCTTTGGCGGTTGCGATCGCAGAGCCACCATCGGTCACATCCAGATACGCTTCATCCAATGCCAGCGGTTCAACCAGGTCCGTATAGTCTCGAAAAATTTCCCGAATTTGTTCAGATACCTGTCGATACACATCAAATCGAGGACGGGCAAAAATCACCTGGGGGCAGCGCTGCATCGCAATCCGCGACGGCATCGCTGAGTGAATGCCATAGCGCCTGGCTTCATAGCTGGCCGCGGCCACCGCTCCCCGCTGTTCCGGGCGGCCACCCACCACTACCGGCTGCCCCCGATACTCGGCATGGTCGCGCTGCTCAATGGACGCATAAAAGGCATCCATATCTATATGCAGGATTTTGCGATGCTCCATGGCTGTGGCCAACTAATGCATGTCTAATGTACCCGGCATAGTAGTTAGTCTGTGGAAAATCTACCCAAAAAAATCAGGTTCCCATGGAGAGAACCTGACCACTGGTATTACGGGTTGTTTATTGGAATATCAATTTTTACTACAGCCACAGGGTTCGTCCCAACGTAAATGCCCACCAACACGAATGATAAAGTCATCAAAGTCGTAGTCCGTATCAGCATCCCCCACTAGGAGGGAACCAGAATCCTCCCAACGCAGTAACAAACCACCATCAATAATTTGTTCCATAGGGCCATCGAACTGGGCATAGGAACGATCGCCAGAATTTAGACTGCTGGTGGAATAGAGGGTGCCTGCGGGTTGACCGTTAAAATAGGATTCCAGATAGAAACTGTAATCCGTATCAGCAGAGAATCTAAATTCTCTTAACGGTTGAGGTACCGTAGTGCCAGGAGTGCCGTAGAAATCATCCTGGTTTTGAATGCCCAGGTCGTCTTGATAGTCGGAAGGGGTGTTCACCGTCTGCAATGCATCCGATGCCTTGACTTCCCCGTAGAGGGGAAACTGCTCTCCAGTTTGGAGATTAACAATACCAAAAATAGACTGGTAGCTACCGTTGGATTCGAGAAATTCAAATTCGACCACGGTATCCACCTCTAGGCGAATACCTTCATTACCAAAGGTTTCTGCAACAGCAGGGGGAGCAATCCAGCTTAAGGCTGCAACAGCCATAATTCCCATGGCTGGGGACAATATATCAAAGGTTAGATTAATCATGGATAACGGTGATAACGATAGGTGACGGTTCCCCAGGAGCAATAAGAGGGATAATGAATGGCCTAGCAGTGCTACCATATGCGGCGCTTGACGGCATTAGTCCCGTTGCGCACTTGACGGTAATCTGCTATCGATCGTCTGGCACTTTGAACAAGTTGATTAAATTGGGCACAGGCGACACTGGGGGGCTGGATACCGGACCCACCGGGAGCCGGAGTACGGGCAAAGCGTCGGGTGCCTCCCTCCACATCTTCACTGGAGCAAGCCTGGCTAACTTTTCTGAGCTTTTCTGCGAGGCTATCATCGGGTAGCAGGCCAAACTCTTCTGCATAGGTGTTCAAGAAGTCCTCGAAAAACTCGCTAAAGGTGACAAAATCACCGTTAATCGTGCGGAAGATTTCTTCTCCGAGAATGCCGATATTATCCGATGGATTGGAACCGGTGACATCGGACAGATTAGGGCCAGTCATATCCGATAGGTTAGGGCCGGTCACATCTGACTGGTTAACCTGTTGAGCCTGGACGGCTGGGGCAAGGGACATCGCAACCACACTGCCCAGCAAAATTTTCCAGAGCGCGTCCGTGGACCGAAACAGTTTTAGCAGCATATTAATTTTCTACCCCGTAGCAGGGGCTAGTTGTAAGACGTTTGTAAATGGCTAGATGGTAGAGCCGTTTACCCACGGTGTTTAACCCCAGGGAGCCATCATCGCTGACACCGTCGGTAAACCTTAGATTCTAAAACTGGAAGGAAAAACCAGCACCCAAAACGAAACGGCCGCCGTCACCAGCACCAGCAATATCGCGAACCGCTGGCAGCAGTACTAGGGGAACATCCTTAAACGGAGTAATGGACATCCCCACAGCCAAATCCTGCCCGGTCCATTCCACAATGGCGCTGACGGGTTCGGCCACCCGCACGGCCATGCTACCAAATACGCCCACGGTGTCGCGATCGTCAAACACATCATCCTCGGTACGGAAGCGACCACTGCCCACACCAGCGGTGAGGGCTACCCGACTAAAGGGGTCAGTAATACTTTCCCGAGTGCGAATAATGTGGGAAACCGAGCCGTAGATGGAGTCTTCAAAGTCGACAACGTCAGCAGTGGTAATAAATCCTTCCCAGCCCAGGGCCACGGACCAATCATCTGCCAGACGTTTGTGTAGTTTGACATTAAACCCACCATCACCAAAGTCACGACTACCACCGAAACTAGCCGCTGTGTAGGAAAGCTGCACACCGACATTGTCGCGAGCATCCCCCAGACCAACACCAATGACTGCACCGCCATCTTGTTCATTTGAAAAGCGTGTTCGTTCTTGGTACCCCAACCCGATAAATGCTGTTCTATTATCGGCACCAAATCCGGATGGATTGGAAATGGTCATGGCGGGAGAAGCTCTGTAGCCGCTATTTTCCTGTGCCTTTTCACTTTCTTCGAACAATTCGTCAAAGATATCATCGGCATCGTCTGAGCTAGGTCCTGGCAATGGAGGCTCGATGGGGATTTGGGCGATTTCAACGGTGTCTGGTTCTGTACGCTCCAGCCCGGTCGGAGATGCTGTCAACGGCGGTTCGTTCCGCAATTCTCGTTGGGGTGCAACGGTGACCATGGAGGCTTCTGCTAAAGGCTGTTCTGCTACTTCAGCATCGGCTAGCGGCTCCGAAGTTTCAGGGGCTGTAGATGTTTCTAAAAGCTGTTCATTGAGCTGTTCAGGGACAGTCGGCTGAGGGGCAACAGCAATATTAACGGCCGCATTTTCAACTGCAACGCTAACAGCCGTATTTTCAACAACAGTCGTATCGGTTTTATTATCAGTATTAATAGTGTTAACTACCGTAGTATCAGTAGCGGCTACCTGAAGCTGATCACTGCCTAGGGTGCTCCGCGCAGCCAATAAGGCACTGTTCTGAGATGCACCGCGGGCTGTTGTTTGCAATAGCCTTTGCAGTTTATTCGATGGATTGTTATCAGAATTTGTTGTCAGTGCCACTCGGGCAGTTGGCACATCCGCACGGGAGATAAAAGCAGGATGGTTGCCGCTTTCGGGGTTTATGGTCTGAGCATGAGTTGCGATCGCAGCTCCAGTCTCCACAGCCTGACTGGTCTCAGCATTGTTGAGATTCTCAGAATCAGCCTTAAGATTATCATCAGGCAAGGTTTTTGACGCTGCATAGACCGGTTCCAAACTTGCAGCACTAGATGCAGCAAGCAGGGTTAAACATCCGAGAAGGGGTGGTTTCTTTGGCTTGGGCACGGTTTTGTTGAAGGATAATGAACAGCGTATCTTAAATCCGGTAGATGCCCAGTCTAGCCTGATTTTCTTTGAACTTTCCATAGGTACCCTCCCGTCTTCGGGAAAGTTCAAAAGAATCTTGTATAAATTACGCAAGTTGCCCTATATAGCTTTTCAGGACTATTGGAGTGTTCTTAAAACAGATCATAACAACCTTGTATAAAGTAATACAGAGACCTAAAATATGATAAACGCGGAGGAGATTCAAAAAATCTCTCCCGCGTTTGACATTAATCTCTTACGAAGCTAAAAATCTGCAAGAACAATGCTACATACAATGGTGTAGCTCACACTTTCGTATGGTTTACACTTTCTTTAACCAGCTGAACATAGCTCGCAGATCCTTACCTACTTCTTCAATGGGGTGCTCAGCTTCGCGACGACGAATCGCATTAAAGCCAGGATTACCCGCCTGACTTTCTAGGACAAACTCACGGGCAAACTGCCCCGTTTGAATCTCCTTGAGAATCTGCTTCATTTCTTTTTTGGTGTCCTCGGTAATGATGCGCGGACCCCGAGTGTAGTCGCCGTACTCAGCCGTGTTGGAGATGCTGTAGCGCATGTTGGCTAAACCACCTTCTACCACCAAGTCAACAATTAGCTTAACTTCGTGGAGACACTCAAAGTAGGCCAGCTCAGGCTGATACCCAGCTTCGATCAGGGTTTCAAAACCGGCCTTAATCAGTTCGCTGAGACCGCCGCATAGCACCACCTGCTCACCAAACAGATCCGTTTCTGTCTCTTCCCGGAAGGTGGTTTCAAGGATACCGGCACGGGTGCCGCCGATGCCCTTAGCATAGGCCATGGCCATGTCGCGGGCCTTACCAGAAGCATCCTGATAAACGGCAAATAGTGCGGGCACACCCTGACCCTGCTCATAGGTACGTCGCACCAGATGGCCAGGTCCTTTAGGGGCAATCATCACTACGTCCACATCTTCGGGGGGAACGATCTGAGCAAAGTTAATATTAAAACCGTGGGCAAAGGCCAGCACGTTACCTGCCGATAGGTTGGGGGCAATGCTGTCTTTGTAAACGCTCTTTTGCACTTCGTCAGGCAGCAAAATCATGATCATGTCTGCCGCCGCCGCCGCTTCAGCCACAGGCTTAACGGTGAGACCTTCGGCTTCGGCTTTGGCGGTAGAGCGGCTACCTTCGTATAGCCCCACAACGACATTGACGCCGCTGTCCTTGAGGTTGAGGGCGTGGGCATGCCCTTGGGAACCATAGCCAATGATGGCAACGGTTTTCCCATTGAGTAAATCTAGATTTGCGTCACTGTCGTAGTACATCTGGGCCATGATTCAGAGCTCTCCTTGATTTGCGGCTGTAGGTAGCCAAACTAAACATCGTCCGTCCAGCATGCGAGATGCGCAGCCGGTGTGCAGCCTTCGATCCTACCAAACCATTTGCCGATGTAAGCATTCATACATAATGACTTTTGGTCATTGCTTTGCTAGCTCTAGTACATTTCGCGATGAAGTGAACCTAAATGCAAGCGCTATAGTGTGAGCATTCGGGACCTATGCTTGCTCCTATGGCAGAAACTCTTCAAGCTAATAGCATCACCCTTGTGCAACTTGCTGAGGATTTTGGTCTGGTCACAGACACCACTGGAGCAGCGTTTCCAGAATGGCAAGCTAGCATGCCTGAACTAACGGCGCGTGAAAATGAGACAGTCGAAGAAATCAAACACGAGTATCTGCATCTAGCCAGATATGACCTGCTTGAACCCGTCGTCAAGTTAGTTGTATTGTCACCTCTCTTAAAATTAGCTGGATTTTATCGTCCGCCGTTTTATATTGCAGCTGAAAAATCCATCGACTTAATATCTCAAGATGGAGACCTAACGGTACGCGGGCAAATTGATATTTTGGTTTTTCAACCCAAGTTTTGGGTCATCTTGATTGAGGCCAAACGAAGCTACTACTCGCTGAGAGCTGCTATTCCCCAAACACTGGCTTACATGATGGGACAGGCTCGGCCTGTGAGCTTTGGTTTTGTAACCAATGGCAGCGAATTTCAGTTTATAAAGCTGACTCACCAAAACGGCTGGAAGTACAGCCTATCCCATACATTCTCTCTAGATCGTGACGATGACTTACAACAAGTTACTCGTATTTTTAGACACCTGGGACAGATAGTTTCACAAACCGGCCAAAGCTAAGTACTTAAACGTCCGGCGTCTTTTCATGCCAGGGTGTGGCCTTTTCATAGGCTGATGCCACTTCAAATAGGGTGTCTTCTCGTAGGGCATTACCAATCAGCTGCATGCCAATGGGCAGTCCTGCCTGGTCAAACCCGCAGGGCAGGCTGATACCGGGTAGCCCAGCCAGGTTAACCGTGATGGTCATCAAGTCAGATAAATACATGCTGAGGGGATCGTCCACTTTAGCCCCGGCTTTGAAAGCCGTGCTGGGCACCGTTGGCGTCATCAATACGTCCACATCTTTAAATGCGGCTTCAAAATCCTGCTTGATCAGGGTGCGTACCTTTTGGGCCTGTAAATAATAGGCATCGTAGTACCCCGCTGATAGGGCATAGGTACCAATCATGATGCGGCGCTTGACCTCAGGACCAAAGCCTTCGGCCCGTGTCTGCTTGTACATGGCCAGCAGATTGTCGGTGTCGGCTCGCATGCCGTAGCGGACACCGTCATAGCGAGCCAGATTTGATGAGGCCTCCGACGGGGCAATGATGTAATACGTGGGCAGTCCGTAGCGGAAGTTGGGACACGATACTTCTACAATATCGGCTCCGAGTTCCTTAAGCTGTTCAATGGCGGCATCCATGGCTTTGGCGACATCGCTGTCTAGACCTTCACCAAAGATTTCTTTGACTAAACCAACGCGCTTGCCGTTAAGGTCGGTTTTGAGGTGCTGGGTATAGTCAGGGATTTTAACCTTCAGACTGGTGGAGTCTTTGGCGTCGTGCCCTGCGATCGCACCCAGTAAAATCGCTGCATCTTCCACCGTGCGGCTAAAGGGACCAATCTGATCGAGCGATGAGGCAAAGGCCACCAGCCCGTAACGTGACACTAGACCGTAGGTGGGCTTCATTCCCACCACGCCACAGTAGGCCGCTGGCTGCCGAATGGAGCCCCCCGTATCTGACCCCAGGGAAATGGGGGCCTGGTCGGCGGCCACTGCCGCCGCCGAACCACCGGACGAACCACCGGGTACACAGCTGGTGTCCCAGGGGTTAGCCGTCAGCTGGTAGGCGGAGTTTTCGGTGGAGCTGCCCATGGCAAACTCATCCATGTTGGTCTTACCGAGAAAAATGGCCCCGCTATCTGCCAACCGCTGAGTTACCGTTGATTCGTAGGGAGGAATAAACCCGGCCAAAATCTTGGAAGCACAGGTGGTGCGAATGCCTTTGGTGCACAGGTTATCTTTGAGGGCAATGGGGATACCGGCGAGGGGACCGAGGGGGGTTTTGGCTGAGATCGCAGCGTCCACCTGCTGAGCCTGGGCTAACGCTTTGTCTGCCGTTACCGCCAAAAAACTGTGGAGTTTTGGCTCTAGCGTCTGCAATCGATCTAAATATGCTTGAGTAATTTCAACCGCAGTACGCTCTTTTTGGGTGAGCTGTTGCTGCAACTTGCGGATGACTGACATTTGGACTCCCTCAGTACGCCTGGCACAAAGCTAACAGTATAGGCGGGAATGACAGCATTAGGGCTAGCGGTACCAGCAATACAAATTGCGAACAATAAAAAAATGTTTTTAGGTTTCTTTGGAGAAATGTGTAGCTGAGTACAATCTTTTTTATTATTTTTCTATTAGATCTATTTAGTAAGTGCGCGTAAATACTTAGTTAAAAGCAGCGTATTTAACACCTGAGGTTTACGCATAATCCTCATTTCTGCTATTTGCTCCCATCCTGGCAGTCACTATCATCGCCATAATTACATCGGTTCACCAGCCTCTATGATCCTCTTCCGTTCCACAGCTAGGCCTATTTGGCGTCAGACATGGCTACGTCTGCTGCTGCTGTCTGGCAGCACTCTTGGTTTGGCACTCTTGGTAATTCCACGGCTGCCATCAGAGTGGATAGTGGCTAATCAAGCGGCTACTCAGGCAGTGGAGCCAGCGACCATAACTGCGGACACCAGCGTAGAGATACAGGCTAAGGTATCTAACCCAGAAACTGACCCAAAAACCTCCCTGCTTCTGCGGCAGATCAGCACAGACGGTATTATCCGCCCCTATCTGGCCCTGACCCAGCTTAGCTACGGTATCACCCATCGTCTTCTCCAAAAGCATCAGGCAGTGGCCAACTATAGGCAGGCTATCAATTTAGCCCAGCAGGCCCTAACCCTCCGCCAACAAGGCAGCACTCTAGAGCTTAGTCAGCAAGAAAAAGCCATCTGGCAAGATGCCGTCCATCTCTTAGCATCCATCGATAGTGATTCAATTCAGTATTCCCAGGCCCAAACCAAGCTTAAGGAGTACGACACGATTGCAACGGTGGTCAGCCATCGCATTAATCAGCAGCAATCCGAATTTTTAGCTCCCATTGCTAAGGCTAGTGGGAACCCTAACGCCGTCAGAATCTCCCTCTGTCAGATCGGCACCGATGCCTGTCGTTCCTTTCGCGGTAATGTACCGCCAGTCAGTCTGGCTAGCTTGGTAAAACTCCCCATTGCCATAGCACTTATGCACCAGGTGGCTACTGGCAAAGCCAATTTAGACGAGCAAATTTATATTGACCCCAGCAACTTTACGGAAAACGCCCAGGGCAGCAAAATCTTTGTTGATAAGACCTACACTCTGCGGGAGGTGATGGTGCGCATGATTACCGAGAGTAATAACATTGCCACCAATCAGCTGATCGACTACATGGGGCATAACGCCATTAATGCAGCTCTTCAAGCCGAAGGTTTTTCGGGGACCACCGTGGGCCACAAATTGGTGGGTGATAGCACCTACCCCAAGAGCATGGGAGCAGGCAAAAATAAAAGCACTGCCGATGAGCTCACTCAAATGATGATGCGCATCTACAGTTTTACGAAGACCAGTGACGAAGAGATTCTCAATGCCCTAGTGGGTCAGTATGATCTTGATTTTGGTTATCGCGCCCTCGTTAAAGAAAAACCCGACATTTTTTGGATTGGTGAAAAAACGGGTCAAAACTCCTCTGTAATTGGTAGTACCGTCGCCTTTAAAGTAGGTGAAGAACGCTATGTTATGACGGTTACCATTGATAAGAGTGCTAACCAAGGCAGACTGCGACAGATTATCCGCGATGTGGCCAGACACGTTTTAGAGCATGGCCCCCTAGACCAGCAGCCAGCACCTAAAGTTGCCAAAAAACTATGAGTTTAATAATAGCTTTCAAGCCGATAAGCTCAGTATTTTCAGAAAATTCTATTGGCTGTAATTTACTCTAAATCTATTTCTTAAAATGCTCAAAATTTAAGCGTAGTTGACTATAGCTGAGCATCAAAAGTCAGCTAGCTTTGGGCAAACTTTGTCCTTACCTTAATACTTAGGTTTATCCAACAGTACAACTCAAATTCGCTAGTGCCAAAGCCACTCAATTTAAATGATGGTGACCTGTTTGCGTGGCCTCTAAGCTATTTGTCCAACTTATATTTGTTCAACTTATAACGCCTATAGGGTTAGCATAGAGCGCTTCCAAGTTGGGGGTATCTTAGAGCACAAAGCCAAAATAAATTGTTTCAACCTCTTGTCAAGGATTAGATACACCCTCAAACTAAATAATGAATTAACAAACTGCGCTAGTGAGACGATCCTGTGAAAAGAGTTCTTTCGATTATTCTCGGCGGTGGTGCTGGTACTCGCCTCTACCCTTTAACAAAGTTTCGTGCAAAGCCCGCAGTTCCCCTAGCCGGTAAATATCGATTGATTGATATTCCAGTTAGTAACTGTATTAACTCAGAGATATTAAAGATCTACGTCCTCACGCAGTTTAATTCCGCCTCCCTCAATCGCCACATTACTCGCGCCTACAATTTTTCCCAATTTAGCGACGGTTTTGTCGAAGTGCTGGCAGCCCAGCAAACTCCAGAAAGTCCCAGCTGGTTTCAAGGTACTGCAGATGCTGTTCGGAAATATCTATGGCTGTTTGAAAGCTGGGATGTGGATGATGTCATTATCCTTTCAGGTGACCATCTCTACCGCATGGACTATCGTCTCTTTGTAGATCGTCACCGCAGTACGGGTGCTGATGTCACCCTATCGGTGGTACCTGTCGGCTACGACGTCGCCTCTAGCTTTGGTTTAATGAAAATTGATCACGCTGGCCGTATCGTTGACTTCAACGAAAAGCCCAAGGGGGGTGCTCTCGAATCAATGAAGGTGGATACAACTACCCTGGGTCTCAGCTCTGATGGTGCGAAAGAAAAGCCTTTTATTGCTTCTATGGGTATCTATGTATTCAAGAAGCAGGCCCTGATTGATTTACTGCGACGCTCTCCTGAACAAACTGACTTTGGTAAGGAGATTATTCCCGGATCTGCCCGTGACTACAATGTTCAGGCCTATCTGTTTGATGGGTACTGGGAAGATATTGGAACGATTGAGGCATTTTTCAATTCTAATCTGGCGCTTACCCAGCAGCCTGACCCAGCTTTTAGCTTCTATGACGAAAATGCACCGATTTATACTCGGGCCCGTTATCTACCCCCCAGCAAAGTTCAGGATTCTAAGATCACCAATTCAATAGTTGGCGATGGCTGCATTCTTAAACAGTGCAACATCCATCACACTGTTATTGGACTGCGTCAGCGTATTGGTGCCAACTGTGAAATTGAGAACGCTCTGCTGATGGGTGCTGACTACTATGAGTCTATGTCCGAAGGAACTCAGCACCTCACCCGTGGCAAAGTGCCCGTAGGTATTGGTGAGGGCACTGTTATTAAACAGGCTATTGTGGATAAAAATGCGCGCATCGGTCGGAATGTCAAAATTGTCAACAAGGAAAATATTCAAGAAGCTGAACGGGAGGATCTCGGTTTCTATATTCGTAGCGGTATCGTTGTTGTTCTCAAGAATGCGGTAATTCCTGACGGCATGATTATTTAAGCTAGCGTTTCTGATAAGGAAGCGACTAGTTATCTGTGCCTCCAAATTTCCGTGTCCCCAAATTTAAGGGGTTTGGGTTTGGGGGCTTTGAGTCTTATTACTCAGAATTGGGGCGATCTTCTTTTTTAATAGGGCTCCTAGGGACTCTCAACTGTGGGGGTCCTTTTGCATAAATGTCGTTATTGAATCTTGGGTTTATTCTGGTGATAATGGACCGGAGTTTTCTGGCCTGTTGGGTAGCGCCTATCTCCCTGATCACGATTTATCTCCCGTGCGTACATATGGATTTTCGCGAAAGTCTCAAAATGGCGGTTAAAACTCTGACTGCCAGCAAGCTTCGCAGCGGCCTGACCATGTTGGGCATCATTATCGGTAACGCGTCGGTTATTTCCATGGTGGGTTTGGGGGAAGGGGGACGTCGCTATATTAATGAGCAGCTTCAGGGACTGGGGCCAAATATTTTGTTTATTGTGCCAGGTAGCCGAGAAACTCGCGAATTAGGCAGTCTTGAAATTACCCGTAACCTGGTGCTAGCCGATGCGGAGGCTATTGCTGAACAGGTGCCGTCGGTGATTGATGTGGCCGCTGAGAATACAACACCGGGACTAATCACGTTTCTCAATCGCAATGCCAATGCCAGTGTGATCGGTACCAACCCAGCATTTATTAGTGTGCGTAATTTCACCACGGACCAAGGACGGTTTATTTCTGAGTTAGATATGGAACGCACCAGTGCGGTGGCTGTGCTGGGAAAGTCTCTGGCGGAACGATTATTTGACGACCAGGTCCCCTTGGGGCAGTCGTTGCGCATCAATAACATTGCCTTTGAGGTGGTGGGGGTGCTGGCGATTCAAGGGTCAAACCTGGGGGTCAACTACGATGACGCGGTGATTATTCCCATCACCACCCAAGCGAGTCGCATTGTGGGCCGCACCTCTCCCTATGGCATTGAGGTGGGTTTTATTTCGGCAACAGCCCGTGATGCTGAGAGTCTGCAAACAGCAGAATTTCAGGTTACGAATCTTTTGCGTCTGCGCCACGGCATTGTCAATCCTGATGAGGATGATTTTTTTATTCAGAATCAGGATACGTTGCTGACCATTGCTGATACGATCACTAGCGCATTAACGCTGATGCTGGCTGCGATCGCAAGTATTTCTCTGCTGGTGGGCGGCATTGGCATCATGAATATCATGTTGGTTTCCGTGCGCGAACGGACCCAAGAAATTGGCCTCCGCAAAGCCCTTGGGGCCTCCCACCGCGATATTCTGGTCCAGTTTTTAATTGAGGCCATCATTCTCTCCGCCGTAGGGGGAGCCATGGGCACTTTGTTAGGCGTTAGCGGCATTGGTTTACTCAGTCTGTTCACCCCGTTTGAGGCGTCCGCCTCGATCGGTGCCATTGTGATTGCCGTCGGTGTTTCTGGCAGTATTGGCTTGTTCTTTGGTGTCATTCCTGCTCGTCAAGCCGCTAAACTCGACCCGATCGTGGCTCTCAGAAGTATTTAAATCTATGCCCTCTTTGATTGAGCTTGACCACATCTCTAAAATCTACGGCAGCGACAACACTGAGGTAAAAGCGCTGTGGGATGTTAGTCTCACCATCAGCCAGGGAGACTATTGCGCGATTATGGGACCTTCGGGGTCAGGCAAGTCCACAGCCATGAATGTGATTGGCTGTTTGGATCGACCTACGAATGGCCACTATTTTTTTGATGCTCAAGATGTGGCCCAATTAGACGATGACACCCTGGCGGTTATTCGCAATCGCAAAATTGGGTTTGTGTTTCAACAATTTCATCTGCTGCCTCAGCTAAGTGCCCTAGATAATGTGGCCCTCCCAATGGTGTATGGTGGCGTACCGGCTGATGAACGACGCCAGCGAGCTGCAAATGCGCTCGAACGAGTGGGGCTGGGAAACAGACTGACCAACAAACCGAGTCAACTATCGGGGGGACAACAACAGCGGGTGGCCATTGCTCGGGCCATTGTTAATCGCCCTCTGCTCCTGCTTGCTGATGAGCCGACCGGGGCTCTAGACACCACCACCACCGAGGAAGTGATGGAGATTTTTGCGGAGCTTAATCAAGGGGGCATCACCGTTGTAATGGTGACCCATGAACCTGCCGTTGCCAGATTAACCGACCGGGTGGTGTGGTTTCGCGATGGCCAGGTGATCAATGCCCAGATGGATCCCAAAGATGTGAGCTATGGGGCATTGGTAGAGTAGATCCACGGATTAACGCCCCACAGGACACCTCATAAAAGAGCCCACAGGAGATCAGTAAGATCACTAGAATTAGGTGGTAGGCTATGAGCCATGTATCATTTCAAATTCTTAAAAAAGTTCGACTTTAAGTCACCAACGGTGTACCAAATTCACTTGCTACACCAGCTACTAATTTGAGGGGGATGTTTGATGAATCTAGGCCACCGCTATGGGCTACCGCTCCTGCTAATGCTGAGCCTCAGTATGGCAAAACCTGCCCTGGCCGAATCATTTCGCAGTGCTGAGGCTGCTGTGGAACAGGGGGTGATTCATGTTCAACAAGGGCAGTTAGATGCTGCGATCGCAGCCTTTGAGAGCGCCGTTGCCCTTGACCCCACCCTGGCCGTAGCCCATTACAACCTAGGTCTGGCCTATCGTGAACAGCGTCAGATGCAGGCTGCCGCCGATGCCTTTTGGCAAGCGACCCAGGCCGACGCCGAATTTACTATGGCCTATGTCAATCTAGGTGCAGCCCTGTTGGATAGCGGCAATCTAGACCAGGCAGAAAGCTATCTGCAACGAGCCGTTATCCTCGACCCTCAGCTAGGTCTGGGGCACTATAACTTGGGATTAGTCCAACGCCGCCAAGGCAATTTAGCTGCCGCATTAACGTCCTTTACGACAGCTGCCAATCGCAGCCCCCAGGCTCCAGAAGTCCACTATCAAATCGGCCTGCTCTATCTCCAAGATAATCAGCTAGATACGGCTGTACAGGCATTGGAAACCGCCATCAGTCTGGACAGTAACTATCCCGAAGCCCACTACAGCCTCGGCATTGCCTATTTTGGCAAAGAGGAAACAGAAAGCGCAGAAACTGCACTACAGCATTTCGATCAGGCAATTCGACTCTATCCCTCCTTTGGCCATGCTTATTATTCTAAAGGCCTAACCCTAGCCGCCCTCGACCGCACCGATGAAGCCGAGCAAGTGCTCCAGCAGGCTCTTAATCTCTATATCAATCAGGGTCGCAGTGAGTGGGTGGCCAACACCCAGGCCCAGCTAGAACGCATTCGCCAGTAAACGGGTTACCACCGATGCACCCTCCGACCCTTATGGATGCTATCTACTGAAAGAAATCCAGCTCAAAAGCACGGGGTTGACCACTTTCCAACAAAGCCAGATTGCTTTTGAGCTGTCGCCATACCAGCCCAGCACTTAGAAATGTCAGTGGGACGGCAGCTGCATAGGAGATCCAGGTGGGCGTGCCAAAACAGCCTAACCCTGAAGCCAAAAAGATCGTCGTACCGGCACAAATACCCAAAAATGGCAGCTGTATATTGAGTCCCCCCAGCTTAGCTACCACGGCTGAAGAACGTGTTTTGCGCCATGCAGCCACAATATCTTTGAGTACAGCACTAAAAGCAGCGCCCGAAGTAACGGCAATCAAGATGCCGGCCACCATAAAGAAATAGGGAGGCGTAAACAAGTAGTAATAAGTCATAGCTGGGCAATAGGGCGTTTGTAACGTTCTGTTAATCTGACCATTATACGCTGAGCGGTAGCTGCTAGCGTTGTGTCCCCCTTATCGTTAGGCTAGGTAGTCAGTTCTGTCTACTGCCGTCTAGTTCCCATTGCGTTATGTCCCAGACCTCCATTGGTGTTGCTGTTGTTGGCACAGGGTTTGGTCAAAAAATCCACATTCCAGGATTTAAAGCCCACCATCGCACTGAATTGATTGCGGTTTATCATCGCGATCTCAATCAGGCCCAAGCTATCGCTGAACGCCACGGCATTCCCCATGCCTGTGACACCATTGAGGCCATTGTTGCCCTACCCCAGGTCCAAGCTGTCAGCATCGCCACCCCTCCGTTTGCCCATCACCCCATGGCTAAGGCTGTGCTCCAAGCTGAGAAACATCTGCTATTGGAAAAACCCACCGCTCTCAACGTTGAGGAAGCCCAAGACCTCCATACCCTAGCTCAGCAACACCATGTGGCAGCTGTCATGGACTTTGAGTTTCGGTTTATTCCCGCCTGGCAGCGTCTAGCAGAATTGCTTAAAGCAGACTACGTTGGTCAAAAACGTCTGATCAAAATCGACTGGATCGCTGGCAGTCGAGCTAATCCAGAACGGGCCTGGAACTGGTATGCTCGCCAAGATCAAGGGGGCGGTGCCCTTGGTTCCATTGGCTCCCACATGTTTGACTATGTGAGCTGGCTGTTTGGCCCCGTCAAACGTCTGTCTGCCAATCTTAGCACCACAATTACGCAGCGTCCTGACCCCGTATCCGGTGAATATAAATCTGTTGATTCTGATGATACTTGCAGTATTACATTAGAGCTAGCCGACGGTACCCCCGTGCAAGTTACCCTGAGTGCCGTTGCCCTTTCCGGTCGTGGGCACTGGGTTGAAGTCTACGGCGAGAAGGGTACTCTTGTGCTTGGGAATGCCAATCAAAAAGACTACATCCACGGATTTACCCTTTCTGGCAGTCAGTCAGGTGCTCCCCTCACACCGTTAGATATTCCAGATCGCTTGGCTTTTCCTAAACTCTACGATGACGGCAGGCTCGCCCCCTTTGTCCGAGTAGTGGATCACTGGGTATCATCGATTGATCAACGACAACCCTTAGCCCCATCCCTGATGGAGGGCGTCTATTCACAACTGCTAATGGATCTTACCCACCAGGCCCATCGCCAACAAACTTGGATTGAAGTCCCCCGATAACCGAAAACATAAGCGGCGGGAAACAAATCTAGTAACGTTCTAAATAATGTACATTCGATGCCTGTACATTCAATGTTGAGGATATCGATCGCCCACAGCCATGTCGTCACAACAATTTCCCATCAACTCTCTACAAAACCTGAGGCGGTCTCTAAAACAACAGTTAGTGCTACCAGCATGTGAACATACCCCCAGCTATTTTGCAGAGGAAGACATGCCTGAGCCTGAGTCATTGGCTTCGTTGAGTAACCTGTTTCGCAAAGGGGGAATTACCCACACGGACGGTTCCACCCCCAATGCGAATGGTAAATGGTTCATTAGCACCGTTGATGCCAGCACCGTCCTTAAACACTTGCCGGGCATCACCCTCAAACCAAACTATTGCCTTGTTACCTATCTCTATCGCATCAGACGAGCCCAAGCGAACCATGGAGGCTCTGTTACCTGGGCGATAGCCAATCAGCTTAGCACCACCTCCCATCTGGAGGTCGCCCTGACTACGGCTGGCGATCATAATACGCCCCCCTATCCTGAAGGGGCACTCCTTAATTACATGACTGCAGTTACAGGAAACCTGAAAGCAAGCTCCTTTTTAGTCGCCTCTATCCTGCAGCGAGAACTGCAAGAATTTGGCCGCTGTGGTAAATTTCACCGTTGGCAGCACCACCGTTTGATTGGTTCTGTCCCTAAACAGCGCAGCTGGCAATGGCATATGGAACAACCCAAAAACCTAGTTCCCAAAGTTCACATCCTGCCCAATAGTAAGGTAGCTGTCGAATTTTACACCTGTCGGATCTTGCCGCCTGTCAGTATCTTTCGCCATATTGACCGCTATTCTGCCAATAACTATGTCGCTAAGGCCAGTAATCAAGCCGTGGCCACCGTTGTCCAACCTTCTAAACCTGAACACTGAGAAGCTGAACTGTATCAGCGTAAAAAACTGCTCACAAACCACAGCAGTAGCATGGTCGTAATTGCCACCACCGCATTGAGTCGCTCCATGGACATTCCTAAACTTTGCTGACCCACTAGATTAATAGCTAGCAACCCGAGCAAAACGCCCACTAACAAACCACCAGTTGCAAATGCCAGCGATCTCCAAAATTTGCGTTCCTTGCGATTCAAGAAAAAGATAGTCGCTGCCACCGAAAAACCTAAGGCCGTTGCTGCACTATTGGTAGCAAACCAAGCCAGAGCGGCTAGGGCTAAAAACACAACTGATGGCCAGAGGATGTCGTCTCGAGTGGGGGTATCTAACCAGCCCTGCAACCAATTGGGGGGCTGGGGAGCTGGTAGTGAAACCCGGGGAATTGATGTCGATGATTCTGAAGCCTTTTCGGCAAAGCGAATCCGATCAGGGACTTTGATTTTGCCCTCCTGCCGCATTCGTAACCGCTCCATCAAGATAGCGTCGTACGCAGCTTCAATGGCCTCTTTTTGCTGGGGGTTACTCTCGCATTCTTCCAAGAGACGTTTACGAGCCACCTGTACCTCTTCGAACGAAGATGACTCATCTAATCCCAACGTTTTATAGTTGCTCTCATTCATGTCGACACCTGGTATGTACGGTGGCCATTACGACGTCTACAAATAATGATATGACGTACATCCGTGAAAAAAGTGTGGTGCAGATCAAAAGGCACCACCTTCCATATTAATCATCAGTTTAACCATACTGGTAAAAAAACAAGCTAAGGATGACAGAAATGTCAGATAACTTTTTAGAAGTTTCGTTTTTTTGCTCGACCCATCCTTGTAATTGCTATTGAAATTACTAACACTTGAAGCATCTAATCCTTTCTAAAAGCCAGGATAGATGCTCTACGACTGTCGTACAGTACATCCCTGTCTTAAGGCTTATGTCGTTTCCATAAGCCTATGGGTTTGACCTATTTGGCGATGTAGACCGTTAAATAGTGCTGAGTAGCTGGCACTATTTAGCAGAATTCTTTGATAAGGTGTGGAAGCCCTGTAAAACTTTTCTGAAGTTATTGAAAACTTGTGAAATAGGACTTTAGATGTGCCTACTCGGGCAGTCTAACCTCAGTAAGATTTATGCCGTTGCTGATTTTATAGAAGAAATCGATCTAGAATGAATGCCATTTGTCAGAATTTCTTAGATTAGCTCTTCTTGGGGATCGGTGATGCCAGCTTTATTTTTACCTTTTTACCTAGATTCGTATTTTTTTTTGGTGTAAGGATTATGACCACGGCCTCTGCCAAAATTTTAGTTGTTGACGATGACCCAGCTATCCGCAATCTTATCCATCGATTTTTAGCTAAGCAGACCTATGAGATGGAGTCTGCTGAAGATGGAAAACATGCTCTGGCCGTATTTGAGCAGTTCAATCCAGATTTGGTGATTTTGGATGTTAATCTGCCTGATGCCAATGGCTATGACCTGTGTAAAGAAATGCAGTCACGCACGGGTGTCTTTGTGCTAATGCTCACAAGCCGTACTGATGAGTCGGATAAAATCCACGGATTTAATCAGGGGGCCGATGACTATATCACTAAGCCCTTTAGTCTGGGGGAATTGGAAGTCCGAGTGGGAGCAATCCTGAAACGACAGCGACCGGTTACAGCTGCTGAGCAGCAATGCCTTACATTCAATTCCCTGGCGATTGATCCAATTCGTCGAGAGGTAACTCTTGAGAGTCAGCTTGTGCCTCTAACAGCGTTAGAGTTTGACCTCTTGCACTTCCTGGCAAGTCACCCCGGACGAGTATGGCGACGGACTGAGCTAATTCAGAAGGTTTGGGATTATGAATATGTGGGTGATCAGCGTGTCGTAGATGTACACATTGGCCAGATTCGTAAAAAAATTGAGATTGATACCAATCAGCCCACATTAATTCAGACGGTGCGGGGCGTTGGCTATAAGTTTGAGCCGCCCGCCACGGGTGCTGAGGCTGCTGAGGCATAGGCTGACATAAAGGGTCTGAAGGATATACCTGCTTACCTGCTGAGAGTTGAAGGTTGAATGCTTTAGCTCGCAGCAGGTTCTATGCTGTTTATTTCCAGGTATTGCTGCTTACGGATAGATTCCAGCTGCCCCAAGACCATAGGTCAGTGTCATTGTGCAACATAAAGCATAAAAAAAGCCTTCGCTAAGCGAAGGCTTTGGACGTGCACTCAAGGAAAGGTAGGACAGCTAGCAAGTGTTAGAGAGTTACTTGCCAGTTGCTTCTGTGGCTGCTTCTGAAGCAGTAGCCTCAGGAGCATTAACCTCAGATTTAGTAGCTGAGCGGTTGGTATTACGTAGCTTCCAGGCATTAGATACAATTTGACTCCAGCGGCGCTGGACACGCTTGGATGTCCACCCTAGCTGCTGTGCAATGTCAGCATCTGATGGTGTGGCACGCTGAGGATCTTGCATTTGTTGCTGTTTTAAGGCCAGTAGATGCCGCTGGTCGGCAGTGAGTTCACCGATAAACAGGGTCCATTCTTTGGGGGAAAGACCTAGATTGCGGTCCAGGTCTGCACCTAACCATTGGTGAACTAGCTCCCAGTTGTGGGACTGGGCAAATTTTTCTACGTGATACTTAAAGCGCTGTTGCAAGTAGTCGCGCTGTCGCGGGGTGAGGCCGAGCACTTCGTCAATTTCGGAGGCAGCCATGTCTTGTAAACGCAGTGCCAGGTAGTCGATGCAGGCATGCTGGTCCTGATTTTCAAGGTACTCCACTAGCTCCCGGATAATGCGATCGCGCAGCACTGCTTCCGCTGGATCCGTGACATCGGCCACCATTTGCTCACGGATTTGCTGTAGAGCTGAGGAACGAGAATCGGCATCATCACTTTTCGGTGAATCAACGGCCATCTCAATGTCCACACAGGTCTCTGCCGGTAGGCGCTTAGCAAAGCTTTGGGCTCGCAGCACCAGCAGCTGTTGGTTATAGCAACCAGGCAACGAAATCCGACGTTTTGCATATTGCTCGCTAAACGCCATGTACTCCGCCAGTTCCAATCGGGTTCTGGGAGTATAGTCAGCCTCAAGATGATTTTCTCGACGAAATGCCTTGAGTACTTCAATATAGAAGCCTTGGAGAAAGTCTTCTAGAAGATTGCAGCGACCCTGAAATCCTAACTGAGTCTTAGCGGGAGCGATATAACGATAGGCAATCGCACTCAGACGGCTTTGGAGTTCTACCCTGCCTTGACGAGAGCCGAGACGATAGTATTCCAAATATTTCTGAATTCGGTTTTCCGCTAAGGAATGTTGCCAGGCATTGACTTCACCAGAGGCTTGAATGCGAGCACTTTTGCGACAAATACGTGCCACTTCAATAGCCAGACGGTTAGCCACGGCATGGACAGTACGAGTACTGCCTTTAACCTGCTCTTCGAGCAAATGAATCAGAAAATTTACTAGCGCCTGATCAACAGGACACAGCTCACTTTCATGATTTTCTGCGTCGTTCTTAGGTGGCTTGACGGAGTCAGCCGTGGGATGAA
Source organism: Cyanobacteria bacterium P01_B01_bin.77 (assembly GCA_039028535.1). Classification (GTDB taxonomy): domain Bacteria; phylum Cyanobacteriota; class Cyanobacteriia; order Phormidesmidales; family Phormidesmidaceae; genus Leptothoe. The sequence goes on from JBCCHX010000016.1 coordinate 49,939, forward strand.
GAACAACGTTATTAGTTGGTTTAGTTAGGTTTAATACGTTTGTAGCGGTAGATTGAGCTTTCATAATTCCCTTAGTGATGCACGCCCCTTCTATTCGAGGAGCTGTTTAGTTGGCAGTTGGAGCTGTAGGCCTGTCCTTTAGTGGACAGTTTCACTGTAAAGGACTCAATCTGGAATCTAGATAACAGTGTGTCACTATCCAAACCAAATAAACGAAAAGTCTTCTGAAAGACTGGATGCCGCTCGAATATATAGGGCATCAATAACTCTATAATGTTTGCTGTGTGGTCTTTTGGTAGACACCCTTAATGACATGGCAGACACTTTTACCTGTTGAAAGGCGACGTTCTTGACTGTGACAGTTGACTGGATAGTCTATCTTTTAAACTTATATTTATCCTTGTGACAGTTGCCGTGAAACTGATGGCTCTTGGCACATCAATAACCGTTGATAAACTGCTTGTTAATCTAATAATTCCCTGACGTATTGCACTATTAATAGCTACGGGAATACGTGAGCCTGTCCGGTGGTTTTACGGGCGGCCAGCATGAAGTGTACGTAGGAAAAATTGGTCTTCAGGGGAGAATCTGTAAAGCTATGGAAAAGATTGCTTATTTCGATTGCCCAACGGGCATTGCTGGCAATATGTGTCTCGGTGCAATCTTGTCAGCCGGAATGCCTTTGGCGGATCTGTCAGCTCAATTACAGGGACTGGGGTTACAGGATGAATATGAGTTTACAGTCACTCACGTGCGACGTCAGGAACAAGCGGCGATCGCAGTTACGATCAATTTAGTCAAAGCTGTTCCGCCCCACCGACATTTGCCGGATATCGAGGGATTGATTCGTCAGGCCCAACTGCCTCCTCGAGTGGTTGAGTGGAGTTTGGCGATTTTTCGAGAGTTGGCAGTGGCTGAGGCTGCCGTCCATGGTATCGCGGCGGAACAGGTGCATTTTCATGAAGTAGGGGCTACCGACGCTCTGGTTGACGTGGTAGGCACCTGCTTGGGATTACATTGGCTGGGGGTGGACCGGGTGATGTGTTCGCCATTACCCGTGGGCGGCGGCACGGTAAAGGCGGCCCATGGTCGTTTGCCAGTGCCGGCTCCGGCTGTTTTGGAGCTGCTCAGACGCGCCCAAGCTCCGATCTATAGCAATGGGATTGATAGGGAACTGGTGACACCTACCGGGGCTGCGATCGCAACCACCCTAAGCCAATCCTTTGGTCCTCCCCCGGCTATGACCTTACACCAGGTGGGTCTGGGGGCAGGCAGCCATGATTTACCCATCCCGAATATTTTACGGCTATGGATTGGGACCCAGTCCTCATCTGCGCTTCCCGCTAGCCACAAAAACCATTCTCATACGGGCCATTCCCATACGGACCATTCCCACGGACAACTTGATTCTATAAATTCGGCACATTCAGACCCTGCACATCCAGATCACCAGCATCCAGATCATCAGCATCCAACCAGTCAGCCTTTGGGCTATCAAGAGTCTGTCGTAGAGCTACAAACTCAGCTCGATGACTTAACCCCTCAGGCCATTGGCTATCTCTATGACGGTTTATTTCAAGCTGGTGCCCTTGATGTGTTCACCCAAGCCATTGGTATGAAAAAAAATCGTCCGGGAATTTTACTGACGGTGATTTGTCTCGCAACGAATGTGGAAGCTTGTCAATCTCTGCTTTTTTCAGAAACTACCACTTTGGGCATTCGCACGACGGTTCAGCAACGGCAGACGCTGTATCGCGCTTGGCGGGCAGTTACCACCGACTATGGCCCGGTCAAGGTCAAGGCGGGATTAGCCACTCCCCATGGCCCCGTTGTCAATCTTCAACCTGAATATGAAACCTGTGCCCAACTTGCCCAGGCCCAGAACATTGGCTGGAAACGAGTTCAGTGGGCTGCGATCGCAGCGGCTCACCCCCTATATCGCTCCCATGATTGGCAGGCTATGTCCAAAGATTAGAAGTCTTACCGTTCTACAGCTCTAGCTGGGCTCATCATGGGCAGAGTGAACAATGGGAGCCCAGTGTAGCTCCCTCATCATTTGCGAAAAAATACGATACTCATCCAAGGAAGCGGTTTCTGGATTACTGGTCTCTGACTCACCTTGTTGAATTTGAACCAGGTTATATTGCACATCACTACCGCAGATAGCCAAGGTGACACCGTAGATTTCTAAAAAGTTGATAATCCACTGACACTCTTCCCGTGGAAATTGCTCATAGTAACGAATCAGATCTGCAATGCGAGCATCCAAATAGGGATGGGAATTGGGTGAAACCAAGATCAGCTTGAGCAAGATGATGGCTAGCGTTAGGGGGCGACCATTGGTCAGCAATAGACTAAACAAAGGAGAGGGCGTTTCTGCATCCTCCGTCATCAGGTAATCAATCACCCGATTGCTCGTGAGTAACGCCAAGGATGCATCGAGGGTCTTGTGATTAAACTTGACATACAACCCATTTAACTTTTGCAGTAACCGATTTTCTAGCGTGACCACAAAATCAGTTCTAATGGCCGAAAAAAGCAGATATTCCACCAAACTATTTTTGTAGCTGGCATAGCTCAGACCCTTCGTTTGCTGATGGAAAATTCGAGCCAGATTACGATGGCTAAACATGCCTCGTTTCGCTACCAATGCCCGAATCACCCGCAGTGCACTATCCCCCAGCATAGTTGGATTAACCCGGCGGGCTCGCTGCACAGGAGAATTTTGAAAGTGAGCCGTATACATGGCCAAATCAAACTTAAACTTGTCCCGTAGCCGTTGCGACAGAGCCCTAGCGGCTTCCCTCTGCTCTAACGGATTACTAGTATCAATATATTGAGGTGCTAATAAATAGGCGGTATATCGCTTGGACCAGTTAGGATCATCACCACTAAAGCGGTTTTGAACAAACAGCTTTAGATCTTGGAAATCCTCGCTATCCACAAAATCGCGCAACCACTGACGCAGCCGTTTAATTGTGGGCGACACCGACATTTTGTGAATAGTCGGATCGGTAAATAGCTGAGTAAGCTCACGAATCGCTCCATATTCACGGGCTACTTCCCAGTTATTGATCAAGATGTAGCAGGAACGCTTGAGGGTATTGTGGAATTCCTTTCTATTGTTCGCAAATAGAATTGCATATAGAGCCGGTACAGTATTTGCACCAATTGTCTCGTGGTGTTGTAAAAAAAGACCTCTAAATTCTTCTAAAACATCTGCAGCGGGCCAAGACTTAACGATGTCTAGCAGAAAATCATAGATTGTTTGCTGAGCCTGCTGCACGTCTTGATGACGACGTCTGGGATTGAACGAATCAGAAACTCTATCAACAACCATGCAAGTTACTGGTATACAGGGCCGTTTGTAATGTCAGCATTCACGACTAATCAAAGACTAGATATAGATTGCAAGCAAAGAAATGTGTCTATATATTCACTTTGTAACAAGAAACCGCACACATTGAAAAGTATATTTGCCCTGGAAGTGTCTCCGTATCTCTACTGACGTCCCCACTTCCAATGTCCCCGCAAAGAATTGAGTTCCGCGTATATTCCACATATACAAGGGTTCTAACGCCTAAATACTATCATGCCATCCAACGGCATGACACCCATGAGTAGGTAATATTACGCAGGTCGTACAAAGTTACAGACAAATTATAGAGTCTTAGACTTGAGACGTAACTAAAAAAACCATTAAAAAAATGGGGGCGGAGGGACTTGAACCCTCACGACCGTTTAAGGTCAGCGGATTTTCACCCTCCCACAGCTTTCGCTGTTACCACGCTTAGCGGGTTTTGAGGATTGGACCCTCCCTTTACCCTCGACTTGACGTTAGGGTAGCTCCCGTCGGGCCTCTGCACCTTCCGCTCGGGTCTAAAAAAATTAAAGACACCCAGCGGCTTGGCTCAGGATTGCCTTATCCCACAGACCAACGATAAAAAATCCCTGGCTAGTGGAGACTTAGGTTTCCCTGAGTTTGAGAGCTTCCACTTAGCAGATTTCTCCACTAAGGCTCAGTTTTCTAAGTCCGCAGCGTCTACCATTCCGCCACGCCCCCATAGGGAACTTTTGGTGCCAACAGTCCTAGGGAGACCCTAGCAGCCTGTCCGCTCAAAAACTCCTGTCTAATTCCAACACCAACTGGTACTCTGTGCAACCCCCTGAACGCTATGATTACTTGTGCGGAATGCAAAACACTTAGGGGCTATGGATAACCTCGATATTTCACTTTTGATAACGCTGGCGGTTTACGCTGGCCTAGCCGGTCTCTATTTGCTTGTTATACCTGGAATACTGCTGTTTTATCTGAAGCAGCGTTGGAATGTGGCTACATCGATGGAGCGGTTGTTGATTTACTCACTAGTGTTTGTATTTTTTCCAGGTATGTTACTGCTATCGCCCTTTCTCAACTTTAGACCTCAGCGTCGTGAGATTTAGTCATGCGTCGGATTGATGTCATTGGTATCGGACTGGGTGTCTTTATTACCGGAGGTGGGCTGTATTTAGCTCTTTCCATGGCCGGGCTAGATGGGATTTCAGCGGGAATATGGAGTCAGGTAATTTTTATTGGTGGACTCCTAGGCTGGGTTTCTACCTATCTAACTCGAGTATTTTCCCAAAAGATGACTTACAATCAGCAGCTCCAAGATTACGAGGATGCAGTGTTGCAAAAGCGTTTAGACGAAATGTCTGAGGAAGAACTTGCTCAGTTGCAAGCAGAGTTAGAGGCTGAGAAAAAATCTCAGTCATCATCCTAAGGCCTGATTGTTTGCCCTCATGGTTTACTTGTACAGTTCACCGCAAGACCAGTTTAGAATTCAGACAGAGTAAGCTATGGGTAAATCAGTTTCAGCTCAATTTCAAACGGTGCGTGCCCAGCAAGGCTGTGCGCTGATTCCATTTATTACAGCTGGCGATCCTGATTTAGAGACGACAGCGGCGGCATTACGAGCCTTAGATCGAGCGGGTGCCAATTTAATTGAACTAGGTGTCCCCTATTCTGACCCACTAGCTGATGGTCCGGTCATTCAAGCGGCCGCTACTCGTGCCCTGGCTCGAGGAGTCACCCTAGATGCGGTGCTTAAGCTGGTGGCGGAGGTGTCACCTGAACTTTCAGCCCCAATTATTTTGTTTACCTATTACAACCCCATCCTTAACCGAGGCATTGAGCAGTTTTTACAGGACATTTACCAGGCGGGCGTACGAGGTCTGGTGGTCCCTGATTTACCTCTTGAAGAAATGGATGTTCTGCTAGAACCAGCCCAAAATGTGGGAATTGAGGTGACGCTGCTGGTGGCTCCGACTACGCCAAAGGATCGGATTATTGCGATCGCACAGCAGTGCCAAGGGTTTATTTATTTAGTGAGTGTAACTGGCGTGACCGGCATGCGTCGTCAAATTGAAAGCCGTGTACAAGATCTACTCCAGGAGTTGCGCACGGTGACCGACAAACCCATCGGTGTCGGCTTTGGAGTGTCATCTCCGGAGCAGGCAGCCCAGCTAAAAGAGTGGGGGGCTGATGGTGTGATTGTGGGCAGTGCCTTTGTAAAGCGGCTAACCCCAGACGACACAACACCTCCTAGCGGTATTTCTGAACTCGAAAACTTTTGCCAAGAGCTGAAAACGGCCCTCGCTTAACATAGGGTAACAAAGCAGCAAAAATAAAAATGCAGACTAATGTCTCCCACAGAGAATTGGGATAGTGCGTTAGAACATTTTAGATATTGCCCTTAGCCGCTCGGTAACAACGGTTACATTGCCTGCCAACGTTCGCACTTCAGGCCACTTTCCCGCTACTACAATGCCTAAAAAGTGCTGGGTGCCTTGCTGTCAGACAAACAACTTGTAAGTTTTTGTTATTAGCCACTGGATGGCAAATGTTTCAACACATGAAGTTCAATAATTCTTCATGTTCGTTTAAGTGATCTTCAATTACCCAGTAAACCTCTCTTAGGTTAGGCCATGGGAGTCGCTATTCCTATGATTTTAGTCAGTGAAATCGCTAAAATTTAGATTTTTTTTCTATTTACTATCAAACTTTTCTGATGCAGTATGCTTCCGTACTAACCCTGGGAAATCACCTAGCACTGTGAGGTATTGCACTCTGCTTTAGGAGAGTGCAATAATCCTTGACCAGAGAGAGGAATAACCGTGTAAGTACGGCAAACTTCCTTGATTTATTGAGGTGTTAAACATCGGTGGTAAGTGGTTTTCCTTAGGTCTTTAGTAAATGTTAGTTGGAGTATTTACGGAGCATCTTGCAACTTGGTTACACCCTGTGTGTGCTCAAGGTTGCATGGAATTACAAAATATTTGCTTCGAGTTGCGTGTAAATAAAAGCTGAATGTTATTAGCTATTTGCCTTGTTGTTGGTGCCTGTGAGGGGTCATGAGAGTTTTGAAAAATCGTCCTAGAGGTGCCGTTCGGCACTTACTGAAATCTGTAAGTTTTTTCTTAGTGGGTGTTCTCATGAGCACCCTATTGCTTTATATCCAGACCCCTATATTGTCAGCGGGGGCTCAAGTTCAAATTGAAAATACTGTCTCTGGCGCATTTGATGATCCGAGCAACCCTAACCGACCCAGGGTGGTCGCTCCGGGTAACACCACAACAATCGGAGTCCCTGCTATTGAAAATCAATTGCTGCGGCTGACTAAAACAGCTGACAAATCAGCGGCTGAGCCTGGTGACGTAGTGATTTATCGACTGCTTGTGGAGAACTTGAGTAACGTTCCAGCCACCCCCTTAACTGTTGTGGATAATCTGCCACGGGGGTTGGAATATATTGACGACTCGGTTAACACCTCCCCTACACCTCCTACTCTGACCTCCTTTACACCCTCCGGAAGGCAGCTCAATTTTGAATTTGATTCCTTAGCAGCCAGCAGCAGCGTTCAAATTCTTTACGCAGTCACCCTAACCCCTGATTCTGTTCGAGGCTCCGGTGTCAACGTCGCCTCAGCCTCAGCTCCCGGGTTCCCAACAGTTCAGGCTGAGTTTCGATTAACGATCCGCCCCGGTATCTTGTCTGACTGTGGCACCATTATTGGTCGCGTCTTTGTGGACAAGAACTTTGACGGTGAACAGCAAACTGGTGAGGCCGGTGTGCCCAACGCAGTTGTCTATCTAGATGACGGGAATCGCATCATTGCTGATCCCGATGGCCTCTTCTCCATGGCCAATGTGGTATCTGGTAATCGTGTTGGTGTGCTTGATCTGAGCAGTTTACCGGGTTATACCTTGGCCCCCAACCTCTACCGCCTGGAAAACAACAGTCAGTCTCGATTGGTTCGTTTAGAGCCCGGTGGTCTGGCACGTATGAACTTTGCAGTAACACCAACTTATGGGGAGGGCCAGAACTAATGATGATGCGTCTGTTATCTAATTCAATTTGTCTAGGGCTGTTCACTACCCTGACGGGTGTGGTGGCTCTACTGCAGCCGGTTCAAGCATCCCAGTCGTCGGCAACGACATCCGAACGCTCATCGGTGGTGCATGATGACGCGGTTCATGGTGATGCACTTCAGGCAGTTCATAGTGGCAATGGCACGTCCAGTCTGTTGGCCCAAGCCAGTGATGATTTACCCAGTGATTTACTCGATGCCAATACACTGCCTGTAGAAGAAGACCCTGGTGAAGCAGAAGGGTTTATTGATGAAACCATTATTCGTCAGGTACCCAGTACTCTGCCCCCGCTAATTCGCAATGAGTTAGGCGATGAGTTAACCCTGGAGATTTTTCCAGCGGGCGAGTCGTTTATGCCAGCGGATGGTCGCTCTACTCTGAGTATAACGGGAGCGATTCTGGATACTTCTGGACGACCAGTGCAAGAGGACGTGGTGGTCACTCTCACCACCTCAGCAGGCAGCTTTATTGGGGCAGACTATGATATTGACCGAAGTGGGTTTCAAGTATTGGCTCGTCAAGGGGAGTTCAATGTCGAACTGCGGTCATCCCTTGATGCTCAAAGCGTTACCATACGAGCCAGTGCTCCAGCCCGTGAAGCGCTTGGTTTAGTAGAAGATGAGGCGACGGCTCGGCAACCTGTGGCCGAGCTAGACGGCTACACCCAGGTGAATTTCACCACCCCTTATCGGCCCTCATTGGTAGCGGGTGTGGTTGACTTTCGGTTTGGACCGGGGGCCACAGATTTCTGGGGTCGCTATGCAGATTTCCTAGATCCAGGCGATATCGGTGACTATGAAGCTGACCTGGATGCGGGGATCTTTGCCACTGGCACCATTGGTGATTGGCTGTTGACAGCAGCGTTCAATAGCGATCGCGCCTTAAATGAACGGTGTAATGACAATCGTCTTTTTCGGGATGTACAAAGCTGTGAGCAGACCTATCCAACCTACGGTGATAGCTCCACTACGGACTTCCTAACACCGTCTATCGATAGTTTCTATGTGCGGTTTGAGCAAGATTCTCAGATCGTGGGCTATGAACCCAACTTCTTTATGTGGGGCGACTACGATACAGCAGAATTTTCTCGGTTCTCCCAGGAGTTTTCCGCTTTGAATCGTCAGCTCCACGGCTTTAAGGGTAATTACACCCTGGCCAACGGGCTACAGCTAACGGCGCTCTATGCCAACAATTTGCGGGCGCTACAGCGAGACACGATTGTGCCCGACGGCACTAGCGGCTACTACTTTCTTTCTAGACGGCTAGTCCTAGCCGGCAGTGAGGATCTCTTCTTTGAGGTCGAAGAACTCAACCGACCGGGAACCGTGATTGAACGGGTACGTTTGGTGCGCGGCGTAGACTACACCATTGACTACGATCGCGGGGCTATTCTATTTAACAGTCCGGTGTCTGCGGTGGATGCTAATCCCTTTGGGCCAGCCCTGGTGCGCCGGATTGTAGCCACTTACCAAATAGATGGCGACGATGATGACGGTGATTTGTTTGGTGGACGGCTGCAGTACAACTTTGATACCAGTCTGGAGTCGCCTAGCTGGGTAGGAGCCTCGGCTATTTTTGAAGACCAGGGAGCCCAGGACTTTAGCCTGTTGGGGGTGGATGCCCTGATTCAGCTGGGGGACAGCGGTCAGTTAGTGGCTGAGTTGGCCCGCTCCTCTTTAGACAACCCTACTGTTGATGAAACCGGTACGGCCATTCGAGTAGAGGCCACAGGCAGCATTACCCCTGACCTGGCAGGAACTGCCTACTTTAGAGAAGCCGACAGTGGTTTTCGCAATACGGCCACCACTAGCTTTAGGGCGGGACAAACCCGGTGGGGTGGTCAGCTGGGATATAACCTGAGCGAAAACACTCAACTACAGGTCCAGTTTGACCGCGAGCGTAACCAGGGAAATGAAGACCTGATTCCGACCACGTTGGATCAGCTGATTAATCCAGGCTTAGTGCGGACGGATGGGGCGACGGTGAATAACTCCATCACTACAGTCCGCGCTGGGGTTCAGCAACAGTTTGGGGCGCTAACGGGAAATTTGGACTGGGTGTATCGCGATCGCAACGACCGTGTAACCGGTGCCGATATTGAATCGAGTCAGCTCTCAGCTGGTTTGACCTGGCCTCTTGCTGAAAAGGTAACCTTCCGCGCCCAGACAGATATTGCCCTGGGTGATGAAGATGAAGCCTATCCCGGTCAAACTGCCGTGGGTGTGGATTGGGATGTCTTGCCAGAAATTACTCTGCGGTTTGCCCAGCGCTTTTTCCATGACGATGACGTCACCCCTGATGCCCTCACCACGGTGGATGCGCTGGTCAACTACGACCTGACCGACAACACCCACCTGACGGGTCGTTACTCCATCTTGGGAGCCAACAACGGTATGACTGGCCAGGGTGCCCTGGGCCTCAACCACCGCATTAACTTGGCACCAGGTCTCCATGCAGACCTGGGTTTTCAACGGATTTTTGGCAGCAGCCTATCCTCCATTACTGGTGGGACCCAGGTGCTTCAACCCTATGCTGTTGGCCAGTCAGCCGCGTCCCTTGGCATAGTCAGCGGCACCACCTACACGTTGGGACTGGAATACACCGATAACTCTGATTTTCAGGCCAGTGCCCGGTTTGAACACCGGGATTCTGAAGATGGCAACAATACCGTGGTGACGGCATCAGCCGCCGGTAAGCTGTCCTCGGCACTGACCACCCTGGCCCGGATTGAACATGCCAACTTTGCTAACCAGGCAATTACAGATCGGCTCAATAGCTCCACCAGTGCTCGACTGGGGTTGGCCTACCGCAACCCCCACAGCGATAAGTTCAACGGCCTGTTGAGCTATGAATATGCCATCAACCCATCCAGTACCCCCAACACGTTGCTTGTAGGGGCGGGTTCGGATTCGATCCAGGAGCACACCCTGGCCATGGAGGGGATCTATGCCCCTAGCTGGCGTTGGGAGTTTTATGGCAAATATGCCCTGCGGGCGACCAATGCTGACCTGGATTCGCTGGGGGTGTCATCCACCAACGCTATTCACCTAGGCCAGTTTAGAGCCACCCACCGCTTTGCCTACCGCTGGGATGTCACCGGAGAGGTGCGCTATATCACCCAGCCTGAGACCAACTATGACGAAGTCGGGTTTGCCCTCGAAGCGGGGTATTACATGACACCGGATTTGCGTCTCGGAGTGGGTTATAGCTTTGGTAGCGTCAACGATCGTTCCTTAGGGGGCAGCGGTTACCGCAGCGATGATGGTCCTTACCTAGGCGTTACGTTCAAAGTCAATGAGCTTTGGGATCAGTTTGGCTTACAACAGGTGGCCCCTGAGCAGCAAGAAGAGTCTCTAGTGGAGGCGGATAGTTCGCCGCCGCCTAGCGAACCGGTCAGTCAGGTTCCTATTTCAGCTGAGGTCACACAGACAACTGACGGGGGTGAGGAGTAATGAAATCAACCATGCATGTATCCAAGCTAGTGGGAACAGCCACCTTGGCGATGACGTTGTCGCTGTCGGCTCTATTCGCTGGGGCAGCTAGAGCTCAGGAAACCACACCCTATACAGTCATTGTGAATTCAGCTAGCGATGGCGAAATTCGACCCGATGATGAGCTGACTTTGAGAGAAGCGATTGAAGTTGTCAATGGCACATTGCCGATCACTGACCTGAGTAGCGCTGAGCGGGCTAGGGTGACCCCAGCGGCCAGTCCCACCATTAATTTCAGCCTGGCCGGTGACACCACCATTGCCCTAGTTGACCAGCTGCCACCGCTGATGGCCCAAGGCACACTAGTGGATGGCGCTAGCCAGCCCGGCTATGGTCCGCTCTCGACGACAGATACAATGGTGACCCCTGTCCCCACTCCAGTGGTTGCTCTGACCCCCGCAGCGGGGGCTGAAGTCCCCCGAGGGTTAACGATTACGGCTGATGATGTGACGGTGCGGGGGCTAAGTCTCTACGGCTTTTCGGCCAGACACCGTTCTACCGAGACAACTCCACCTGCCGATATTTTTATTACTCACCTGCCACCGCCTGTGGATGCGGGATTACCCAATCCCCCTGGCTGGCAAACGCTGCGTCCCGATGAGGATTCGGATGCTCCGGTCGGTGTAGTAATTGAAGATAGCTGGTTGGGAATGTCGCCATCGGGACAAATGCCGCCTGAAGAACAGATGTCTGCCCTCGGTGTATTTGTGTTTAACGGTATCGATACGGTGATCCAGCGCAATCGGATTGAGTTCCATGAGGGGAGCGGCATCATTACCGGTGCCCAGGCCATGGGCATGGACGTGACCGAAAATACAATGCGAACTAATGGTGTGGCCGGTATTCCCGATGGGATTCGTCTGGATGGCAACATCGACGGTGCCGAAATTCATGGCAACCTGATGTGTGGTACCGACGGCAGCGGTGTCTTTATGTTTAAGCCGGAAGGGTCAGCTCGAATTTATGGGAATGACATTCGGTTTAACGGACGTCGATTTAGACGGGCAGCGGTCTATCTAATGGGTAGCGGTCACGAAGTATTTTCCAATGTGATTCAGCATCAGCCGGGACCGGGGGTAGCGATCTCATCCTATCCTCTTGGCGAAGGCAACATCATTCGTGATAACCAGTTTGCAGCCCTAGATGGCCTCAGTGTTGACCTGGGCCATAACGATGAAAGCGGAATTCAAGATTTCCAGCGTACCGATGGTCCTAATCCACCGCGTAATTCCTCGATGCGCCGTCGGGATACGGCCAACGGAGCCATCAACGCTCCTGAATTTGACAGCTATACCTTTCCGGTTAGCGGTGCTCAAGCTATTTTAAGCGGCAAGGCCGATCCGGGGACTGCCATTGATATCTATACCGTTGTTGACCGCAAGGGATATTACGGGGCGCTGAATCAATACATTGCCTCCGTCACCGCTGATGAAACCGGTAGCTTTAGCGCTAGCGTTGAAGTACCAGAAGGGACATTGTTGAGTGCGATCGCAACCGACGATACCTATGGCACCTCCGAACCCTCCGCCATTACCGCCGTTGGCACCCTGGGAGACGGGCCCACAAGTCCTGCACTACCTAGCTGTGAAATTGCCCAAGATCCTCCCCCCGAACCAGAGCCAGAGCTACCACCGGAACCTTTAATCCTCCGCATCCCGCGCAACATTCACTTTGCCCTCGACAAATCAGATATCACCGCCGCATCCGCCGCCATCATGGATGAGATTATTTCTGTCTTACAGGAATATCCTTTTATCACCGTTGAACTCCAGGGTCACACAGACCCTCGGGCCAGCAATGCCTACAACCAGGCGCTAGGTGAACGGCGGGCACTAGCGGCAAGAAACTATCTGCTACAGCAGGGGATTGCCGCAGAACGCATGCGCATTCGTTCCTTTGGTGAAACGCAGCGGGTATCGAGCGGCACTGGACGCATTGACTATGCGCGCGATCGCCGTACTGAGTTTATCTTCACTGATACGCGTGGTCTCGACATTATCTACGAAAACTTGGAAACAGATTTGCAGCTTGAATAAGGCCTGTTTTGACTTGTCAACCTGTCAGTATTAGTAGAGAACTCAACCGTGAAAATTTGTCATAATCGTTCAAAGAAAAAACGCTGTCAAGGCCTTTCCTCAGCTGATATAGCTCATGTTGAGCAAGCACAGAGTAATGGTGTATTGGGGCGTGTCCTCGCCTGGAGCCTACCCTTAGTAAGTCTATTGGCGCTGGCTCCCGTAGCTCAAGCTCAGGTTGCCACCTCGCTAGATTGGGGAACTGGGGTTGCGGGCGAAGCCGTTGATTGGCCTGCAGGTACAACCGTAAACACATACGCCGATGTGGGGGGTAGCGGTGTAGATGTGCGAGTCACGGTTGTAGGAGCCGTCACCAATAGTCCTAATGCTAATCTCAACCTGGGTGATTCTGATTTTGTTGGGCCTCTTCCCCCAAATGAGACCTTGCTCCTTCCCCTCTCAGGTGCGAACGGTGCTGAGGCAACGGCTACCATTGAATTCTTTTTAACCGGTACCACCACCCCGACTAATGTTACTCTCGCCTCTTTCCCAATACATGATTTAGATATTCTCATCAATGGCGGGACAGTATCTTGGCAGGACGAAATCGTCATCTCGGCCACATCGGGAGGTAACGCTGTAGCTGGAATTACAGCTGGTAGTGAAGGTGAACCACCTCCCACAGGAACATTCAACCAAGAAGTTGTAGGGCCAAACTCGGTCACCATTACGGGTGTTGCTGCAGGTGACAATCCCAATGCGCCGACTCAAAATGCTAACTCCCCAAGACAGCCAGGAGTCAATAACGCTACTACCGTTGGTAACTTTGAAGAAGGCAACGTAACCGTTAACTTTGCCAATCCGCTCGATACAATTTCAATCCTGTTCCGCAATGGTCCAGGCACCCAAGACTTTGCCTCCCACGCTATTTCCATTGGCGATATTTCGTTTACAGCACCTGCTGTGACTCCTACTGCACCCGTAATCGGTGTCGCTAAGCAGGTTGCAGCTGGCCCAACAGAGACCGCTCCAGGCAGCGGAATTTTTGACATCACTTACTCAATTGTTGTTGAAAACTTGGGTAATGAAGCCCTCAACTCTGTGCAGCTGGTTGAGAGTTTTACAGACCCCACCCTAACTCCACCGGGGCCAACGTTTGGACCAGGCAATATTGTTACCTCTACCATCGGCACTATCACACCGGTTGGGGGGGCTAGTTTAACCGCCAACCCTGCCTACAATGTGTCCGCCACTGGTCCCGCTGACGCTAACTTACTAGCTGCGGGCTCCACGCTACCCATTGGTGCTAGTGCCACTATCCCTGTTACAGTCCGAGTCGATTCCACCCAGCCTGATTTTCCAGCCGACGGCGGCAATGGCTATAACAATCAGGTCACTGCATCCGGTACTGGCGCAACCAGCGGTAACCAGGTAAATGATTTATCTGATGATGGTGTAGACCCCGACCCCAATAATGATGGCAATCCTGGTGGAGCAGATGAAGGCGATCCCACCCCAGTTACGTTTCCAGACTCCCCTGCTATCGGCGTATCTAAACGAGTTGTTTCAGCCATAACTCAGCCCGATGGTGACTTTGAGGTGGTGTATGAAACCACGGTCGAAAACCTGGGCAACGTCACATTGAACAACGTTCAGCTCACGGAAGACCTGGATGATACCTATGGTGAGGGAGCTTTTATCATTCTTGGTGCTCCAGTATTCGCCCCTCGCAACTTAGCCAATGAGGTCCAGTTGGATGTCAACGGCAACTTTGATGCAGATGCCCCCGACGGAACTCCCGGAGACATTAATATTCTGGCACCTGCTCAGACGCTCCAAGTCGGCGAAAACTCCACCTTCCAATTTACCGTCGAAGTTGAAAGCGATCTAGTTACAACGCCTGATACGTTCTTTAATCAAATCGACGCAGTGGGTACATCCCCCAGTAATGCAACAGTTGATGATGCATCAGACAATGGCGTTGAGACTGATGCCGACCCCAATGATGGTAATCCTGGAGGAGGACCCACTGAGAATGATCGCACTCCTGTTATCTTGCCACCCACTCCTGTGATTGGTGTCGCTAAACAGGTTGTTTCGACTGTACTTGACCCCTCAGGAAGCTTTGGTGCTAACACCGCTCGGGTGACTTATAGCATTGTGGTTGCCAATATCGGCACGGTTCCTTTGGAGCAGGTGCAGCTAGATGAAGAGCTAGATACCGTTTATGGTGCAGGTACATTCCAGGTGGATAGCCTAACCTTTACTGCTGGCGCTACTACAGTAGCTGCAGACCCTGGCTTTGACGGTATTACTGGCGGTAACACAACGTTATTAGCAGATACAGCAGGCACGGCTACAGGAACATTAGCAGTTGGAGCAACCAGCACATTTGAGCTAGTTGTTGATGTCGATACCAGTAACCCAAATCTTACCCCTGCTCTACCAGGTCCGTACGATAACCAGATTTCAGCGACGGCAACGGATGCGGCTGGAAATCCTACCAGCGATCTATCGGATAGCGGCACCGATGTTGACCCCGATAATGATGGAGACCCCAATGAGGGCGGCCCAGGAGATCCTGATAATCCAACCAATGATGGTAGTGACAATACGGTCACACGGGTTAGATTTTCACCGGATGTGCGCTTAGTGAAGCGGATCACTCGAGTGACGAGAAATGGAGTGGAGCTGGCAATCCCGAATATTGGCTCGTTTAATGATCAAACTGGGGATATAAACGACAATACGTTATCCACACTATCGGGTAGCACTTTACCTCTAGGCCTTCCTGATGTTACCGATGCTCTCCAGTCCGGTGATCTAGTGGAGTACACTATCTACTTTTTCAATGCAGGACTAGGGACTGCTGAAAACTTAGAGATGTGCGACGAGTTACAAACCCCCAGTGTTTTACAGTCTGACAGCTTGGAATTGGCTCAGCCCGTAGCCCTCTCCACCGGGGGGACAGCTCTAAACTTCTCTAATATTGGTGCCCTATCTCCAAGGGCACCTCTATCACCATTGGAACCGTCTTGTATTTCTGCCCCTGGCTCGTTTCCATCGGGGACACCCGTAGGTGGATTGGGCGTAGGTGCCGGTGGCGGTGTTGTGGTCGGAGGTCCGGCTTCTGGTCTCAATGTTGATTCTAATGAGGTAGGAGCTTTCCGTTTCGAAATTGAGATTCCTTAATCAAGCCTGTCCATAATTATAAAAAGCCCCTTTAGCAAAGATATCTTTGCTAAAGGGGCTTTTAGTTTTGATGTCGGACAACTTTGAGAGGGCGGGTACTATGGCGATGGTGGCCTATAGGTATGTATCAAAAATGGGACTGAAAACAGCACGTATTACCGACTATGGCTTTCAGATTTGACTCAACATTAACCTTAGTGCCCCATGGTGGATTAGGTAATCGGATGCGGGCCATTGATTCTGCGGTTACGCTCAGCCAAAAATTACAGAAACAGCTGCATGTTATCTGGCTCAACAATACACCTCAGCTAAGATGTCCTTTTGATAAATTGTTTCAACCACTTGACAAGGTTCGAATCATCTCGCCTCAAATCACCTCGCTGTATATCGATCCTCAAACAATTCAAAGCTCTGCTCAGCTTAAGAAAATCCTATTGGTTTTAGCCGCTAACGTTTTTCAAACAGCCAACTTTCAAAAAGTTGTAGGTCATGAGGAGGCAATTGATCTGATTAAAAACGATCGATTAGCAATGCTTGCGCGCTATCGTAGCGTGATGCTCTTAACCGATCGCAGCTTTTACCCAACCAATACATATGCCCTATTCAAACCGATTCCTGCTCTGGAAAGCCAAATTCAACGTCGGACGGATGGGTTTGGTGAACGCACAATAGGACTACACATTCGCCGGGGTGACCATGTGAAATCCAGTGAACACAGTCCATTAAGATTGTTCGAGCAGGCAATTGAGCAGGAGATTGCTCGCGATGAAACCACTAATTTTTATCTAGCGTCAGATTCACTCGAAACAAAGAAAACGCTAGTCAAACGGTTTGGCCGTCGTATTATCAGTCAGCTCACCTCCACTAGCCGCAACAGCGAACAGGGAATGCAAGAAGCTGTCATTGATTTGTACACGCTATCTCGAACCAGTAAGATTTATGGCTCCTATTGGAGTTCTTACTCGCGCGTGGCAGCCGATATCTCAAACCTGGAGCTTGTTATTCTAAATACCCTCACCTCTTAACCACTATGGTCTCCTGGAAACGTCGGCGCCTATTGATTTGTGGCTTTTATGGCCACCACAATCTAGGTGATGAAGCGATGTTGGCTGGTATGCTTTGTTTACTTAAACGCTGTTTAGGTCAACAGTGTCTTGACCACATTACGGTTTATTCCAACGACCCAGAGGATACGGTGATGCGCCATGGCGTGGTGGCCCTGCCAAATCAGTTTCCTCGTCGTCGTCGTGAACATTGGGTAAAGTGGGCCACACACACCCTCGCCTTGTGGCAGCACCAATATTTTATTTTGGGCGGTGGTGACTTACTAAGAGATTCACCTGAACGGAATGTGGCACTAACTTGGCTACAGCCGCTTCAACGAGCCATGGCGTTGGGGTGTCATACCATTGTTTTGGGCATTAGCGTTGGAGAAGTTTGGAAACCTCAGACCAAGGCTGTCATTGCCAAAACTCTAAACCGTGTTGATCTAATTGTCGTTCGTGATCAACAATCTCGACGACAGCTACAGCAGATGGGGGTGACCGGTGCCATATATATCATGGGCGATTTGGCACTCCAGCTAATGCCCAGGCACTCCGCATCTGTTGCTCCAACGTCTTCAACTATGCACGTGGCGACAGCGCCCCATGTGGGCATTTCCATACGCTCTCTCACGGGCCGCCTTGCAGAACTGGATCAGGCAGCTGAAAGCAGCTTTTATCGAGAAATGGCGAAGATTATAGATTATTTGATTGAAGTCAAAGGTGCTAAGGTTTCACTACTGCCATTTCAGGCATATCCCCCCGGTTATATTGCCCAGCATCGCCCCGCTGATAATGACGAAGAGGCCATTGCTGCTGTATTGGCGCACAGTACTCATAGTCAACAGGTCGTTGTACACGCAGCCTTTGCATCGGTGGAACAGGCAATCGATACTCTGCAAACATTTGACGTGATCATTGGCACTCGCCTCCATGCGCTCATTCTAGCTGCGGGCTTAGGTGTGCCCCTACTGGCAGCGGCCTATGATCGGAAAGTATCAGGCTTTATGACAGAAATTGATCAACAGGATAACAGTGTTTGGGTGCAGCAGTTTACCCTAGAGCAGGTGAAATCTCGCCTCGACTATCTGTTAGAGCATCGACTGGAATCACAACAGCAGCTTGGGTCTGCTATTGATCGGTACTGCCAGCAAAGCATCCCTGTAGCCGATAGATTATGCAAACTATTAAATAGCTGACTGTGACCTTTCATTCTTCTGGTAGTTCAAATTTAGCGCCTATGCCTATATTTATTGTGGGCATGCCTCGCTCTGGGACAACGCTATTAACAAGTATGCTATCGGCCCATCACAGGATTGCGATCGCACCTGAAACCCACTATCTCTGCTATTGGGTACGGCAATATAAAACACTCAATCTCTCCTGTTCCCAAGATTTTGACAGTTTTTGGCAAGCTGTCAGCAACAGTCAACGGTTCTCATATTTTGGTATTGATGCACACCAAACACGAGAACGAATTTTAGCCAAAGGCGCTCCTTCTCATCAGCATATTTTATCGGGCTGGCTAGAAGAATATGCTCACACTATCAATAAGCCTCGCTGGGGTGAAAAAACTCCCCTACATTATCAGCATCTGCATCAATTATTTACCTGGTTCCCCAATGCCCAAGTCATATGGATGCTCAGGGATCCAAGAGCGGTGGCGGCCTCTCTTAACACAGTACCTTGGGCAAGTAACTACATTCATATTCATGCTCAGCAGTGGCAAGAGAGTCTTACCAGCTTTGAACAAGACTGGCAAAGAGATACCCGCGTCAGACTCCTGCAGTATGAAAAACTAATACAGCAGCCTGAGATGTGTCTGAAGGGACTATGTCACTTTCTCGGAGAAACCTATACGACCGATATGTTGACCACCCGTTCCGAAGCCAACACTCCTCTGATCAATCGCCAGGGCTGGGCGGTTCAGCATCTCCAATCAGCCCTGCAGCCAATCTCGGCCAACGCCATTTCTAAATGGCAACGCAATCTGGCTAACCATGAAGTTGAGATTGTTGAGGCGCTCACCTTTCCTAAGGCTGCTCAATATGGTTACTATGCAAACAGCACCCCTCCCATCAGCTCCTATGCTAGTTTTCGTCTCAATCTAGAAAAGCTGAGGGTAAAACTTGATCGCAAGCTAGTCCATTGGCAAATGCAATTAACTCAGCGACCCAGACAAACAGGTAGGTACATTGGTGCAGGGCTAAAATCGGTCAAAAACGCTACAAAATAACCATAATTGATGAATAATTGTCTTAAATAATACTCCTCTACAGGTTTAAGGCTTAAGAGTCAATCTTATTTGTTAAATCTTTATAATTCACTGAGATTTAATTAAAAATCAATGTTCTTTAACTCAGGCATCCTTGCCATCTAGACTTACACGGCCTAATGTCCTATTATCAGGACGAGCTCTTACAGCTCAGTAATTTTAGGCGTCCAACAGATGCGATTTACCTTGAATGGCTCTTTTTAAGCATCAACTGCAGCTTTATCTTAATTTTGTCCGTTCTAAATCAAATCAAGCATCTCAACAATTTATTATTTTTGGACGAGGTCGCTCAGGCAGCACAGCCCTTGTCAGTTTGCTGGATTGTCTACCCGAGGTCTGTTGCGATGGTGAAATTTTAGCTCAGCCCATCCTTTGGCCACACCTATATCTTAAAGCCTGTGCGACTCAAGCCTGTGAAACAGTCTATGGATGCAAAGTTTTAAGCTATCAGCTGCGGGATATCCAAAACATTCACCAGGGTTCAGATTTTTTATATGAACTCAGTCAGTCAGGCGTTCGTATTCTTTATTTGAGACGGGAAAACCTGCTCAACCATGCCATATCAAACATTCGTGCCCGTAATTTTGGATTTCACCAAAGCCGAACGACGAAAAGTTTCAAAAAAGAAAAAATTTATGTGAATCCAAGAACAGTGGTTAATTGGATCGAAAAAAGTCAGCGCCTGTGGGAATATGAAGCCTCTTTGCTGAGAGATATTCCTCATTTGCCCCTGACCTATGAACGAAACTTAGCCAGTGAGGCCCAGCATCAAACCACGATTGATGCTATTTGCGATTATCTTTCAATTAACTCCAAGCCTGTCTTTAGTCAGTATCAAAAGGTTTCACCACAGACATTACAAGCCTCTGTCGAAAACTATAGGGAGCTGGTAGATTATCTAAAATCGACTCCCTATCACCGTTATCTAGAAACTTGTCCAGCACTAGTAGCGACTGCAAGTTAAGCATATTCGATAGCATGATTACATCTGTAATCCGATGACGGCTAGGCCAGTCTTTGCATCTATGACCACTGCGCGCCAAGCAGGAGCCTTTCCAGTAGAGCACCGCACTCTCTTTCTTGTCCAGACAAAGCCCTACCCTTTGAGTGGAGGGGTCTCGTTACGGAATTGGCAAAATATTAATCTTTTGGCTCAACAGGGGTCGGTGGCTATTTTTTCCCTTGATAAGGGGTGTGCCGACCTAGCCTCGCTGCCGCTAGCTGTCATTTGGGAGCATTATGACCTCTCAAAATCGTCTCGTCCTATTGAGGAAAAGATCCAGCGTCGCCTTTGGCGACTAAGGTCCACTGGTCATGCTCGTACTGACTGGCTATATACCCGAGAGGCTGCCAATCGCCTTCGCCAGCTCATTAGCGGCTATAATCCTACCCTGATTATTGTTGAAGAGATTTGGCTATATCGCTATTTGCCTATTTTGCAACAGGTGGGATGTCCCTTAATTTTGGATAACCATAACGTTGAAGGCGATGACAGCCGCTATCAGGGGGTGGACAGTATGACACCCCAAACGCTGACTAAAGTACAGCAAATCGAACAAAGCTTTATTCAGGCTGTTGATCAAGTATGGATGTGCAGTCAGGAGGATGTGCGTCGTTTATACCAGCTATATCCAGATATAAAGACAACGGCCTACGCCATCCCTAATGGTGTCAATCCTGATTACTATGAAACCGTCCATTCAAAGACGTTGACTGCAACACCATCTAAAACTATTGGCAAAAATACCAATAACTTGATTTATTTGGGACGATTTTCTTATCAGCCCAATGCCGAGGCGGCATCTATTTTACTCCATCAGATTTATCCCTCCCTAAAGGAACTCGATAGCAATTGTCAGCTGCTATTAGTGGGATGTGATCCGACCGAAGAAATGTTGATAGCGGCCCAAGCCGATCCGCATATTATTGTCACAGGGCAGGTGGAGGATGTGCGCCCCTACCTAGCTGCTGCGGCTGTCATGGTTGTCCCTCTGCAAAAAGGCAGCGGTACCCGGCTCAAGCTTTTAGAAGCTTTTGCGGCTAAATGCCCTGTCATTAGTACACCCAAAGGGGCTGAAGGGTTGGACGTAGAGGATGGGAAACATTTACTTTTAAGGGAATCCCCCGCTGCTATGGTCCAGGCAATTCTGCGCCTATGGCAGCAACCTCAGGCGGCTCACACACTATCAGAGCATGCCTATAAGCGGTTTCTGGAACAGTATTCCTGGTCGGCTGTTGGACAGCAAATTTGTAACGCTTTAGCACAGTTAGCGAAATAACTACATTCCCGCAGACCATGCCCCAACTTGAAGCCATTCATGAGTCGCTATCTGTCAGTGTGGTAGTGCCGCTATACAACAAGGCTACCTATGTTGAAAATACGGTGGTCTCAATTTTGTCGCAGTCTCATCCTCCCGATGAAATTATTGTGGTGAATGATGGCTCGACAGATGATGGGCCCAATCTCGTACAGGCAATGGAAGATGAGCGGATTCGGCTGATTCACCAGGACAATCAAGGTCCTGGCAGTGCGCGTAACCGAGGGTTGCAGGCGGCAAAGGCTCCTTATATTGCGTTTCTAGATGCTGATGATGAGTGGCTCCCTAACTTCTTAGAGACTGCCCTAGGGCATTTGAGACGGCATGCTGACTGTGCTTTATGTGCCACCGGGCAGTTTCGTGGTGAAACCCGTTCTGATTGGGGCAGTGTGTTGTCATCTCTAGGATTAACGTCGGGCCAGTGGCAACTCTCCCCGGAGCTATCGCCAGGGGACTATAAACCCAACCTGGATGTGCTGCATTCGGGGGCCATTGTGTGCGATCGCAGCATTGTCAAGCGCTTTGGCGGTTTCTATGCCAAAGACCGCTGCACCTACGGGGAAGACATTTATCTATGGCTCCAGGTGATTCTTAACTACCCGATTTACCGCGACCTGCGTCCTCTGATGTGGTACCACACCGAAGCTTCGGATCTGGCGGTCTGGCAACAGGTACGGCCCCCCTGGCCCATGCTCTTGGATCCAGAGCCTCTGCGTCACAGCTGTCCCGACAATTACCGCCCTATCCTAGAGAGTATTTTGAACACCTATGCCGCCATTGCTGCCTACCGAGCCACCACTGCCGAGGACCTGGCCACTGCCAATCGTCTATTTGAGGCGTTTCCTGATGCCCGCCAGCAAATGTTTCAGGACTGGCGTAAACGGGTGGACTACTTGATTGCAAATGTGCCAAACCTACGACGTACCTTAAAAGGCGTCAGGGGCGTTATTAACACCGACCGTGAATCGTAACGGCCCGTTAGCCATGATCAGACTGACAAAATTAGCTATCAAATCAACGATTAGCCAAGACCACTGGACAGAACCCAGACTCAAGTCATCTTATTTAAAGGACGTCTTAAACCCATGGGCACCCTCAAAGTGGGAAACGGGGTAGTTAGCATAGCCTCTAGCGCTGCAGAACGCTGAGACAGCGGAGTCAGCCTCAGTTGCTGATACAAGATAAAATCTGAGCGGTATATTTGTCTCAAGATTTTTCGCCCAGTCTCTCTCAAGGCGCTATTCTCTTGTATACCCTGGGTTTGATGCACTTTTTGAGACGTATCTAGCCCCAATAGCTGACCAAACACCTGCATCTCATTTGGATTATCAATTAGGAAAACTTGGCTGACGGCTAACCTAAGCTTCATCCAACGCCGTTGGGCATATAGGCACTCTACCTGAGGAAGTGTGTGTGGGTCTTGGTGATAGCTAGTCGGTAACCACGCCAGTACAGACTCCAAAGATGTTTCTAGCAGTGCTTGGCAACAATCAGAAACATTATCAGTGTCCATGCCAATGTGCTCCAACCATAGACGCTGACAATGCTGCAGATTTTCCGGGCGGAGGCAATTTTCTGCAAGCATCTTCCTCGGCGTTTTTCGAAACTTGTCATGAAAGTAGGATATGAACCGGCTTTCTGGATCTCGAAACAGCAGCAGTCCTGAGGGGTACCCCAAGAAGCGGTTACTCCAGGCCAAGGGCAATGTGCGTTTAGTCCAAAGAACCCTCTTTAGGGAATTTTGACTTTTAAGAAAAGAGTACATCACCTTAAAACTCGTCAGGATAAGATAGCGCTCTTTTCGAAAAACCGGTGAATAAAAGTTATACATGCATCCTCCGTCCAATGACAAAGTCAACGGTGCAAAGTCACAGCTGTGCACCTGGTTTGGGGGCTATGTCGGGGACCTATCTTTCTAGGCAGAGTGGTCCACCACTGATCTACAAAGGAACTAGGGACATTCTGGCCAGCTAATTTTCCGACCAGAAATCACTCCCTTTTATACAAGGGTAGACACCCTTTATCCGGATCCATACATTCATTGACAATGTGCCTAAACTAAAGACACCCTTAACCACCAAGGGCTTGAGCTTAGACCGTGTACTGAGCTATCACATTGTCATAAATAGACTCCAGTTTCTGCGTATTCTTCCGTATATCAAACTTAGCGGCTACGTGGGCCTGTCCTGCCTGGGCAAAACGCCGCCTCAGGTCAGCATCTGCTAGTAAACGGATTAAATTTTTAGACAGCTGGTCCATATCCTTTTCCGGGGCCAGCAAACCTGTTTCACCATGGATAACAGCTTCGGGAATCCCGCCGGTGGCAAAACTAACAACCGGTAGTCCCATGGCTTGGGCTTCGGCAAATACCATGCCAAAGCCCTCGGCATCGCCGGAGTGGGCAATAATGCTGGGGCCACAAAATACCTGGGCTCGGTTCATCCAATGGCGCACCTGATCGGGGGGCTGTTTACCTAGAAACTGGGTGCGGACCGAGAGCTTATCAGCGAGGGTTTGGAGGTGCGATCGCAATGCCCCATCACCGATAATCATCAGCCGTACCCCAGGTAGTTGACGCTGTACGGCAACCATTGCTCGCACCAGATACTCCACCCCTTTTTTCTCCACCAGTCGCCCCACAAACAGCACAATCGGCTCTCTCTGAACAACACAAGGATGAAACTGCTGTCGATCAACCCCTATATAGTGCACTACAATCTTGTCGGCGGCTCCGCCTCTGTGCACCAACTGGTCACGAATAAATTGAGATACAGCAATGATGCAATCCGCCGTTGCTAGTGCTCGATCTCGTTTGTGCAGTAGCAACGTCCGAAAAAAATCACCCTGACCTCGAATGGTGCCCCATCCAGGGGTATCCCAAGTCGCGTCATACCCATGGCACGTTACCATCAGGGGAATCTTTAACTGCTGACAAAGAGGCTGTACCAAACCGCCATCACCCCCAAAATGGGCATGGACTAAGACAGGCCGCTGCTGCCTGAGTGCCCTAATCCACTGGGGAGGGACAATACCCGCAACCTTATACATCCCTTTCCAAAGCCGACCGGAAGCAGAAATCTCATCTAAAACAATCGTTTTCTGGTGATCTAACCCGGTTGTTAATCGACTGCTACCGACATAGACAGCACCATATCTCGACAGACTTCCACCCTGAGCTGGAATAAAGGTTTCCGAATAGGGCAAAAGCTGATCGCGATAGATTAAAACCGTGGGCATTGGCAAACACTAATCATTAGAGTGTAGACAGCTCGATAATTTAGCCGCCTGCTTGTCTGGCTCACTCGATATCAGGTCCTGTGGCCGAGAACGGCCAGGAGCACTATGCCTCATCAAGGATTGTTTTAGGGTATGGAAAGGACTCAACAAGCTGCTGATTAGCAGCTGTAGCTCGGCTGCCGACACCACATCTTGTTGCAAATGTTGATAGTGTTTGAGCAGGTGTAAACATAGCTTACGACCATCATTTCCCATAAACAACAGTGTCAACAGCGGGCGTTTCCAACCTGCAATACCCACCATGCGAGTAGCATACTTGCTAAAACCAATCCCCTGGAAAAAACGTAACAAGTAGCTCCGTTCAAGTCGCCAGCTGGGAATCTGATGCTCAATGTGCATCAACGGATTAAACCAGATCTCCCAACCCGCTTTTTTTAAGTACAACAGTGCTTCTACGTCTTCCCCCTTTAATGCCAAAGATTTCCCTACGGGTCCCTGCAGTGTCAAAGGATAGGGAACATGGTCC
Organism: Cyanobacteria bacterium P01_B01_bin.77; assembly: GCA_039028535.1. Lineage (GTDB taxonomy): Bacteria > Cyanobacteriota > Cyanobacteriia > Phormidesmidales > Phormidesmidaceae > Leptothoe. Next base: position 75,446 of record JBCCHX010000016.1, read on the forward strand.
AACCAAGCCTGCCGTAAGATGACCAAGCCAGCTCCAGGCGGCACTAAATTGCTCATGGCCCGCCATCCAGTGGTAAAACAAATGACTTCATCTCGTTCCACTACCGGAATAAAGGGAGCAATTCGGTCAAAATTGGCCGGTGGCGTGATCTCATAGCGGGGATGAATCTGGCTACCAAATGCAGCTGCTTGAGCATGGGCCGTACCAAACTCATAGGCCGCCTGCACCCAGTGGGGATCAGGGATATTGTCATCATCCAAGAAACCGATCCATATCCCCATAGCCTCTAAAATGGCGCAGTGACGGGCAAATGAAGCACCTTGTCGAGTTTCTAATACATACCGTAGGGGACACACAGTCCAACGTCGCTGATATGTGTTGACAATATCAGCCGTTTCATCGGTACTGTTATTGTCAACAACGATGACTTCCCAAGCAAGACCATCAGAAACAATCTGAGTGTTGAGGGCATCTAAAATTTGGGGCAATACAGACGCACCATTATAAAGACGGATAGCAACTGAAAAATCAACCATAAAAAATAAGGCTACAATCGCCTGGGCACCTGTAGAAACGAACTATCTCGCTAGACTCCATTGAAATCATAACTAAGTCGTTAACTCCCCTGAGTTATCTCAACTATGACTCAGCTCATACAGGGATGACAATAGTGAAGGCATGACAGTGCTTAAGCTACCAACTATGAACCATACACCTCAGTGGGAACACTGGTGCGCCTGGTTAACATCATAAAAATAACCACAGGGTTTTGCTTAAGCTTCCTAGGAAGGAAGACACCTTCCATACGCTAAAGCCTTAAACTTTCAAAACTTTATGGCCTCATTAATATCTTATGTGAATGTAGCGTGAGTAGAACGCTGCATACGCCCCTGTATACCTCTATCCATCAATACCTCTATAAAGACAAGAAACCCCCGACACAGTGCTTGCTGGGAGCTTATCCCATCAGCTTTTGCTATGTCAGGAGCTTCTTGCAGTTATGGATATCGTCTGTGAATATCACAGAATACTTGCTCAAGAAATGCTTAAACAAGTCATGGACTAACTTCTAGGTCAGAGCCTTTTTACTCATGCTGTACTTGCCACCGCGACCACGGTACCATTCGCTAGTACGGGCTCCAGCGGACAGGATGTTAGAAACTCGGTTGCGTGCTTTTAAGAACGTTGCCTTGGGCATATCACTCTTGAAAATAGCTTCCATAACCTCGGCAATTTTGAACGCTTCATCAGGCTGAGCCTTCAAAATATTAGCAACAACATCGGGCAGAGGAGTCTTGCGGAAGGGATCCTGTACATAACGCTGCCAGTTAGGAGATTTGCCTCCACGGGGCTTGCGGGTGGTCGTCACCTTTTCAGCAGCGGCTTTGGCTTTTGTCGTTTTAGCTTTAGATGTAGTAGTTTTTGCCTTTTCTGCTGTTTTAGCAGATGGTTTACGCCCTCGCTTTTTACCAGGCTTTTTAGCAGGAGCTGGCTCAGGCTTACTTTCTGTAACACCAGCGCTAGCAACAGCACTTGTTAGAATTTCAGTCACGCTAGCGGCAACACCATTGGTACTGCCGGTTGACTGGAATAGATTGATAACAGTCTGGAGACCTTCACGCTGTTTTTCTGCGGCGGAGAGCTGATCGCTTAATGCTTCAACTTGAGAAGCAAGCTGGGATTCAACTTCCTTGAGCTGATCAAGGACATTGGTAGCCATATTGGGTTAAACCTCACTTTGTTGCAATGAATGGAGTGATATTTGAGAAAGGTAATCTCACTTGTTCTTTAATTCTACAGAGATATACCACTAATTCAACAAGTTTTTGCCATAAAAAAGATACCCAAACATAAAAAAGTAATATCACTTGCACTATCTTTGGGCTACCAACAACCTAAAAATTTGCTGAGCAGCTCCCTCGACAGTGACTGTTTGGCTATACCAAAACGGTTAAATCTCACCTTCCCAGCAACGCTCAAAATCTTCTTCCCTCAACAGTTTCAACGAAGTCAACCTCTAAAGAACAGTGTTTCTAAAACTCCTGCCAGGCCATTTACCTGCTTCTCCAAAGACGTAGCCTGACAACCTGCTTGTCTGATTTTTTTTTAGAAAAGAATGATTGGGATTTTCTCTAAAAATTAGAGGATCGAACAGTAAAAACTGTTAACTATGAACCAAGTCTTCCCTTTAAAGAACAAAAAGTAGTTCTCATGAACTACTTTTTGTTCTTTATTTAATTGTCCACTGGTTTACCCCCAGCGGGTTGATTGTAAATCGGGAGGAACATCTTGAAGTCGTCCTGGACCAATGGCTTTAATCGCTTCAGGTAGGGCAATGTTGCCGGTGTAGAGGGCTTTTCCAACAATCACGCCGCTCACCCCCAAGGGGGCGACCCCCAACAGACTCAGTAAATCACTCAAGCTGCTGACACCACCTGAGGCAATAACGGGAGTATCAATCTTTCTGGCGAGTTCTCTAAGAGCTTCTAGATTAGGGCCTTTAAGCGTTCCATCTCGTTTGATGTCGGTATAAATAATGGCAGCGGCCCCCAACTCTCCCATCCGATGAGCCAAATCATCCGCCATAACAGTGGAGGTCTCCACCCAACCTCGGGTGGCTACTCTGCCGTCACGAGCATCAATACCTACAAATATACGTCCCGGAAACTCAGTGCTAAGCTCTCCCACCAAATCAGGGTTTTCAACGGCAACAGTGCCTAGAATGGCGTACTGTACCCCCAAATCAAACAGTGCCTGTACGCGACTGCGATCGCGTAATCCCCCACCCACTTGTACGGGCACATCAACGGCCTGAACAATTTTGGTAATCGCTTGCCAGTTCTCAGGTTTACCAGCTTTCGCACCGTCTAGATCCACTAGGTGAATCCGAGAGGCTCCCTGCTCAGCCCAGCGACAAGCAACAGCTACCGGGTCTTCATCAAAGACTTGAGACTGGTCATAGTCTCCTTGAAATAAGCGCACACAGCGACCGCCGAGTAAATCAATGGCAGGGATCACATCCATAGTCAGAATCCACCGTTAGAACAAGCAATGGTTCAAATTGTACAGAAAAAGGTGAGGTGCAGGAGATGGAGCAATCTCCTAAAGAGCATTGACACGCGCTCCCTGTAAAGAATAGAACTGACAGGCTTAGAGATTGTCCGTGATGTTATCTAAAAGCTGCAAAATTTGGTCTCGATCGGTGGCATTGGGACTCTGAGCCAAATAGGTTTCCAGGTCGCTACGGGCTGCTAACAAATTTTGTAGCTGATAATGCACCAAACCGCGATCGCGGCTGTTGCCAGATTCGTTGGGAAATAGCAGCAGCAGATAGTTGAGAATCACTAATGTGTGGGATAAATTTCGCTGATTGAGATAGATCAGCTTCAGATTGTTCAACAGGCGAGCTAACAGCAGTTTGGACGAGATCGGGTTGAGATAGGCAGTATTCCAAGCGGCATTAGCCCCATATAGTTGGTAAAAAATTGCCTGACAGTCGGCTTTGAAGAGGATATTCCCTTGATTAAACGGATCGACATATACTTCGATGTTTTCCACTGTCGGACATACTAAGAAGTGTCCTGGCATACCCACACCCGCCATAGGAAAATCTAAACGCTGAGCTACTTCCAGATACACAAGAGCTAATGTAATGGGAATACCTAGCCGTCTTTCTAGAACGCGATTGAGATAGCTGTTGTCGGGGTCGTAGTAGTTGATTTGGTTACCGCTAAATTTTAGTTCTACATAGAGCTGCTGATTAATAGCTTGGATCGTTTTGAGAGGGTAGGCAGATAGTTGAGGGCTGATGGTGCTGGCCATGGCATCCAGCTGTTGATAGTACTGTGTGGGGTCTAGATCAGGATAAACTTCCTGTGCTGGGCAGAGCGCTGTTGCGGCCAGATCAAGCCGAGGCTGAGTAATCAGATGGCGAAATCGCTGTTGAGCCTGGGAAAAGTGTAGAGACATTAATCGCAATAGTCCCCACCGCTGCCGTACATTAGCGACTCTCGCCACCGCTGCCAGTAGTAACCGGCACTGCTCCCCGCACGGTCTGTTGCGGTCGGCGGCAGCATCCGATTGAGGGCACTATAAACGGCCAAGCTTAGATAGTGCCCGGTCCAATCTACGACCGCTGGAATGCCAACCTGGGGAAAAATCTTGGCAACCAGCATAGGATGATAGACAGAGGTGCGCAGCAGGGTTTTAGCCAAAGGCCCAAACTGGACAACATCCTGGAGAAATGGGCGGAGAACCGGATCGCCCAAAGCGGCCATGTCTTGAAAAATAGTGGTCAGTAAGGTGTTGATTTGGGTCTCGTGTAACGACTGGTTAACAGAAAGGCTCATGGCTTTTTGGAACAGCCAGGTAACTGCAATATTGGGTTGATAGGGTTGTAACCACCCCAAGGCCGAGGCACTTAGCTGATCTTGTTTAAGGGCATCGTCAATGCCATCGGTCAGTCGGCCCAGGTGTCGGACCATGGCACCAAATCCACCAAAACTTAGGGGAGACTGATGGCCACTGGCATCGCCAACAGCCAACACCCGATCCCAGCGAAACCGGAGGGGACTGTTCCGATAGGCTGGGAAAAAACCAAACAGGGCTCGTTTAAAGGTGAGCTCTTCCAGAGCAACCCCCTGATAGCTGGGTAACAGGTCAAAGTAGTCCTCAAAAAGGTTTTCTAGACTAAGCCGCTCAGGATGGGCATCAAGATAGGTAAACAAATAGGTGGTACGGCCCTCACGGGCGGGAAATGCTTCCCAAAAATATTGACACTGGTGGTTGATGGGGGTGAATGAGGCAATCAAATCACCAGTTTGGTTTTTGCTATAGCCAGTGGCACAGGTTCCCACCACCAGACAGACGGCATCGGGGGACTGTCCCTGACGAGCCTGCTGCACTATGGGGGAAAAATGTCCCATGGTGTCGATTAACAAACGAGTGGCTAACGATTTCTGACCAGCCGTGACCAGAACCCCATCTGGAGCTACCTGAGCTGTCGAAAATGATGTTTTCTCTAAAAGTTCGCCACCAGCAGCCAGAAAAACCTGCTTGAGAGTGGCCAACAGGTACACCGGATCGATACCGACATTGAGAACATCCTGGACCCAGAGATCGTCACCTCCATCAAAGTGGATCCGAGCGGGGTTGTATTCCGTTGCGATCGCACTCTCCAATTCCGACTCACTCAAGAGACCCAGTTCGACAAACGTCCGTAACTCGCTACGGGAAATATTCCACTCCTGCTCTCGTCCCCTGAGGACACCCCGCTCCAATAGGGCCACCCGCCAGCCTCGACGTGCTAGGGTAGCCCCCAACAAAATTCCAAGGGTGCCGCCACAAATAACCACATCGTAAGAGCAAGCCTCTGTCCCTAAGGGTTTATCTTGAGGAGAAACCACAGTCGGTGTCGGAATCTTACCGTGGCGGTAATCATGCCATAGGGCGTCAGCCCGCTGGAGGCCAACGTAGGGATTACCTGGCAAAGACTGGAGAATCGTTTGAGTTTGAGACATAAAAGAAAACAATGAAGATAGAAGCTACCAGTTAGATAACGGGACCTAACTCGACCCAAATAGACGAAACAAGGCAAACGAAACCAAAGCAAGGAACATCGGGGAGGAAAACACACCCACTCCAGCCCAAATTACCCCCGCATTTCTATCATCAATGCAGTTCCTACCCAGTTACCGTTAGCATCATAATCTCGCACAATGCGCTGACGCCGATGGTCGGACAGATACCAACAGACTTCAATCTGGGCCGGATGCTTTGACGCTAGCTGAGGATAAACGGTACAGCTCACCCCCCCAGGCAAAAGCCATAAATGCTTGAGATCATCAACAGCCTGCCAGCGATACTGATCAACAGGGGTAAATTTTTGCTGCAGTTCCTTATCACCTAAGAGTATAAGCTCAGCACCGGAACGCTGAGCCTGCCAATGGCTGGTGGTAACCTGGGGCTTGTCCATTGTTGCAGGCAGATAAAGTCTGTCTCCGTGCCATGGGCCTAGAAGAGTATCAATGCTCAACCGGGCTGCATCATGGGCAGCGTTGTCTACCCCAGGGCGATATTCTGGGATCAGCGTCACATAATCAAGGATGTGCTCACCACTAGCGTTACCGTTATACAGCTGGACTAATCGCAGGCGACGATTGCCAGACAGCAAACAAAACTCAGCGCCAAAACTACTCCATGGACGCCGCTGCATCGCCCCTTGGGAGAACGCCCCCGTCGGGAAAAAACAAATGTAAGGAACAGCACCAGGGTAGCCCAGTTCTCGTGTCGTCGTCTGGGTGGATTTACCCTGGGGAGTACGTTTTAACACCAAAACCATATGCTGGTCGAGACGATCTTCTTCCAGGGTAAGCACACTTGGGGTATCACTAACCCAGTCAGCCTCCGGGGAGAACTGAATAAATGAGCCATGCCATTCGCCAGTATTCTTACGGATATAGGTCCACTGATCAGCGGTCCATAGATTCTCGATGGAAGTATCAGCAAACTGGATCATTTTCTTGAATGCACCACCGTGGGACAAGAAGACAGATTAAGAGCAGATCTCAGTAAAAGTAGCAAATAGATACTACGTCGATTGAAGACAGTCCATCGGTCCATTAGCTGCTGCCGAATCACCTTTAATGTGCCTGGTGCATTCATGGGTGACAGCAAAGTTCTATAGGTAAAAAACCCCAACCATAAGAATTCTACTAAGACCAAGAACTGCCACTGCCCTGTGAAGAAAGGAGCTACAGCGATTTCTTGGGGCATACTCATAAAATTGCAATGTATTGAAAATGCAGACTTTCTTAAGTTTTAAGTTGGTATATCAACCAACGTCAACCATCTCACCTATTGTACGGCGTGCCGTCTACCCTATAAAGATATGTCATTAGCGTGCCTGTTCAGGCAGCTTCGGCAGTGATTTAGTCAAACACTAAGGTCCTATAACCTGTGATGAGAGTTCATGAGTTCCTGCGTTTGTATGAATCAGGACATCGAAATTTTAAGGGGATTAACCTCAATGGCGTGGATTTGTCAGGTTGCATATTAGTAAATGTTGATCTGTCAGGAGCCAATTTGACTGGAGCTAACCTTAGCCGCACCTTTCTCACTAAAGGGCAATTTGTTGAAACCCAGCTCCAACGGGCCAATTTGCAATTTGCCAAATTAAGTGAAAGCAATTTTAGTCGGGCCAATCTTACCAAGGTTAATGGTCGCGGTGCATTTTGGGTCAAGTCCGATCTCTCCCATGCTCAGTTCAGCGGTGCCCAATTAGCTCACGTTAACCTGCGTCAAAGCTACTTACGCTGTGCTAATTTCTGCAGCACAGCTCTACCGGGAGCTAATCTACGAGAAGCTCGATTAAACGGTGCCAATTTTGCTTGGTCAAATCTCAGTGATGCCCGATTATATGGTGCAGATATTACCGCTGTGCAATTCAAGGGGGCAAATCTAGAAGGGGCCCGGCTCAATGGCCTTAACTTTTGTAACAGAGAGTTAGACGGGATTAATTTCTCCCGAGCTCACATGAAAGGGGTCAATCTACAACAGGCCAATCTCACGGCTGCAAATTTTGCTTATGCCCAATTACAGCATGCAAATCTTAAACAGGCTCAACTAGTAGGCGCTAGCCTACGGCATGCTCAGCTACAGCGAGCCAACCTTGAAGATGTCGATCTCAGCCGAGTCAACGTCGACCAAGCGGATCTTACAGGCGCTATTATCACTAGCCCGCTACAAACAGATAGCTCGAAAGAAACAACGGGAATATCTTCTCAGCGACAGCCAATAGCTCTACCCTTATATCCCATGCCAAAGCATTCACCAGCAACGATTTCAAATTTTTATATGGGTATATTTTCGTCAACTTTAGTTAGATAATTCCAGGCTTCTCTGCTACCTCAAACGATGACTTTACCGTCCCAACTTGGTCTGGTACTAGTGACCGCAGCCTCTGAAACTGAAGCTCAGACAATTGCAAAAAGCCTGATTGATGGACGATTGGCGGCTTGTGTTGCCGTTAAACCCATACAGTCAATTTATCGCTGGCAAGGAACGATTCACCATGATTCTGAATACCAGCTGGTGATTAAAACCGACTTAACGCTATTTGAACAAATTGTGGCCCAAGTCATCCAACAGCATAGCTATGAGTTACCTGAAATTATAGCTGTGCCGATAGTTGAGAGTACTAAAGAGTATGCTCAATGGGTGAGAGAAGAATTAAGCCGTTGCTGATTTTGAGGAATAAATCGATCTGTGAAATGTGCTCTTGGCCAACAATTTGCAAATAACGTCACACCGAGGATCAGCAGCGCCACCATCAAAATAACTTGGCTGTATGGTTCTCTACATCATACTGATAGCGGCGTTTATAATCCGTTACTCCATAGAGATTAAACGAAACAGTGGGTTCATCTCCCAAGGGTTCTACCCGATGAATGGCTCCGGATGTAAACCCGATAATATCGCCAGGGACCAAAATTTGCTCTCCTGCAGACTCTAGGCGATGGGGCTGATCTGCCGTTGGCGATCGTCGCCAAAGATGATTTTTTTCTTCGCCCCCGATCAGGGCAACAATTCCCCAGGCCGCGTGATTATGAATGGTTGACGCCTGGCCAGGGGCCCAGGCCACCATTTGCACCGTCAGTGGGAATTTATGTTCTCGGTATAAAAATTTCACAGACCAACCCGTTTTGGGTGACGGTTGGTCAAACTCCATCTGGAGCCAGTAGGAACTCGTAAGCAGCTGGCGGACGAGGGGGGTGATTTTCTGAATACGAAGACTGTCGTCACTCTCGCTTTCTAGAATATCCTCTAAATCCGTCAGAAACCTATAGAGTCGATAGACTCGCTCGGGGGCGTCAACATCAGCATTGCCAAATGTAGTTTGTTGACCGTCGTCACTAACTAGCCAGTTGTGGTTTGTCATAGGCAAATGGGGGCAGATGGACAGGAGATATCGCCACGAGCGAATATCAAGAATACCGCCTAACTTTAACAAAGTTATACGAAAGAAATGTCTCATCTTGGAACAGCAATGCATCCACAGCAGACATTAGTTATAGATGGACCTTTGGCTGTGGATAAACTTTTACCCAAGATTGCAAATCTTTCAATCGCCAACTAGTTTGATTAACAGAGCAAATGGTGCCAACGTTAGGGAACTCTTCACGTAGCGCCTGACTCTTGTAATGCCTCGGAACGCCTTTGGTACGCATGCTTAATTCACGTTTCAAACAATACCTTCGTCCCCAGTTAGTCTGGACGCTGCTCATGGTTTTAGCAACCGCGTGTGGCCAGGCTAATTCACAAGTAGACGGGGGCAATGGCGTCATTCAGGAGGGGCAAGATGCCCGCTGCAGCAAGGATTCTGTATATGTCGAACGAGGACGCTATGTCGGTGGCAGTGACCAAGCCGAGCGAGATTATGCGTATCGTATATCCGCTGAATCCTTAGCCACTACCCCAGAAGAAATTGCCGATGTGGAAACCCGTTTGCGCCAGCAGCGTTGGTTTGATTTTGAACCTGATCAAGGCAATCGGCGCATGGCTGCTTTTTGCATTGATCGCAACTTAGTGACCAACGAAGAATATCAAGAATTTGTCCTGGCGACGGGATATCACCAGCCTGGTATCACGGCGGAAAACTACCAAGAGCAAAATATGCTGGTGCATTCCTATCAGGATTTACGACCTTACTTTTGGAGAGGCTACCAGTTCCCGGCGGGTAAGGCTCAGCACCCGGTTGTACTAGTTTCTCAAAAAGATGCCTTGGCCTATGCTGCTTGGAAAAGCCAAGAGGATGATATTCCCTATCGTTTGCCCACAGCAGATGAGTGGGAAAAAGCGGCGCGGGGGACAGACGGACGCTACTTTACCTGGGGGAGTGATTGGCAAGCCCAGGCGACTAACTGGCAGAAAAATGGACCAGAAGGCACTAGTCGAATTGGGGCTTATCCCTTGAGCAAAAGCTTTTATGGGGTGGAGGATATGGCGGGCAACGTCTTTGAGTTTACGTCCACGGTGTATACCCAAGATAGCCAGGAACGGGCCATTATGAAGGGCTGTGCCTGGGATGATTTACCAGGATTTTGTCGGGCAGCCTACCGTCATGGACGACCGACTACCTATCGCCATATTCTGTTTGGATTCCGATTAGTGTCAGACGCCCAGCGCTGATGAGTAGGCCTCAAAGATAAAATTCTTGACCGACGGCTTATTCGAAATTCTTTTCTCAGGAAAAATTTAGACAAAACTCAGCTTTAAGGTCCATAATTGTTGATGGATTAATTTGTCGATTTGGTTTCGGCTGCATTATTATCTGTTCAATGCTTTAAAAGGAGCCTTCTGATGAAAGTTAATTATTTGGCAGCTGTAGCTGCTGCTTCTGTGCTGAGTGTTGGTGTTTTGACTGGTTGTGGCGGTGGCGGTGCAGACCCCTGTGCAGCTGATCCTTGTGCAGCAACTACTGAAGAAGTTGCTCCCTGTGCAGCTCCTTGTGCGGCTGACCCCTGCGCAGCTGACCCCTGTGCAGCTGATCCTTGTGCAGCTGACCCCTGTGCAGCTGACCCCTGTGCTGGCAGTTAACTAGCATCGCCTAGTGCAGTTTTAAACAAACAACCAGATATTTCACATATATGGCTCCCTGGCAATTTTGCTGGGGAGCTTTTATCTGGGAGCTTTTATTCAAAAAGTCGTAATTCCTATTTTTTGAGGAGACTATGCCATGAAGGTTGCTTTTATTGGCCTTGGGACGATGGGCACGCCCATGGCTCTGAATCTGCTAGCGGCAGGGCATCAGCTGAACGTCCATAATCGCAGTCGCGATCGCGAACTTCCCCTAGTAGATGCCGGAGCCCAACGTGCCGACAGCCCGGCCATGGCAGCGGCTGAGGCCGAAATCATCATCACCTGCGTCAGCGATACCCCCGATGTAGAAGCCGTTGTTCTCGGCCCTGAAGGAGTAATCGCTGGGGGTCAACCTGGCAGTTTGGTCATCGACATGTCCACCATTAGCCCCACGGTCACCCGCACCCTAGCTGCCCGTCTGGCAGAGCAGCAAATTGCCATGCTAGATGCCCCTGTCTCTGGCGGTTCAGAAGGGGCGCAAAACGGCACCCTCTCGATTATGGTGGGCGGTGAAGCTGACCAGTTTGCCATCGCCATGCCTGTGCTCCAGGCCATGGGCAAAACCATTACCCACGTTGGTCCCATCGGGGCTGGACAGACCACCAAAGCTATTAACCAAATCGTGGTGGCGGGAACCTATCTATCGGTTGCCGAAGGCCTATCCCTAGGGCTGAAGGCCGGTCTAGACATGGACAAAGTTGTCCAGGCAGTGGGCGGCGGCGCGGCTGGTTCCTGGGCTTTTACCAACCGTTCCAGCAATATGCTGAACAATACCTATCCCCTGGGGTTTCGCATGCGGCTGCATCGCAAGGACCTGCTAATTGCCCTAGAAACGGCTCGCGAGCTGGGGTTACCTCTGCCCATGGCTGCCTATGTGGAACAGATCGAAACAGGGCTAATTGCCATGGGCTTCGGGGATGAGGATATGTCAGCTATCGCCCGCAGTGTCAGGGGGGGTGGAGGCATTTAAGGGACCCCAACGGTGGTGATATACAGTACCGCCTCATCTTCTGGAATTCCCAGCACATCATTCACCTGGTCATCAAAGAAGCCAGCAATGCCACTTACCCCCAGCCCCAGCCGCGTGGCCGCTAGGTTAAGCCGCTGCCCCAGGTGGCCTGCATCCATGTGGAGGTAGCGGTAGGCGCGATCGCAATGGCGCTCAATGGCCGTTTTTAAGTTTGCCGTATGGATAATAGCCACGCTGGCATCTCGGCCCAGGTGCTGCCCCAGACAAAGGTGATGCAGTTCCCGGCGAAAATGCTTAAACCGCACCTGCCGTAGCGTATTCTCTGCCGGATCGTAATAGTAGCAACCCGTATCCAGGTTGTTGACCCCTAGCACCACGATGAACGTTTGAATCAGACTTAGATCAAAATAGTCAGGCTGGGCATCGAACCCCTGGTCTCGATACTGTTCGGGATGGTAGGTAAAGTCCAGCAGTTGCCGCAGGGGATCGAGGGAAATCGCCGCCCCTCGATAGCGCCGGGTGGAGCGGCGGTACAGCATTGCTTTGGTTAAATGCTCCAGACCCTCCCCCCAGGCAATGGGGGTCACCACCGTGCTGGCATGATTGCCAAAGGGAAACGCGTACTTAGCATCAGCCTTAGAACCAGGAATCTGGGGTAGATGATCCAACTGAGCCTGCTCCAAACTTTGATCAGGCTGGGGCATAATTTTGCTGGCCTGGTGCAGCGCCCCCAGCAAACAATCATCCTCAAGTACCGCATCAGACGATTGTGACGGTTGTAGATCGCTGGGCAAGGCCGTACAGCCACGGGACAGGTTTTGCTCCACCTGGAGCAAATCTGCCAGGGCTAGGATTGCGATCGCACCCTCCTGGTCCTGGGGTAAATACAGCAGATCATTGACCGCATCATCCACAAACCCCCCAATCAAATGGGGGCGATAGTCACACAGCGAGGCCGCTAGCTCAATATTGCCTAACAGATGTCCCGTATCCAAGCACACTCGACGGTAGGCACGAGCCTGATAGCGCCAGACCGAACGCTGAAATACCACACTGGTCACCACCGCCAGATGGGTATGTTCTAGGGCCGGATGCCAAAAACAGGCCTCCTGCAGTCGCTGCCATGGATGATTGTCCCAAAACCGCACCAGACTATGGGTTTTAACCTGGTAGTTATATAGTCCTGCCGGCAGCTGGGAGGTGCCCCGCGAAATCAAATAAATTTCTGCCGGATAGAGGGCACCGGCCGACGGAGCCGAGCGTAGGTATACCGTCTCCCCAGCCGTACTGGTAAACTTGGCCGTCAGCCCGTAACTGTGGAATAAAAACTGCGATAGCCGCTGCCACCACTGGTCAACAGTCTTTTCCACTGGCCCCAAATACCCCTGGAGATCAAACCGACTACCCAGCGGATAGGTTTTATAGACCTCAGGCTGCTCGGCCCAATTTAAAGTGCCTTGGGGCAGGGCATCAGGAAAGTACTTGGTGCGTTGGTGATACTCGTGGGCAAGGGAACGCGAGGCCTCAGTCATGGTTAAGGATTGCGGCTTGAATGGCAGCTGTCGATCGAATCAGCGTGATCAACGCGTAGGGAGGAGGATGCCCCAAAAAACCTTAAGTGACGCTTAAGAAAGTTCGTTTTTTACGATATGTATCGTAATTTACATTCTGTAACATATTGTCTCCGGTCACCCAGGGCACTTGGGGTTAAGCTCAGTTGGCCGATAGGCTGCCCCTCGCTGTATCTGATTTATTTTGACGTAGATAAGTGTATGACAGTTGATGAATTCTTAGCCGCTTACCAAGCTGGGAAACGTGACTTTCAGGACATTGTGCTAGAGTCGGCTGATTTATTTGATTGCGATTTACGCAATTGCAACCTCAGCTATGCCCAGCTGCAGGGAGCGTATTTGCCCTATGCCAAACTAAGCAGAGGTCGACTGATCGGGGTAAATTTGGCCGGGGCGAATATCAGCAATGCTTTTTTACAGGCCGTTGATTTTTCCAACGCCGATTTAACAGGTGCCATGCTCTCGTTTGCAAACTTGCGGGGTGCCCGACTGTGCCAGGCCAATTTACAACAGGCCAATCTCTATGGGGCTGATCTGACGGGGGCTGACTTTACTGGAGCCGATCTACGCCAAGTCAATCTCAGTCGAGCAATTTTGACCAAGGCTCAGTTTTTCAAAGCCGACCTCCGGGGCGTCAATTTATTTCGAGCCCAGCATGTGGAGCTGGGCGGGGCGATTTGCGATCGCACTACCATCGACCCCGACGGTTATCCTCTCGACGTTTAGATCTTTGGATGAAATTTGCACATCTAGATAACTTTGAGCCAGGATACAGAGTGACGGCATTTTAACCGAACCGCCAAGTCAGGGAATCCGCCCATAATCTCCCCCCAAACACCAAGGCAAGCCGCACTAGCTCAGGTATGCTATGAGCAGTCTAAATGCCCCACTCCTGCCCCTATGACTGTGAGCGCACCATCAAAATCTGCTAACTGGCCCAGACTGGCCCTCATGCTGATCCTGATGTGTAGCCCTATCCAACCAGGGCTGGCTCAAACGGCGGCTTCACCTACAGACACAGCCGTTGCACCTCAACAAAACAGCAACACTGCTAGCTGGAGCGTTGTTTTATTAATCGTTTTGATCAGTGCTCTGATTTTGCTGCTGGGTATGGGTATGGCCATGCTCTGGGTTATGCGGGGGGCTGTTGAAAACGAAGTCACTAAGAAAGTGACCGAAAACGTTCTGGGGCAGCTCAATGAAATTGAAAACTTAGAAGGTAAAGTCCGGTCAGCCACCCTTAAAATTGACACCATTTTGGCAGAAGCCGACGACCGGGCTGATGAACTGGTAAAGCGTTCCAGCAGTTTTCAACAGGACCTGACCACTCAGCGCAATAGCTTAACCAAACTTCTAGCCGATATTACTGAACTCAAGGCCAAGACCGTTAAAGACTGGCAAACTGAGCTGGACACAGCTCGCCAGTCCCTGGGCAGTACCCAAACTGACTTTCTCCAAGAGCTAGACACTCTAAAACAAACCGCTATTCAGCAACTGCAAACCCTCCAGGCAGACACCCGCCGCCAGCAACAGTCTGTATTTCAGGGGTTAGACAGTGCCCAAGCCACCCTGGACAATCATCTCTCCGGTCTCAAAGCCACTGCCGACCATCGTCAGGGCATCTATTTAGATGAACTAGAACGCAAAGAATCTATTTTCTCTGATGAGATTGGTACCCTCCAGGCAGACACCATCGAACAGCGCGATCGCTGGCTAGAGAAACTAACCAACCTAGAAAAAGATATCGGCCCCCAGCTAGACGATCTGCGCAAGTCTATGAAAAGTCAGCTGGAGCAGCAGCGCGACAGCATCGTCAAAGACATGCAGCAGGACCGGGGAGAATTTGCCCAGCAGCTCAACGAGATGCAGGTTAACGCCCTAGGCCATAAAGAACTGGCCCTACAAACCATCGAACACTCAGTCAGCGATCTGCAGCAGCAGTTTCAACAGCTGCGCAACGACACCGAAAGTCGTAAGGCCGACTTGATGCAGCAGCTGCGCCAGTCCACCGACGACTTTTTGACCCAGTTTGCCACCCTCAGGGTCGATGTTGAGGGCCGTAAAGGGGTGTTGCTAGGCGATATGGATCAAGTAGCCGCTGACTTCAAAAATCAGTTAGACCGGCTGCAGGCTGATCTGAGTCTGGAACGAGACGAGTCATTTCGCGCGCTGCAGCAGACGGCCAATAGCTTTTCTAACCAGCTCAATCAGTTGCAAAGTGAATCTGGCGATCAGCAGGCTCGCACATTGCAAACCATTGAAACCGCTGCCAGTGCCTTTAACCGTGAGCTGAGCGAACTGCAGTCCAGTATTACCCAGCAACAAGAGCAGTCCTTTCAAAGTCTGCGCCGTCTAGAGGGTGAATTTACCCAGCAGCTAGGTGAAGTCCGCGATGTGGTCTTTGGCCGACGTGATGTGGTGATCGACAAGCTGGATCAATTTGACGCCAACCTGGGTGATCAGATTAGTGAGCTAGCCGAGGCCGCCCGTGGTCGTCAGCAGGAAGCTCAGCAGCGGTTGATGGTGATTGCCGAACGATTTGCCAATGCCCTAGACGACCTCAAAGCCAAATTTGAAGGCGAGCAGTCTGCCTCTGCCGCAGACCTAGAGCAACTCAAACAAAGCTTTGCCCAACAGCTAGAGGATTTACAGACCGAAGCCAACGTCCAAAAAGACCAGATTATGCGTCAGCTGGGGGAAGTTTCTCCCGAATATGTAGCCGACTCCTTTGTGGACACGGCCCAGACTCAGCTGCAAAGCCTAACCGACCGACTGTCGCGGCTACAGTCCAACCGCCCTGAACTATTTGAAACCATTGATGAGCTGGTGGCTGAGGCTGAAGGCCAGATTGAGGAGGGCAATTTAGAAGATGCCATTGCCACCTATGATCGGGCCTTAGCAATTCAGCCTAGTAATGCCGAGCTGTGGTTAGCCCGTAGCAAACCGCTGGGCCAGCTCAAGCGTCGGGATGAGGCCCTAGCGGCCTTACAAAAAGTGATTGACTTAGACCCTCAGCGTCAAGACGCCTGGTATCAGCGCGGGTTAGTCCTACGAGAACTGCGCCGCTATGAAGACGCCCTGGCCACCTTTGAGCGGGTAATTGACATGAATGATACTGACCCCAGGGCCTGGTTGAACAAAGGCATGGTGCTCAGCCGTCTCAAGCAGCGAGAAAAGGCCATTATCTCCTTTGATAAGGCCATTGCCCTCAACCCCACTTACCACGAAGCCTGGGTCAATCGCGGTGTCGCCTACGGCATTTTGCAACAGGCCGAAGAAGCCTTTAAATCCTTTGATAAGGCGGTCAAAATTCAGGAAAATGACGGTGTCGCCTGGCTAAATCGCGGACTAGCGCTGCTGGAGCTAGAACGGTTTGAAGAGGCAGTGGCTTCGTTTGAGCAAGCCACTCGGTTTAAGCCAGACTTGGTCAAAGCTTGGGATAATCGCGGATTGGCGCTGGTAAAACTGGGCCGAGACCGGGATGCGCTTAAGAGTTTTGAGAAAGCGCTAGAGCTAAATCCGGGCTATGCCAAGACATATTACAATCGGGCGGTTTGTTACGCGCTGCAGCGAGAGACCGATAAATCCTTAGAGAATCTGCAAAAAGCAGTGCAGATTGACCCGAGATACAAAGAAGAGGCCCAGGCAGACGAGAGTTTTGAAGATATTTGGCAGGACAACTGGTTTAAGGAACTGGTGGCTTAAGATGGCGCTGGCTTCACAACCGATCGCTAGAAAAAGGAACTGGGTAAGCTGCTTTTAGGTCTGATTACAGGTCTGATGGTTTTTGCGATCGCACCCTCAAATCCATGACAAACCGCTTAAATATCCACGATACCAATACCCTAGGCGACGACGGTCCGGTGTTAGTCCTAGATTTTTTAACCGAACAAATTACGGTGCGCGAGCTGATCCGTAGTCAGGTTTACTAAGAAGTGAAAGACTTTAATGCCCAACAGCCAGAGTTTTTCAAAGGGTTGGTGCAACCCACCGAAACAGAACAAACACTTAATGGTTACAAACTGCGCAACCCCCACCAGATTAACTGGGAAACACAGTCCGAAAAAGCCCTGAACACCTTTCAAAGTAAAGGCTTCATCATTTTGGTGGATAACGAACAGGTCACAGAACTATAAGAGGAGATTACCATTAGCCCCGACACAGCGGTCACCTTTATGAAGCTGGTTCCCCTAGTAGATGGTTAATTGAGACAACATTCATGATGACAATGATTTTGATCAAAGCGTTTTTGCTGGCGGCGGATACAAAGATTACCGATCAGACGATTTTGAGTCAGATTAATCCATAGTTGGGTTCGACTCCGCTCACCCAACGTTTTCTGGTCTTTCACTATCTCTCGAACCAAGTCATCTATAGACTGCCTTAGAATGGTGAGTAACCTGAGGCAAATCATACTATGGTCGCTGCTGTCTCAAATCCTCTAACGCTCAAACAGTTTTTGGCTCTGCCAGAGATTGAAACGTCACCTGCTTGGGAATTTATTTGTGGAGACGTTAGACAAAAGTCGATGCCTGGAGGTAAGCACAGCCGTTTGCAATCCCGTTTAGGGGGAGCCATTAACGCCACAGGAGCACCCTATGAGGCTTTGCCGGAGCTGCGTTGTACTTTTGGTGGGCAATCCCATTGTGCCGAATTTAGTGGTTTTATCTACACAGGATATTCCGGTAGATGACAGTGGCGACATTAGCAGTACAGGCATTGAGTTTGCGCCATCTTGGATGATTGAGATTTTGTCACCGGAGCAAAGCCAGATGAAGGTGACCCGTAAGATTTTGCACAGTCTGCGCCATGGGGGCGGATGGGTTGGCTGATTGATCCCCATGAGCGGGTGGTATTGGTGTACTATCCGGATTGTTTGCCGGATGAACTGACGGGGGGTGCGATGTTGCCTTGTTTGCCGGAAGTAAGTTTAGTTTTAACGGTGGATCAGCTATTTGGCTGGTTAAGGATAGCTAGGGGTTGATAGTCATTACCATTGATCTATTCATTTCCTTCTGAGGGTAAAATCAATGGCATGTAGGTTGGGTGGCCAATTTGTCAATAACCATTGATTTCTGAGAAAACTTCAAAACCTAACAATCAATAACCATTGCCATATTTACCCATGTTGGACGGTGGATAATTGGGGCAGTGGGATCTTACTGGCTAGCTTCAGATGAGCGTGGAGTTCGCTGAATGCTGACCTTCGAAACTTGCAAGTCATCCCAGTCACGCGGATCGCTTGAGTCATGAGCAGATTGAGTGACGAATTTCAGCGTATTCTCTCCTTGTATGAAAAATCTTTTTTCTTCTTCCTGAATTTCAACTGTCATTTCCTTTTGATAGTTGCCTTCTTTCCAGCCAGAAATAGACATGTTTGGCTTATAGGCAAGAGGATTACCATTCAAGCTAACTTCCACATTTTTAATCCCGTAGCCCGCATACAAGATCTCGACATCCGTTTCAATTGAGGCTAGTTCAAATTCGATTTCGTAGCATTTGAGCAGTTCTTTGTCCTCAGGAAAAGCAACCCATACGGGGTTTCTGAGATCCTCGTTGAGGTTCTTCTCAGACTCGTCCCCTAAATGAACCGTTTGGCGGTTTGCCTCTAATTCTTCCAGCGAATAGCACCATGACGCTCCAATCGCTTTCTGCAAGGCTTTCTGCAAAGCAAATATATCCGGATACCTAAAGAAGCCCAGAAGGGCTGGCAGACCGAATACGATAGCAGCTATTATCCCAATTATCTCCAACTTAGTTGCTCCACCCTCTTTCGGGCAAATTTCATAGCGACTACGATTACCCATGAGCATAGTTGCTTATTCTTACTGTGAAAGTATTACCAGACACAAGGTTAGACCCTATGATTTTTCCCATTCCAGGGTGATCTCTAGACTAGTCTTGCCCGTTCCCTTTGCCAACGCCGCAATCAACACACCTTCTTGGACTTCTAGCTCTACACCTAGCGTTACACTTGCTTTTGTCGGTTTTGCCGCGTTAATCGGCTTTGCTACTGCTTTGACAATATTCTCAATCGATGACGCTACCCGCTCAAACGACTTAGGTGGCCCATCACTATTCCCCGCCACATCCCGCCGTCCCATGGGAGCATCAACCTTGACATATATAGTCGAACCATCCTCTAGCTCAACCGGCACCGTCTGAGTTTGAAAAGACATTTATCATCTAAAATCAACTTTTCCAGTTATAGCGTTCCTATCCCAGCCGCCCTAACCCATCAGCAACATTTCGACAGGCAAATCCGACAGATCTAACCGCTGCCATCAGGCTGCAACTAAGACGAAAAAGCTTGCTGATAGACAGGTTTTTTAGGTATCAAACCCAGGGGAAGCGCAGCTAACGCCTCACCTGCTGACTTAAAGCGCAGCTGTTCATTCGGGCTTACCATGCGCTCAAATAGCTTCACAATTTTGGGATCCGCCTTGACTAAGCCAGTCAAATTACGCTGAGAGATAGTACTGGCTAACCATTCAGGAGACTGTCCCGTCAGTGATTGCAACACAATCATACCAATAGAATAGATATCACTATTTAACTGAGGATTGCCCACTCGTTGCTCCGCCGCCTGATACTGGCGCGGCTTTAAGAGAGCCTGACGGTAGGCCAACGAATGGGAACGGAGACTCACAAACATTCTGGTCAGAAGACCATAATCCACTAAAACAATGCGATTGTCAGATTGGCGACGAACAACGCTATCAGGATGGCACTCACAATGCACCATTTGCCCCTGATGAAACGGATGCACATTGCTTAACAAACTGTGGGTGAGCTGTAAAACATATCCCATAGATTGAGCACTACCTAGCTCAGTCGCCAACGATCGACCGAGGACATGCTCTTGAACCCAGTAAAACACATCGTTTTCTTCAAAATAATCTAGACAGGTGGCGATATCATCCTGTCGGCTAATGACCCTTAAGAAATTCATTTCTGAGGCTAAAAAGTCACGCACTAGAGCCAGTAACGACTCGTTTTCGACTGGTAAATTAAAGGTATTGATCAAAACCGGTCTGGACATTGAGTCCTTGACATCGTTGGCCAAAATGCGTTGCCCAAAGGAGTCTGAATGCAAAATCTCAGTGGTCTGATAGCGGCCATTCAAAAGCCCGTTGGATGATTTGCTGGGATTGAGAATTGGGGCTAGTCTATTAGCCTCTATTCCTAAAAAGCTATTGTTTTGAGATCCTGCTTGGTTAAAGGTAAATTCTTGTAATCCTAAATCCGTCAAGGACGCTGCTGCTAGGTTAGCTGGGGATGAATCGCCCCCTACCAATGCTTCGACTTTGCCTAGAAGACGCTTGAGGACAATGGGTTTGGTGTCATAGTCATTACAGCCAACTTTTAGGGCTGTTTTCCAATTGCCTGACTTGGTATTGGTGGTTAATGCAATGACAGGAATGTGCGCAGTAGCTGCAGAAGCTTTGAGAACTTTAATTGCCTGCCATCCATCCATAACAGGCAGATCGGTATCCATGATAATCAAGTCAGGCTGGTGATTGATGGCTAAGGCCACACCTTGATCACCGTCAGTTGCCAATAACATCTCATATCCGCAATGCTGTAGTTTTCGGTCCAGCATTTTACGATTTAACGCATTATCTTCTACTAATAAAATCTTAGGCATAGCGAATACGGGATGGATAGATTAAACACTCATTGATGTCAAAAATAGTCTAAACAAAGCAGGGGCCTGTAATAGGTAAGGCAATTAGCCTATACAGCTGCACACACCTGCAGCTCCTCTAAAAAGTCTTGCAGGTTCAAGTCATTGCGATAGTAAATGCTCTGAATATCATTGGCGATTTGGGCACTAACATCGGTATCAATGGCTGAGTTAGCCATGGCAATGATAGGGACGTTTTCAAATATAGGCGTGTGCCGCAGAGTCTTGATGCATTCAACCGCATCGGGTTCTAAGTTTAGGTCGATTAAAACTAAGACTGGCATATTTACCTGGGCCAGGGTCAACGCATCGGCACTATTGTCAACACATTTGACATGCCAATTTTCTTCTTGGAGCACGCGGGTGACGACTTCTTCATTCTTTTCCTTGGCCTGTAGCAACAAAAGCCATGGCTTCTCTTCAGGGATAGACTCGCTACTGCCTCCCTGGACTGTTTGGGGTAACCGTAGGGTAAATTGAGAGCCTTTGTTAAATTGGCTTTCTACGATAATGTCTCCCCCCATCATGGTGGCAAACTGCTTGGTAATGTTGAGGCCTAGGCCTGTACCACCAAACTGACGAGTTGTTGAGGTGTCAGCTTGGGCAAAGGCTTTAAACACCGTCTTTTGCTGTTCCGAAGTCATGCCGATTCCCGTATCGGTAATGATAAAGTCAATCCATGGCTCATCCCCCTGCATAGTAGCTTTAATGGCCAGGGCGATGGTGCCGTCCTCAGTGAATTTGTTGGCATTACTGAGAAGGTTTAATAAGCTTTGGTGCACCTTGGGACGATCCGCTACGAGCAGATCCATCTCTGTTTCGTGATGAACGACGAGCTTATTGCCTTTTTTCTGAACCAGCGGGTTGAGTACATCTATGACCTGTTCAACCAAAAACGAGATGGAGAATTCTTCGATATATAGCTCCATGCGACCGGACTCGATCTTGGATAGATCAAGCACCGAGTTAATCAGGGTGAGCAGCTGTTTGCCAGCGCCTTGGATACGGTATAAATCCGTCTGGGCATCCTCTGCTGATAGGTTGTCAGCATCTTCAGCTAGCATCTCGCTATAGCCGATGATGGCATTGAGCGGTGTGCGCAACTCATGGCTCATGTTGGCCAAAAAGTCACTTTTGGCTTGGGTAGCGGCCTCAGCACTTTCTTTCGCATGGCTTAATGACTGTTCCCGCAGGGCGACTTCATTGGCCATGTGCTCAAATGCTCGGGCTAGCTGACCCGGTTCATCGGCTCGGGAGGCGAGTTTGCTTAAGGATGTTGATTCATCTGGGTTTGTTGGTAGGGTGATACGCTGGCCTAAACTAATGTCGCGGATTAGTTTACTGAGCTGTCCCAGAGGGGTGATAACTGTTGTTCTCAGCAATCGGTTAATAACACCAATCACAACAGCAAATACGCCGCTAAAAATAGCCACTACTAGCCAAAGATAGCGATTGCTGCCTGCAAATACCTGGGCAGAGGGTATGTATATGGTCTGGGCTGAAACGATTTCTCCCAACTGCCAGCCAAAGCCATTTTCCTTGCCATAGGTAGCAATCATGCTAGCCGGTGCTTGGGAGGGGGTGCCATGGCATTCTAGGCAACTCTCTTGTTCAATTTTGAGCGGGCGGCTGATGTACAGCAGTTTTTTACCGTCTAGCGTACGGTAGCCCTTAAGTTCATCTAGATTCGTATTTTCCCGAAACTGATTGACAATTTGGGTTTCAAACTCATCGGCTTGGTCCCTGGGATTGGTCGGATTTAATGTGGCTTCTTTGTATAAAAAGTCCTGATAGTCATCGCCTGTACGGAAGCCTTCAAATACTTCGCGTGCGGAATAGGCTGGCACTATTTCAGGAATAAAGTCTGATGCTTCGGCCAGTTCGTCGGTAAGGTGAGGTCTGACGTTGCCACTGGTATAGGCCCTAACGGCATTCATGGTCTGGATTAATATCTCTGCTTGCTGCACCATCTCTCCCTCAGCTTTCTGGCGCATGGCAGTTGATAGGATGAGACCACTAGAGATAATGCCAACGAAAAAAATAATCGTTAGCATTTTTGTGAATTTATTACCTAGGCTAGAAAGACGACGTTTAGACCTCATAGTGTGACTCACCCTAGAAAAGTTAGGTATATAAGTAATTACTCTATGGGTCGATTATGTGTTGCTACCGGGTTGACCACGCAGTATGTGCTCGCTGTTAAGCCAACATTTCATATCTATGTGGATATTTCCTAAACTACTGAGTTTCTTTCCTGGGCGTTGGAACTATAGCTGCTTGGTACATTGCGCTATTTGGAGAGGCTTCTCTGGTGGTAGGAAATACTGACGCTGCCTCCAGTCAACTGAGGTTATGTGTAGTTTTGATGAATGTTATCTTTGCGCATCGGCATCAGGGATGTAATCTGCCAAGGTTGGTTATCGGCTTTCTCAATACTCGGCGTTAATGTGATGAGATCTTGGATATTACGCTCCATGGTCTGGCAAATGGCGTTGAGAGGCAGATCGTTAAGATCGCAGCCAAAGGGATTTTCAATCTCTAAACCAATCTCTTCGACGCCAAAAACAGCAAAGGCGACTAGGGAAACCACTGGGATGGTCCACCAGTTGAGTTCATTCACTACTTGAAGTGGCAAGGCCACACAGTACATGACCAAAAGCTGTTTGAGGTGAATGGAATAGGACAGGGGCAGGGGGGTCTTGAGGATGCGTTCGCAGCCGCCGATAACATCGACTAGGGTATTGACCTGCTGGATCATGGCCTGGTGCTGGTAGGGATTTATCCGTCCTTTAAGCTGCTGAACCTGAAGATAGTCCCCCAACCAAAAGGCAATTTCCAATGGCGGGCTGTTCATTCCTAGGAGTTTATCTAGCTGGGCTGGGGAGACTAGATGGCGCAACTCATGCTCACAGGGCTGGTTGCGTAGATGCTGTTTGGTTGCGATCGCAAATGCCACTAACAGCTTTAAAGCCTGTTCCTTAGACTGACGACCGGTATCGATAGACACCCAGATCTGTCGCGCCAGGTTGCGGATGGTGTTGATCATGGTGCCCCACAGCTTGCGGCCTTCCCAAAAGCGTTCATAGGAGGTGTTGGTGCGAAACACCAGCAGCAGCCCCAGCACCAGACTGGGCACCACACTGCCGAGCACAGGCCAGGAGACTGACAGCCCTCCATGGTGCAATAGGGTAACCAGCAGGGCAAACGCGGTACACATGCCAACCCTAGGTACTACGGCTCGGATGACGGAACCGCGTAGGCAAAACAGCGTTTTAAACCAGGGACGGCGATCTTCTGCCATAGGTGATTTCTTATTGCTAGTCCCAAAGGATCTTACTGACTAACAACTTCGACAATAGGTTCTCCATTTTGTAGTAAAGCCAGTGCATCTGGAAATGTTCGGGTAAAAAGTTCCTGCAGTCTGTGGTTTGAAACATTGCCACAGGTTAACCACAAAATCTGAGGTGGAGTGCCTAAACGAACAACAAGATCCACAAAGTCTCGATCTTTGGTCACTACGACTGTGCCAGGTCCATTATTACGAGCGGCTTCAAAAATTTCGATATCCTGGGCATCTCGTAGGTTCAAATCATAGAGTGTCACCGCATCTACGGAAAACGGCATGGTTAGCCAATGAGCCATCCGAGGTGGCAGCTGAGCATTAAGCCAAAATATCATGCAACTAGTCTCGGAAAATCAATGCGTATGGCTGCAAATAGTAGACAAGCGCGAATATCGGCAGGCTCTAAATCTGGAAAATCTTCCAAAATTTCATCTGCTGCTACACCATCGGCTAATGTTTCTAGGATATCCACCACTCGGATTCTCATACCCCGGAGACAGGGACGTCCGCCGCACTTGCCCGGTGTTTGGGTAATCCGTTCTAGCAAGGCTGATCGATCGCTCATCGTTACCTCAACTAAGATGACCTCTATCTTAGCTAACTTTAGCTAGTGACCAGCTTTGTGTAAGTTAGGAGACTCAAAGCCATCTGCACATTGGCCCCTAACTCAGCGAATATCATAGCCAAACAAATTGGGGTCGGCTTCGCCCATATCTAAATCTCCTAGACCGTACTCGGCCCAGCGTCGTTCCACCATGGCAGCCACATCGGGGTCAGATTTGAGTTCGTCCCCCCATTGGTGGTCGGTTTCGGGAGGAATCTTGGTGGTGGCGTCAATGCCCATGCGGCCGCCCAGCCCGAGTTTTTCGTTGGCAAAGTCCAGAGAGTCAAAGGGATTGTCCGGCAGGATAAACACATCGCGGGTGGGGTCTACCTTGGAGGTGAGGGCCCAGATTACCTGGCGCGGGTCACGGATATTAATGTCGTGATCGACGACGATAACAAATTTGGTGTAGGTAAACTGGGGTAATGCGGTCCAAAATGCCATGGCAGCCCGACGGGCCTGACCAGGGTAGGCCTTTTTGATGGAAATGACGGCGGCTTTGTAGCTGAGGGCTTCCATGGGTAGGAAGAAATCTACAATTTCAGATACCTGCTGTCGCAAAATCGGGGTATAGATGCGGTTGAGGGCAATGGCGATCATCGCTTCTTCCTTGGGGGGTCGACCGCTAAAGGTGGTTAGATAAATGGGGTTTTTGCGGTGGGTGACGCACTGGAAGCGGACAAGAGGCGCGCTGTCGTTAACCGGACCGTAGTAGCCCATGTGGTCGCCAAAGGGGCCGTCGGTGGCGACTTCGCCGGGAGTGATGGTGCCTTCGAGGACAAATTCTGAGGCGGCGGGGACTTCCAGGTCGATGGTTTTGCATTTGGCGAGGTGTACGCCGCTGCCGCCATAGAGTCCGGCAAATAGCCATTCAGATAGGTCTACGGGGATGGGAGTGGCGGCGGCCATGATAATTAGGGGGTGGACACCGATTGCGATCGCAATCTCCAGCTTCTTGCCATTCTCAGCTGCTTTACGCAGGTGTCTGGCCCCGCCCCGCACTGATAGCCACTGGACGGTCATGGTATTTTTGCTTTGTAACTGCAGCCGGTAGACGCCCACGTTGGGGATACCGGTTTCGCAGTCTTTGGTGATCACCAGACCCAAGGTGACGACTTTGCCGCCGTCCTGGGGGTAGGGTTGGATCATGGGAATCTGGGTGAGGTCCACGTCGTCGCCCTTGAGTACTACCTGGTGGCAGGGGGGCAGCAGGTCGCGTTGGGGTTTGGCTTTGATGACGTCAAATAGGACTTTGCCAAATTCAATGGCTTGGGAGATTTTTTTTGGGGGTTTGGGCTGCTGGAGCATGCCTAGCTTTTTGCCGAGGGTTTCTAGCTCCTGGGGGTGTTCCATATCCATGGACCAGCAGGTGCGCTCTAGGGTACCGAGAAGATTTACGACGATGGAGTGGGGAGAGCCTTTGACGTTTTCGAATAGGAGGGCGGGGCCGCCGCATTGGAGCATGCGGTTGGAGATTTCGGCTATTTCTAGTTCGGGGTCGACGAGGGCTTTGATGCGGCGGAGTTGGCCACGTTGTTCGACTAGGTTGATGAATTCGCGGAGATCTCGGGCCATGGGGATAAAATAGGTCTTCTAGGAGCTGAGAAACTACTCATGTCTCCCCCCTCCCAGGGGGGATTAAGGGGGAGTCTCAGGATGCGATGCTACTTTACGAAACGTAAAGCTGCTTCTTTATTATGCGGGAAATGGGCGTAGCGAGGTGTTCAGGTGGGTGGGCGGGGTGGGCTGCTCAGGAC
>JBCCHX010000017.1:0-99473 GCA_039028535.1 Cyanobacteria bacterium P01_B01_bin.77
ATAGAGCACCAGATTCCGGTTCTGGCGGTCGGGGGTTCGAATCCCTCCATGCTCGTTTATTTCTACCAAACCCAATAAAAAACTGCTGTCACTCCCAACCAATAAACAAAATATTGTTAAATAAATGTAATAAATCATTAATATTATTGCGTCATACTCACTCAACCCTTGGCTGCACGCTTCCTGATTGGAATTTATACGGCTCAAGCCTCCATGGCTGAGTCCCTCAAGAAAACGCTTGCCCACAGTCCGTTCGCCATTAGTTGGAGCAAAACACAAGCAGACTTTGTGCAGTGGACTATCAGCAATCGTCACAGGATTGATTGTCTGGTTGTTCAGCCCGCCCACGATGGCGTAGCTCTTTTACACGAACTGCGGGAGCGCGATATTTTGCTGCCAATTGTAATACTTACAGATCAAGATACAGTTACTTCTCAAAATGATTACCACGCTGCTGTTATTCACCTCACTCCAAATAAGCTGGATGCCATTGAAAACCAAGTGAGCGAAGCCATCAACCAATTTTTGCAGCTGCCGGCTAACAATCCCCCCACGGTTGATATGGAAGATGTCGAGACAGATGCCCGTGATAATCGGCTCTTTTTATTGAGCCTGCAGCAACAACGATTGACTGAAAAACTGCAGGAACGCTTAGGTTATTTAGGCGTGTATTACAAGCGAAATTCTCAAAATTTTGTCCGCAATATGACTCTGGAGGAGCGTCATGAGTTTTTAGAGCAGCTCCGTCAGGACTATCGTCAAATTATTTTGAGCTATTTTTCAGCGGACGATAAAATCCTAAATCAACGTATTGACGACTACGTTAATTTGGCGTTTTTTGCCGATGTTTCTATTTCCAAGGTAGTTGAAATTCATATGGAGCTTATGGATAATTTCTCCAAGCAGCTCAATATGGAAGGTCGTAGCGAAGAGATCCTTCTAGACTATCGTCTGACATTGATTGATGTCTTAGCTCACTTATGTGAAATGTATCGCCGGTCTATTCCGCGTGAAATTTAGACCACCCCCATACACCTATAGCCTTGTATACATCTAGCCACACCTGTGGGCACTTGTGTTCCACAATCACAACACCCTCGGGAGCTCTCCAATGGCCTACAAAAAGACCTATATTCTAAAGCTTTACGTTGCAGGAAATACACCTAATTCGACTCGAGCGCTTAAAATGCTCAACACAATTTTGGAAGAAGAATTTCAGGGTGTCTATGCCTTGAAGGTCATTGACGTCTTACAAAACCCGCAGTTAGCTGAAGAAGACAAAATATTAGCGACGCCCACTTTATCGAAGATTCTACCGCCACCAGTGCGCAAAATCATCGGCGACCTATCTGACCGTGAGCGTGTCTTAATTGGTCTAGACTTACTCTATGATGAACTCCGGGAAGATAATTAACTTGCTTAGCAGAGAATCAAGCATAGCGCTTGCTCTTGAAAGCTTAACCTGTTGAAATAATAATAATAATGATATTTTCTTTAGCCATATTTTTTTTAACAGGTCAATTTACTAAATCATGACTCAGTCTTCTCAAGGTGAGCTGCCCTCGAATAGTACCTTGGTGGGTGTCAAAAAAATTCGCACCATGATGGAAGGCTTTGACGACATCAGTCATGGTGGTCTGCCATCTGGTCGTGCCACATTGGTCAGTGGTACATCGGGGACAGGTAAGACATTGATGGCCGTGCAATTTTTGTACAACGGCATCACTGATTTTGATGAGCCCGGCGTTTTTGTAACCTTTGAAGAGTCTCCTGCTGACATCATTCAAAATGCCTACAGTTTTGGCTGGGATTTACAGCAGCTTATTAGTGACGGCAAGCTATTTATCCTAGACGCATCGCCGGATCCTGAGGGTCAAGAAATCGTCGGGAACTTTGATCTTTCGGCTCTCATTGAACGCATTCAATACGCTGTTCGTAAGTACAAAGCAAAACGAGTATCGATTGATTCGGTCACTGCCGTTTTCCAGCAATACGATGCGGCTCAGGTGGTTCGTCGCGAAATTTTTCGTCTGGTTGCACGGCTAAAGCAAATGGGCGTGACGACACTCATGTCCACTGAACGCGTGGATGAATATGGTCCGGTTGCTCGCTTCGGCGTTGAAGAATTTGTTTCTGACAACGTGGTGATTGTGCGCAATGTATTGGAAGGAGAACGTCGCCGTCGCACGATTGAAATCTTAAAACTGCGCGGTACGACTCACATGAAAGGAGAATATCCTTTCACCATCACTAACCAGGGCATTAATATTTTCCCACTGGGAGCCATGCGTCTCACCCAGCGTTCATCTAACGTACGCGTGTCTTCTGGTGTGACGGCCCTTGATGAAATGTGTGGTGGCGGCTTCTTTAAAGATTCAATTATCCTAGCGACCGGAGCCACCGGTACTGGTAAGACGTTACTGGTCAGTAAGTTTATTGAAAACGGCTGTAAAGCAAAAGAGCGGTCTATCCTATTTGCCTACGAGGAATCACGGGCACAGCTCTCGCGTAACGCTTACTCATGGGGCATTGATTTTGAAGAGCTAGAACAAGCAGGACTGCTCAAAATTATTTGTGCCTATCCTGAGTCAGCAGGTTTAGAAGATCATCTACAGATCATAAAATCTGAAATTGCTAACTTTAAGCCATCACGAATTGCAATTGATTCGCTCTCAGCTTTGGACCGAGGTGTTAGTAATAATTCATTTCGCCAGTTTGTCATTGGTGTGACCGGCTATGCTAAGCAAGAGGAAATCACTGGTTTCTTCACCAATACAACAGAGCAGTTCATGGGCTCCCATTCGATTACAGACTCCCATATTTCCACCATCACAGACACCATCTTAATGCTGCAATATGTGGAAATTCGGGGTCAAATGTCACGGGCATTAAACGTGTTTAAGATGCGGGGATCATGGCACGATAAAGCAATCCGTGAGTATACCATTAGTGCAAATGGACCAGAAATCAAGGATTCCTTCCGAAATTTAGAACGGATTATCAGCGGCTCTCCCACACGGGTGTCTGTGGATGAGAAAAGTGAGCTTTCTCGCATTATCAAGGGTGTACAGCCCAGTGATAATGACTAGCGACAAGCATGCGGCAAGGCAGCGGTATAGACTGATTGCGTTTGATTGCATGGACTGCAGGGCTAGAATCGATCACCAGTAATCACAAGCTGCTCGTCGATGACTTCAATGGTGTCTAGGGTAAGTCCCTGCTGGTTGAGGATGGCATTGAGCCGTTGTTCAATATCGCTGGTTGATACTCCCAGCTGATCAGCGACATCAGCCACCGGTAGCGTAAACTGACCTAATTTCAGTTGGAGATCTTGGTCTAAATAAACTCTGCCATCTTGAACTTGGGGGCTGGCAACCAGACCGATATAGAGATCTCGCTCGGTCAGCATGGGAGCTACACTGGTGAGCTGAGTTAAGGCTGTCTGTAGCTCGGTGGGCAATCCTGCTAGAGGTATTTCTGAAAGGTTTAGCACAGCTCCTGTTTCGATGCGATCGCTATTTAGGGTCGTACTCAAAGACTGAGCATGGGCAAAAATTTGCGCAGCATGAGGCTGACTTAGCAGAGCCTCATGCATCAATTGAGTTAACTGGAGTTCATCCAAAGCTACAGTAACCTGGCCATTCTCATCGATTCGAGTCAGATTAGACAACTGCTCAGCGATGGGCGCTCTACTGGCAAGACTCTCTGGACTAATGGCTAAGCGACTGTCCTCAGCCTGTGGATTAGGTCCATCATCAAAACTCGCCGCCGCTACTGCCCCATCTGTTTGCACAGCCTCACTGTCGCTCGGTGCTGGTGTGATACTGTACCAGCCATAGGCAAAGCTACCTCCGGCTACTGCAGCAAATACCATTAGGCCCATGAGTAAAGGAACTTTTTTCATAGCGTCATGGCCTCATATTGCAACCTACCCTTAGATCTTCAACAGTTTAGCGCCTTCATCCGCGTAGACAAGCTATCTTAAAATCTGTTAGGTCTATTCAAGCTATCAGCCTATGCTCAGGTCTCTTTTCATTTGCTGTTTGGTCGTTAGTTTCTGGATGACTACCCCAGCCATCGCTTGGGCAGATAATCTCTTATCGACCAGTGACTCAGCGGCTGAACTGTTCGAAGTTCACTGTGCAGGCTGTCATCCCAACGGAGCAAATATCATTCGGCGTGGCAAAAACCTTAAACAGAAAGCACTAAAGCGCCATGGCTATGACTCGGCAGCTGCGATCGCAACCCTAATCACCCATGGCAAAGGCTTGATGAGTGCCTATGGAGAGCAGCTCAGCCCAGAAGAAATAAACCGTTTAGCCAACTATGTACTCGACCAAGCTGCTCTTAATTGGAAATCCGCCTAGTAGCACGCGGCCTGACGACGTATCCTATCCGGGCTAAAGCTATAGTATTGCAACAGGCTCTTCTCCAATCTCGTCGTGCAGCTCAATCAAGTCATTATTGTCCACAAAGCAGGCAATTCCTACAGCAAAAGCTGGGCCGAAAAAGCTGCTAAACAATTAGAAAACCGTGGTGCCAA
The DNA here is from genome assembly GCA_039028535.1 of Cyanobacteria bacterium P01_B01_bin.77. Taxonomy (GTDB): domain Bacteria; phylum Cyanobacteriota; class Cyanobacteriia; order Phormidesmidales; family Phormidesmidaceae; genus Leptothoe. The sequence continues at coordinate 4,544 of JBCCHX010000017.1, forward strand.
GGTGATGCTGGGTCCCAGCGGTCCCAAAGACAACCCCTACCCAGTCTTTCTAGCCTCGGCTCATCAACCCATTGATCTCGCCGTGGTTCTGGGCGGCGACGGTACAGCGCTTGCCGCTGCCAGACATTTAGCTCCCGAAAGTATTCCGATTTTAGCCGTTAATATTGGCGGACACCTGGGGTTTTTGACCGAATCATCCGATGAAATTGAGGACTTTGACATCGTCCTCGATCGCCTGCTCGAAGATCGCTATGCCGTACAGCAGCGCATGATGTTACAGGCCTGTCTGCATGAAGGTAATCGCACTAATCGCGAGCCCCTCAGCGAAATGTACTGGGCCCTTAATGAAATGTGCGTCAAACCTGCTTCCCCGGACCGCATGATCACTTCGATTTTAGAAATGGAAATTGATGGGGAAGTGGTGGACCAGTATCAAGGGGATGGCCTGTTAATTAGCACACCTACAGGGACTACGGGCTATACGCTGGCAGCCAATGGCCCTATCGTACATTCTGGAATGGATGCCATTGTGGTCACCCCGATTTGTCCGTTGAGTCTATCGAGTCGTCCCGTGGTGATTCCGGCGGGCAGCGTGGTCAGTGTATGGCCCCTGGCTGACCCGGCGATGACCACAAAGCTATGGATGGATGGGGTGATGGCAACTGCGATTTGGCCAGGGCAACGGGTGGATATATCCATGGCCAAGCACATGGCAAAATTTGTGCTGCTGCGTCAAAATCAGTCCTATTATCAAACCCTGCGCAACAAGCTACTCTGGGCCGGAGCTCGGATCAATTACACCAATAATCATCGTAATTAATTACCGCAATTAAAGCTTTCGGGTGTTCCCTTGCCCTTTAATCCAGCCTTCCGCGCCACTGCTGGTGCGAACTTTATACCAGCGACCTGATTCTTCTAAAACCTCGACGGGTTCATCGTAGTCAATACCACCAATGGTTTCAGAATCTGCACCTGCACCTGTGCGCAACAGTAAACCGGCACCATACGTGACAACGGCCTCATATAGAGCATCTGCTGCAGGAGCCTCCTCTGCAGTTTCAGGTGGTGGTGTTGCATCGGCTGCCTGAGCAGGTGGAGATGGCGCGGCTGTTTTTTGCTCAGCCGCATCTTCCGGAGCGTCTGCCACTGGAGCATCATTATCATATACAGGTCTTTCAGGCAGTGTTGACAGCTGTGTCAAAAAATAGCGAGCTGTGGCAACTCCAGCGAGGGAAATGACGAATAGTGCGATCGCAACACCCAAAACAAGCTTGCTCAGTCCAACCAAAAAGTCCTGAGGATTAAATCGCTGAGAGGCCATAGTTGCTAAGAAATCAAGGATACTTGCATCAGTGTTATACGGTTATACCTTATTTCTAGTCAAACTACAGATACTACGCTCGAATTCCAAATAGAGATAAAAACTAAGCTTCTAGGCCTTTCATGCGATCGCTCAGCGTAGATTGGCGCGATGCTAGTCGGGCCTTACCCGATGCCGCCCATGCTTGCAATGCATCCACCTGATCCTTAGCCGTACGAGCTAACGGTACTAACTGACTCGCCGCCTCTAAGATGTCATCCACCGTAAAATCACGATTTTGACTAAAGCCAATGTGCATCGCCTCGATAATTGCCTGCTCAATCTCAGCACCCGAAAAATCCGGAGTTTCGTAAGCCAGGCGACTGGTATCGTAACTTTTCACATTGTGGGGCCGCAGCCGACTGAGATGAACATTGAAAATTGCATCTCGTTCAGGCTGACTCGGTAGCCCCACGAAGAAAATTTCATCAAAACGACCGCGACGCAAAAGTTCTGGAGGTAACACCCCTATGTTATTCGCCGTCGCCACCACAAATACAGGTGATGTCTTTTCTGACAGCCATGTAATAAATGTCCCAAACACACGGCTAGTAGTACCGGAGTCCCCACGTCCCTCAAATCCAGCAAACGCCTTATCAATCTCGTCAATCCAAAGAATACAGGGAGCCAGCGCTTCCGCTAGCTGGATCATCTGCCGCGTACGCGACTCCGATTCACCTACTAGCCCCGCAAAGAGACGTCCCACATCTAAGCGTAACAGGGGCAAATGCCAATGGTGTGCGATCGCTTTTGCCGTCAGCGACTTACCGGTACCCTGAATGCCCACCAACATCAACCCCCGAGGATGGGGCAAACCATACTGGCGAGCACGTTCTGAAAATGAACCACCCCGCTTGATTAGCCAGTCCTTCAGATTATCCAGACCACCAATATCAGAAATCTTTTCAATGGCAGGATAAAAATCCAGAATCTGCGTCTGACGAATCGTTTGACGCTTTTCTTCTAAAATCAGATCAATGTCATCAGGGCTAAACGCACCATTAGCCGCTATGCCCCGAGCCAAAACCCGACGGATCCGCTCCATAGAAAGTCCCTGACAAGAACGGACTAAGCTATCCATGGCTTTAGGCGCTGACAAGGAACCCATCGCCCCCAGTAGGGTCCCGATTTCACGTCGAATTTCATCAACAGTAGGCAAGGGAAACTCTAGTACCGTCAGCAGCTCACTGAGCTCATCCGGGATAGTCAACTGAGCGGACAGGATGATAATGTTCTTCGGCTGAGACTTTAACAATCGAGCGAGGTTACGGAGCTTGCGAGAAATCGCAATATCATCTAAAAACCGATTAAAATCACGCAGAATAAGGACAGCAGCAGCAGAAGCAGGTAGTTTTTCAACAAATTCTAACGCTTGTAAAGGATTGCGACGAGCCGCCCCCACATCATTAGGATTGCCTTGATAGCCATCGACAAAATCCCAAACATAAACTGCTCGATTACCGGTTTTAGCTGCAACTACCGAAATTGCTTCTTCTGCCCGCTCCTCTTCACGAGTGGGAATATACACTAACGGGTATCGAGCCCGAATCAGCAGACCTAATTCCTCTTGAAATACCATAGACAACCTATAGGACTAATCGGAAAGCTGTTGCTTTAAAGCAGATAGGGCCGCCCAACGCTGATCAGCAGTTACTGCATCATCATCACTGCTGGCTAACGGATTAACGATGCCCTCACAGGACTGATCGCATAGCTGCCGCTGAGGTAATGCTAAACATAACTGCTCATAAAGCCACTCAGCAGGCTCAAAATGACCTTGGGGGGATAGAGTCTCAACCAGCTCATCGAGACCCACTTCCACCTCATCAGCATAGACAGCGGGCTGAGGTTCCTGCAGCCAGATAAACTCTGAAGTATCCACCTGCAGACGTGTATTGTAATTCTGCAAACAGCGATGACAGGTAAGAGTCGTAATAGTTTCAGCCTGAGCTGAAACATCCAAAAAATTACCACGATGCTGTATCTGAATGCGCCCTTTAACCGGTGTAAGGGTCTCTAGATCATTCAGATAATCATCCATTTCTATTATCCGAGTATGACCCGGATCTTTCAGCAAATGGGGAATATATATTCGCTGCATGGACCGCTGCATAGCCACTTTGAAGGCTAAAAACTAATCGAACTAACAATAAACTCGCATAGGAACAGCAGAGAGCTAGCAAACGTTTAAAAACCGCAAGCAATATTTACTCATCCTCAGCGGAGTTACTCACACCCAAGGCTCGAACTACTAAACGCCGATCCGGCTCACGACCGCGGCTAAAGGTTTCTAAATCACCGTAGGCTTTCAAAAACGTATGTACCTGACGACGTTCCGCCGAAGATAGATCAGTCACCTCATGTTCACCACCACTGGCTAACGCTGTTTCTGCCGCTTTTTCAGCAATAGCCTTGAGCTCATCACGGCGCTGCTGGCGATAGCCCTGCAGCTCAATGGTATAAGACTGTTGCTCTGTCGGGTCTTGACCAATATTGAGAACGGTATTGGCCAAATACTGAATTGCATCTAAAACACGCCCTCGGTCACCCAGCAACCCGTCGATTTGAGCCTGTGTCAAAGAGGATTCATCAATGGTCAACCAAAAACTGCTATCGCCTAGCTCATCATCAATGTGCTCACCCGTTACCTCGGCCTTAAGACCTTGATGGCCTAATAATTGCGATAGCCAACGAATACTGCTTTGATCTTGCTGCTCACCCATAAGTTACTCACACCTGTTCAGCGTCTTAAATGCCAATGACAAGTCTACCGAACCCTAACGGTTAGAGACCTTTTTTTTAGAGCCGCCACCAGATTTCTTATTACCTTTAGAACGATTAGAGCTCGACTTACCACTGCCCTTAGCGGACTTAGACTTAGCAGAGCCCTTGGTAGTTGATTTTGTGCGATCGCTTTTCTCTGCGGGCTTTCTAGAACCTGGCTCAAAAGCCAAAGGACCTCGGTCAGCACTGGCAGTTTTTGCCTCCTGGGCGTCTACCAGGGCTTGAATATTTTCCGGCAAGGGCTCCTTGGACAAAATAAATGACTGCGCTGTCTGGAAAACATTCGCCAAAACCATGTACAGCAGCACACCTGCAGGCAACGGAAAAAACAAAAACATCCCTGAAAACAAAACAGGGGTGAGTTTTGTAATAGTCTCTTGCTGAGGATTGTCACTGGAAGACTGGCCCGACAGCAGCTGATTCACATAAAGGCTAACCCCAAAGAATAAAACCATTCCCAGGATGTCCCAGTGAATGTCGCCCTCATCACCCATGGCCCCAATGCGGCCCAGCTCTTTAATAAACAAAAAGCCCTTATTTGCTGCTAGGCCCTTGACTTTAGCCTGCACCGTTACATCGCCAGGAGCCAGAGCAGTAATTTGACCATTGGCATCAACTGTGACGAACTCTTGCCCCTTGGTCACTTCCCACTGAGGAACAAATACAGATGGATTCTCAGCAAATTCGTTGGCCAACTGCTGCACAGATTCACCGTCAGGAGTTTGTAGACGAATAGCGGCAGTATCCCCTACACCAATTCGATTGCCGGCAGGTAAAACTGCAGATATCGGAAAATGCTGACCGTCCGCAATATACAAATTGGATGCCTTAGCAGAAAATGCTTGGGGCTGAACTTGCTCGATAACGTCTTGGGGAAGGATTTGCAAGTTGACCGGATAGGTGATGTCAGCAAACGGCGAGCCCCGCAGCGTCGCAAATAGTGCAAATAGAATCGGCATTTGCAATACCACTGGGAAGCAACCTGCCAGCGGATTACCAAACTCCTTGTATACACCGCCCATCTCTTCCTGGAGTTTGGTCGGATCATCCTTATAACGCTCTTGGATTTCCTTGACCTTCTTCTGCATGAGAGGTTGCGTAATCTTCATGCGTCGCATATTGCGAATCGATCCCGCATTCAGAGGATAGAGTGCAAAGCGAATAAGCAAAGTCAAGGCCACAATGGCTAGACCATAGCTAGGCACAATCCCATAGAAAAAATCTAGGATTGGCAGCATTATATTGTTCGTCAGAAATCCAATACCGAAATCCATGCGCGCTTACCGAGCAAATTGCATACCGAACTCTAATGTATCTGAATATTGCAGGTCTTAGGGCTATTCGCGGCAAAAAGGGTGAGTTATTTCACCCAGATAAAGGCCCAGAGAGACGGTGTTCCACCTACTAATTTGACGGTTATTACCACTTAGGGACCAAAAACCAGGTTATGGAACCTTCGGGGGAAAGGGACATTAACGACACGCACAATAGGTATTTTGCATTACTCAACTATAAAAAGCAGAATACGGCTGCGACCGTACACCCCGTCTAAACCTTACTCCCCGGCTTTAAGCATTCAGTCCGCTAGCCACACGAGCCTTAGATGAAATATGCTCGGTAATTTTGTCATAGAGTTCACGAAAGTCTGGCAAGGACCGCAACTCTAAACGGCTGCCATCTTTAAGCTGCACAGCCATGTCTCCCCACATGCCCAGACCACGAGGAACGACGGCTACTCGAGTCACTTCTGAATAGATGAGATCGGTCCGATTGCGCCCCATCCATCCACCTGTAACTGAAATACGACGATTAGTGATGCGATAGCGAACCCACAGCGCCCGAATAATCGCCCCAATGGTAATGGGGATACACACAACGGTAAACGCCAGCAGACAGCTAAATATCAAATCACCTTTGTGAGGAGCACCTTCGTAATAAACTTCCTCTTTAATTGCCATGCAGCACCTCCAGCTCTACCAGTAGTTTCTCTAATTCTCGCAAAAATTCGTAATATTCGCAGGATGTGGCGGTTGTTCGTACGTTAATAACGACCCACCAAGCCCCATGGGTCCTGGGTAGCAGGGTGGTGAGCGCTGCATGAATTTGACGCTTAATACGATTACGCACCACTGCTCGCTTATGGACTTTGCGACTAATAGAGATGCCAAAACAAACACCCGCTGAAAGCCGATTAGAAGCATTTTCACCGGGTGCTATTTTTTTTAAGGCTTTAATACCTAGGCAATGGCTGCCTGCCCGTCGCCCTTGACGATATACCTGGGAAAAAGAGCGCGGAGACCGCAGCCTATGTTGCCTTGGTAACGCCACGGGTGCGATCGCAACTCATACTCACCAACTTAAACAGCTAGGCGAGCACGGCCTTTCTTACGACGGGCTTGAATAACGCGACGGCCATTGACCGTACGCATCCGGGTACGAAAACCAGAAACGCGCTTACGCTTACGAGATGTACCGCCGAGGGTGCGCTTAGTCATAGCGATTGCTCCTAGGTCTGCTCAAACAAAATACTACGTGCGCCAGTCAGCGCGGCTTCTGATATTAACATGTCGAAGCAAAGCTTGAACAGGGTTAGGCAATTAGTCCCGATCGTTATAAGCCACTAGCATTTCCCAGGTTCCTATGTAGGTAGCCAACTCCTCTCCACGGGGAAACACCTGCAAATTAGTCCGTAGCATCAGTGCCCGATTAGGGCTACGCACCTTGTTAAACTCAATCGTGATCGAGGTATCTGCTGGAACGTCTTCAGCCAGATAAATTTCAATCTTATCTAGCTCTTCCGAAAGGTCGTTGGCACCACTAAAGACCACATCATCCCAGATAACTTCATCCACTTCAATCGACTCGCCATCGCTATCAATACGGCCATAGCGCACAGTGATCTCGTCTAGATCGATGCGTCCTCGATAACGGGAAAAAGACTCAGGCAAGGTCACCACTAAAGCTGATGTAGCAGTCTGCAGCTGATCACCACGTACCTCCAGCTCCCAATGGGCGCGCGTATTACGGGGAGTGTTATTGAGCAATCGATAGGCCAGACGATACTCAGCGTCTGTACCACCAAAAATAGTCAGACCGTCAGTCTCATAATAGTCTTGAGCCAGAGTCGGTGCGCTCACCCCAGCAACTGTGGCAGACGAAAGCAGCAGACCGGCCAACCCCCATCGGACAATGTTCTTAAGTATCATTGCTCACTCCTCAAGCTCACCTTACAGATTAGAAAAATTAGAACTCACCTAGAATTATCACAGGCCCAGAGACCATTACCCAATTAGAGGGACGGTTTAATCAATTGACCTTACGGCAAGGCACTGACCCCTTACAGATATAGACCAAGCTCCATCAATAGCAGTTACCTCCCATAGCAAAGGCATAGAAAAGTAAGCATCAGGATTTTTGTCTTGACCTAACTTCCCCAAGTTTACACATTTACAGAGTGAAACTTTTCTTAAAAGTAACACACGCAAGCAAGCCCAAAGTCACGTGTCGTACCCAAGCATGGTGCACTACAGTAGCCAGCTGAGTATCTACCTATCAAAGCCTTCTAGAACATGCATGTATGGGTATTATTTTCACGCTAGAAATAGTCGAAAACTCATAACAGCAAGAATCAGAAACAGCTTCTTTTCACAGGCTTATACTAAAAAGTAAACCTTCCTAAAGAAATAAGCACTTTTTTGATAGCCAGATCGTCAGAATAAACATGACACTATTACTAACATCTTACTGACCACCTAAATATCCATACCTACCTTTACAGGTATCAATATTTCTTCACAATGAATGACTACTAGCCTTTTTATCTAATAGTTCAGCAATTATCTCGGATACATAGCAGTAGATGAAGTCAGAAGATTTCACTCAATTAGCATTTGCTTTAAAGGTCTGTATTTCAAAGATTCAGAATAGATAAGTCATGCATCGAAACAAAGGTTTATAGATTAGAGCAATCGCTCGCTTCTTAGTTAAATAAAGCCGCAAAATCTAAAGTTATTCCTACTAGATTGCACTCAATTGTGATCCCACTTCCATAGTGTTTTTAACAACAGTCGTTAGCCCAGTTAGTTAATCGAAGGATTTACCATGACCATTGCACTCGACCACGGTGCTGTTGACCAACAAGCGTCACATCCCGAACGTCCTAAGCGCATTGGCGTTCCCAAGGAAATTACTCCTGGGGAATGTCGTGTTGCAGCCACTCCCAAAACTGTCAAAAAGCTCCAGGCCCTTGGTTTTGATGTGCTGATAGAAGCCGGTGCTGGCGAGCGGGCTGAGTTTTCCGATCAAGCCTATCGCGATGCAGGCTGTCACGTCGTTGCCAATGCATTCGAACTCTGGCAGCAGGCCGATATTGTGCTGAAAGTGGAACCCCCTGCCCACCATCACGAACTGAACTGTAATGAAACTGAGCTAGCCCATGATGGTCAAACACTGATTAGTTTCCTGTGGCCTGCTCAGAATGCTGACTTGGTCAAACAGCTAGCTGACAAACAGGTCACATCTTTAGCAATGGACTCGGTCCCCCGCATCAGCCGGGCTCAGAAAATGGATGCTCTTAGCTCCATGGCTAATGTGGCTGGGTATCGGGCCGTTATTGAGGCAGCCAATAACTTTGGTCGGTTCTTTACGGGGCAAATTACCGCTGCAGGTAAGGTGCCCCCTGCGAAGGTATTGGTCATCGGTGCTGGTGTCGCTGGCTTAGCTGCTATTGGTGCGGCTAAAAGCTTAGGTGCGATTGTCCGGGCCTTTGATACTCGTCCCGTAGTCAAAGAACAAGTCGAAAGCATGGGTGCCCAGTTTCTAGAACTGGAATTTGAAGAAGATGGCTCTGGTGCTGGCGGCTATGCCAAGACGATGAGTAAAGAGTTCATTGAGGCAGAGATGGCTCTGTTTGCAGAGCAGGCCAAAGAAGTCGACATTATTATTACGACAGCTCTGATCCCTGGCAAACGAGCACCGCTACTGGTTACCAAAGACACCGTAGAACTCATGAAGCCTGGTTCTGTAGTGGTGGACATGGCTGCGGCCCAGGGTGGCAACTGCGAAGTGTGCCGAGCAGGAGAAGTCTATCGCCATCATGGTGTGACGATTGTGGGACTGACTGACTTAGCCAGCCGCATGGCCGGACAGTCGAGCCAGCTTTATGGCATGAACCTGTACCACCTGCTCAACGACATGGGTGGTTCTGAAGGCTATACAGTCAACTTTGATGACGAGGTGGTGCGCGGAGCCTTAGTTAGCCATGAGGGTCAGGTAACTTGGCCTGCACCCAAACCTGAGCGGCCTGCACCTCCCAAGCAGGTTGAAGCAGCCAAGCCTGAGGAACCCGCTGAAGCTGTTGCACCCACTGCGCCTAAATTCTCACTGCCCTGGAAGTGGATCGGTGTTGTTTTCGCAGCCATCGCGCTAATCGGCATCGGCATTGGGGCACCGACTTCATTCCTATCTCACTTCACTGTGTTTATCCTGGCCTGCTTTGTTGGCTGGCAGGTGATCTGGAATGTATCCCCATCGCTACACACCCCGTTGATGAGTGTGACTAATGCCATTAGCGGCATCATCATCATCGGCGGCATGCTACAAATTTCGGGGCAGGCGATGTCACCGACGGTTGTGTTGGGTGCGATCGCAATCTTCATTGGCACCATCAACATCGCAGGCGGATTCCTGGTAACCCAGCGCATGCTGAAAATGTTTCGGAAGTAGAACCTCTCCCTGACTCTCTCTCCCTGGGGGAGAGGGACTTTGAAGCCTCATTAGACATTTCTCTACAACTTTTACCTCATGTCTAACAATCTTGTTTCGGTAGCCTATTTGGTCGCCATTGTTCTCTTTATTCTCAGCCTGGGTGGCTTGTCCAACCAAGAAAGCGCCAAGCGCGGCAACATCTACGGCATTGTCGGCATGATTATTGCCCTGGTGGCCACCGCATTTAGTGCCCAGGTGAGTGCCTATGGTCTTTTGATAGCCGCCATTGTGCCCGCTGTTGCCATTTGTGGTCTGGTAGCTTCCCGTGTGGAAATGACCGAAATGCCTGAGCTGGTGGCTATTCTCCACAGCTTTGTCGGTCTTGCCGCTGTGCTCGTGGGTTTAGCTAGCTATCTAGGCCCCGACCCCACCCTAGTGGGTGCCGAAGAAACCATCCATAAACTGGAAATCTACATCGGCATCTTTATTGGTGCGCTGACGTTTACCGGCTCTGTAGTGGCCTTTGGTAAGCTGCGGGCGATTATTAGCAGCAAGCCGCTGATGTTGCCTGCACGTCATTTGCTCAACATTGGTTTGTTGGTGGGCACCGTCATCCTGGGCGTTGCCTTTATGGGCGCAGAAGGAACAACCGGATTTAACTATGTCCTTGGCATGGTGGCTCTTTCGTCTGTTCTCGGCATCCATCTGGTCGCGGCCATTGGCGGTGCCGACATGCCCGTGGTTATTTCCATGCTTAACAGCTATTCCGGTTGGGCAGCGGCGGCAGCGGGTTTTATGCTTTCCAATGACCTACTAATTGTGACCGGCGCATTGGTGGGCAGCAGCGGAGCTATCCTCAGCTTCATCATGTGCAAAGCGATGAATCGCTCTTTCTTTAGTGTAATCTTGGGCGGCTTTGGTCAGGGTTCTGGCAAAGGTGGCAGCAGCAAGAGTGTTGAGGGCACCGTCAGTGAAGTTGATGTTAACGGCACGATTGAACTGCTAGCCGATGCTCAGAGCGTGATTATCACCCCCGGTTACGGCATGGCTGTGGCTCAAGCCCAGCATGCTGTATCTGAAATTACTCAGCTGTTGACCAACCGTGGTGTGAACGTGCGCTTTGGTATTCACCCAGTAGCGGGGCGTTTGCCTGGTCACATGAACGTACTACTAGCTGAAGCGAATGTGCCCTACGACATTGTGTTGGAGATGGATGAAATCAATGATGATTTCCCTGAAACTGATGTGGTGTTGGTTATAGGTGCTAACGATACGGTGAATCCTAGCGCCATGGAAGATCCTGAGAGCCCCATTGCGGGAATGCCGGTTTTGGAAGTTTGGAACGCACGCAACGTTGTTGTCATGAAGCGCGGTATGTCTTCTGGTTATGCTGGTGTAGCAAATCCTTTGTTCTATAAGGACAATACGCAGATGTTGTTTGGTGATGCGAAAGCAAATACCAATGCGATTTTGGGACGCTTGCAGGAGTCTGCCACTGAGCAGCCTAAGCTAGCAACCGCTTAGTATATCTCCCTCTATTTAGTTGCTCAAAACAGCCTTCATTAGATGCTTATGCTAACTAATGAAGGCTGTTTTAGTAAAATATTAGAGTGACTAAGTTTATAGCAGTGATACAGTTTTTTTCTTAATGTTGGCCTAGAGCACGCCCTTAGATATCGTTAAGTTGCTGTTCTAATTCAGTTAACTTCTCTTCGCCATTTGCCAACTGGTTTTCCAACTGTGTCATTTGCCGTTGGAGTCTAACACGAGCAGCTTCATTCCCCTCGATTGCCCATTGATTGTTTAGCGCTTGTAGCTCTGTTTCCCAATTATCAAGATGTTGATTTTGTTGGTCGATCGCTCTGTTAAGGCGATCTCGTTTCCGTTGCAAGGCCAACCTACGCGGTGCTGTATCTGTGTTGGGCGAGACTTCTATGTAGGACAGCGGACTGTCGGTGGCGTCGGCAATGCGAGCTTCAAGAAAACGGAGTTGGGTGTGTTGATTGGCAAGGGTTTCGAAGAGAGCTTGAAGATTGGTAGGGGGTTGAGTTACCAGTCGGTTATAGCGCTGAAAATAATGGGTATTGAGGGGAGAAGGATCGGCAGGCGTTGCAATGCTAGCCTGGATGCGGATTTTTTGGTCAACCCCTTCAATGGTAAGAATTTGAATTTGGGCCTGGGCGTTTTGGTTAATCAGTTCCTGGAGAGCGATGGCAGCAGCCGTGGAGTCAATGCCCTCACGGTGATAAAGGTCGAGAGTTTTAAAGGGTACGGCATCTGGAATTTTGGGTAGTGTCTGTTGTCTGTAAGCTTTAAGAGTGTTGAGAATGGGAGCAATGAAATCAGTAAAGTCGTTAGCCTGGAAGACTTCGTCTCGGTTGTCAGGTTTACGGTAAGGGTCGGGGTTATCGTTAGTAGGCAGGCGTAAGTGAATGTAGTCGCACTGGATGGCGTCAAGGTGGGTTTCAGGAGAAATACCCCAGTTTTCGATGTAAGCTCCGGTGAGGATGGCTCCAGTGAGATCAGCTCCGTAGAGCTGGGCCTGAGCGAGTTTAGCGTTGGTCAGGTTAGCTCCTTGCAGAGTTGCATTCGTCAGATCTGCTCCAATGAAGCTGGCTCCAGCGAGGTTGGCATGGTCGAGGTTAACGCCTCGCAAGTTAAGGCGATCAAAATTTTGTCCTTGCCCGTCTAGCTCAGTGACCAAGCGACGGATTTTAGGCTCGGCTAGATAGGTTCCTTGGAGGTTATTTTGATGGAACTTGGCATGGTGCCAACGGGTGCGGGTAAGAATAGCATTGCTGAAATCGGTGTGGCGGAGAGTTGCGTTACTGAAGTCAGCTGCAGTCAGATCGGTCTCGCGGAAACGTGTGCTGCCCCAGGTAGCAAAGGTAATGGCGAGGGTGCGGAGAATTTTGTAGCGGGGGTCAGGTTTAGAGTGGAGTGCGCACTTTCCCATGTAGCATCCTAAACTTAGAATGATGATGCTAATCGCAAATAGCTGAATCCTAGCTTCGGTCCCACTAAATAAAGATCCGATGACTAATCCCAGGATACTGAAGGCTATGTGCTGGAAAAGTGCTTGCGTGAGAACAATCGCTGCAGCAAGACCTACAATACCGGCGATCGAACCGCTGATAGCCAACATACTGACTGCAGTACCACCAGCAATTTCTTTGCCTGCGACCGCCACAGTCATAACAACTATGAAGATGGCAATAAAGCTAATCAAGCCGAGGGTATACGTTAACCCTTTCCACAGGGTGACCCCCCAGAAGATAACCATACCCATCCCAACGATAATGCCCAGTAACCAGAACTTAAACTCGGACTCTGTAAACAGATCAAGAAAGACTCCTACAGCATAAGCAGTTGTACAGCCTGCCAGGATAGCAAGAAGCACAGCACAGACTTGGTGGAAACTTTGTAGGATAGGAGGCGACCCAGTCGTAACTTGGCGAAAGATAGCGTTTTGCCAGGTACCAAGGAAAGGTCGCCCCCGTAGGTCTGTGCCCTCAAAGTTTTGGGTTCGGTAGTGGTTAGGATTTGGAAGATGCAAGTTCAAAGCTATTTAAGGGCTTTAGTTAAGTTCTGCAGACAGGGAGTATATTGTCAAGCCATGAATAGCGACAAATAGGAATTTTGCGATCCAAACGAGCAGCCGCTGCGTGTCGCGTATCACGTGAGCCAGCCCCATGGAGAGATTCCTCTTGGGAAATGGAAGTAGATGGAATGGAGAATTCGGTTGATGCAACAAGGCTTTCATCCGTAAAAGGATCCGGAGTGCTTGTCTGATCGAGGGGAAAAGGGAGGTAAAAAGGTAGATCAGCAGTGTAATTAGCTTCAACAAGTTCCAAAAAATCGGATTTATGGGCATCCAGGAGTCTCAATGCTTCATCAGTATTTACGCTCGCAAGAAGAAGGACTGCACCGTAGCGAATAAAATCAGACTCTGCCTCTGTCAGGGCAAGCTCTGAGAGTATCTCGAGGAGCTCCTGAGAATTGGCGATATTTCGAAGATGCTGCTGTTGAGTTGTGAGGCTATTCATCGCGAAGTAGCGATTAGATAAGTTCTCTATTGGAGCATTACTGATGCGATCTATTAAAGTGGCAGTAGCGATGGGATCGTGAGTGCGTTGCATAACCAACATCACTAACCCACGAGTCTCCGATTCATCTGATGTTTGCAGAATGTTGATTAGCTTATCATGAGAACTCTTGATTGATGCTGCACTAGCCTTGCCCAGCGCATTAAATGCCTCCTCGCGAACCCCTGAGTCTAAGTCCTGGAGTGCATTAATGAGAGGATCGATCGCTTCTTCCGGACTAATTCGTCCCAAGGCCTCAGCCGCCACTCTGCGCACCTCTGGTGAGTCTGAGTCTTGAAGTGCAATGATGAGAGGTGAGATCACTTCTTCTGAGCCAATTTTTCTCAATGACTCAGCTGCCACCCTGCGCACTCCAGAGTTTGGGTCCTGAAGAGCAATAACGAGAGGGTCGATCGCCTCTTGTAAACCAATCTCTCCCAATGCCGCCGCCGCTGCTCTGCGAACTCCTCCTGAGCGAGATTCTTGAAGTGCCATACTGAGAGGACTGATCGCTTCTCCAGTGCCAATCTGTCCTAATGCCTCAGCTGCTGCCCTACCTACCTTTGATTCTGAGGCCTGGAGTGCCGTACTGAGGGGATTGATCGCTTCTTTCGAGCCAATCTGTCCCAAGGCCTCAGCTGCAGACCTGCGAACCTCTGGGTCGGAATACTGGAGCGCAATAATGAGAGGATCAATCGCTTTTTCAGTGCCAATCTCTCCCAATGCTTCAGCTGCTGACCTACTAACCCCTGGGTCTGAGCCGTGGAGTGCTGTAATGAGAGGATCGATCGCTTCTTCAGTACCAATCTCTCCCAATGCTTCAGCTGCTGACCTACTAACCCCTGGGTCTGAGCCGTGGAGTGCTGTAATGAGAGGATCGATCGCTTCTTCAGTGCCAATCTCTCCCAATGCTTCAGCTGCCGATCTACTAACCCTTGGGTCGGAATCCTGGAGTGCTGTAATGAGAGGTTCTATCACTTCTTCAGTGCCAATCTCTCCCAATGCAATAGCTGCTGCCCTATTCACCTCCGGATCTGAATGCTGGTGGAGTGTAGTAATCAGAAGAGAGATCGCATCTTGTGAGCCAATCTTTCCCAAGGCCTCAACCGCCGCTCTGCGAACCTCTAGATCTGAGTGCTGGAGTGCTGTACTGAGAGGATTGATTGCTTCTTCAGTGCCAATCTTTCCCAATGCAATAGCTGCCAAACGGCGCACTTCTGGGTCTGAGTGCTGGAGTGCCGTACTGAGAGGATCGATCGCTTCTTCAGTGCCAATCTTTCCCAATGCAATAGCTGCCAAGCGTCGTACCTCTGGGTCTGAGTCATCAAGTACCGTACCGAGAGGACCGATAGCCTTTTCAGTGCCAGGTTTTCCCAAATTTCCCAATTCCTCAGCCGCTGCCCTGCGCACCCTTGGGTCTAAATCTTGAAGCTGACTAATTAATTCGACACTTCTGCGTTCGTTATCTTGTCTTATGCGTTCAAGTTGGCGTTCGCGATATTGTCGAAGTTGCATCCGAAAATCTTCCGACAAGGAGTTGCTTTCTTGTGCTGACCCTATCGGCACCTTCACCAGCCAAAAATATCCCAGTAACAGCCCCGCAGTAGACAATCGCCCGATTTTCCTTAAAAAATTAATACTTAACACCATGCTTTCCTCCCAAACACCCTAATCTTTAACAGCAAGTTCCCAATAGAAATTTTCTGGCGCATCAAGTAACATTCACAAACGTTCATATGACCAGACCCTGACTTATTAAGAAGTAATCATGGAAGCAGAAATCAGAACTCTGCGACTAAATATTATTTAGATGAACATACACTTAGGCATACTACGGCTTAGCTCTATAAAATTGCGGATTGACATTAGAATTTCATGAAAGATTTCTTTATTAGTTACAACCGCTTCGACAAAAACTGGGCCGAGTGGATTGCTTGGACCTTAGAAGATGCAGGCTATTCGGTCATAATTCAAGCCTGGGACTTTCGACCTGGCGGTAATTTCATTCTAGATATGCAAAGCGCCACTGCCGAAACTAAAAAAACGATTGCTGTCCTCTCGGAAACCTATCTAAAATCAGCTTTTACCCAACCCGAATGGGCGGCCGCATTTGCTAATGATCCCAGTGCCTTAGAGCGAAAATTGATCCCAGTGCGAGTCAAAGACTGTCAACCTGAAGGAATGTTGAAGCCCATTGTCTATGTGGACTTAGTTGGTGCATCAAAGGCAGAGGCAAAACAAAAATTGTTAGCAATGTTACAAGTTCGCCTTAAACCCGATCAAGAACCTGACTTTCCTAACGATCATCAGAGTTCACAGGCCAACTCAGAGGAAACACCACCTCGGCCCGTTTCGTTCCCTAGCGAAGCAATTTCTCCTCAGGCAACCAGCCGAATCACCAAAATCAAAATCCGTAACTTAGAGCAGCAAATGCAAACCTTTGAGGAAGAATACAACGCTGCTTTCGAACAACTTCAGTTCACCAATAATGCCGTCGGTCGTAAGCGGCTAGAGCGACAAATTCAAACGATCGAGCATGCCCTAACAGACGTTGCTGAACAACTAGATATCTTGTTGGGTTGAGGGTGCCATCAAAACACCATACCAACTTCACGAATTCCATCAGACCGATTTTAAGGGCAGACTTCGCAATAGTGCTAAATTCCCAGGATGAACCAAACTCGATTTAGTTATCACGAGTCTAGCCACGCTAACTCTGGCAGTTCAACCCATTATCCAATCAATATTCGTTCCTTTCTTTCAACACACAGTCAAATTGAATCCCAGGAAGCTCATCTTAATGATCTACAAACTAATTACCAAAAAGGATTGACACGACTATCGACTCATAAGCGAAGCAAATATTTAACCAAAGCTTTCATTGATTCACCAGGTTGAATCTGGATAGGTGGCTCCCCAGACAGAAATTTTGTCCATTCAAATGGTTCAGCAAATTGGTGATAATGAAGCTGATGAATCACCGTATTCACAGCAGACTGATAAGCGATAGTGAGAATTTTGACAGGCTCCCGGTCAGGCTTAGATACAGAGTAGAGCCGCAGTCACGGTTCTGGGGCAGTCGCGAGGTTAACCAGGGGAACAAAACACTGAGCTGACATTTTTGTCACCTTTTAGGACTACAGAATGGACAAAATTTAAGCGCCGATAGTCACACCGCGCGCACGCTTGTATACCATTTAGGCTACGCACTCTTCGAAGGATAGCATATTTGTAGTCCATTAGGACTCAATTAAGAAGCATTGCCTGAGCCTCTGGGAAAATCAGGGCATGGGCAAAGCAGGTAAAGTTCTCAAGCAAGTTTTAGAGGATTACGACATCAGTCAGACTCAGTTAGCAAGCGAGCTGAATATTGGCCGATCTAATGTATATCGTTGGGTCAACGAGGTGCGTGACCCCAATAGCGAAACCGTAATTGAAATTATTCGCATCTTAAAAAAGCTCAATCCAGAAGCCGCCCGCGTTTTTGTAGCAAACTACGTTTTAGACGAATTGTAGTCAGAACAGATGCACCTCAAAGTTACCACTACAATAAACGCATATTCCATCGGCGCTACCCACAGCAAACCATGGTTCAGTCAGCCCAGCTTACCCTCAAAGATTTCTCAGCCATGCCCGAGGGAGATACAGTTACCCAGCAGCGGCTCACCCTGGCCAATTACCTCGCTTATGAGGCCCCCACTGAAAAACGCTACGAACTGGTTAACGGGAAATTAATCGAGATGCCGACTGAAAGCGATATCAATCAACGCATCGCGATGTTTCTGCTGGCCTATTTTCTACGTCAGGGTATTCCTCACTACTGCCTCAGAATCGGTCTAGAAATTGCGGTTAGCGGTACATTTGCCACCGTCCGCCTGCCCAATTAGCCGTTCTATCGGAAGAAGCGGCGCTTGCCCTCGAAGGAGCCAGCCGCTCGATCATCACCCATGACATGCTGCCACCGCAGCTCGTGGTCGAAGTTGTTAGCCCTGGTCAAGCTAACTGCGACTACCGTCATAAGCGCTCTGAATACGCAGCTAGAGGTATTAGCGAGTACTGGATAGTAGATCCGAGCGAAGAACAGGTGCTTATTTTGGTCTGGACAGACGGTTTGTACGAAGAAAGCGCTTTCCAACAGGAACAGCGCTTAAAGTCTTCGTTATTTCCAACGTTAGAATTGACCGCCCGACAGGTGCCGGTCGGTTAGCCCCGTCAGCTAGCTATCACTGATGTCCCGCAGTTTGATTGACAAACTCCTGCGGTCCGGCATAGCCAGAAGCCGCTGCTAAGGACTGTAGCGACTGAACACCCGCATAAATTTCACCATTGACCTCCCAGGTGGGATAACTCTGCACACCCACAGCTCGACAGGCATTGGGCTGTGGATCTATGCCTTCTTCATCACACTCTACATAGGTAATATGCTCAAATGCTTGCTTACCAAAGAGCGTTTGCTGAGCGTGGCAGTGGGGACACCACCAAGCACCATATTTCTTGGCACCAATGGCGGTTAAATGTTTAGCTAGCGCAATTTCTGAGGCACCAGACGTAGTCTCAATCACAGGTGGAGGGTTACCGGCAGTAAATGTTTCAGGATTTTGGGCATAGGCGTATAACCCCGTAGTGGCGATAGTGGCCACAAGGGCCACCGAAATTCCCGGCAATAACAACTGTCCAAAACTCTCCCAGCGATTGCCAATGAGGGTCAATACCCACAGTGCCGCCGAGAGAAATGCTGATAATAAGCAGGGGATACAGGGTTCTTGCAAAACACCAAACATGATGTAGAGCAGATAGCCGCTAAAGATAGTCATAGCGGTGCTGCCAACAAATAGCCCCAGCCATGTGGGACCTTCGAGAGATTTATTTTTGGTCGTAATCGGAACAATCGCGAATGCCGCCATGAGAACGTATGCGATCGCACCCAGCAACGGCAGCGACAGCCCCCCTAATTGCACATAGGCACTCCCGGCTAGAGCACTGCTACCCTTAGCCATACAGCCAATGGCCAACAGCAATCCTGCCGCAGATACCCCAGCGATGAGATAGCGCGAATTACGATGAATCCAGGTGGTCGGTTGTTTACGTTTGCGTGCCATTTTTCAAACAATATAGATCTAAAATTTGTTGCTATTTACCGATTGCCCGTAGGGCCGTTCCATGGAACAGCCCTACGGGTTAAATTCCTTCAATCGCGTAGGCCAATGTCTCTAACTCCGCCGTTGGCAAATCTGCCACCACAGCGTAGAGGTAGTCGTCATCGCGCCAAAGCACAATGCCAGTACCATCCGGCTGCTGCAGCGTCAGGTGGGCCGTCTGCAGTTCCGGAAATTCCTCCTCCGCTAAAACCAGCTGATAGGCAGACACGGTCTGGTCAGTGTCTAGCTGATAGGTGAGCCGTAACCCCTCAGATTCACCCAGCTGACAGTTGCTGCCTCCTAACAAAGTGCCCTTCTGGGCAGGCAATAGGGGCAAGGCAGCCACCGTGGTTTTAAATCCCTTCGATAGGGCCGGTATTTCATCGGGTTGGTTCACCACAAAGTCAACCGGACCATCAGGACTACTGAGGGACTGCTGATGGTCTTGGAGCAGTTTATTGAGACCTGACCAGGTTTGCGCTACGCCAGGCTCGGACTGCGGATACTGAGCTTGGAGGCTGCGTACCTGATGATTGAGGTGGAGTGTAGCCAAACCACAAACCATGGCCAGACCAGCGGCTACGGCGCTCATAGTCCAGGGTGTCCAAGGCAGCCTAGGCGATCTCAACCGCCTGGGTTGTCGAGGAACAGGTCGCTGCTGGGCTAATTCGGCTTGGGCAGCGGAGAGAATTTGCGATCGCAACTCCCCCACCGGCTCCACCTCATCTAACCCATAAGGCATCATTGCCAACGCCTCTTGCAGCGCTGTCACCTCCGCCTGCAGCTCGGGCATTTCGGCCAGCAACAGCCGAAACGCTTCCGCCTCTGCCGAACTCAAATCTCCCAGCACATATCCCGCCACCAGTTCCTGTCTTTCTTGCGGAGAAAGCGAACGCGTCATGACAAATCCTCCCGCAGCACATCCAGTTGTTTCCGCAGCTGTAGCAGACCCCGGCGTGCCCAGCTTTTCACGGTACCCAAAGGCACACCTAACCGTTCGGCAATGTCTCGTTGAGACTGCCCTTCGTAGTAGCTCAATTCCAGCACTTCTCGCTGCTGGGCCTTGAGAGTGTTCAACGCCTCGCGGACAACGGCACGCTTTTCTTGTTGGGTAATGTGCTTCATGGGTGTGGCCGAGTCAACAACAGCCTGGTTTTGATGCCATTGGTTGAGATACTTGTATTGGGTTGATTGCGATCTCAGCCGATCAATCACGCGAGAACGCGTCAGTGTAGTCAAATAGCTGGCCAGATTGCCACGGCGAGGATCGTAGGACCGGGTACGCATCAGACATAAAAACACCTCTTGAGTCAAATCTTCAGCTTCCGTTACCCGGCGTAACCCCTTCATGGCAATGCCATACACCAAACTGCCATAGCGATCATAGAGAATGCCCAGGGCAGACACATCTCCCTCCCACAATCGAGTGACCACAGACCCATCGGCCTCATGCTCCATCACAGCTCTTCCACATACAGCCTGAGTCACAGCTCTACTCATCAGGTTTCACTAGGTATACGGCCACCAGTTCATATCGGATGCACTTTTAACCACAGAAAAATAGAAAAAGGGGAGAAGCCTCCCCAGTTCAGTCACAGCCCTTAGAATAGAGTCCGTGTAGGTATACGGCTGTAGCTCAACCAATGGATGCACTCTCAAAACAAAAAAGGAGAACTGACGCTCTCCCGATTTGGCTTAATTGTGTTCGTGTAGGTTAATGCTCAGTAGAGGTGCTTAGGCCGTCTGCTTACGTTTACGGCTTGCAGCCACCAGACCACCCACCGCTATCAGCCCTAAGATAGTCCCAGGCTCAGGAACATCCACATCGTCCACCAGCTCCACTCGGAAACGGGCCACCTGATAACCAGGGGCCGTGAAGTCAGAGCCGGTAAAGTTTAACGGCAAAAGATTGAGAGCACTAGAATCCGTGGTGCCTAGAATAATCCCTGCATTCAAACCGGGGTGCTCGGTAACTACACCATTTTCATCGGTGCCCGTATTGGGTGCTTGCTGCCCCAAGAACGCCGTACTAAACGGCAATTCGTCATTAACTTCGGTACCGCCATCTAGCACTTCACTGCCCAGAACAATAAAGTCAGCCCCTAAGAAATTACCCGCATCATCAAAAATCTCATGGGCCAGCGGATTACCATTAGCGATAAAAGCATCATTGCTGGGAATCACCATAGACGCGTAGCTAAAGTACTGGTTGGTCGCCGGGTCTACATCTAACAGAAAACTTGTGAGTTCGCCGGGCTCCAGGGGCGGCGGTCCATCACTCAGCAAAGTCGCTTGGACACCATCAGGGTTATCAGCCGCAAAGGCAGCTGTTAGTTGCGTCGTATCTCCGTCTTCTACCAAAGACTCTAACCCAGCAAAGTCATCTAGCGATTCATTGCGATCGTAAAGGTCAAATGTGCCATCGTGGAAACCCACCCATGCAGGGGTTAAAAATCCACCATTAATCGGTGCCAGGTTCTCAACGGTTACCCGCAGCGTAGCCGCAGAGGCCGTTGTCGCCGTTGTAGTCACAACAGTCAAAGTCCCCACCGCTACTAATGCTAAGCGGTGGGAGCGTAGAGCAAACATATCCATAACTAGAGTGAATAAAACTTCAGTAGCCATACAAGAGCCCCTTGTGCGGTTGAGTCTCCAAATAGATCAAAAGATCAGCGGCACTCTACACCACAGAAAGGGCATCCCCCTCGATAAGAATTCTTAGTGAGGAGAGTAATTCTCCGCTGAGGGGGATTTGAAAAATGCCTGAGAACTGTGTAACAGAAATAAGGACGGCCTGAGAAAGCGCTGAGAATGGTCAAGACTGAAGGGAAAGATATAGCCGGGTTAGTCGGGCATGTGTCGTGGTAGGGTTTTGGCACAAATTACGAACATGGGGGCTAAGCCCTCAGGATCGGGTTTGGCACTGAGCAACAGCAAGACACGGGAGTGAATCATGGCCAATGATACAGGTGAAGCACTGACCTTACTGAGTCAGCATGGCTGCTTTGGTGGCACCGTCAGTATCCATAGCCATTCGTCTGAGCAGTGCCAGTGCACCATGAAGTTTGCGGTCTATGTGCCGCCCCAGGCTGATAGCAAACCGGTACCTGTTCTTTACTTCCTATCGGGCCTAACCTGCACCGAGCAAAATTTCATGACTAAAGCCGGAGCCCAGCGTTACGCAGCCCACCATGGCCTAATGCTGGTGGCTCCAGATACGAGTCCCCGTGGGGAGAACGTGCCTGACGAAGAGGGTTGGGACTTTGGTAGCGGCGCTGGTTTTTATGTGGATGCCACCGCAGAGCCGTGGGCCAGAAACTACCGCATGTATAGCTATGTGACCGAGGAGCTACCTGCCCTAATCCAAAAAAACTTTTCCGTAGACTCGCACAAACAGGGGATTTTTGGCCATTCCATGGGGGGACACGGTGCTCTGGTCTGCGGTCTTCGTAATCCAGAAAAATACCAGTCCATTTCTGCCTTCGCTCCCATTGCCGCCCCTAGTCAATGTGCTTGGGGCAAAAAGGCTCTGAGCAATTATCTGGGGTCTAATCAATCCACTTGGACGACCTATGATGCCAGTGATTTAGTTAGACAGTACGCACAGCCTAACCACCCCATTCTGATTGACCAGGGTTTAGCTGATCCGTTTTTAGAGCAGCAACAGCTAAAACCTGAAGTGTTTAAGGCTGCTTGCGAGGCCGCAGGTCAACCTCTGACGCTGAGAATGCAGACAGGGTATGACCATGGTTATTACTTTATTTCCACGTTTATGGAAGATCATGTCAAACACCATGCTGAGGTGTTATGTGGATAAAAGCCTCAGCTCCCATCCCGTGTTATGCATCTATCAAGGGTGAGGGTTCTGCAATGTAATACCCTTGCATCAAATCGATATCAACTTTCTGAATCAGACCAGACAGCTCTTTAGTTTCAACAAATTCAGCAATGGTTTGTAGCCCCATAACTTGAGCGACATTGTGAATGGCTTCAACAATTGCGATCGCAGCCTCATCAAGGGCCATATCGGTAATAAATTTACCGTCAACTTTCACATAATCAACTGGAAGTGTTTTGAGGTAGGCAAAGGATGACATACCACTACCAAAATCATCCAGAGCAAACGAAAACCCTAATTTTTTTAAGTGATGCATAAACTCAGCTGCCTGGCTCAAATTTCTCACGGCGGCTGTTTCAGTAATTTCAAAACAGATACACTGAGATGACAAATGAAAATTAGCAAGCTGCTCAATCAGGAATATCCGAAAAGCATCATCGCCCAAACTAACTCCAGATAAATTGATCATGTAAGTAATCTCGGGAGATAGGATGTGTTGATTAGCAAGATACTCAAAAAAGTGAGTAATCACCCATCGATCAATCGAAACCATTAAATCATAACGCTCAGCAGCCGGAATAAATTGACTAGGAGAGATCAGATGACCGGCATCATCAATCATCCGCAAGAGAATTTCAGAATGGGTAGAATTGCCTGTCTTAGTAGAGACAATTGGCTGTTGATAAAAACAAAATCTATCCTGTTCTAGCGCCTGCTTAATGCGCATACTCCACTGTTGCTGACCGCGCTGCTGAACAATGCCTGAATCATCTGCCTGATAAACCCGTACACGGTTACGGCCTCTTGTTTTAGCTTGATGGCAGGCCGCATCAGCGGCACTGAGAACAGCTTCAATGTTTGGCGTATCGGCATCAATCTTGGCCAGACCAATACTAACGCCAATGCGAAAGATCACATCATTCCACGTAAATCGCAGCTCATGAATAGCCACACGAATTTTTTCAGCGATCACAGCGGCTTCAGGCAAACGACAGCCATGCAGAATCAGCCCAAATTCATCTCCACCAAGGCGCGCTAAGGTATCCACACCACGAACTTGTTGTTTAATCAGCAATGCCACCTGCTGCAAAAGATCATCTCCCGCATTGTGGCCGCAGGTGTCGTTGACAAGCTTAAACCGATCTAAATCTAGATAACACAGCACATGATGATGCCCCAAGGAATTCTCTAACGTAGCTTTGAGAATAGCTTCAAACTTACGACGATTGGCTAAACCGGTCAAACTATCGTGGCTCGCTTGCCATGACAGTTGTTGAGCAATTTTTCGAGACTGGGTAACATCTCGGAACACCATAACTGAGCCGAGCATTTGGCCATTGCGATCGCGCAGTGGTGCCGCCGAATCATCAATTCCATATTCAGCTCCATCTCGAGCCAACAATATCGAATCTTGTTCTAGGGCAGAGATCGAGCCCTCTCTTAATACACGTTCTACCGGGTTCTCTAAAGGATCACGAGTCCCCGCACGCACAATAACAAAAACACTTGTCAGCGGTCGTCCTATAGCTTCTGCATTAGTCCATCCTGTTAACTTCTCGGCTACCGGGTTCAAATAAGTAATTCTACCTGTATCGTCAGTCGTTACAACAGCATCACCAATGGATTGCAATGTTACTTGAGCCAGCTCTTTTTCTTGAAACAGTTCATATTCTGCCGCTTGGCGTTGAACAATTTCAAGCTGTAGTTCGGTTGTCTTACTCGCCACTAAATCTCTTAAATGAGATCGATGCTCTTCCAACTCTTGCTCTAACTGTTTACGCTCACTAATATCTTCGGCCACAATCACCAAATAATTATCTTCTGGAGTATGGACCTGCGAGATTGTCACATGCAGCCATATTTCCGTACCATCACTGCGTAAACAACGTTTGTCATAGGTAAATACATCTATCTCTGCTCGAATTAATCGCTCCACTCCCCCTTTCGTTTCATTAATATGGGCAGGATGGGTAATGTCAAACCCAGTTTTAGACATCAACTGGGTTTCAGAATAGCCAAGCATCTCACAAAAGCGACGATTGACCTGCAAAAATCGCCCTTGTAAATCAACATTAGCAATACCTGCGGCGGCCTGCTCAAATGTCAGTTGAAAACGCTGCTCACTTTCTTCTACTTGTTGAGCCAGCCTTCGATTTAGCTGTCCTAACAGATGCAAGCGTTCATCTTTTAATTGCTCGACTTGCTGCTGCAAAATCTCAACCGTACTGGCCATTTCGATAGGGTTAAGGATCGACAAAAAGCTCGTTTGGGTGACAATCCCCACCAAATAGCCGAACCGATCGGCGACCACCAGACGCTGGACTCGCAATCGTTGCATCACTTGACTGGCATCCCAAAGCGATGTTTCAGGCTGGACCAACACTAAGGGAGTGCTCATAATTCTTCGCGCTGTCACCGTATTCACATCCAACAATAGCGCTCGAAATTGAACAATATCCCGCTCGGTGACAATGCCTAGCGGTCGTTTTGCACTATTTGGCAATCCCCCAGAGACATCCGCTTCAACAATTACCACACAACTTACGTGGCTAGCTACCATCAGTTGGGCCAGTTCTATCAATGTGGTCTCAGGTAGAGCTGTTATCACCTCAGGTACCATCACATCTGCCACCGGTCGCAGCTTTAATAACACTTTTGGCTGAACAGCCTTACGTAGACTCTGGCTCGTAACGACTCCCAGCAAATTGCCTTCTCGCAAAACAGGTAAGTGACGAATTCGATACTTGCGCAGTAGTCCGAGCACCGCTAACGGATCATCCAGCTCAGCTTCCGTTAGCGTGATCAGCGGACTGGTCATCACATCTGCCACACAGAGCACGGTAATATCAGCGCCTTGAGCTATTAATTTCACAAAATCTCGTGCAGTAAAAATACCCACGAGTTTTTGATGTTCAGTGACAAGAGCATAGCCTACCCTAGGGTTTGCACGAGCCTCAGTCACGCTGCTCTCGCTTGAAACGAATACACCCGAATTATTGTGACTCATCCATGTGAGCAACGTACTTAATGGAGTACTCACATCAACGATTAACGAAGGTTGGTCCAGCATGAAGGTGTAACACAGCAATGTAACGAGAGTATGCCTACCATCCTATTAAATGAATTCTCATCGCTAGACCCGTAGGACATCAACCATTACTTCAAATATGTCAATATTTTAGATTGACAATTACTAACTACCCAGTAAAAACAGCCCCAGCAACGTGGCACTGTTCCAAAAGCTATGGATCAGCATGGGGGCTAGAAGGTTACGAGAGCGCGTATACACCCAGGCTAAAATCGCCCCTAATAACGTCAGCGGTATAATTTCTGACAGGCTGAGGTGGGCTGAAGCAAAAATAAAGCTACTGAGCACAATCGCTCCCCAAACAGGCATATAGCGAGTCAGGGACGGCAGTAAAAAGCCTCGGAAAAGCACTTCTTCAAACAGAGGGGCGGCTACAGCAGCCGTCAGGAAAAACAACAATAGCGCAATGGAATCGCTTTCTTCTAAAACTGTCTGCAATAAAGGATTATTCCCACCTTGCCCCTGCCAGATTTGTTGGTTGAGAGCTGAGATGGCAATCATCAGCGGTAGCGCCACCACATAGCCCCCTACTCCCCACAGGGGCCATCGGTCAAACAGTTTGATTTGAAACCAGTCTTTGGGTAAGGGCCTGTAGGCCCAAATCGAGCCAGCTAGTACTGCGATGCCGCTTGCTGACATCAGCAGGTAAAAGATCATGGAATATAGGGCTCGTCCTCGGCTGCCCGTGGTAGCAAAGCTCAAACCCGAGAGTTGTAGTACAAACGGAATCAGTAGCTGCCCCACAAAGAAAAAGCCAACGATCAGCACTTGCCAAATAATTTCACCATCCCAGGGTACTTCCCATGGTGTAATAGATTTCCCCAGAAGCGATTCCCCTCGCTTTGTAAACCACTGCACACCTAAGGTAAGGAGCACACCAATACCAATAATGCAGCCCAGCACAGGCATAGTCCCTACAGCAACCAGTTTCACCAACTTGGATTCAGCGGCTGTTTGTTCTTGATTATTGAGCTGAGCGAGATCTACTGACCGCGCGTCTAACGTGTAAAGCTGTTCTAGAACACGGTACTGAAACCAGCCACTCAGCTGATCAGTAATTGTCGCTTCAGCGGTTGGGGTAATCGTAGGCGGTGTCGTCCATAGGCCCAGCAAAACATTGGCGACGTCAGCTGTAGCCCCATCCCCCTCCGTCAATGGCTGCCATCGCTGCAGCGCACTTTCAAGATTTTTTTGCTGGATGGCAATGATACCCAGTTTGAGATCAATCTGCTCAATCAGCGTTTGCTGTTGGGTTATGGCTGCTTTAAATTTCTCGGGCTGGAGATTGAGATCAGCGTCTTGGGTGGTTAATTGCTTTTGCGATCGAACCACCCCAGCCGCTGCTTCTTTGCGCACCGACTGATATTGCTTCACCACCGACTCCAGCGGTTTTGCCCCTAGTAGCGCATTGCCCAGCTGCTTAAATTCATCGTCTTCCAGTGCGTCCCACTCAGACGCCTGTAGCAGCAGATCACTCTGGTAAAGCTGTAACTGCCCCGTCACCTGGGGCTGGGAAAAACTTTCATACAGTGACGACGCCACCACCAAGGCCACAAGGCCCGTCAAAATCGATAAAACAACCCGCTTTAGCGTCATTAAGATCAAACGCTCAGAAACCTGAGGGAAAACAAACTAATCTCAAGCATTATTACATTGGGGCGCGGGTAAAGCCCATCGACCATTATTAACGACTGTTGCCGATGTGCTTCATCCTTTGAACAGAGTGATTTAATACATTTGGCACAGCCCTGTATCAATAACTACAGGCCGCTGCTCCACACTGACACCATATTTCACATTTATAGAGCTTCAGACCGCTATGAAACGTAGACAGTTAATGGGTTATGGCTTAACCGGTGCCGCTGGCACTGCTACATTAGCCGCCTGTGCCCAGTCGACCACACCCACCGCTGCAGGCGACGGGGAAGCTCTGCCTACGGTGCGGTGGAAAATGGCCACTAGCTGGCCAAAGTCATTGGATACGCTATACGGTGCAGCCGAGATTGTGTGCGATCGCATCGCCGCCATGACCGATGGTCGCTTCACCATCGAACCCTACGCTGGCGGTGAAATTGTCCCTCCCTTACAGGTCCTTGATGCCGTTCAAGAAGGTACAGTGGAATGCGGTCACAGTGCTTCCTATTATTATGTGGGCAAGAGCGCGGCCCTCGCCTTTGGTACCACCGTTCCTTTCGGCCTCAACGCCCAACAGCAAAACTCCTGGCTCTACCACGGTGGCGGTCTAGAAGCCATGCAAAAGCTCTACGCCCAATTCAACGCCATTAACTTCCCAGCAGGCAATACCGGCGTCCAAATGGGCGGATGGTTTAACAAAGAAATCAACACCGCCGCTGATCTGCAGGGTTTAAAAATGCGCATTCCTGGTCTGGGCGGCAAGGTCATGGCCAAGCTGGGCGGCAATGTCCAAAACTTACCCGGTAGTGAAATCTTTTTGGCCCTAGAGCGCGGTGCCATTGATGCGGCTGAGTGGGTCGGTCCCTACGACGATGAAAAACTCGGTCTCCAAAAAGCCGCTGATTTTTACTATTATCCTGGCTGGTGGGAGCCCGGTCCTACTTTCGACATGATGATCAACATGGATGCCTGGACCTCACTACCGTCGCTCTATCAAGAAATTGTAAAAACCGCCTGTGTAGAGTCAAATATCAGCACTCTCGCCAAATATGACGCTGTCAATGGCGCGGCGCTCAAGAGTCTTCTCGGTGCCGGTGCCCAGCTCAAACCCTTCAGCGATGAAATCTTAGCTGCCGCTGAAACAGCCGCCTTCGAAATTTACGAAGAAACGGCAGCCGAAGATGCTGACTTCAAAGAGATTTACGACCAGTGGAAATCATTCCGTGATTCAGTTTACGGATGGAATCGACTAAACGAGCTAGGCTTTGCCAGCTTTGCGAATAAAGGAGCCTAACTCAAAGTTGGCATTGAGGGAGCGTCATCGACCAGATTGCCCATCAGTCACCCTAAATTCATACCAATCGCCCATGATGCGACGTGAGCGATAGTTTTCACTGCCGAAAGGTGTTTGGCGCTGAGGCCGATGGGCAATACCGTAGTAGGTTTGGGTCGAAATCAGCCCCTCTGTTTCGATCACAAAGTAGGTGCCCCCATGGGCATCTATACCAATTTTGCTAACACCGTAGAGACCCAAAAAGCGTTCATCTAGACTCAGCCTCCCTGCTTTAGCCAAACGTCGCCAATCGGATAGTTGTTCAGCTTCTGTTAGTTCTGTTGAAGGCACAGTCTCATTTTGTTCTAAATAACTAGTGAAGAATGGGCGACTAACAACAAACCCTAGTAAAAGCGGAATCCTTAGCATTAGAAGGCATAGGGTTGCTATCAACATTCCCACCGTGGCAAAAATCGACCGCTGAATCACGTCAGCTGATTTTCTCTTAGAATGATGTTCTCGACGCTGTGGCCGCCTGTACACTACTCCCCAAACAAGCACAATGGCAATGAGAGGCAGCAGCCAGGTAAAGGGGTTGAATAAGAAAAAACTCATTACAACGAGACTCATGCTCTTGAACAATCCGACCAAATAGCCTGGATATAGACTGCAGAACAGCACAGTACAGCAGCAAATTAAAGTAGGTTTATGAACAGCGCGAAACCATCTCATCATGAGATTTTTATAGAGTGCTATGACAGCTTGAAATCCCCCATGCTCATATCTTGCAGCTGATAGAGAAGCACTAGCCCACCCAGGGTTCGAAACCCAGGGCTAGCCGAAGGGTGTCCACTGAAAGGGACACAATGATCGGAAATGTATTTTGAGGGTTCGCTTCCACAACACTTAGCGATGCTTCAATCGCTCCATCACCAGCCACCAGCGCTTCCATACCCAATTGTCCCTTTTAGCGGACAACCCTCAGTTAGCGCTGGTGTTGCAACCCAGTGCGGGCTTTAGCAACACAGCCAATCTTAGTGCAAGATATGAGCTATGGGGACTACAGCATGTCGCCCTATTTTTTCGCAACGACCGCAAAATTACCGACTCAACAACACCATCAGACAACGGCATTAAAGCAATGACCAACGCTTCCCCTGCATCGGTCTGCCCATCAGTTGCTAAATCTCTATCTAGTGGAGTATCATCACCAGGCACTGCAATACATGGCAGTTATAGATAGCAGCAACCTCAGCTACTCAATAAGCGAGGATAAGGTACCGCTTCATATAACTACAACACAATTAAATAAAGCAGGCTTGTCTACCGATCTGTAAAGACTATATGCCGCCTCTAACAAGATGATCACGACTACTTTGTCAGATATGAGAAAACTCTGACAAAACATGACATCACGTATGGAACATTGAAGTTTTTCAAACAGAGCATACACTCTGCCACAGAGCATAAAATCCTATGGCGTAATGGAGTGAAAGTGATAGGTATATTTGCTCATGAAAGTTACTTCTGATACAAATTTAGCCTCCAGCATCAGCCAATTGGTACCTCAACTTCTCAAAACCCATTCCTATGGGCTTTATGAGCTGGCGCAAGTTTGCTCTCAGCAACTACATTTTCCCATTTGTGAGATCATGCCGTCACTGAGCGATAGCTTACACAAGATGATTATCCACGGCGACCTTCACTATGACCAGCGATATAACCGTGTGTTTATTGGGTGATTCAACTGTCGCAATTGTCATGCCGTTTAGATTTCTTCGGCGCGGCAGTGTCCCTCACCGACATGTCCCAAACCCTTATAGATATCAGCGAGCTGAAGTTTCTCTACCTTGGTCAGCTTTGCCTCCAGGTCTTCGGGAGTCACCTTCAAAGCCCCATCCTGTGCTAAGGCCGCAAATGGGTCAAAACCCAGTGCGCCGCGATTGAGTACGTCATCTTCAGGAGTATCAATATCGCCAAACAGATGGTCAAAGTGGAAGGTGGCCTCTACATCTGCTGTTCCCTCAGGGTCCAGAATCCCTTTGCGCTCATCGCCAACAAAATCGCCGCAGAAAAACTCCAACGAGGGGTTCATGGCAATTTCAAACGGAATTGTTTCACCATCACGGGTGGCGGTTCCAATCAGTTGTAATGAGGGTTCAGTCTCTGAAGCCAGCTTCCAAGATAAGGCATTGTAGCGGCCCGCTGGGGTCTCTAGCTGTTCCACTAGGATAGGGGCAGCATTTTCATCTCCTTCGGCTAGATCTAAACTGACAGACTCGGTTAGTAGCGCCTTAGTCTCAGCGGTAATATCCACGTCCGCCTCCGGATTGAAAGGAGGTGCTGACTGATAAGCTACTACGTCCTGAATGTTGGTATAGACGTGATCAAACTCGATTTGCCAACCGTCTTTGCTAGTAAACCCTTGCCGGATAAAGTCTTCACCGTTAGCGCGCAATTCTAAGGTACCAACCTGAGCCTCGGGGGCCTGAGTACAGGCAACACTACCTAGTAAAAGTGAGACCACAGCTCCACTCAACAACTGGTTTCTATCCATAGTTCTTCCCTAAAAGTGGCCCTTTTATTGAAACGCTGGTCTTTCTAAGCCTCAATCCCCCCTAGGGGGACAAACTCCTTGGGTCAGGGTATCTCGATTGGCAGTTGCCCAATGGCACCCAGGTCTTTCAACATATCAAAAGATCAAATAAAGTTTGACTGTATAAAAATATTGGATATCGAGCAGATTGTAGAACAGCTAAATTTATGGCTGCTTAGCAACAACGCAGCCTGCTGCCACAGCAAAACTAATGGCGGCAATTAACAAGGAAACGGCTAACTCTAGGCTAGAACCAACACTACTCAACACACTCATAGCGGCGGCTCCACCGCTAAAGTAAAGCCCGGTGCCGAGACCGGCTTTGGCAGGAGGCACCATGGATAGGGCATAGGGTAGGGTGCCATTGGCGACCAGGCTAAAGGCAATGCCGATTGCGATCGCAACCAACACCGCCACCCCAGCTGAGCCCAGCACGCTCGTTATCCCAGCCGCCACAATCAGCCCCGCAAAGCCAATCATCATCGCCTTGCGGTTTCCCAGCTTCGTAGCCAGCTGTCCACAGGGCAGCGCGCTTAACGCCACCGTGATAAACAGCGCCACCATAATAAATTTGGGCTGGCCAAACCCTGTAGCCGCCACCGCTTTAGGAAAGCTTTGCAACAACAGCCTCAGACCCAGAGCCACCCCGGCCCCGGTACAAAAGATCCAAGGCAGATTAGCCCATTGCAGGGCCGTCGTCGCCGCTTCAGAAACGCTAGTAACAGATTGATTAGGTTTCACCTGTCGTAACACCAAGGCCGCTAGTAGAAGGACTACCGTGCCAATAGAAAATGCGGCAAAGGGCCCCATACCCAAAATAAACTCACTGGCCAGAGGAGCCATGGCACCGGTAACGCCGCCTACCATGGTCAAAACACTAGCTGCCTGGGGTAAATCGGCCTCAAAGGCATAGCGGCCTAGCAGGGACAGCGCCGGACTGCGAAAAATAGTCATCGCCAACGCCCAGGCCACCAACGCAAACGGCAGCAAAGCCTTGAGCGACAGCCCCCCTACCACCACGACTAATGGAATTCCAAAAAAGCAAATCGCTGACACAATCATGCCTAAGGCAATCTGAGGAAAACGGCTACCCACCCAATGCTGACGCCGGTCCGAAAAACTGCCCATCAGAGGTTCCATCACCGCCCCCATGGCATTTTCAATGACCAGCAGCAGCGTGGCTAAACCGGCAGAAAACCCTAAAGTCAGCAGCAAATCATCTAAATACAGGTTGTAGATCACCCAGGTCAGAGAAATCGACCCCTGAACAGCAGCTAGACCTAGAACCTGGAGCCAAAGAATCCGCTTCCTTACTGATGAATTACTCATAGGAACTCACTCAATTACCAATAAATATACGTTCAGCAATATCCTTCTGGATTTCCCCGATATATAAAATTCCATGGAATGTACAGACGTTCCATGGAACGTCTCTTCAACCACTCAACGACGGCAGCCAATTCACCAAACCTGGAAAGGCAATAATCGCCACCAATACCGCCAGCTGCAACGCAATAAACGGCACCACACCCCGGTAGATATTGCCCGTAGACACATCTTTCGGAGCCACTCCTCGCAGATAAAACAGCGCAAATCCAAAGGGCGGTGTTAAAAATGAGGTTTGCATATTGGCTCCAATAATCACCCCATACCACACTAAATCCATCCCTAACTGCTGCGCTACCGGTGCAAATAGCGGGATGACGATAAAGGCAATTTCAAAGAAATCAATAAAGAATCCGAGAATAAAGACCGTCAGCATACTGACAATCAAAAAGCCGACATCGCCCCCCGGCAAGTTGGTCAGGACATCAAAAATAAAGCTGTCCCCACGCAAGCCACGAAATACCAAACTAAAAGCCGTCGAGCCCAGCAGAATAAAAATCACCATGGTAGTGGTGCGCAGCGTACTATCGCAGACTTCTTGCAAACTGCGGATTGTCAGCTGCCGGTTAAAGGCCGCTAGCACCATGGCACCGACGGCACCTAAAGCTCCGGCCTCCGTCGGTGTGGCAACGCCAAAGAAAATGCTGCCCAACACCAGCAAAATCAGCACCAGCGGCGGCACCATCACTTTTAAGACCTTGAGCGCTAGGGCTTTACCACGAATTTTAAGCAGCTCCGGCGGCAGCGCAGGCAGCAGGTCAGGCCGGATGAACGCCATGATGGCGACATGCACCACAAAGGCTCCGGCCATCAGTAACCCTGGAATAAATGAGCCGAGAAACAAGTCTCCGACTGACACCCCTAGCTGATCGGCCAAGACTACCAGCACAATACTGGGGGGAATGATCTGGCCCAGGGTGCCTGAGGCGGCGATGACTCCGGTTGCTACATCTTTGTTGTAGCCATAGCGCAACATGGTCGGCAGGGAAATCAGTCCCATGGTGACCACGGTCGCGGCCACCACGCCGGTTGTTGCCGCTAACAAGGCTCCGACGACGACGACTGCGATCGCAAGCCCACCCCGCAGCCGACCAAACAGGCTACCCATGGTTTCTAGCAGGTTTTCGGCAATGCCTGACTTTTCTAGCATGGCTCCCATAAAGATGAAATAGGGAATCGCCAGCAGGGTGAAGTTATTCATGATGCCGAAGATTCGCTGCGGCATCGCGGTTAGAAAAATTGGATCAAATACGCCAAAGGCAATGCCAATCAGGCCAAATAGTATGGCCACGCCCCCCAGGGAGAACGCCACCGGATAGCCCAGGGATAGAAGCACCAGCGCGCCAGCAAACATCAGTGGTCCCAACCAGTCAATCAGCATGATCGGCCTCCTGATTGAGAGAAGTACCATCCAAACGGCCTGTAAAAATCGCCCAGTTCTTAATCGCTTCTGAAATCCCCTGCAGGATCAGCAGACCAAAACTCACCAAGATCATGGTCTTGATGGGAAAGCGCAGCAGCCCTCCCGGATCTGGCGAGTTTTCCCACACGGCCCAAGACTTGAGCACCGCGCCCCAGGAGAAATAGATCACCAATGCAGAAAAGGGAATCAGAAAAAACACTGTGCCAATTAAGTCAGCCAGCGCTTTGCCGCGACGGGACCAGCGATCGTAAAACACATCGACTCGCACATGGCCGCCCTTTTGCAAGGTGTAGGCGGCCCCCAATAAAAAGACAATGTCAAACAAATACCACTGGGTTTCAATCAGCGCATTGGAACTCAAATTTTGACCGACTAGATTACCGAGATAGCGGCCAATGACGTTCCAGGTGCCCACGCCAATCATGGCCAGCACTAGCCAGTAGGCGAATTTGCCAATCTGAGTGGTGAATGCATCTATCTTGCGAGCGATAGAAAGTAAGGAGCGCAAAGCGTTTTGCCAATTTTCTACCGTGGTATTTTATCCCGTTGAACCGGGCAAACCGATTACGTTCTCACAATTTGAAACGTTTCAGCATCAGCGGTTCCCTGAGCGAAGGCGCTGACTTTTCCCGTTATCTTTTTTGGACAAACCCTAGGTGATGTGCCACGAACCCACGCCAGGTTCAAAACCTGCCGCTAATTGAGGGGTGTCCGCTGAAGGGACACGAGCCTCAGAGCTGCCCACCGAGATGTCCCTTAAGTGGACAACACCCAGTTAGCGCTGGATTTCAATCCGGCGCGAGATCCTGCCATAAGCCGGTTCTAGAACTTAGTGGGAAAAGTCAGAGCGAAGGCGAAGGGACGGCTCATCGTTGGAATGTAACAAAATTTACTTGCGTCCGGTCGCCGGATCGTTTACCTTACTGGACTATGGCTGTGTGTTACAGTCTGGTTCCCCAAAATTTTGGTCGAGACGCTACTGGCAGGAGATTAGGCCCTCCTACCAATAGCTGACCCCCAAGACAGATCACGGCTGTCTGGCGGCTGAGTAGTATTTTACTCATCATGGCCGCTCCGAACCGCACTTGTCTGGGAGCGGCCAAATTTTGGGTTTCCTGTCCCATCGGAGGAAACCCTCAAATGTTCTATTTACCATACGTGTCGTCTGCCCGTCAGGGGGAGGCGACCAGTCCGCTATTGCTGGCAAATCCGGCAGCTCAGCCGGGTCGAGAACGATTACGCCATCTGGTGATTGGTTCACCGGAGGGGGTGCGGTCTGTGATTCATAGTTTGCATGTGCTGCACTATGCGGAGCAGGCGCTCTGGAGCCAGTTGGTGACGGTTCCGGAGTCGGGGATGATGATTACGCCTGCCCAGGGAGAGGTGTTTAGTTTACTGCGACGTGATGGGCCGGAGTTGAGGGGGTAGCTTCGATCAGAGTCTGTAGCTGAATAATATCCTTGAGTAATCCGGTTTCGACTTCGCTCAACCTGAAAGTTTCGAGCGTTGAGCGAAGTCGAAACACCAACTGCGAGATTACCTTAGCAGCTCGAAAAAATAGTGAGTAAACATAAGCTCACAGCTTGAGGAAATTAGCGAACGATCCCAACCCTTATCAAATTAGCTTGGGTATCCTATATGTAAGCTGCTTACGGAGTCTACATAATGACGCTACAAGAACTGATAAAAGAGGCACAGCGGCTAAGCTGGCAAGAGCAATTTCATCTTGCGGCGCGTTTATTACAGTGGGCTGAAGCCAAAATGCACCTCCCGGTCAAAACGCAGCCTCGCCAACCAGATTTACATCCAGGAGCGTTTGTAGTAGCTGATGATTTTGATGAGCCTCTATCTGACAGCTTTTGGTTAGGTGAAGGATGAAGTTTTTGCTGGATACCCACACATTTATCTGGTGGGATAGTCAATCAAAACAGCTCCCGACAGACACATTAACCCTGATAAGTAGCCCGGAAAATTCGCTTCTACTGAGCCTGGTAAGCATCTGGGAAATTCAAATCAAGGCGCATCTGAGCAAGCTTGAGCTGAGACAACCGCTGCTGACTCTTGTTCAACGACAAGAAAGCCAAAACGGAGTTGTCATTCTTCCAATTACCCTCAATCACATCAGCGAGTTGGATCAGCTACCCTGGCATCATAAAGATCCGTTTGATCGGCTTCTTATTGCGCAAAGTCGGGTTGAGTTTGAAAAGTTAGTGTCAAAAGACTCAGTATTTGAGCAATACGATTGCCAAACGCTTTGGTAGCTGATCATGCAGGCGGCTCCAGATGCTTTTCACATTGAAGCAAGGGGCACCTCAATCTTGTCAGCTTGCCAGACTACACAAGCAAGAGCTTCTTAAATGCCTTCGATCTCATAAGTGGGGATAGGCCTTGAGAATTTCACTGATGAATGACCACCGGCTAAGAGAGCAACAATTATTCCTACGGTGACTCTCAATTCTTGGATACATGATTTTTTACCCATAATTTCAGGATTTAAGGTGATTCAGTTAAGTAATTTCATAAGCAAACTCCCGCGCTGTTAATTTTGAGTATGACTCTCTCCATGCGTACGAAGAAATACTGGCTTCAGTTCACTTAGCCTACTTTCCAAAAGATTTAGCACAGCCGATATCCCCTGAAATTCAGGTAATATCCCTGACAAGTCCTTTAAATCGGCAATAGCCCGCTTTATATCATAAGAACTTGTGCAGGCTTTAAGAGTTTCTTGATAGATTGCTATTGCTTTGTCACTATCTTCATTTACCAGGTAATAAAGTGCTAGAGAAAATGCATTATCATAATCACTGGAATTCTCTTTATATTTCTGAAATGCTAGACAAGTTGCCTGCTCAATATTGCACAGCGCTTCCTCTGATGCATTAAGCTTTAAATAAGTCAAGGCATTTAAATAAAAACACCAGTCATTTTCAGGCAACAATTGAGTAGCGTTTTCAAAGTCTTCAACTGCCTCTTTGTAGTGATTTAAGAATAAATTAGTAAGCCCTCTCTGAGAAATAATTCCAATATTTTTATTTTCTTTATCTAACTCAAGAGCTCGATCAAAATCTTGAATCGCCGCTTCATACCGCTTCATTTTACGATACACAATACCTCTCCAGCCAACTATCCAAGCATCTTTTTTACCTGATTGGATAGCTTGATTAAAATCTTCAAGCGCCTCTTCATACTGTTCTAGATCACAATAGACAACACCCCTGTACGCAAATATCCAATCATGCTTTTGATCTAGTTCAATAGCTTGGTTAAGATCTTGAAATGCCTCTTCATACCGTCTCATTCTTCGATAAGTCATACCTCTCTCTACAATAGGCAAAGGATTTTTTTGATCTAGTTCAATAGCTTTCTCAAGATCTTGCAGTGCTTCTTTATATCGCTCTATTTCAGAATATGCTCTGCCTCTATATAGATAGGCTTTGGGATTATCTGAACTAAAAAGAATAGCTTTTGTAAGATTATCGATTGCTTCATAGGCATCTTGATAAATTAATAGTCTTCCTCGTTCCAGTAGAACATTAAATAATAGATAATTTTTTCTACTGATTTTTTCTCCTAATTCAGCCAGCAATACAATTCGATCCATAGGCCACTGAAAAAATTGATCGATCAACTTTCCTAATGTGTTCTTGTATGCAGAAGAATGTATAACAGAGTTGCGTACTTTCCAGTACATATTTGGAGGCTTGAATTTTGACAGTCTCTTCCAAAGATTTATCCAGAGTTTTGTTCTAAAAAATACATCTGAAGCTTCCATGAACTTAATTACTTGTATGTTCAGCCAGCCGGACTTATGATTAGAGACAAAATCCCTAAGTGCTTCTCTAGCTTCATTGTGCTCTTTCAGTAATGGCAATACTAATGGTTCTGGTATCGTAAACAAACCTTCCGTTTCTACGATGTCAAAAGTTGACCATCTTTTAGCTGCTTTATCTAAGAGTTCAAAGATGCCTTCCCTTTGTTGTCTGGAAACCGCCTGATAACAGGCATATTGTTTAATACTAGATGCGCGTAGTGTTACTCCTGCTGAAACAAAGGTGGCAATGCTTTCTAGTAAGACTTCAGCCAATGGTTCTGAAGTAACAACGTTACGACGCTGCTCTGCCCAGGCTTCTTCATCACTTTGGTTTAAGAGCTTTTCAACAAATGCTTTGTCTAGCTCAGTTTCTTGCGATGCTTGCTGAAGTGCAAAAACGATGCTGTAGGGTCTGCCATCTGTTTGACTTGCTAAGGTATCTACAGCGTCTGGAGTAATGTCAAATTTCCAAATTTTCTTAGCTGTATTGACTAGCTCCTGTCGCTGACTAATGTTCAAGGGTCTCAATTCAAGCAAATAAAAATCATTATCTGCGAGCCAGTTTCTAACAGTATCCGTCAATCGTTCTCGCTGAACGGTAATCAGACAATAGGTGTCTCTCCGAAGATTAGTGATTGTTTCTAAACATTGAGATAGCCTTTCGAGACGCTCTAGCTCAGGCCGTAGACCCAACTCATCGACAAAGAACAGCATCTTCTCACGATCATCTGCTTGAAAAGTAACTGCGTCCGAAAGAGAATCTTGGCTAATGAGATCTAATGCAGAGGTCGGTTCATAGACTGCGGCAATTGTGCCGTCTTCTACAGCCATGCGAATAACTTCTGCTGCTTCGCGAGTTTTTCCAGACTTCATCCATCCTACGATCGCAATCCGTCCATGCTCTCGAAGCAATCCAGGAGTTGCAAGTCCGCGATCAATCCAAAGAATTTTGCCACTTCTTCCTAAGCGGGCTGTCAGAGTTTCGTACTTGACTCTGCGGATAGGTTTACTGTCTGCTAATCCAACTGTACTTGTGGTTTTTTGAGCCTGCGTCAACTCACGAATAGGGGCAAATCCAGCAATCGCAGTACTCAACAGTGCAAGCAGCGCACCAAACCCACCGACGATAAGCAGTACCTTGTCAAACCAAACTGGGAAAATAGCAGGAGCTAACTGATATGCCGCCCAGATAATAAATCCAAGTACCAGTATGAAGATGCCGATAATGATCAAAAGCTTAAGCGGCTTTCTACGGCTGCGCTTCTGACGCTTCACCATGCTCTAGCACCAAAATTTCTTATTCCCAGTTATATCAACTCTAAATACTAAATGCCCTATTTTTCTCAGCCGATTCAGTATCAGGTAACGTCAGAAAAACCATGAATCTGGGGTTTAAGATCATTAGCTGCCACAGTCACACTGTAATCTTGAGCCAGCGGTTCCCAATCCCCCTCAAATAAAGGCTCAGACGCAAGAATAATGCTCTTAGGCTGACGCAGCAGATAAAAAGAAGGAGCCTTATCCTGGTTATCAAAGCGGCCTGCTATCAGCCGGTGACCATCGCTCAAAATAATCACCCCCGAAACCCGCACCCCATACTGGTTGGCCAACGATTGAATCATGGCAATAGCCTGCTCCATCGCCCCTAGCAGATCCAATCGGGGGTCCAACTCCAGCAAATGCGTAATCAACGCAAAGATATGCTCAGAGTCGGTTAGACCGTAAATGTTTTGATAAGCAACATCGCCAATCAGATCGCGCATCGGGCGATAAAGCGTTTGGCGAAATTTATCAATATAGCCATTGTGCACAAACAGCAGCTGGCCATGGCGAAACGGCTGACAGTTACTAAAGTCTAGCGGCAAGCCTGGAGTAGCGCTGCGGATATTAGAAACAAAGGACTTCGCTCGAATATAACGACACAGGTGGAGCAAATTTGGATCATTCCAAATCGGCAGGACATTGCGATAGACAAAAGGCTCTGCCGTCTCATCGTCAGGATGATGCCAGCCCACACCAAAGCCATCGGCATTGAGCAAGGCAAACTCTAGTTCTTTCGGCTGATAGCTCTGAACAATCAGGGAGTGATCTGGTTTGACAATCAGATCTTCAAGGGGAATGGGCTCTCCTAAATAGGCAAGTAGACGGCACATAGTAACGGCAAACGGAATAGATTCCTTAGGTTGTCAGATTAGTTTGTCAGAGAGAATGCGGCAGTGGCCAACAAAGCCCAACCAATGATGAGAAATACTCCACCAATGGGAGTCACAGCCCCCAATAGTTTGAGGCCAGACAGGCTCAAACCATACAAACTGCCAGAAAAGATGACTGTACCGAGGATAAACGCCCAGCTGGCGTAGCTGAGCCAGCCATTATTCGGAAGTTGTAGCCACAGAAGTCCCACCAGTAGCAAAGCCAGGGAATGATACATCTGATAGCGAGTGCCAAGCTCAAATGTGGCCAGCGCCTTTTCGGTTAGCTGAGCTTTGAGCGCATGGGCCCCAAAGGCACCGCCTGCGACAGACAGACCGCCGAGGATGGATGCGATCGCAAGACACAGACGAGCAGTCATAGTACAGCCCCAAAAACGAACCTCTCTAGGGTAAACAATGCCCCGTCGTTCTGCCCAGGCTGCCGATTTTGCCGCCGCCATACCCCATACCCGTCTTAAAACTCTTAATTGCTCTCGATTGGGGCTGACAGTGCTCTATGGAAGTCTTCACCAAAGCAACCGTTGCGCTCACACTACTGCCTGTGATTGGTAGCAGCATTGCCCTTGCGACCCCAGCACCTTTGCTGGCCCAAACCATTCTGCCCATCGACGACACCACCCAAGTCAGCGTCTCAGACCAGGACGTTATCGATATTAGCGGTGGCACCTCAGTCGCAGGAAATATTTTCCATAGTTTTGACCAATTCAGCCTGGGGCAACAGCAAACCGCCAACTTCATCACAGCCCCTACCACTGACACCGTCATCGGAAAGATCATCGGTGGCGCTCCCTCCACCCTTGACGGCCTGCTTAAAATTACCGGCAGCAGCGCAGACCTGTATTTGGTCAATCCTGCCGGACTGATTTTTGGCCCCAATGCCCGTCTCGATCTCGGTGGCTCCTTTACCGCCACCACCGCCACCCACCTCGGCAATGATACCCAGTGGTTTGAAGTACTCAGCAACCCTGATTACAGCACATTGGTAACAGCGCCTAGCCATTTTGGCTTTAGCGCCTCAGGCAGCATCACTAACCACGGTCAGCTCACAGTTCAAGACGGACACAGCCTCAGACTGCTAGCCCCCCAAGTAACCAATGTCGGGATGCTGAGCGCACCCGGAGGAGAAGTGACCCTATTCGCTCCAGAACCAGGCCAAACCATCCATATTCAACAGTCAGGTGGTTTACTTAACCTGGAAATCTCTCTCGACAACAGGAGCCCAGACAATTTGCTCGCCAGCATTACGGGCGGTGAGGTCAACCATAGCAACACTCTTGTCGTCAGCCAGGATGGAGCGGTCAGTCTGGTTACTGAGCCATCCCCTACAGCTCAATTCAGCCTGATAAATAGGGGCATAGTCTCCACTCAAGGCACCACAGGTGGCGAGATCAACTTGTTAGGTGACACAATCCAGGTCATCGACAGCATGGTCAACGCCACTGGACAGAATGGCGGTGGTGCTATTCGCATTGGAGGTGCCTATCAAGGAGAAAGCAGCTTACCCCGGTCTTCCCAAACAACCATTACTAATACCAACTTAATCGCCGATGCAGACCAGCAGGGCAACGGCGGCCAAGTTATTGTTTGGTCCGATGGGGTAACCAACTTTGATGGCACCATCTCAGCTCAATCGAGCGCAGGCAACGGCGGCCTGGTGGAAACCTCCGGGCTGCAGCAACTGACTATTGGCGAGAGCACCCAGGTGACTACGACGGCTCCCACAGGCATAACCGGTCTTTGGTTGGTGGATCCTACCGAGCTAACTATTGTTAATACCACTGCTCCAGGCGAGATTGTTACAGATACCAACGACCCCATCAACAATGCCATTAACGTTACCACTATCGTGAATGCGTTAAATAATAACAATGTCACGTTGCAGGCCACTAACAACATTACCTTTGTCGCTGCACTGAATACTAGGGAAAATGAGATCGCCAACAATTTGTTTTTGGATACAGCGATTCTCAATCTCAATGAACGAATTATGCTCAAGGAGAGAGGTCAATTATCAGGCACAGCCACCACAGTAAATATAGGTGCCAATGGCAGTATCCAAAATGGAGTGGATGCCGTCGCTAGCGGCGGGACTGTTAATCTAGCGACCAACACTTACCGTGAAGGCAATGCCATTATCATCGACCAGCCCCTTAGTTTAGTAGGCCAAGGTCGAGACCTTACGGCGATTAGCGGTGATATTGACGGCAATGGCGTGGGTAACCATCCAGTCCTCAGGATAACAAACCAAGGGAATAACAGTACTCTCACAGGCCTCACACTACAAGACGGTCTCAGTACATCAGACGGTGCAGGTCTCAGCAATAATGGCAACAATATTATCTTGAACAACACTCGATTTATCAACAACGAGATTATCGAGAGTACTAAAGACGGTGGGGCAATTCACAATACAGGCTCTCTCACAATCTTAAATTCAGTGTTCGAGAATAACCGCACGACTTCTGACGGCGGTGCCATCAATATTCTTCAAGGTTCCGTAGAGATTGTTGATAGCATTTTCCTCAACAATCAAGCGGCTGGACATGGAGGTGCCATTGATGTTGATCCCCAGGGTACGCTTACGGTTTTGAGTACCGATTTCTCACAAAATACTGCCGCCAGCCATGGGGGTGCCATTTACAGTGAAGGCAGCTTGAGACTTGAAGTTGTGAATTTCACTCAGAATTTTGCTGTAGAAGGCGCTGGCGGCGCAGCCTTTTTGACCGACAATAGCGAAATGAGCGCAGGATACTTTTTCAACAACACGGCCCAAAGCGGAGGCGGTCTTTACAATCAAGGGGAGCTGAGTCTCTTAAGCAGTATTTTTAGTAACAATCAGTCTACAGGTATCGGCACATTAGACGGGGGTGGCGGCATACAAAATACGGCAGGAGGCAGCCTAACGCTAGAGTCAAGCTTGATTAGCAACAACTTGTCGGCCACTAACGGCGGCGGCATTTTTAACCTGGCTAATAATCGTCAAACGGGGGTTGCGATCGCAAATAGCGTCATTGTCAACAACCAGGCTGCAAACAAAGGAGGCGGCATTGAAATCGCCAGCATCGACAGATTTGCCGATTTGAGTCAGTTAGCCGTCAGTAATAGCACTATTTCGGGTAATCAAGCGTCCGTTGGCGGTGGCATCAGAACTGTTGGCCCCACCACCCTCACCAACGTCACCGTTACCGCCAATACTGCCACTCATTCGGGAGGAGGCTTGTCTAAAAATCCATCAACAGCCGCCACACCGGAGCTGATCAACACCATTGTGGCCAATAATAGTGCTCCGACTCATCCCGACGTAGAGGGCCAGTTTAGCGATCAAGGCAACAATATCATTGGCATCGACCAGGGCAGTATCGGTTTTAATATCAGCACCCTGGTGGGCACCACCACCACTCCAATCGCCCCGAGACTAACGTCACTAAACAATACCCTGGGCTCCTTACCCTCCCACCAGTTACTCAGGGACAGTCCGGCAGTTAATGCTGGCAATAATGTAGCCGCTGCGCCTAGCGATCAACATGGACAACCCAGAATTGTCGGCAACACTGTCGATATAGGCGCTGTTGAAAGTCCTTTCTTACCTGCGGTAACTCCGTCTACCAATCCTATCTCTCCAACGCTAACCTCTCCTTTATCAAATCCATCGTCCCCTCCCAACTCGTCATCCTCTAACAATCCACCACCACTCACGCCACCAGACGTCCCCGAGTCCCCTACTCAGCTGGATAATGTCTTAGTACAAGAGGAAAAAATCACCCAGCCGCTTTATCTCGATCCTGAACAAATCGATAT
The DNA here is from genome assembly GCA_039028535.1 of Cyanobacteria bacterium P01_B01_bin.77. Taxonomy (GTDB): domain Bacteria; phylum Cyanobacteriota; class Cyanobacteriia; order Phormidesmidales; family Phormidesmidaceae; genus Leptothoe. The sequence goes on from JBCCHX010000017.1 coordinate 48,678, forward strand.
CACAACACCGAGTACACGCCTACGCTCTTTCGATGAGGAAGCTTTTCAATATTTAGAAGATTCGTTTAATGAGGATTATGAAGATTATTGGCAGCTTCCTCAAACTCAATCGATCACCTTACAAACCGTACAAAAAAAACTGCAACAGGCTAATAAATCACACCAAATTCAATCAACTATTATCTATGCCGTCTTTGTTCCCCAGGTATCTGAAACTTCTGCGCAAAGCCCTGTAGATAGGTTTGTCCTACCGCGTAATCACAGTGCCCCCTCTCCCGAAGACAAGCTCCTACTGATTTTAGTGTCGGCAACTGGAAAACCTATACAATACCTGGTCAATGTGACCCGCGCTGAACTCACTCAACAGGCCAAGTTATTCCGACTAGCTACCTCGGACCCTGACGATCAGCTCAGTTATCAAGCACTCGCTCGTCAAATGTATAGTTGGCTTCTGGCTCCCCTACAAGCGGACTTAGCCCAAGGGCGCGTTGAGCATATCATGTACTCTCTTGATCAAGGGCTGCGAACCATTCCCCTTGCCGCTATGATGCATGAGGATTCATTTGTCGTCGAACAGTATGGGATATCTATCATTCCAAGCATGGGACTGACACAGCCTCAGTTTGACACTATTCCTTCAGTATCTCGCTCACTCGTAGCCGGAGCTAATCAGTTCGAAGCTTTAGCGAGCTTGCCCGCCGTCCCCATTGAGCTCCAAGTTGTTGCTGAAAATACCCAAGCTACTGATATCCTCCTCAATGAGACATTTACCCTCGATAATTTTTTAACTTTACACACATCCCAACAACCCGAACTGCTACATCTAGCAACTCACGCTGAATTTAATGCGGGTAATTTAGACGAGTCATTTATCCAATTTTGGGACGACCAGCTGACATTTAATCAGATGCGAGAGCTGAATTGGTCGGCACTCAAGCTATTAATCTTAAGTGCCTGTGGTACAGCGCTAAGTAGCCCTGAAGCTGAACTAGGCTTTATAGGATTAGCAGCTGCAGCGGGTATCGAAACCTCCATGGGAAGTCTGTGGAACGTTTCAGATCTAGGAACCCTGGCATTAATGACCGAGTTTTATACGCAGCTATCCCCTACATCTCTGCGATTTAAGTCCCTACAGCAGGCACAAATTTCATTAATTCAAGGTCACACTTACATCGACCAGAGTGTATTAAAGACCTCCCACAAGGACATCCTATTACCTGCTGAGTGGAATCTCCCAGCAGTAGCAGACTTCTCTCATCCATTTTATTGGGCCGGATTCACCATGGTAGGGAACCCCTGGCGCTAAGACTACATGAACCAAGACAGCGGCTTATTTACACTTAGGAACGAGAATTTAATTATTACGCTCTACTTTTCGCCGTACAGGCGTTCCATGGCAACCTCTGCAAACACAATTTTGGATCTTATAAGATCCTTATTCCTTAGCTCGATATACTGAGCCCAAGATGATATTGAAGCCAAAGACTTTACCTAGCCTGTATATCCATCTCCCGAGTTTTTAAGTATTCTTCACCTACTTTCAGGTAGCAAAAAATACACTTAAGACAAGTAGGAGGCTGACTATTATGCACCTGCTTACCAAGCTTTAAACGCGGTGGATTTCCGGTCATGCGCCAGCTCTCAAAACTTACGTTGCCAAACTCAATCACTCGCTGCATGCAATATGCCATACCATCTTCGCTGTTGGTTGGCTGCCTATGCGGACTCACCATACTCACACCTAGCTATGCTAGTGAACGTATTCGCTGGACCCCAGATCCCGAGCGGGGTAGCGTCGGGTCCACTCTCTCAGGAGGACGACGAGGACAAGAAGCTGCTAGCTGTAGTCCGGGGACATCTGAGAGGGACACACAGCTAGCCTTGATGGTACCAGGGGATCAATCCAGACTCTTAACAACCCAGACCAGCCCTACATTGGCCTGGCATGTATCCACCGTGGTCCCTGTCTCCATGACATTTCATTTCTCAGATCCCACCCTAGCAACTCCGATCTATACCCAAACGGTTACCCTTGACCAGACAGCAACTATCAGCGTGACCTTACCTAAGGAAAACCGCTTAGAGGCTGAAAAACGATATCGCTGGACGGTGTTTGTCTCATGCCCCTATGACACCCAAACTGAAATTTCTGCGCGTAGCTTTATTGAGCTCGTAGACGGGGAATCCTTAAATATATTAGGTGTAGAACATCTATCACACCTAGAGCAGGCGAGTGCCTATGCCAGTCAAGGAATTTGGTATAACACCATTGCTGCACTACTTACTGCTAGAAATCAGGGGGTTACAGATGCTGAAACTATGGTGCAAAGTCTTTTGGAACAGAGTCAAAACGAAGCAAACGTGAACTTATCAATGGTGGTTAATATTAGTGGTGGTTAATTTGTAAGCTGAGTTGAGCAGCCACCGTAGTACTCAAGTCGTTTAATCACATTGTTTACGGATGGCAGACCTTGGTAAAAATAGACAATATTGGAGACATTTGTAGAGGCGTTTGGCATAGGCTGAGAAACAATAACAGTTTTGTCGTTCTTGCCAGTTTTCTTGCAGCCAATAGTGTCTTAGTTTTACGGTCTATGGGTGGTTTGCAGCTGATAGAACTGCGGACATTTGACATCATGATGACTCTGCAGCCATCGCAATCTCCTGATCCAAGACTTGTCATTGTGGGCATTACTGATACTGATCTAGACGATTATTTAGGCACGGCCTCAGTCAGTAATCAGACCATGGCTAGACTGATTCAAAAAATTCAGACCCACAAACCTCGGGTTATCGGTCTCGACTTCTACCGTAATTTATCTAACGAGCCGGATAGTCAGCACTTAGCCACAATCTTTGCCCACACCCCAAATCTGATCGGTATTGAAAAAACCATTGGAGATAAAAACAGCGCGTCTATCCCTGGCCATTATGTTTTGACAGAAGCTGACCGGATAGCTGCCAGCGATATTGTTGTTGATATGGATGGTCGTGTTCGGCGAGGATTGTTGTTTCCTTCGGCCCATGGTCCCCGTGTTGTTGAAGGACTGGGACTACGGGTAGCCCTTGATTACTTGGCTGGGGAACCTGAAAAAATTACACCGCAGCCAGATAGCTCAGTGTTAACGCTCAATCAGGTAAAAATCCCCCCCATCGAACACCACACAGGCGGATACGTGACCGTCGATGCCCAAGGCTATCAGATCTTGCTGAACCTGCGACAACAGACTGATGCATTTGATATTTTTTCATTAGAACAGGTACTACAGGGTCGGATTCCGACCGATGCTATGCGCGATCGCATCGTCTTAATTGGCAACATGGCCCTGAGTAACTCAGATATTTTCTACACGGCCAGTAGATCTCTTCAGGGAGAAGCCGCCATTAAGTTTGGCGTAGAGCTACATGGAGAGATCGCTAGCCAGATTCTCAGTACTACCCTAGATAATCGCCCCCTCATTCACGCCTGGCCACCATGGGTAGAAAACCTTATGATCATTGGTCTTACCCTGGGGAGTGGGTGTCTCACCCAAAGGGCAACCAGGCTTTGGCAACGTCTTACGCTGATGCCAGGCATTAGTCTACTGGTGCTCAGTGGTAGCTATGGGCTCCTAATGAGGACCGGGCTATGGCTACCGGTGGTACCGGCACTCTTAGGTCTATGGGTCGCCGCAGGGATGACAGGAGCCCATCGCACCACACAGCTGCAGGTGCTCTCTGCCAATGACAGACTAACAGGCTTGGCTAATCGTCGCACATTGGATGAGACATTACAGCAAGTGTGGTTTAAGGCTCTGCGATCGCAGCAGCCCATAGCTTTGATCATTGGCGATGTGGACCACTTCAAAAAATACAACGACACCTATGGCCACCCCCAAGGCGATGAATGCTTAAAGCGAGTAGCCCAGGCCTTTCGCACAGTTATCAGAGCGAAGGGCACCCTTAATGCTCGCTATGGTGGCGAAGAGTTTGTGGCCTTGCTACCTAACATGTCTGCTGAACAGGGAGTTACGATCGCAACCGCAGTGTTAGCCAAACTCAGCGACTATCATTTGCCCCACTCCACATCCGATACTGCTGACCATGTCACCATGAGCCTGGGCGTCACCAGCTTTATCCCAAAACTAGAAATTCCACCAAGTGCCCTGATCGAAATGGCGGACCTGGGTTTGTATACCGCCAAAAAGTCAGGACGTAACTGTGTGCGATTACATCAGCCTGATACCCTCGACAGGCTTACATCGCTGTAAAACTTATATTTAACAGTCATCTCCTATGACAGGCTATTTCCGTAGGAAACGCTGCGTGCACGACTCCACTCAGCCCGCTACCAATAGCGATAAGAGTATGGCTTTGTTAATTTCTTGATCCTAATCCGAAGCTTTGACCGCCTCCAGCAGTCGTGAAAAGTAAAACTGAGTCGCAGTAAATTCCTGGCGCTTAATTTCCCAGCCATTAGCCTTCAGCGCCGCCCGAATCTTAGCTTCGCTATGGAGATAAGCACGGGTAGCCTTACTGGGACCTGGAAAAAATTCACCAATACGCTTTAACACTGTATAGAAAGGATTTTTGGGTGCAAAGCTGACAATTAATCGCTCTTGCGCCAAAGAACTCAGATGGGCGAGCATCTCACCCGCTTTGTCCTGAGGATAGTGAATCAGCACATCTAAGCAAATAACCGTGTGATAACTGCCATCCAAGGTTTCTAAATCTCGGGTCTCAAAGGTGGGTACTGCCTCAGGTTGCAGCACGTCTTTTGCGCGAAGACTAGCCTCTTCCACCATTTTTTCGGAAATGTCACTGGCAGAAACCCTAGCTCCCATCGCCGCCAGGGGGATACTGAGACTGCCGACACCACACCCAGCATCACAAACGGTCAGGCCCTCAGCATTACCATCCTGCTTCAACCAATAGAGCACATGATCCACCGTCTGCTGATGGCCATTTCGAATATCGCGCTGTACCTTATTGACCTGACCATCGCCGTAAATACGACTCCAACGATCAAACCCTTGGGCATTGAAATAATTGCGAACGATGGTCTTATCGTCAGTTGCACTCGTCATAGGTTCGCCCAGCAGTGATCAATAGGATTTCTCTACCGTCAGATCCTATTACGTTTTGGATACGTTCCCGTCAAATTCTTTGCCAGCTCAGGTCGGTGCCATCATAGTGCCAGCGCAGCAAATGCGCCGTTTGCCTTAGTGCTAGCCTAGGTAAATTGATTGCCTGACGGGGCCGATCGGTGGCTAACACAATTGCCTCATCGACACTACAGACTCCCCACTTAACCAAGTTTTTTACCCCATCGAGCAGCGCACGGGTGGTCCCGGACAATGTGCCATCCAGGAGTCGAGCGGTGCCGTCTATGACTTCAATTTCACGGCTATCCCAAGGGTATGTGCCATCGGGTAAACCAAGAGGTGCCAAGGCATCACTCACCAGAAATAGTCCTCCATGGGTGGCCTCATTGCTGCCACGACCGGCCCGTAATAACAGATCAAGCATGGTGGGACACACATGCTGGCCATCAGCAATCAGACCGGTAAAGACATGGGCATGGGTCAGGGCGGCTCCCAACAGACCGGGCTCACGATGATGCAACCCTGGCATAGCATTAAAAGCATGGGTGATCATGGAGACTCCTTGGGCAAATGACTCTTGGGCTTGGACGGCAGTCGCAAGAGAATGCCCCAGACTCACGGTTATATTGTGCGATCGCAACCACGGAATCACCTCAGCAGTCTCCTCCAGTTCTGGTGCTAGGGTCACAATTTTGACCACATCGACATACTCACCCAATAGCCTTTGCACCCGATCGAGCGATAAGGGTTGAAGATGCTCAGCAGGATGAGCCCCACGCTTCATCGGATTGAGAAATGGCCCTTCCAGATGAGCCCCTAGCACCGTGGCATGGTGAGGCAAAGCGTCCATAGCCTGATAAGCCCTAATCACCGCTAAACTGCGATGAATTTTCGTTGAATCCGCCGTCACCAATGTCGGAGTAAACGCATCGATCCCCTGATCCCATAGAAAACTAGCTGCCTTCTGCAATTCGACAGGATCGCTGAGATCTGGAAACGCCATGCCTAAAGCCCCATTGATCTGTAAATCCACCCCCCCCAAGGACACCCAATCTCCTTGGCAGTCAATTGCTTGCACTGCATTAGCAGCCACCTTAGCCATCGGCAGAATAGACCGGAGCTGATTGGCCACCACCTCTAGACAGTAAAGTTCCGACCTATGGGGTAGTCTTACATTGAGCAAAATTGACATGGGCTCTTCGCATTCAAATCTTTGTAGGAATCATCCCATAGGAACCCGGTAGGCTAACAACATCCCCCTGGCAAAGCCAGGATATACCTGTTTTCTAGAACAATACGTTTACCCCTATGACTTCTCCTCTTGTGGGCATCATCATGGGCAGTGACTCTGACCTGCCAACCATGCAAGCCGCTATTGTCGTATGCGAAGACTTTGGCATTCCCCACGAAGTTGCCATTGTGTCTGCTCACCGCACCCCAACGCGCATGGTGAACTATGCCCAAACAGCCGTCGAACGAGGGCTAAAAGTGATCATTGCAGGAGCCGGTGGAGCCGCACATCTACCCGGCATGGTTGCCGCCCTAACACCGCTCCCCGTCATTGGAGTTCCGGTCAAAAGTCGCAGCTTACAAGGGATCGACTCGCTCTACTCGATCGTACAAATGCCCGGAGGCATCCCGGTTGCCACTGTCGCTATTGGCAATGCTAAGAATGCTGGACTGCTCGCAGCTCAAATTCTGGGAACATGCGACCTTCATCTCCTACATAAAGTTCAAGCCTATCGCCAAGCCCTCGAAGAAAACGTCTTGGAAAAGCAAAATCGACTTGACACCCTCGGACCTCATCCGTACTTAAAGACAATGTTCCCATCAAGTAAAAATGATACAACTGGCTAAAGCCAACGTGTTTAAGGCTTTCAGAATATTAATTTTTGAAAACAAGCAAAAATAAGCGGGGCTCAAACCCCTAATATTCCATTCACACTCATCAAGTGTATTTCTTGATACAGAATGACTTGACCGAAATTGGTGGAATCTATCTACATAGATATCCAAAATGTACCCACACAGGCACACCTGTTGGTTTAGCTGTGTGTGATATGACTTGTTTCTTTTATGTTGTTGGCGATTCTTAATTGATTTTTTGATTATCTATTGAGGATTCCCAATACTTGACATGGTCATATCACGGTTTCAGACCGGTTATCGGTCATTGAGTATCTTGAACTGTCAAGGTCCGCTCAAACAAAAATTTTACTGCCTAGAGTTAACAGCTCTGAGAGTAGGTTTTAGTTGATTGGATTGTGTTGTAGGAACGTCTGTTGAGATGTCTAGTCTAAATTTTAGCCGCAAGGCAAGACGACGCAAATCGTCCGTCTGGGATACCTATGCGCCACCATTTGATCAAATGGCAAAGCGCTTTTTTGGCAGAAGCTTTTCTTGGGCCTGGTTAGCTTGTATACCATTGGCACTGGTCATTGTTGCCACTTGGAATACAGCTGCCCATGCGCAAGAAGATGCCATCACCGCTGAAAATGTTCAAGTTGTTTTAGATAACATCTGGGTGCTGGTTGCAGCTGTCCTGGTCATTTTCATGAACGCGGGTTTCGGCATGTTGGAAACCGGCTTTTGTCGCCAGAAGAACGCTGTCAATATCCTTTCCAAGAATTTAATCGTCTTTGCTCTAGCCACTCTGTCCTTCTGGGCAATCGGTTTTGGCCTCATGTTTAACGAGGCTAACCCATTCTTTGGTATGGGCAACTTCTTCCTGTCGGGTCTAACCGCTGAAGATCCCTATGCAGGAAATTTAACGGCCCCTGTCTTCTTCCTATTCCAGGCCGCCTTTGCAGGTACCGCAGCGACTATCGTCTCTGGTGCAGTAGCAGAGCGGATCAAATTTGTTGACTTCGTTATCTTTAGCATCTTGCTAACAGCGATTTCCTACCCCATCACCGGTCACTGGGTTTGGTCTGGTAGCGGCTGGTTAGGCGCTTTACCCACAGGTGGATTCTCTGATTTTGCTGGGTCTACTGTAGTTCACTCCGTCGGTGGCTGGGCAGCTCTTTGTGGAGCCGCTATCCTGGGCCCCCGGATTGGGAAGTTCCAAGACGGTCAGGTCAATGCCATCCCTGGTCACAACATGAGTATTGCCACCCTGGGCTGTCTCATTCTATGGATTGGCTGGTTTGGCTTTAACCCCGGTTCTGAGTTAGCTGCCTCTACCGCTGTACCTTACATTGCAGTTACTACGAACCTGGCTGCTGCCGCTGGTGGTGTATCAGCGACTCTCACTGCGTGGCTCATGAGTGGTAAGCCTGACCTATCCATGATTATTAACGGTATCTTGGCTGGTCTAGTGGGCATCACCGCTGGCTGTGCTGGTGCTGGTTTCTTTGGCGCAGTCATCATTGGTCTGGTGGCTGGTGTGCTCGTGGTATTCTCCGTTGGCTTCTTCGATAGCATCAAAATTGATGACCCCGTGGGTGCTATTTCTGTACACCTTGTGTGCGGTATGTGGGGTACGCTAGCCGTTGGCTTGTTCGATACCGAAGTCGGTCTATTTTACGGCGGCGGCATTGGTCAGCTGATTTCCCAGATTATTGGTATCGTTGCAATTGGTTTGTTTACCGTTGTGTTCAGTTCCGTGGTCTGGACTATCCTAAAGTCTGCTTTTGGTCTACGTGTTGCTGCAGAAGAAGAGCTCAAGGGCTTGGATATCGGCGAGCATGGAATGGAAGCTTACAGTGGATTCTTGAAGGATACTAGCGATATGGGCGGTGTTGCTTAGATCGCCAGCCTAAGTTTTTTCAGACTTTTTGAATGAGTTAGAAAGAACGTATGAGTCGAAGGAGGGTAGTTTCCTAAGGGAAATAGCCCTCCTTTATTTTTTCGGCAAATACTATAAGAAGTTAAGACTCAATCTCTATCACTCTTTTCTCTCAGTGTCTATTGTCCAATCAGCTAACGCTCCTTTCCCCTAAGCTTAGTTACAATTCCTCCGCAGGCTGGATGGGCACTGATAATGTTGGGGCAGTTAGGCAGATAGTCCTAGCATCAATCCAATCATAAGTGAATGGGCAATCCGGCTTCGGTTCTAGACGAGTTGCTTGCGGTCTTACCAGCACTAAGACCACAAATGTATTTCAAAACATCGCTGACGGCCCTTTCCCACGCGATGGAAGATCAGGTGTTGGCAGGTGACGATTGCCCGTTAATGATTGCCAGCTTTCAGCAAGAACGTTTCTATCGTCAAGAAGCACATCGCTACTTACGTCTGGCTGAGATCACACCTCAAGTTTATGTGTTGGCGGCGGCTGATACTAAGTTTGCCAATGCGAATGGTGTAGCCGGGCATGAAACGATTGCTTTTGATTTAGAGGATGCATTGGTCCATGAGTGGCATCTAGTCGTTGTGGGTAAGCAGTATACGGCCTGTTTAATTTGCCGAGAGCATCACTACACTTCCAAAGAGCCAAAGTTTTTAGCTGGGGCTCCCACGCTGGACCAAAGTCGTCGATTTGAAGGTATTTGGACGTTAGATCGCCATGTGTGTGAGCAGGCTGCTTATATTTTGATGCAGCGTATTGCTAAGTATCGACCAGATTTATCTAACAAAATAAGCCATGCTCAGAAGCAATTTCTGGCAGATGATTTGCTCCAAGGGGTTACTTATAGTCAGGAAATTTCAGCATCATCGCCTTTTGCTCAACGGCTGGTGACCTATGTGCAGGCCAGTCAGTACAAATTGCTCAAGGCCTACAAAACAATGGCCGCTCAAGAAAATCGCGAGCGTCTGATTAATTCCATTACGGCCGCTATTCGGCAGTCATTAAATCCAACCGAGGTGTTTGCGATCGCAACCCACGAACTCGGTCAAGAAATCTCTACCTGTCGCTGCATTATTTATCGCAGCAGCCACGATACCAACGTCGAAATTCATCACGAATTTCGACAACCCAACGTCACACCTTTGAAGGGAAAGTCTTGGCCCCTCATAGAGAATCCCTTATTTCAAACCGTTGCCCGCCAACGCGAGTCCCTCACCTACCTGAAAAACGCAACCATTGAAGGGCAGAAGCATCTGAGCAGCGACGATATCCCAGCTATCCAAAAATTACTTCAGCAATGGAATATCAGCGGCTGTTTACTCGTGCCACTGATTTATCAAGAACGGTTGCTGGGCATGATCGAGCTACACCAGTGTGATCCGTCTCCCCACCCATGGAATACCTATGATATTCGCCTAGTCGAAGCCGTCGCGGCTCAGCTGAGTGTCGCCGTTATTCAAGCCGAAGCCTACGCTCATCTAGAATCTTTAAATCAACAACTAGCTGCCTTAGACCGAACTCGCAGCAACCTAATTGCTATTACAGGTCACGAATTACGCACACCACTATCTACCATTCGAGTGTGTCTTGAGAGTATTTTCACAGAGCCCGACATGCCCATGGACATGCGACAGGCCATGCTGCAAACCGCCATGGAAGACTCTGAGCGCATGCAAAGGCTAGTGCAGGATTTTCTCACACTATCGCGTCTAGAAAGCGGTCGTATTGAATGGAATTTAGAATCCTTATCCCTAAGTGAATGTATCGCCCTAGCCCTTAGCAGTCAACGTTCTAACACCCATGGTTCCATCACAGTCAATGTACCCGATCAGCTACCTTTGATCCGTGGTGATGGGGAATGGATTGTTGAGGTTTTGACCAAGCTCCTAGACAACGCCTGCAAATTTACAGAAGCCGAAGACACAATCTCAATTCATGCCAACGTCAAAGATAACGCGCTGCTGGAAGTCTCTGTAAATGACACCGGTCGAGGCATTGAACCAGAACGTCTAGAAACTGTTTTTGAGCGCTTTTACCAAGAAGAAGGAGCTCTGCGTCGCTCCGTTGGCGGCACAGGTTTAGGGCTAGCTATTTGCCGACAAATCGTAGAAGCTCAAGGGGGAAAAATTTGGGCCACATCCCAGGGAAAAGATCAGGGAACCCAGATCCACTTCACACTTCCCATCGCGGTGCAGAAATCGAACCAACGAGCAAAAAAGCGGGCAAGCACAAAATCTTCACGCTCTAAAAAAATCTCAGTTTAGGCTGGCCACCTCCCATCTTGGCCCCTTAGATACACTTGCTAATAGATACACCTGTTAAAAACAGAGATCTAACCGATTGATTAATGGGCTTTGGGCAACGGCTGGCCAAATGTTAATGGGGCGGGGACATCTGTCTGCATAATTGTACGCTCAGCCGCAGGTTGTTGAATCGTCTGCCAAGCAGGGGAATTATCTTCAGCCACAGCCTGGGATTGAGTAGGCTGCTGTACTGGCGCTAGTGCTGTCTCTGTGGTTGGCAACACCATTGGGACATCGGACACATCAGCGGCTGATGACTCAATCGGTGTAGCATCTTCAGACACATGAACAGAGACATCATCAGGCATAGCAACAGTAGCAACCGCCGTCGTCGCCATATCAACTGGAGGCTCCCCATCTGCATCTGGGACAATCTCAGGCTCAACAGCAGCAGGCAACAGATCTTGAGGCACTGTTGATAAGGTCGGCTCTACAGTCGGTTCTACATTTACCACCGTATGGTCTGTTAAGTCAGGTAAAACCGACTCCCGTGTATCTGTAATGGCAACCTCAGACGAGGCACGGGGTCCATCTAACTCGGTCACCTCCAATTCTGGAACAGTCATAGGTGGCACATCCGGACCATTCACATCAGCTGCGGGCCCGGTTACAAGGTTCACCTCAGCCACCTCAGCCACCTCTACACTTTCAGACATATCTTCCAGGGGAGGGACACTCACCTGCTGATTGGATGACTCACTGGCATAGGGGTCAATGGGCAGTATTGCCCCCGTGGACGGCGTAGATAATTCCAGATTAGCCGCTGACAGGCTAACATCGGCCATGGTCGATGTCGGGTCTACGGGGGTTGAAGAGGCCGCTATCACCGTACTGTCTGCGAGCAATGGCCGAAATCGCCAATGCCGTTGGCCATTATTATCATCAAACTGGATATCGGCCTGGTCAGGGGTCAGGACACTATCCGGAGCTAGCTCGATCACCACTCTCACTTGATCGGGCGTATGTTGAGCTACCCGAATATTTTGCACCGCACCACCATAAGTCTGCTCAGGCTCAACAGCACCTATTTGAGTATCAGGAATATCTAGGACCAAACGCGGAGGCTCTGCCAGGAGAAAAAACTCGGGCAAGACAGTATCTGACAAAGAAAATGTCAGCTCATTCGTCGTTGCATCAAAGGACCAATTATCCAACTCCTCTGCCAACGCTGATGAAGTAACCATCGTTAAAACGACAAAGCTACTGCCCACCAATCGATAAAAATGCTGCTTGAACTCCATGGGCTTACCCACTCAATGCAAAAGAATATGACTAACGGTAAAACCATATAGCGCTTTGTCAAGTCCTACCCGTAATTTTGATAAAAATTTCTCAGGTAGTCTGGCTGAGTCGTCCATCATAGATACAGGAACTATTACATATATTATCGGTACCTCAATCCGAGGCCGATTGGAGGAAGCATAGATTCTATGGAAATGCACGAGCTATTCACACTCATTTTGCTTTTAAGCCCTGGCCTACTGCTATCTGCCCTGGTAATGTCTGCCATGGCCTTTGGTGGTTAGTTTCAGGAGACTAAAGAGCAATCTGCGCACATTAATTTTTGAGGTTATTTACCATGGTGATGGTTGAATCTACCATGCTGGCTTTGGGCACTGTAGCCCCAGAATTTTTACTAACGGACGTTACCTCTGGTAGCACCGTGACCCTGGACACGTTTGCAGACAGCAAGGCGCTGTTGGTGATGTTTATTTGCGTGCATTGCCCTTTTGTCAAACACGTCGAGCAAGAACTCGCACAAATCGGTCAAGACTACGTTGAAAAGGGTTTAGGCATCGTAGCCATCAGTTCTAACAGTCTAGAAACCCATCCTCAAGATGCTCCTAAGCATATGCAAACACAGGCCAAAACTCTGGGGTTTAAGTTTCCCTACTGTTTTGATGACACTCAAACAGTGGCTAAAACCTATACCGCCGCTTGCACCCCCGATTTTTTCCTATTTGATAGCACCCTAAAGCTAGTCTACCGAGGTCAGCTGGACGACAGTCGCCCTGGTAATGACAAACCTGTAACGGGTAAAGATCTGCGTCAGGCGATTGATCGGGTTCTAGCAGGACAAACCTTGCCTATGGAACAAAATCCAAGTATTGGCTGCAATATTAAATGGGCTCCAGGTCAGGCTCCAGCTTATTTTGGAGTCTAGGAATGATGCCCGATTTAGTGTATCCAGTGGGAGCGAGGATGAAAAGATTCAACAGCGCTTAGTTTCTCATACAGGTCAATCTCCTGACTGTTGAGAACGGTGGGTATAACCACATCTATTGCCACAATTTGGTCACCGCGCTCCTCAGAGAGGCGGCCGTAGCCTTTACCTGCTAAACGAAGCTTACGCCCAGACTGGATACCTGCTGGGACTGTCATTTGTACAGGACCATCAAGGGTAGGCACTGTTACTTGTCCGCCCAAAACAGCTTCACTGGGCGTAATTGGGACATTACACATTACGTCTCGCCCTTGCACAGTCAAAAACCGATGGGGTTCCACCACGATATTAAGATATAGATCGCCACCATTGATCCCCTGTCCTTTCAGGCGAATACGCTGTCCCGTAATCATCCGAGGTGGCATATCCACTTCTAAAGCCCGCCCGTCTTCCAAACGTACTCGCTCAGCTCCCCCCTGAAATGCACGTTCTAGCGGTACTTGCAAAGTGGCTTCTGCATCACGACGTTGAGCAGGATCTGCTTGCCTAGTTTTTTGTTTTTTTGGGGGTTGAGATGGAGTTTTGGGTATCTCCTGACGATTGAGTAGCTGATCGACAAAGCGATTAAAGTCTTCTAAATCTCGATAGTCGGCCTCAGATTTTTGTTTGAACCAATCACGTCGATAGTCGTCATACTGGGAGCGCATCCCCGTATCCGAAAGAATCTCATACGCTTCATTTAAGGACTTAAAGCGTTCTTCAGACTGTTTATCACCAGGGTTGAGGTCAGGATGAAATTGTCGAGCTAACCGACGGTATGCCTGTTTAATCGATTGAGCATCAGCACTCTGAACGATGCCGAGTATTTCATAGTAGTCTCGAAAATTTTGCATAATAGAGACCGCCTGACCTACCAGACTTCGTCTTGGTCACCCCAGTCATCGTCATAACGCTGGGGGCGCGGCGGCCGTCGCGAAGAATTTCCAGCATACCCTTGGGATGGACTGCTGGTAGGTCTACTAGGCTGCTCAGCAGGTTGTTCGGCCCAAGGGTCGTCATCGGCCGGAGTACTAGAGTTCCACCCATCACTAACCCTCGGACCATTGGTGGAATAAACATTACCCGATTGAGAAGAGGGATATGAGCTATTCGGAGGAGGCGTATAGCGCCCTGCATCCTGCGGTTGTCTTGATGAGGCATCCCCAGAAGGCCCAGTAGAAGGCGATTGACGATACGCACCTTCGTCTTGGCTATATCCTTGCTGTGGATAATCCCGCTGACTACGCGTTTGTTCCTGGCGGCCATAGGGTGCTTGATTTTGAGGAAGGGAGTCACCTTGACCATAAGCAGACTTGTCATAGGGGTCACGGCTATAGGATTCACGACCATAGGGCTCACGACCATAAGAACTATCCTGGCTATAGGAGTCTTGTCCTTGACTATAGGAGGAGGATTGAGAACGCCTTGGCCCGTTGTCATCCCATGACGACTGTCCCTGATTATCGGCAGCACCAGAGCGTCTTTGCTGCTGGTTAGGGTCGTAATAGCCCTGGTGGTCATAGCGACGCTGGTCATATTGACCCTGCTGCTGGCTTTGCTGACCTTGCTGACCATAAGGTTCCTGGCGGTAGGTATCTCGTCCGTAGGAATCCTGACCATAGCTATCTTTTGGCGCATCATAGCCGCGCCCACCGTAGCCACGATTGTCGTTGCCGTAACCACGGGGCGCAGCATCATAAATAGAACTGTCACCACCCTGGCGACCAGGAGAGGATCGATTCCAACCATCGTCCCAGTCATCCCATCCGCTGCGGTTGTCACGACGCCCTGCTGACCAGCTGGGGCTATCCCATTGACTTTGACCATTCCAATCGTAGTCACGACGATAATAGTCATCGTCATCGTCAAACGCTTTTTTGATAGTGTCGCCAATTTGACTCAAGATATTGCCATCGTCGCTATCAGCGTCGTACAGATAGGCTTCCCGATTCAATTCGTACAGTTCATCCTGGAGTTCTGCTTGAATCATGTCGATCATGCGTTCGTCTTCGCGTTTAAGACCATCGCGCAGATCTTGAATCAGGTTATCGATCCGACGTTTGCGATCGCGAGCAAACTGCAGCCCAAAATCAATGGACACACTCCGCATGGCTCGCTCTGCTTGAAATGTCAGGGTTTCAGCTCGATTACGCTTTTCAATTCGTTCTCGCTGTCCTCGGTCAACATCGGCAAATTCTTCTGCTTCCCGCAGCATTTTTTGGATGTCGTCCTCAGCAAGATTAGACGCCTCTTGCACCGTAATACTTTGCTCGCGCCCCGTGGTTTTATCCATGGCCGACACCTGCAAGATACCATTGGCATCAATATCAAAGGACACCTGTACCTGGGGAATACCTCGCGGAGCTGGGGGAATTCCCATGAGCTTAAAGCGGCCTAGGGACTTATTGTCCACACCCATTTCTCGCTCGCCCTGGAGCACGTGTACTTCCACTACGGTTTGATTATTTTCAGAGGTGGAAAAGACATCGGATCGTCGTACCGGAATGGTCGTGTTACGGGGAATGACCTTTTTCATCACACCGCCAATGGTCTCTAAACCTAAGGACAGTGGAGTGACATCCAGTAGCATGATGTCCTTCACTTCTTCGGTAAGGATACCGGCCTGGACGGCTGCGCCAACAGCCACCGCCTCATCGGGGTTCACATTTTGGCTTGGTTCTTTGCTGAGCATAGACCGCACCAGCTGTTGCACCATCGGCATTCGACTAGAGCCGCCCACTAAAACAATCTCATCGATTTGAGAGGGGGAAAGTCGGGCGTCATTCATCGCCTGCTGGACCGGAGCGCGTAGACGACCGATGAGGTCAGCACAGAGGGTTTCAAAGTGCGATCGCGACAGCTTTTTCTCAATGTGCTTAGGCCCATCGGCTGAGGCCGTAATAAACGGTAAATTAATCTCAGCAGTGGGTAGCCCCGACAGCTCTACCTTGGCCTTCTCAGCCGCTTCGGTTAAACGCTGCAACGCCTGCCGGTCTCGACGCAGATCAATTCCCTCCGTTTCTAGAAATTCGTCCGCTAGCCAGTCAACAATTTTTTTGTCAAAGTTTACACCCCCCAGCTGGGTATCACCGCTGGTGGATCTAACCTCAAACACGCTGTTGCGGACATCTAAAATCGACACATCAAAGGTACCGCCGCCCAGATCAAACACCAGGATGGTTTGATTAAATTGCTGATCTAACCCGTAGGCTAGCGCTGCCGCCGTCGGTTCATTGAGAATGCGCTTGACCTCTAACCCCGCAATCCTCCCGGCATCCCGTGTCGCCTGACGCTGGGCATCATTAAAGTAAGCAGGAACTGTAATCACT
This sequence comes from Cyanobacteria bacterium P01_B01_bin.77, assembly GCA_039028535.1. Taxonomy (GTDB): domain Bacteria; phylum Cyanobacteriota; class Cyanobacteriia; order Phormidesmidales; family Phormidesmidaceae; genus Leptothoe. The sequence continues at coordinate 65,385 of JBCCHX010000017.1, forward strand.
GCCCCCGTAACCGGCTGCCCCATATAGCGACTGGCCTCTTCCGCCAGCTTACGCAGCACCATCGCTGACACTTCTTCTGGGGCAAAGTCTTTATCTAGACGGGGACAGCGAATTTTGACATTGCCCGTTTCATCTTTGCGCACAGTGTAGGGAACCCGCTTTGAGTCGGAGCTAAGTTCTGTATATTTACGCCCCACATAGCGCTTGACGTTGTAAAACGTATTTTGAGGATTCAGCACCGCCTGACGCCGTGCCATCTGCCCCACCAAACGCTCCCCTTCTTTGCTGAATGCCACAACCGAAGGCGTGGTCCGCATACCCTCTGTATTGGCAATGACCACCGGCTTGCCACCTTCGATGACTGAGACAACTGAGTTGGTAGTACCGAGGTCAATACCGACGACCTTTCCCATCCGCTAGGTTTCTCCCACTGTGCCTGTAGCGGCGGTAACCGCCGTCTACACAATTAATCATATATATAGTAGTCACTTAGTAGTCTAAGCCACTATTGTGCTGCAGCTTAACCGCATGTACACACCATCATAATGGTCTGGTTAGGACAAGGTTGTCTATTCCAGAGAACCGGCTATAACTTGTTCGATTTCTCTGATAGTATGGAATTCGCAAGCGGATGTGGCGGAATTGGTAGACGCGCTAGGTTTAGGTTCTAGTGTCTTCGTGACGTGAAGGTTCAAGTCCTTTCATCCGCATTGGAATCCCGGCTTCTTGTAAGGGGCTGGGATTTTTACTTGTAATCGGTTGATTCTACGATCGAAATTTCAGCGATTCTATCCCTCACTCGCAGTTCAAATTCCCTAGATGGCACGGATAGCTTCTCCAAGAACGGTGTCACGTAAGTGGGGACGGAGCGAATTGGGTGTACCCAAATCGACTGGACAGCATAGTATTTCTTCTAGGAAGCTTTTCAGGCTGAGCAGGGTAAATAAACCCACCGGGTGTTGGAACTCCACAAGCAAATCCACATCACTATCGGGTGTCGCCTCATCCCGCGCTACAGAACCAAACAGAGATAAGGATTTAACAGCGAATTCCTCGATACGCTCTTGGTGAATCTGCAATAAATCGAGCACCTGTTGCTTTTTCATGGATTCCGATTCTAGAGTATGTCCATATGAGCAAAATGCTTTCTCAGCAAATCATGGACGAAGCGGTAGCGGCCTCTCGTAGACTGCATAAATCGAAGCTTAGTGGTTTGTTCAAGAAATTGCGCGTAGTTCCAGGGCACAATTTTATTGATAGTGAGTTGTATACGCAGAATAAAATGCTGCAGAGCTGATACCCCATAACCCAAACTAAACAACGCACTACAGTACAAGCCCTTAAATCCATCAAGCAATTGCCTGGTGCTTGCGCCCATGAGCAGACCGAAAGGCATGCCAATGAAGAGCAGACAAAGTAATGCAACTTTAAACGTATTACACAGCGTTCTATATGTGCCTTCATTCGGTGATTTCTGCTCCTCCATAGGCCCAACTCGTAGCCCCCAAAAAAGTGCAGAGACCGGTCCAAACAAAAGTCCAAAAATCAAAAAACTATAACTCCATAAGCTAGTCCAACCATGAGACCATCGAATCTAAGCATATTTACTCCAGCGAGCATCCCCATAGGCAAGCCAATACTCAATGCGCCTATTACTCCTGCCCTTATTCCTCTGGAGAAAGAGAAATCCAATTGCCCAACAAGCTGGATACCGACAATATTCAATGCATAAGCAAGGATGAGTCCCATAGCTGAGCCAAAAATTAACGAAGGAAGGAATCCCGCCACTGGCCAAAAAAGTAACCAGTAAGTTACTCCGATACTCCATCCAACAATGAACGTATGGTATGCATGCTGTCTTCTTGACTTTAACCAGGTTGGCTGTAGGTCTTCGATGTAAAACTCGGTTTCACCAGTACGTTCTAGCTGTCGGGCTAGCCAAGTCAAATAGCGACGAGTTTGATTGCGACTAGTAAATTTTTTCCCTAACTGCCTACACTCCTTCTCCTTCTCCTCAAACTTTTTGTCAATGTAGGCATCCAACAGTTCAGTTTGGTTGCGGATAGGCGTTTTCAGCTCGGTCGTGGTCGCCAGCATATATAGAAACAAGGGCTTGCGTGCCAGGTCCAAGAGTGCTGGGTCACGCTTCACATGGTTCCACTGAGATAGACAGTTCAGCTGTTGAAAGTAATCACGAATTTGATAATCTCGCAGCGGCTCTATATAAACAGCACCGTTTAAGTATTCGAGCTGTAATGGGCTACTTTCATAATTCTCACGACGGCAGCAGACAACCAATCGTCGTGCAGGATTGAGCCCAATAAATTTATTGATGGCTTGAATGCAGTCGTCTTGGGAAGTACCTAGTTCATCTAATCCATCGAGTAATAGCAAAAAATCATCACCAGCAACTCCTTGCCGCAGTAAATCTGCTGGCAGACGAGAATCATACGGCCTGTTTATTTGTTTCACGGCCCAATCGGTTATGGGCTGACCATTCCAGTTAGATAGTTCCAAAATAACGGGCACTGGGGCCGAGTTGTCTTCTTGTGCTTGTTGGCACAAGCGTTTGGCCAGATTCAAAAGCTCAGTGGTTTTGCCAGAGCCGGGGTCTCCTAGAATTAACAGCCGTTTATGGACATCTTCAAAGACATCAAATAGCGTTTCTTGGGGCTGGAGTTCACGACCAGACCATGCCTTCTTAACCCAATTGACTAGGCGGCGATTAAGCGTCAGGTCAGGTGGAATTAGCGATGGTTGATCCCACCCAACCTGTTGATGCTGTGATTCCAGGTATAGAGATATTCGAATATCGTTGTGTAATGCCTGCCGCAAGCGCTTATCAATGCCGTGCTGAGTCGATTCCAGTAGTCGGTTACGGAGTTTAGCTGGGGTGTAATCGCCTGACCTTCTTAACCGTGTCCAAAGTGCGCTGAGAGGAAGTCCAGAAATTCCAGCAAGCTTGTCCCCTATATCCAGGGCTAGCAAGCATTGTCGAATGAATGCGATGATCGCCCCAATGACTCCCATAGATTTCTACAGCTAGAAAATTCTATAGCTACTCTATCAACGTTTTTCAGCCCTGAGAGGGTGGTTGGGTACTTTCGGCCAAGGTGAAAAGCAGGGTTGAGATCGCGCAGTCATGCAAAAACTCAAATTCACTGAGATGCCTTTCCAATAGGAAGCTCTATTACCGCTGCTTCTAATTCAGGCAAGTATAGCGTTACTGCTTGCCACACTTGCTCTAAATCAATTCCACCCAGATAGTCGTGAGTTAAGACATTACGAAACCCAGACAATGCTCGCCAATCAATATCAGGTGCCTGAGCTTTTAGTTCAGGGGATAATTTTTGGCTAGACTCTGCCATGGTCTGTAAGCGGCGTATAACAGCATCTTGAATTAGGGAACTTTGCATAAACTCACTTTTGCCGCCGCGAGTGTACTTTTTGATCAGCAAGATGCATTCCAGAATGTGCTGCTGGTATGTTTGATCATCATAAGCAGTCAAAGCGGTTTTGCCTCTGCTATTACTCGTTCTTGGATTAGTTCGCTAATGCCATGATCGGTCAGAATATCTATTTTTCGGCCCAACAAGTCTTGGAGGTCCATCAGGAGTCCACCCGGAAACCAGGGAGTAACTGCTTGTGGATCGTAACTCACTAAAAAATCAATATCGCTATCCAGCGTTTCCTCTCCACGAGCCACTGACCCAAAGACACGCACGTTAAATGCTCCATGGGTAGCAGCGATGTCTACAATTGCCTCGCGTTGTTCTCGCAGATGATCTAATAATGTCACTAGGTAGCTCCTTTAGGTATCAGGGACAGTAGCAGCGTCCTGTCTGCTGCATAAACCAAAGACTTCAGGACTGATCACCCTGCTGCATTAGATAATCCAGCACTCGATCAATTTTTGCTAATGCGGCTTCTGTGGTGCGACGGTGCTGTTCAAAGTCAGCGCGGTCCGTAGCCGCCTGCAATACCAGCTGAGCCATGACTTGCTGCAATTGAGTCATGCCCTGTCCAAGCCGACTAATGGATTGAGTGTTCTGACGAACTAGCTCTGAGGTTTGCAGTGTAATTTCCCCAGACTGTGCCATCAGGGATTCAAGGCGGTCTAGTCGTTCTTCAACGGTAGCCATAGCAGTTATTGAGTACAGCAGTCTCTAGTGCTCCCATTACGATGGCAAGTCTCGCAGGCCGTCCTGCCATCCTGAGCAAACGTTTCAAATTCAGTAACCTGGTCAAGTCACGAAAAGCCTATGTCCATACTGTAGCTAAGAAAACAGATGCGACGTAGGAAAAAAACATGGCAAAGACGATGCGGTCAGGTTTAGCAGTGCTTGTAGCATTGGTCAGTTTAGCCAGCTGCGGTGCCGCCAATGAATTAAGTCAGGATGTGAGCCCTCAAGCAGAAGCCCCGATGGAATCAACGGCTGTCGCTGATTCTGCCAACATTTTGACAGCCCAAAGCGGCGCTGAAGCGGTCGAAGCCGATGCTAGCAGTCCGGGGGAACCGCCTGCTGACGTCGCGGCTAGCCAACCTCAGCTGATTAAGCAGGCTCAGCTCAGCTTAGTCGTAGAGTCGATCGACGACAGCCTTAAAAGCGCTTCCCAAGTTATTCGTACTCACCAAGGAGACATTTTAGATCTCCAAGATGATCAAATTGAAGCCGTTGAACGCACCGCCTATCTGCGTATTCGAGTCCCCCAGGCAAATTTAGATGCGCTGCTTGAAGCCTTAGGAGCACTCGGCACCGTGCAGCAGCAAGGGCTCAGTGCTGAAGATGTCTCGGCTCAGATCGTCGATGCCCAGGCACGGCTACGCAACCTGCGTAAGTCCGAAGAGTCGCTACTAAAAATCATGGAGCGCTCTGGCGAGATTTCCCATGTGCTGGAAGTTTCACGGGAGCTAAGCCGGGTGCGTGAACAAATAGAACAAATTGATGCCCGTGTACAAAACCTGAAAATACAGGTGCGTTACTCCACTGTGGAGCTGACATTAGCAGCCGCGGTGGCATCACAGCCTGTCGGGCGTCCCCTTGGAGAAACGATTGGGGCCACCTGGCGAGAGGCTACCCAGTCGGTGGGCGACCTAACTGTAAGTTTAATGCAAGTAGGTCTGTGGTTACTGGCCTATAGCCCTTACCTTTTGGTTGTGGCTATCGCTAGCGTCCTGGGTTATCGCACCATTCGCCGTAGACCGAGTGCTTAGCTTGCCAGCTGGTAATGGTCTTTATACCAGGCGACAAATTTTTCTATACCGACCTCTAGGGGAGTACTGGGGGCAAAACCGACATCGGCTGACAAATCGGCGACATCAGCATAGGTAGCCGTCACATCCCCAGGCTGCATGGGCATCATTTCCTTAACCGCTGTTTTGCCCAGGGCCTGTTCGATAATTTCAATAAATCGCATTAGCTCCACCGGGCTGTGATTGCCGATGTTATAGAGCTTATAGGGGGCATGGGTATTAAAGGTTTGATCGGCAATGGGGTGGGGCAATTTTCGCATCACCCGTACTACGCCTTCAACGACGTCATCTATGTAGGTGAAGTCTCGCTGCATTTTGCCGTGGTTGTAGACCTGGATGGGTCGATTGTTTGCGATCGCATCGACAAACTTAAAATAAGCCATATCCGGTCGTCCCCAGGGGCCATAGACCGTAAAAAAGCGTAGTCCCGTCGTCGGCAAAGCATACAAATGACTATAGGCGTGGGCCATCAATTCATTCGCCTTTTTTGTGGCTGCATAGAGCGACACTGGATGATCCACATTATCAGTCGTCGCAAACGGCACCTGACGATTCGCGCCATACACCGAACTCGACGAAGCATACACCAGATGTTCCACACCATTGTGGCGGCATCCCTCTAGAACATGGATAAAGCCAGCCAGATTACTATCTGCATAGGCATAGGGATTTTTGAGGGAATATCGCACCCCAGCCTGGGCCGCCAAATGAATCACCCGGTCAAACGACTGCTCTTGGAACAAGGCCTCCATCTTGGCACGATCGGCTAGATCTACAGGTGCAAATGAAAACGATGGCTGGGGCAACAACTGCTCCAGCCGCCCTTGCTTAAGAGACACGTCATAGTAGTCGTTAAGGTTATCAATGCCATAGACCACATCCCCATCGGCTAGCAGTCGCTGCGCCACAAAGTAACCGATAAAGCCAGCGACCCCTGTCACCAAAACATTCATATGTCCTCACTTCCATCGAACGCGCTTACTATAGGGTATCTTTCCCCTACCCGTCCCTAAAGCTGAAACCGCCTAGGCCAAAACAGACCTGACTTTACATAACATTGACATCAGTCCCAACCAACATAGATAGATCATGCCTCAAGTGCTAAGACATGATTTAGGAGCAATTCAGGAATTATTCCAAAGTTTTAAAGTTCGTTCTTGAAAAGTAGTTTGGCAACCCCGCTATTTCGAATTGCTTTTGGATAAAATTTATGCGGAGGAAGCACATACATTCCACAGAATTTAATAGAACAACATAGACACTTATAAAGCCCCGTCGTATACAGACAGGGAACTCTCAATCGCTTCGCTACAAACATATTCAAGTCCATTTAAAAGTAGCTTCTCACATCGGCAAGATCTTTTTTTGACAGAAGAAACAACTGTTCTATATCAGTGCTAGGATTGCCAGAGAACAAATGTGAAAGACGTAAGAAGGACGTAGTTGTAAATGCAAGAAATTGACAAGTTAATATCCTTTGATGGACGGGATATTCGACTTAAAGTGGGTCTTTTAGCACCCCAGGCAGGCGGTTCGGTCTTGATTGAATCTGGAGAAACCGCTGTACTCGTAACCGCCACCCAATCAAATCCACGCGCTGGGATTGATTTTCTTCCTTTATTAGTGGACTACGAAGAGCGCCTCTACGCAGCTGGTCGTATTCCAGGTGGATTTTTACGTCGCGAAGGCCGTCCACCTGAACGGGCCACCCTCGTCAGCCGTCTCATCGACCGACCGATGCGTCCGCTATTTCCCTCATGGATGCGGGATGATATTCAAATCGTGGCAACAACTGTGTCCATGGATCATGATGTTCCTCCCGATGTCCTAGCAGCCACAGGAGCATCCATTGCCACCCTATTAGCCAAGATTCCGTTTTACGGTCCAATGGCAACCGTACGGGTGGGTCTAATTGGCGATGACTTCATCATCAATCCGACGTATAAAGAAATCGAAGATGGCGATTTGGACCTAATCGTTGCCGGCTCTCCAGACGGCGTCATTATGGTCGAAGCAGGCGCAAATCAGCTCCCGGAGCAAGATGTAATTGAAGCCATTGACTTTGGCTACGAGGTCGTCCGCGATATTATCCAAGCACAGAAAGACATGATGGCTGAGCTGGGGATTGAACCTGTAATCCTGCCACTACCTGAAACAGATCCCACCCTGTCTGATTTTCTCGCAAGCAAAGCGACCGATGGGATTAAAGATATTCTGAAGCAGTTTGAGCTATCTAAACCCGAACGAGATGAAAAACTCGATGGTCTCAAAGCTGAAATTAGCGAGCAGATTGAGGAGCTGGCAGAAGACGATCCTATCAGCATCGCAGTAGCCGAAAACAGCAAAGCGTTCGGCAATGCTTATAAATCGCTGACCAAAAAGCTCATGCGAGCCCAAATCCTTGAAGAAGGTGTGCGTGTGGATGGTCGCAAACTTGACGAGGTCCGGCCTATCAGCTGTCGCACACAGGTTTTACCCAAACGTGTCCATGGCACGGGACTTTTTCGCCGAGGGCTGACCCAGGTCATGTCTGTTGTTACTTTAGGGACTCCAGGGGACGCGCAGATGACAGATGACCTGCATCCCGATGAGGAAAAACGGTATCTACACCATTATAACTTCCCTCCCTACTCAGTGGGAGAGACTCGCCCCATGCGCTCACCGGGGCGTAGAGAAATTGGTCACGGAGCCCTGGCAGAACGAGCACTACTGCCAGTTTTGCCACCCATGGCTGATTTTCCTTACGTGATTCGTGTCGTGTCTGAGGTCCTATCTTCCAACGGTTCCACCTCCATGGGCTCAGTATGCGGCTCTACGCTCTCGCTCATGGACGCTGGTGTACCTTTGGCTAAACCTGTAAGTGGTGCTGCTATGGGCTTAATCAAAGAGGGCGATGAAGTCCGGATCTTGACCGATATTCAGGGTATCGAAGATTTCCTTGGGGACATGGACTTTAAGGTTGCCGGCACTGACAGCGGTATTACTGCTCTCCAAATGGACATGAAGATCACAGGGCTGTCCATGGAAACAATCGCTGAAGCCATCAACCAAGCAAAACCTGCCAGGTTGCATATTCTTGCAAAAATGTTGGAGGCGATCAACGCGCCTCGTACTGAGCTGTCACCCTACGCACCCAGACTGCTCACCTTCAAGATCAATCCCGAGATGATCGGCATGGTCATCGGGCCTGGCGGTAAACAGATCAAGAGCATCACTGATGAAACTGGGGCTAAGGTGGATATTCAAGACGACGGCACAATTACGGTGTCATCGGTTGACGGTGCAGCAGCCGAACGTGCCCAAGCACTCATTGAAGCCATCACCTTTAAACCCTCAGCTGGAGATGTTTACTTGGGTAAGGTCACCCGCATCATCCCTATCGGAGCCTTTGTGGAGTATCGCCCAGGTAAGGAAGGCATGATCCATATTTCACAGCTGGCGGATTATCGCGTTAATAAGGTCGAGGATGAGGTATCTGTCGGGGAGGAAGTCCTGATCAAGATTCGCGAAATTGACGGTCGGGGACGGGTCAATCTAACCCGGTTGAACATCCATCCCGATGAAGCAGCTAAAGCTCGTGAAGCGGCTGGAGTCGCTGCTGAGTAGTTACTGCTTCTGAGCCCAGTCGACTCAAGCAACCGCTGTGGGGTGTCCATGGCGGTTGTCATAATTCATCCCTTCGGTTGCACTGGGTTAAGGTTTCTCGGTAGGATGCTGGATGCAATATCGAGAGCGAAGTTATACACCCGTGCGAAGAATTGTTATCGCTGGTAATTGGAAGATGCATAAAACCCAGGCAGACAGCTTGGCGTTTTTGAATGGTTTTTTGCCCCAGCTAGAGACCACACCTGAGCATCGGGAGGTTATTCTGTGTGCTCCCTTTACGGCCCTCACCTCACTGTCTAAAACTCTCCATGGCTCCCGCGTGATGGTAGGAGCGCAGAATGTGCATTGGGAAACCTCTGGTGCATACACTGGAGAAATTGCTGGCGAAATGCTCACAGAGCTAGGGGTACGCTATGTCATTGTGGGCCATAGTGAACGGCGACAGCATTTTGGGGACACGGATGAAACCGTTAATTTGCGTTTACAAGCTGCTCAAGCCGCTGGACTAACACCGATTCTCTGTGTGGGTGAAACTAAACAGCAGCGTGACGCCGGAGAAACAGAAACTCACGTCGTTAGTCAAATAGAAAAAGGCTTAAAAGGTGTAGATCAAAGCAAGTTGATTATTGCCTATGAACCGATCTGGGCCATTGGCAGTGGCGATACTTGTGCCGCAGAAGAAGCTAATCGCGTATGCTGGGTGATTCGCTCTCAACTAGCTAATAAGGAAGTACCCATTCAATATGGGGGGTCCGTCAAGCCAAGCAATGTTGACGAAATTATGAGCCAGCCTGAAATTGATGGAGCTTTGGTAGGGGGTGCTAGCTTACAACCTGATACGTTTGCTGGCATTGTCAATTACTCATAAATTTCTGGCCCTCAGATTATGTTTATAAGTTTGCCCTGTAAATATTGGTAGAAGAAGGATTTGTATTCATTGGCTAGCATTGGAGTTGCTTTGGGTAAGCTCCGTCTGGTCATCACAGGCTATATCTTCATCACTGCGAATGCAGTAATGGGCATGGACATAGATGCGATCGCGCCCCTGCTGTTTGGCATGATAGAGAGCCAGGTCTGCAGCCTGTAAAAGCTCTTGAGAATCTAGATGATACTCGGGTACAACCGTAGCAACCCCCATAGTTAGGGTCACGGCATCAGACACACCTGATGTAGCGTGGGGGATTGCTGCAGTCACCAGTTCGTTTTGAATGGCCTGGGCCACACTGTGTCCTCCAGCTGTATCTGTGTTGGGTAAAACCACCGCAAATTCTTCGCCACCATAGCGAGCGACTAAATCTGCAGGTCGCCGAATACAGCGGGAGAGCACCTGACTCACCTTGGCTAAACAGATGTCTCCGGTAGGGTGGCCATAGTAATCGTTATAGCGTTTGAAATAGTCGATATCACACAGGATAAGAGTAAGGGGCTGTTTCTCCCGCGCTAATCGTTGCCATTCCGTATCAAAGTACCCGTCAAACTGTCGTCGATTTGCCAATCCGGTAAGGCCATCAGTTAACGCTAGTGCTCTCAAATCTTGATTCTCTTGCTTCAATGTCTCATAGCGTTGGCTATGATCGAGTGCGATCGCAATTTCAGCCACAAGAATCATGGCCTGCTCCTGCTGCTCAAAGGACCAAACATTGGCCTGGTCTTTACATCCAATGGCCACTACCCCCCAAGGTCCATCATGCCTGGACTCTCCCTGAGGCAAATGAATGGGTACCAGCAGCCAAGACCCTGGGAACTGACTAAGCCATTGCTGATCGACAGGGACCTGCTGCACAGACTCCTGATTAATAGCAATAGGGCATGATTGGTCCAGCTTTGTTGCCACCACATCCAATTCAAGATATCTATTTAGAACCGTAGAATGATCGGGACTTAGCAGATGTAGCACCTGGGTAACCGGCTGCCAGCAATAGGGACCATTTTCCAAAAGAAAGATCCAATCCGCATGAAAAAAGTCCATAAGTTCATGGACAACGATTTTGTGAATATCATGAGCAGCTAACCGCCGCCGGATTCGCTGAATCGTTTCCCGTAAACAAATATGATTTTGCAGCTGCTGCTGAAGCTGCTGAAGATTACCCAAATCATCTGCAGAATCGGGGAAACAAGCCATTCTTAAGGCAGGTTCGAAGTTTGGATTAAATTGCGCAATATGAGTGGTAAATACCTCCCAAGACCTAGACCAGCAGCGCGGCTCGAGGCACAAAGATGATTTTAACCAGGCACACAGTGCCTGCAGCCGAGCCAATTTATGAATAGAAGAGATGTGGTACATAGAATGCCCAGGAACAAAAGAAGCTCAGCAGCAACGACACCAGTAAGTCTGACTCCTCACACTATTTCCCAGGAACAATGGTCACAGACAATACCCACAATGCGGCTGTCACAGCATTTGTCAACGCATCCCCAACCGAGCACTGCCAATTTTTTGTCTACTTAAAAATACGCTGAGAAATGAGGCCAAGACAGACCTCAAAACATATGCGCAGTTAATACAGATCGCACCCAGTCGTGATTAACAAATAGCTCGTTTTCAGTAGTGTGCTTACACCGTTAAACCAAGAGCTATAGACCATTAACTGGCCTCAGATATGCAAAATGCGTGTAGTTAGGCGGATGAAAAAGTATCTACAGGAAAATGCGGTGATATTCCGTAACCACTGACCATGGGGCAGCGATATCTATTCAGCGCACCCTAGCAACATCACTGGACTAATGGACTATAAGTATCACCCGAAGGTTAATGAACTTCCATCGTAGAAAAACTGAAATCTATGCAATGCAGGTCACAAAGCATCCGCACCTGCCCCCCAAAAGACGTTCTGCATCATGGGCAACAGCGCATGAAATATTGTTTACCCAAGGGGTTATTTTCATAATTTTTGTAAAGGATTACATTTCACATTAAGAACTGGATCTCAAAAATATATCGTTCCCTAGGGGGATTGACAGATCACTAAAGTTAAATAGGGAACTCTATTCAAATATGAATTGAGTTTGGTTTTGAGACGCACTGATTGTTCTAACTCCATAGCGTTCGACCCATGAGCTAGCGCCTGACTCATTACTTGAAAACCTCGATTTATAGTGCCAAATTGCTCCACAGAGTTTGGCAGCTATCAAGCTTCTTGGGGCAGTTTAAGCTCCTAGAGATTCAAAAAGTGCTCTAAACCTATCACCAAGGATGGAGGCCATCGACGCACATTCTGAACCCAATCGAGATCGGTATAGCGTCGATCCAGGCCACGTGCCGCTACCCATTGACTTTCTGCCTCACCCCGATTGCCAGTTTCCCACAGAGCTACCGTCAAGGCAGCTCTTACATCTGCATAGTTAGGATACTTACGAGCCAAACTTTTGAGGACCTGTAGGGACTTTGTCTGATCGCCGACCTCAAACAAAGCTATGGCATAGTTGGCATAGCCGAGAGAAAAACTAGGCTGAATCGTGATGGACTTTTCATAATCTTTGAGGGCAGCGTCCCAATCACCCTGGCCCCCCATAGCATTACCACGATTGTTATAGGCAGCTGGATCATCAGGCGATAGCTTGAGCACTCGATCGTAGTCCTGAATTGCTTTCTGCCAGTTGCCTATAGCTTCGTAGGCAGCACCACGATTAAGGTACGCATCGGGCCGAAGTGGAGCTAGTGAGATCGCACGATCATAGTCTGCTAGGGCCGTGTCGATTTTGTTCTGGCTAACTCGCACATTGCCCCGGTTACTCCACAGGGCAGGTTCATCAGGCAGCACGTCAATCAACTGAGACCACACCACCTCAGCTAGGTCAAACTTACCTTTTTGGGTCAGGTCAAACGCCTGTTTACGAAGAGCACTGACATCAGTCTGGGAAACTGCTGGAGTATTTGCCAATGCTGGCGATAACGCTATGGGTGTCAAGCCCAGCCATAGTCCAAAAACAACTGCAAATAACCAGCGCATAGTAACCAACAATTCTCCCCATAGCTTAAGGCGGACTTGAGCGTCGCCTTTGATCAGGGTAGTTCCTTTTTTACCGCAGTGTGATCTGGTCATGCTCTACTTGAGCAATGATGCCCCCTGGAAACGGATCGGTTTGAGCCCGATTAGGGGCACTGGCTAGAGAGACTAGTTTTTCAATATGCTCAAAGGTAGGCTGCTGGGATAGGAGCGTTTGTAACAGACGGCGGGCAACTCGCCGCTGTAGCGCTCGCGGTGCCTCTCTAAATAAAGTGCGTTGAATGCACCAACCGTCTTTGAGAGGGTGAATTATCTGACTATAGAGGCGGTCTGTTTGAGCTTCTAAATAAACGACTTCGGCGGTGAAAATCTCGGCAGTCTGGGCCAGGGTAGTCTCTAACTTGGGGTTAAAGTGCGATCGCAAATAAGGCATCAGTTCCTGACGGATGCGATTACGCCGATACTTTAAATCATCATTAGATCGGTCGTACCAGATAGGTAGATCCAGATCTCGACAAAACTGTCCCGTCTCTTCGCGAGTCAGCCGCAACAGGGGACGAGTCACCTGGATATCTCTGTGGTCATGAGCTATGGGGCGACGCCAGCTTAACGCCTGAATGCCGTCAGCCCCACTCCCCCGCAGTAGGTTGTAAAGTACGGTCTCTGCCCGGTCAGTCGCCGTGTGGCCAGTGACCACATAGGGGTAATCATAGGCGCAGGCCAACGTAGCAAACACGCTATAGCGCCAGCTCCGAGCCGCGACCTCAGTCTCGGGTAAATCCTGAGCCGTCTCCACAAAGCAGGGAATTTGCCATTGCTGAGCCAGCTGCCTCACATGGGCTGCATTGTCAGCAGCATCAGCCCGCCAACCATGATCGCAATGGACGATCGCCAAGCGCCACCCCCATTTGGGCCTCAGGTCCAATAATAGTTTGGCCAGACATAAGGAATCCTGTCCTCCCGAGACAGCCATCAAGATAGCCGTCTCGTTAGGCAGCAAGGCAGTTGCCTTGAGCAAGGTATGAACCCGCGCGTGGATAGGAGTCCAAGACATTTTTTGTACAGATTGAGCGATTGCCGTTTTAGAGGATGAACCGTTCTGTCGCCGCTGCTATGGGACAGCCCCCTACAGTTAAGCGCATCCCGAGGATTAGCAATGTCCAGATTTAATACAGAAGCTTTAAATACAGAAGGATGAGAAAACGGGTGTCTGGCTTTATAGTGGTTTATGCTTTCCGGTGACCATAGAGTCGTTGATGACATGATTGATCAGCCTCAGTCCCACCCCCCAGCAAACTCTGAAGATTCTGCCAAAAATCCTGACGATAATACGGCCCAAGATAGCCGTTCGGCCCTGTCTGCCCGCTTAAAAAAATCAAAAAATATAGAACTCTATGTGTTTGAAGGAGGCAATAGCAGTACAGGTGAAGATAACACCGTACCGTTGGCTGATGTCGCATCCTTGGACCTAGACATCGACCCACCCACCAGCGATCCTAAACAACAAGTCACGTTTAAGACGGAACAAGGTCGACTGCTGCTGCTGCTACCATCGGCACCCGAAAAAAAGTTTAGCCCCACGGACTGGGAAGAGCTGTGTCAGCAGATTACCTTACGCCTCAACTCTGGAGGTCGTTTTTTTGAGCCCAATACAACGGTACATGTCATTGCCCGTGACCGACTGCTGGATAGCCGACAGCTCCAAGATATTGATGAGCTACTCAAAAAAGCCCAGCTGCATATGAGGCGGATTTACACCCAGCGGCGACAGACAGCAGTAGCGGCTGTCACAGCAGGTTATTCGGTAGAGCAGCAAACAACATTAGAGCATTTGGCTACCGCTGCAGACCAGGGTCAAACCTTATCGGCTCCCCTATATTTACAAACGACCGTCCGCTCTGGCACAGAGATTCGTCACCCAGGGTCAATTGTAGTTTTAGGAGATGTCAATCCGGGCGGGTCACTGATTGCGGCTGGGGATATTTTTGTGTGGGGCCGCCTCAGAGGAGTAGCCCATGCTGGTTCTGGGGGGAATACGGCCTGTCGCATTATGGCGTTGCATATGCAACCGACTCAGCTACGCATTGCGGACCAAGTGGCCCGTGCTCCCGAAAAACCACCAGCGCTATATCAGCCAGAAGTCGCCTATGTGAATACAGATGGAATTCGCATTGCGATCGCAGCCGAATTTGCCCAGATTCATCTAAATCTTCCTTGAAAGAATGACTCCATACCAGGAAGTACCCCAACAAATCGATCATCCTCAAAAAATCGCCTAGGAATTTCCCATAAAATTTGCCACAACGTGCGATTATTGCCCTACTTAAGACCTATCCCCCTACGCATATCGTCCTCAATCTCCCGTTGAATCCATGGCTATGAATCGCATTATTGTCATTACCTCCGGCAAGGGAGGCGTTGGGAAAACCACCTGTACCGCCAATCTGGGCATGGCCCTAGCCAAGTCAGGTAAACGCGTTGTCGTCATTGATGCTGACTTCGGGTTACGCAACCTAGACCTGTTGCTGGGTCTGGAAAATCGCATCGTCTATACAGCCTTAGATGTCTTAGCGGGTGAATGTCGACTGGATCAGGCCTTAGTCAAGGATAAGCGCCAACCAAATTTAGCTTTACTTCCCGCCGCTCAAAACCGCTCTAAGGAGTCCATTACCCCGGAGCAAATGAAAAAATTGGTGCGGGCATTGACCAAAGCCTACAACTTTGTGCTGATCGATAGTCCAGCGGGGATTGAGATGGGATTTCGCAATGCGATCGCAGCCGCCCGCGAAGCCATTATTGTAACCACTCCTGAAATTTCGGCTGTCCGCGATGCTGACCGGGTGATTGGCCTATTAGAAGCCAATGACATCAAGGCAATGCGACTGATTATCAATCGCCTCAAGCCCGCCATGGTCGAAGCCGAACAAATGATGTCAGTCAAAGACGTGCAAGATATCTTAGCGGTGCCTCTCCTCGGGGTGATTCCCGATGATGAGCAGGTGGTTGTCTCCACTAACAACGGTGAGCCCTTAATTCTGGGCAAAGAACTAACCCAGGCTGGTACCGCCGTTTCTAATATTGCCCGCCGCCTCCAGGGAGAAAAGGTCCCACTGATGGATTTGAGCGTGCCAAAAGATAGCTTTTTAAAGAAACTACGTCAGTTATTTAACTAGGTTTACCCAGACGGTCGATGGGCGGCGATCGTTATCCCGTTATTGCTTAAAAAATTATGAATGCTCTCCGCCTTATCGGAAACGACCATGATTAGCGACTTCTTCGAACGAATCTTTGGCTCCCGCGAACCGGTGAGCAGTGATACGGCTAAACAGCGCCTGCGATTTGTTTTAGCCCACGACCGCTCTGATATTTCCCCCCAAAATCTGGAAAAGCTGCGCAAAGAAATTTTGGATGTGGTATCTCGCTACGTTGAACTCGACTTGGAGAAGCTGGAATTCTCCCTCGAATCTGACCAGCGGATGACGGCATTGATGGCCAATTTACCGATTCGTCGGGTACGGGCAAATCCATTAGAGCCCGATAGCCCTGTGGAGGAAACCAAGAAAACCAATCTAGAACTCAAAGATGAAGCCATTGAGTTAGACCAGGTGGTCGAAGAGGCTTCCGAGACGGCGGATATTCCATTGGAATAAACCAGGAGTGTTTGGAGCTATCGCCATTGACGATTGTATTCATAGATTGCGATCGCACCCGCCGTTTGGACATTGAGCGACTCCACCCAGCCATATTGCGGAATTCTTAGAGTCACATCACACAGGGACGCTATCTCAGCAGGTATTCCCGTTAGTTCACGCCCTAAAATCAACAGTGTTTTCGCTTCGAACGCATAGGTGCCCAGTGCCTGGGATGATCCATGTATCGTTAGCGCCACCCGCTTATACCCCACCTGCTGAAACAGCCATGGCCGTAGCTGTTCGGGCGGACAATACTCTAGGACTTGCCACTGCTGTGCCGATGCTGCAACTTTACGAAACGCCCAAGCATCATTAGGTCGCGGTAACACCAATCGATTAACCCCTAGAACCTCACAGGTGCGACACAGAGCGGCCTGGTTTGTAGTTTTCTCCACCAGCGAAGCACAAACGGTTAGGGCCGGACGGCCACTCACAACTCAACACCAACTCGAGCGTTCCATGAACACCTCTGATAGAAAACGTACAGGCGTTCCATGGAACGTCTCTGCATACCGCTAATCGCTCGGAACCAGTTCCACATTTAATTCATTCACCTGACGACGACGTAGCGCCTTAGATTCCTCACGCGGTAGAAGATCAAAGACATCTCGAAACACATCGTCCACCGCTTCGTAGTTCACCGCGCCCGTTTGATCAAAACGTACTTGACCACTGCCATCTAGCACTAACGTCTGGGGCACAGATCCCTTAAAATAGTAGCCCGGTTCGCTCGGAGAAAAGGACTCTTTCTGAGGAATGGCATCGGCCATCACCGGGACAAAGTTCGCGACTCGACCATAGGGAGCCTGCAGCTGAGAGACCACAAATGAATATTCTTTGCAATCACGGCTGTCATCCACATAAAAAAACAGCAGTGTCGGTTTTTCTTGCTTGAGGGACTGAGCCAGACTGACACGGGGTGGCACAATGGCTCCATTTCCAGCATAGAGGGCAAAAATGTTGCCGTCATACCTGTCATCGGTGAGACTAGCCCATGCTTTGCCAGGAAAGCAAACAGCAGGAATAAGCATGATAGCGATCGCAGTCCCAACCACCAACCAGCGCCACATTGCTTGACACCGCATGGCATTCTGTAGCTGCCTTATCCAAAAATTGCCCATAACAAAGTCTTGGCTCACAAGATCCCATCACTACCATTACGCCACAGAACGTACATTCCCTCCTACCGTCATGATCAGAAAACAAGATTATGTACCGCGAAAACTACCGACCACCGTCTGCAATTCTCCTTTGGCAGCCTCATAATCTTTGGCCGCAGTCCAAGCTACTACCTGGTAGTAAGAGCTTTCGCCCTCAATCGTCGTGTGCAAATACACAACAGGCTGATTCTCAATCTGACCACGGACTTCATACTGACGAGCGTTCAGGCCATTTAAGGACGTGACGTTAGTGGGTGCTGCAGGCTGCTCTTGAGCTAGGCCCCAATCTAAATAACTTAGGTACTGAGCGGTATTATCCTCAAAACCACCCAGGTTGGATTTCTGATCGGCTAATACCATCACATACATACTTCTGTCTTCACGAGCGACATAGAGATCCGCATCAGGGCGCAGGTCATCCCGCACATCTACCCAGTCCTGCGGCAACGTCAGCTGGACGTCGCTGGACTCGTTTCTTAATAGCTTTTCCCCCGTAGACAAGTTTTGAATTGAGATCGCATCGATCACATCCTTAGTACGATCGCCAAAGCGATCGCAGCTAGATAGTCCCAGCACCAAACAAGCTGAAACCACCATTAACGGTTTGATGTTGCCAAAAATCATCTTGTCCCGGCGTTTAAACTGATGAAGATGCATTGCTTTATTCCAGACCCACAATAGTTGCTGGCATTTTATAGCGTTCGTCTCGTTCTCAGAACACAATCTCTGCAAAACCCCAATCTTTTGTCTTTCAATAACTGACCTGTAGCTACGAAAGCAGTCTAATTACTCTTTTCTAAGACCGCAAGGTTATCGCTTTGACCTATGCTGGACTATGGAAATTTCTTCACACAATTAGAGGCCATGCTCAGAGCTGGAATCGTTGGGCTCCCCAATGTCGGCAAATCCACCCTTTTTAACGCGCTGGTCGAAAATGCCAAAGCCCAGGCAGCGAATTTCCCATTCTGCACCATTGAGCCCAATGTCGGTATCGTGGCAGTACCCGATCCTCGCCTCGCTGTGCTGACTGAAATTTCTCAATCCGATGACACAGTTCCTGCCCGCATCGAGTTCGTTGACATTGCCGGATTGGTTAAAGGTGCCAGTAAAGGCGAAGGTCTCGGCAATCAATTTCTAGCCAATATTCGTGAAGTCGACGCCATCGTCCACGTCGTTCGCTGCTTTGAAAACGAAGACATTATCCATGTTGACGGCTCCATCGACCCGCTACGCGATGCCGAAATTATCAACTTAGAACTGGCTCTCGCCGATCTAGAACAAATCGAACGCCGTATGGATCGCGTCCGTAAACAGGCTCGACGAGATCCAGAGGCCCAAGCAGAACTAGCCGTGCTTGAAAAAATCCATCCCGTCCTGGCAGACGGAAAATCTGCCCGCACCGTTGAACTAGAAGACGAAGAACAGCTTCTGATTAAATCCTTAGGCTTTTTAACTCGCAAGCCCATTATCTACGCTGCCAATGTCTCCGAAGACGAGCTCGCCACAGGCAATGACTGGGTTGAACAGGTTAAAACCCTAGCCGCAGAAGAAGACGCCCAGGTCGTTACTATTTCAGCCCAGGTCGAAGCCGAACTCCTAGAACTCCCTGAGGACGAAAGGCTTGACTTTTTAGAAGCCCTCGGCGTAGAAGAAGGCGGCCTCAAATCTCTCATCCGGGCCACCTACGATCTGCTGGGTCTACGCACCTATTTCACCACGGGGCCAAAAGAGACCCGCGCCTGGACTATCATCGCCGGGATGTCGGCCCCCCAAGCGGCAGGTGTGATCCACACCGACTTCGAGCGGGGTTTTATTCGAGCTGAGACCATCGCCTACAACGATCTCGTCGAGCACGGCTCTATGAATGCTGCCAAAGAAAAAGGCTTACTGCGCAGTGAAGGAAAGGACTATACCGTTCAAGAAGGTGACGTCATGCTCTTTAGGTTTAATGTCTAGAGGTTTAATACCGAGCCCAAACCCAATAGATATGGCATGAATACGGATCACCCCACCCCCGCTAACCTACATCTAAAACGGCCTTGCCTGCTGGTGGCCGATTTAGAACGCTCACTCACCCTGTACCGTGACTGCTTGGGGTTTACCCTCGACTATGTTGGGAAGGCCGACCCTGATTCATATCTTTATGCCGTATTCCGCCTTCCAGCAGCAGCCCAGCTAAAGTTTGCCGCCCTCAGCACCGAACAGGAGCCTCGCGCTTTAGCCTTAACTGAGGTCAAGGGGAGTCCATTACCAGCAGCATCTATCCCCCATCGGGGTGCCACCGTGATTCGAGTTCCCTGCCTCGCTACGGTCTTACCGACGCTACAATCGTTAGGCTTGTCTCCGATTAAAGCCAGCTCATTTACTACCCCGCCCAACCTAGTCTTTACAGAGCAAGCTGTTTGTGACTTTGACGGGCACTTGATCGTGCTTTACGAGGTACAAGTTGCGGCTGCTTAGGAGTTGGTTGCCACGGCATCCGTCTATGTAGATCTCGCTAGATCCAGGATGTGTAGATAAAGATCTACCGACAAAGACTATCCATCCAGAGCGGATCCTATTAGAATCTGTCCAACGCTTTATCACTTGATCGGACACTGTGGCTAAACGGTTGCTGAAATTTCCGTTTACAATTCCCTCCTGGGCCATCCTCTCGCTGATGATGAATGGAGTGCTGTTTGTTGCGCTTCTCGTTATCTGGCAAGAGAAATCTGGCGGTGGAGAAGCATCGGTACTACCCCAGGCTAATGCAGCCTATGCTGATCATCCCACGACCGCCGCTATCACCACAGCACCAACAAGCAATCGACAGCGACTGACCTACCAGCAGTGGGTCGCCTTATTGGGCCAAGAAATAGAGACGATGGCCACAAAGAATCCAGACCATCTAACTATTTTGCTAGGGGATTCCTTGAGTTTATGGTTTCCAGCTGAGTTGCTACCGGGTCGCCGGGTTTGGATGAACCAAGGCATTTCAGGGGAAAAGACCCACACTCTCTTGAACCGACTGCATCTGCTTGATGTGGCTGACGTGGACACAATCTTTTTGATGATCGGGATTAACGATTTGATCTGGGGACAGAGCGATCAGCAAGTGCTGACTAACTATCGCGACATCATGGACTACCTGAGCACGCATCACCCTGACACTCAGATAGTTGTCCAGTCAATCTTGCCCCATGGCGCTGAAGCTGCCACCTGGGAAAGCCGCGCTCTGCTATTGGAGCTGCCCAACGAGCGAATCCGAGGCATGAATAGATCATTACAGGAAATTGCTGAGGGATATGATGCCCACTACCTGGAGCTATACCCAATTTTTTCAAACGGCGACGGCGACCTGAGACCGGACCTAACCACCGATGGTCTGCACCTCAATCGGGAGGGCTATCTGGTGTGGCGAGCTGCGATCGCACTCTACAGTCAATTAGAGCTGCCGTAAAGAAAGGATTGGGATTCGGTACACTAAGGGTGTCTTCTGCCTTTTGCCCCTTTATAAAACCAATGGATACCAAAGCATTTCGCCGTAGTCTTCACAAATCTGACAATTACTACCGCAACCAGGGCTTTGGCGAAAAAGAGCAAATTGCCGCTCAGATGGATGACGAGTACCAAAGCGACTTGATTCAAACCATCCGCAACCAAGGATATTCCTATACCCAAGGAGATGTCACCATCAAACTAGCCAAAGATTTTGGTTTTTGTTGGGGGGTGGAGCGGGCCATTGCCATGGCCTATGAAGCTCGAGAGCATTTTCCCAACCAGCGCATTTGGATTACCAACGAAATCATCCATAACCCTGGAGTGAATCAGCGGCTACAAGAAATGAATGTGCAGTTTATTCAGGTCATCGACGGCAAGAAGAATTTTTCAGTTGTCCAACAGGGAGATGTAGTAATTTTGCCTGCCTTTGGGGCTAGCGTTGACGAGATGAAACTCCTCAGTGACAAAGGCTCTACCATTGTGGATACAACCTGTCCTTGGGTCTCAAAGGTATGGACAACCGTAGAGAAGCATAAGAAGAAAGCCTTTACCTCGATCATCCACGGCAAATACAAACACGAAGAAACCGTTGCCACTCGATCCTTTGCCAATACCTATCTCGTAGTTCTCAATTTGGACGAGGCTCAATACGTCGCTGATTACATCCTCAACGGTGGAGACCGCAACGAATTTTTAACCAAGTTTGCCAACGCCTACTCTCAAGGATTTGATCCCGATCGAGACTTAGAAGCGGTGGGCATCGCCAATCAAACCACCATGCTCAAGGGGGAAACGGAACAAATTGGTAAGCTGCTAGAACGTACCATGCTCAAAAAGCACGGCCCCCAAGCCATCAATGATCATTTTTCCAGCTTTAATACCATCTGCGATGCCACCCAAGAACGGCAAGATGCCATGTTTGAACTGGTTGATATGACTATGGATTTGATGGTGGTGATTGGCGGATTTAACTCCTCTAACACAACACACCTGCAAGAAATTGCCATTGAGCGCGGCATCCCGTCGTACCACATCGACGGTCCCCAACGATTAGGCCCTGGCAATCGAATTGAGCACCAGCCATTACACCAAACTGTAGCTGTCTCCGAAAATTGGCTGCCCGCAGGCAAACTTGTGATTGGCATTACCTCAGGAGCCTCCACTCCTGACAAATCAGTAGCTCAAGTCATCCAAAAAATCTTTCAGCTCCAGGCAGAGTTAGCAATGCCTGCCACAGTTTAATTCTGAGCTTCCTGGCATAAGCGTCAGATGTGAATAAGTCGATGTTGCTAAGCAATAAGGCCTTTACAGTGACCAAATCAGCTATCGAGGCAGCATCACGAAGATGAGCACTGTTTACAGCCCAAAACCATCACTCAATATCCGCAAGCGTCCTAAGTGGCGGCCGACAAGTTTTTTTTCTTAAAATAGGGGAAGGGGCACATGACATTATTCAAGTCTGGCTCCCAAGGTCGGCTGCTCGTTTACCACCCAACCCGGTTAATCGTCTGAGATTAAATTCTTACTATCAGTCCATGAAGGCTATCCGCCTTTTTGGGCATAGTTAAAACAAGCTGCAATACCTGAAATATGGCTTCCGTAGGGCCACGGGTGCGCTGCATCCGAAAATCGTTGATTCTTTTAGGTAGACTTAGCTGACACTATTAAGTTCCTGATTGAGTTCCTGGTGATTATGGCCCGCACAGATATCCAGAATGCCCAACACATTCTATATGACTTCTTTTTGTACAGTGTTCAGACAGAGCCTGTGGAAGCTGTGTTGGGTACATTTCGTCGCCTCTTTGTAGATTACACCGAATCATCCACTGCATCAGAACTGCCTGTAGCGTTATATTCCATTGTGATCGCCAACAGTGAGCAGCAGTTTCTCTTCACCCTCAAACGCGTCTGCTACATTTTGATCAACAACTGGGGGATTCAGCGACGACCAGACGCCATCAAAAATTTAATTACTATGTTTGATGACCGCATGCTAATGCGGCCAGGGGTTTCGCTCATTCTCAAACGCCTACGCGGCTGGATACAGGACTTTGTTCGCAGTCAGGATTTCCAAGATCTTAAACTGTTTGCTGCACGTTATGAACAGGATGACCATTGGAGCAGTCGCTATACGTCCTATCTTTTAGCGCCTCAATATCTCAATTTAGATAACCCTCTGGAGCAGCGTGAAGCGGCTCGTAACCTATCGTCACAGCTCAAGTCAAAGTTTCGCTTTGATCTGGCGATGTATACCGCCAAATCTCAGCTCGAATCGTGCGTCACTACCGTAGACAATCCGACGGTGTTAGGGGAAGCTGCCATCAATTTAGTGAAGATGCTCCTGATCCAACCAGGACAGTTTAGCTATGAAAACCTAGCCAATCTTTTACACAAACAATGTCAGGAGCTCAACTATTGGGACTTTAAACGGGCGCTATTACACTATCTGGTCTACGCCCTACCTACTAAGCCCATTACCTTTTCTCTTAAAGCTAAACTCCCTGACTCAGTTATGCCTCTATACAGGCATAACAATTCAGAACCGATTACAGAAGCCTTGATCTTACGGACATGCAAACGTGTGGTTGATGTCCTGACATCTGAAGATGGCGAAAAGCCTTCAACCGTTTTCAGTATGTTTCTAGCCCAGGGTAACCCATTAATATTGGTGGTTTTACTACTCAAGATCGCTTTATTTTGTCCCCATGTGCAATCCCATTTAGAACTTCGTATTGCCAGCCTTATTCGTTACTACGAGGCTTACTCGGAGGAAGATTGTCGCTGGGTCATCAACTTTTTTGAGGTATTTCGTATTACCTTTGCGGTGTATGCCAGTGGCACCCTTTACAACCTTGTTCCAGTTTCAACGAGCGATTCGCCCACATCCACCCTCAATGCCTATCGGATTTTCTCTCAGCTGCGTGACCAACATATTGAGCAGAAACAAGCCAAACCGGTTTTAGAGCATCACCTAGATGCAGATCACCCCATACTCATACCCCAGCTATCTTCAGAGGCAATGATGATCTCGCCCTATATGCCAGATGCGATCGCAAGCTAGTCTTGCTGACGAGCAAATTGCCGGGCACCGTTGATCGACAGGAGCAACGATACCAGTAGCAGCACCGGAATTGAATACCAGGGAAACTGCTCTAGGGGCTGGTAAGCAGCTGCCCGTAGCCCAACCGTTGTGTAGGTTAGCGGCAATAGATAAACAATCCCCTTAAGTAACGGTGGTAGGGTAGCCGGGTCAAAAAACGTCGCTCCCAAAAATGACATCGGCACAATCAAAAAATTATTAAACAGCCCCACACTTTCCAGGGACTGAACATTTAATCCAACAATTACACCCAACCCAGCAAAAACAGCACAATTTAGCACCAGCAGGAGCAAAAACAGGGGATTGAGAAAGCTCCACAGATCGCGGGTAAACAGCACCGCGACCAAAATTACCGACCCAGCCGTCAATAGCCCCCGTACAATCCCCGCCAGCATCTTACCCAAGTGCATCGACAGCGGATGAATCGGAAACAGCAGCATTTCCTCAAAGTTTTTCGTAAACAGGCGCTCCCCACAAATAGAAAACGTGGTGCCCCCAAAGCTAATCACCATGGAGGACAGCGCTACCATACCTGGCAAAATAAACTCTAAATAACTGTCTCCCACAGGAGGAGGCGCTACTTGATCTAAAGAACTACCCAGACCTAACCCAAACGCCAAAATATAGATCAAGGGCGAAACCAAGCCCGATGCGGCCACTTGGGGAATACGCACACGCAAATCTAACCAATCCCCCCAAAAGATCGTCAGACTATCAGCTAACAATGTTTGTAATGTGCGGGCTCTTAAAATTTTCACAATGGAACCTTCACAGCAGGGAGAGCAATTCTTAAATCTATCTTTATTATCAACGGCAATGCCCCAGTTTGCCCCACCTTATTTGCAGACAAGTACCACCCTAAGGTTTCGTCCCAGTTTTCATGTACTGAATTGCCCTCTAAAGTTCTAAGGACTGAGCATTTAATTAGGCCCTACTTTTAGCCGTACAAGCGTTCCATAGAATGCCTCTGCAGACGCAATTTTTAGAGCTTATAAAATCCTTTTCCCTAAGCTCTGCTTGACAAAGCACCATGGCAATGAGGTGCAAAGATTATTCCACAAACATCTGAAGAACTATTACACTTCCTCACAAACAATGTAAACATTGTCGTTCACGGTGATAGATTTGTGAGCGATAAGGTTGAGAGATAATACTATTCATGTCTGAAGAAATTACTGGCAAGACTCCGATCTTTGGCGGCAGCACGGGCGGTCTCCTATCTGCTGCTGAACGGGAAGAAAAGTACGTTATCACTTGGAGCAGCAAAAAGGAACAGCCCTTTGAGATGCCCACAGGTGGTGCCGCCATCATGAATGCAGGCGCAAATATGCTTTACCTTGCTCGTAAGGAGCAGTGCTTGGCCCTCAGCCGTCAACTCAAGACCAAATTTAAGCCCAGAATTAACGATTACAAAATCTATCGCGTTTTACCCAGCGGTGAAACTATTTATCTACATCCTGCCGATGGTGTCGTTCCTGAGAAGGTGAACGAAGGTCGTGAGTATAACGGTAAGAAAGATCGCCGTATTGGTGAAAATCCCAACCCCGCGACCATTAAGTTCAGCGGTAAGCAACCCTGCGAGGTTTAAGGATTTTAGCTGCTGTCCTTAGCATACATTGGCTTAAGTCAAACCATTATGGTTTTAAAGAGGCAGTCTATAGGCTGCCTCTTTATTTATGGGATAGTTTTCTGTAAAACCATTTCTGGGTCTAACCTGGATATAGTTTGTGCCCACTGCCCCAAGGCTTCATGATTTTTCCAGACCTAGCTACATTTAAACGTCTTGCCAAGCAGGGAAACTTTGTCCCGGTGTATCAAGAGTGGGTTGCCGATCTAGATACGCCCGTATCTGCCTGGTGTAAGGTATGCGCGGGTCAGCCATATAGCTTTTTACTGGAATCGGTAGAGGGTGGTGAAAATATTGGTCGTTATAGCCTGCTAGGATGCGATCCGCTTTGGACCCTAGAAACGAGAGGCGAGATTACGGTCCAGCGATTTCGAGACGGTGCCGAGCAGGTATTTACAGGCAATCCTTTTGACGTATTGGCTGAGTGTTTAGCACCTTACCAGCCCGTCAAACTGCCTGAGTTACCCCCTGGAATTGGAGGGTTATTTGGGTTTTGGGGTTATGAACTGATTCAGTGGATTGAGCCAACGGTCACTATCCATCCGGCAAGGGCAGATGAACTGCCAGATGGCCTGTGGATGCAGGTGGACAGTTTATTGATTTTTGACCAGGTTAAACGCAAGATCTGGGCTGTTAGCTATGCGGATTTGCGCTCTTCTAAAGTTGATCTAGCGCAGGCTTATCAGGAAAGTTGCGATCGCATCGCCAACTTGGTCAAAAAGCTCAACCTCCCCCTCTCCAATCAGGACAGTCGCCTAGCCTGGACACCACCCGGGAGTAACCCAGAAACTGAGCTGGCCTATACCAGTAACCGTAGCCAGGATGAATTTTGCCAGAGCGTCGAAACCGCCAAAGCCCATATCAAAGCTGGAGATATCTTTCAGGTAGTTGTCTCCCAGCGTCTGACCACAGACTACAGCGGTAATCCCTTCGACCTTTATCGGTCTTTGCGACTGGTCAATCCGTCTCCCTACATGGCCTATTTCCACTTTCAAGACTGGCAGATTATCGGCTCTAGTCCCGAAGTCATGGTCAAAGCCACCCGCGAAGGAGATGACCATACCCTCACCGCAGTGTTACGTCCCATTGCTGGCACTCGCCCCCGAGGCAAAACTGTAGCCGCAGATGATGCCTATGCCGCAGATCTTCTGGCGGACCCCAAAGAAATTGCCGAGCATGTCATGCTGGTGGATCTGGGCCGCAACGACCTCGGCCGTGTCTGCACCAGCGGCACCGTCAGTGTGGATGAGCTGATGATTATTGAGCGCTATTCCCACGTCATGCACATCGTTAGTAATGTCATCGGTGAGCTAGCCCCTGGAAAAACCGCTTGGGACCTGCTCAAAGCCTGTTTTCCCGCAGGTACCGTTAGCGGGGCTCCCAAAATCCGTGCCATGCAGATTATCCATGACCTGGAGCCCTGCCGCCGTGGCCCTTATTCTGGCGTTTATGGCTACTACGACTTTGAGGGTCAGCTCAACAGCGCCATTACCATTCGCACCATGGTGGTCGAACAAAAACAAGACGGCTCCCACCGGATCAGTGTCCAGGCAGGAGCCGGTCTAGTCGCTGATTCAGTGCCTGAAAATGAGTATCAGGAAACCCTAAATAAGGCACGAGCGATGCTAGAGGCCGTCCGATGCTTAAAGTCCTAGCGCTTTCAGTAAACTCACACTAGGCACCAAGTGGATTTGAATCCTCGGTATTGGGGATTTGCTGTCCCTTAAGCACTTTGTAAACCATTAAGAGTGCGACCAACAGCACCGGAGTGAGAGCAACTCCCACCACCCCGGTCACCAGAGGCCCAAACGCAGCATTCGCAAAAATCATACTGAGGATAATCACAGGCACTAGCAATACAAGAGTAATCACAAAGACTGGTCCAAAAATCTGCCACCAGCGGCCTTTAGTCAATGCCCAGCTTGCTTCCAGGGCTTCAGTTGGAGATTTACGCTCCAGCATCACCTCATATTGCGTAGCAAACAACCGAACAGATAGATAAATTCCTGGCACTAATAGTAGGGCCATGCTGGGAATTAAAATAACCATCAGTAGCAAGGATGCCAAAATAAGCTGTCCCGCACGCTGCCACGCCATTGCCAAGGCTGCCCCCAGCTCTGCTTTTTCTCCGGCCAACATGCGATTGACCAAGACCATACCTGCCCCACCTAAAATAGGCCCGACTAAAATCGCAAATGTAACGTTAAAAGCTGCGCTTAGCGCTTCATTGGGAATCAGCACCGGCAGAATGTTGGCTGGCAAAGCTAGGATCGCAAGCGGAACAAAAACTGGGCCTACTTGGCTAAACGCATCACGTAAAATTTCCCCTGGGTTCAAAGACGTCTGTGTCATAAGTGTGTCTCAACAATATTTTCGATTGTTAACACCTCCAAGGGTACCGTTCTGATTAGAAAGCCCTAATCCCAGCGTTTAAAAACGCAACATAGCTCCCAAAAATGACATCCAAGTCAGCTAGGCTAGTGCTCACTGCTTCCTCAGAAAATTCAACCATACAGACACTGCGATCGCAGACAGCCGGCTCAAATCAACTAAGGTCTTGCACAGGACTTAATTGATCTTGGTTAATGGACTTGTAAAAAAGCACATCAGCGATCTGTTTTACAGGTGCTATCAATAGACGTACAACCGGCTGCATAAAGAGTGCCACAGTAGAAGCCGTTAGTAATGACAATGATTTCGCCACAAATAATGGCAGCGTCACAATTAACGCTGAATATAGCTGAATGGCAATGAGCATGAGGAGCCAGTGGCGTCGAAATATCTCAAAACTGGCTCTGATAGATAGGCTCAGAGACTTCTGACTTAAAACTATTTGATAGGGAATAACAAATAACCAAACACGTAGCAAAGCTTCCAACACCGCGATTATCCTGAAGACAGAAACTAAGCTCATTGGTGTGACAAAAGTGGGATAGATAGCCGCTAGCCAATCCGGCAGCAACGCCCCCAGGAAAGAAAACAGTGTTTCTGGATACACAATCAGGCCCAGAAACAATGCTCTGCTCGGTATTTCAAAGAGCCCCTGCAATAAGCCGACTCCCAGCAATGCACCACAATGCTGACGAACTATCTTCAGGGCAACTGCCATATCAACAGCCTGAGTCGAATCTGCTCGGGCTACTAACACGATCTTCATTCCTTGTAGAATCGGCTGGAGCAGAATAATTATGCTTAACTGCACTAGCTGACTCAGGAGTAATACATCCAGATAGGTATCCTGATTACCTAACCCGCCTGGGTTGCCGCCAGTAAATGGCTGCAGCAGAATCAGAAAAGTGCTTGTGACCAGAAATTCAGGCACGCTGAGCAGCAGCAACGAAGCGTACAGCAGTTTTAACTTTTTCGGCGTTGCTCCTAAGACAGTGATAACGATTTTGAACGGCTGCAGAATTAGATATTTCATAGCCATGGCAATGCGAAGCCCCCTCGGCGATTACATAACGTCGAGGGGGTAATGTACTGTACTGCTAAGTATGTCTCTGATTGCTTAACGGTCGAATTACAGCAAATGGAGAAATTTCTGCTCCTTCCCCAATGCTTTAACCGCTTTTTTAATTTCCTGAGTGCGATCTTTTTTCACAATCAAAGTGGCATTCCCATCACGCACCACCACCACATCTTCTAAACCAATGGTAACGACCACTTCCTCTTCATCAGAGGAATAAACAATGCAGCCATTGGTATCATGGGCTTGATGCTCACACATATCGACATTGGGCGCATCACCCTTCATCAGGCGCTCAATAGCATTCCAGTCGCCTAGGTCATCCCAGCCAAAGTTGGCGGGCATCACATAGGCTTTTTGGGTTTTTTCCATTACCGCGTAGTCGATGCTGAGCTTTTCTAGTTCAGCGTAGGCATCCACCCCTTTAGCTAGCAACGGTCCCATGAGTTCCGGTGCATAGGTTTTGAGTTCATCGATCATCACGCCAGCGGGGAAAATAAACATGCCGCTGTTCCAGCTATAGCGACCGCTGGCTAGAAATTCTTCCGCAACGCTGCGCTCAGGCTTTTCGGTAAAGCGGCTCACCCGATACGTCGCCAGATCGCCATACTGACCAGTATCATCCCCCTGCTCAATATAGCCATAGCCCGTGGAGGGAAATGTGGGCTGGATGCCTAGAGTAGCAATAGCTCCTTGACTTTGGGCTAGATCAGCCGCTGCCCGAATGGTGGCACGAAATTTGGGTTCGTCAGTAATGTAGTGGTCGGCTGGAAAGAAACATGCGATCGCATCATCCCCATGACGCTTAGCCACTTCCAACGTTGCCCAAGCCACAGCCGGAGCAGTATCACGTCCTTGAGGCTCCACCAAAATATTTTCCACCGGCAATTCTGGCAGCTGCTGTTTCACACCGTCTGCTAAATGCGATGCAGTAATCACCCAAATCGCATCCCAGCCACCAGCCAAAGGCAATAGGCGGTCAGCCGTAGACTGCATCAAACTACGGCCGCTGCCATCTAGACACAGAAACTGCTTAGGATTCTTCAGACGGCTTACCGGCCAAAAACGCTCCCCCTTACCCCCAGCTAAAATAATTGGTACTAAAGTTGGCATTTGACGGATAGGTTGTGTCATTGCTTACTTAATAAAGTTAAATTACAGCGTTAAAATGATTGGACCCTATAGAGTTCTGAACAATATTAGCCATTACACGTGACTCACTACCCGTAGACAGCTTAATATTAGTTAACTTCTTACCTATATGTAGAACGCATCAAAAGCTCCAAAAATTTCCGTTTTAGCAAATCCCCCATACAGCCCGACCCACATCTCCGTAAAATCCACTGTTTAAAAATGCCCTAGAGCAGTTAATTCATGTTCTGACCCTTGATTTGGAAGTACGTAAGTTAACTGTAGGCAGCACTATAAATTCGTTGCTCAACGGGATATTCCCTAGGCGAGCATTCTTATAAGCAATCTATGTTTCCTTTTCCATCCTCCAAGTCTGGCTCAAACGCTGAAAGCGCCATGCCAAAACAACGTTCATTCCTGGGCAGGGCCCTTAGAGTCTTAATTTGGACTGGTATTTTTGGAACAACCGCCGTGGTATCCGCCGCCGCAGGAGCGGCATTTATATTAACGGTGCCACTCCCCAAAAGCGTGGGCGAAGTAACCGCAAATCCTCCCCTTAGCGACCTCTGGAAATCTGGCTTTCGCTATCAGGTCTCTCGACCAGTGACGATATTGCTCATGGGTCTGGACGAAGCCAAGGATATCGATGGGGCTACCGAAACGGATTTAGTCGGTCGTACCGACACCATGCTTTTAGCCCGGATTGCCCCCAACACTCAGTCCATTAATGTCATGTCAATTCCCCGAGATACTCGGGTGGAAATTCCTGGCTATGGCACCGACAAAATCAACCAGGCCAATGTAGAAGGTGGAGCAGAACTCGCCGCCCAAACCGTTAGCTTCAACTTTAATCAAGTCGAAATTGATCGCTATGTGCGGGTGAGCACAGCCGCGTTTCGAGAAATTGTGGATTTGGTCGGTGGCGTTGAGGTGTTTGTCCCTAAAGCTATGCAGTACGAGGATAAAACCCAAGGCTTAGTCATCGACTTAGAACCCGGCTGGCAAACCCTAAACGGTGATGAAGCAGAGCAGTTTGCCCGTTTTCGCCAGGATAATCTGGGGGATATTGGCCGGGTGCAACGACAGCAGATCTTGCTTAAGGCTCTGCGCGATCGCATGCTTAACCCCACTGTGATTGCCCAGCTGCCACAAATTGTCCGCATCCTGCAAAGTCATATCGATACCAACCTATCAACTGAGGAAATTCTGGCCTTAGCAGGCTTTGGTCTGCAGCTTGACCGCGAAGCTCTAAATATGGTGATGCTGCCGGGTCGATTTAGCGATCCAAACGAATTTAATGCTAGCTACTGGGTAGCCGATACCAACAGCACTAACGATGTCATGGAACGATTCTTTGACGCCGAACCCGCTGCCGTCCTCGCTAATGGTAATATCCCCATCCCTCAGCGCTCCATTAGCCGACTGCGAATCGCAGTTCAAAACGCCTCCAGGGATCCCTACATGGCTCAAGACGTTGCCGATCGACTCCGCGATGAGGGCTTCCGCAATGTTTACATCGTTGAAGACTGGCCTGATTTTAATCATCAGACCAAGGTGATTGCACAACGAGGTGACATCAACGGAGCTGATTTTTTAGAAGCTGTTTTAGGCATGGGTAGAGTCGTGGCAGATTCCACAGGCGATCTTGAATCGGACTTTACCATTCGTGTCGGCGATGATTGGGCTGAGCAAATGATTCAGTAACTAATCACTGCCATGGCTACACCTCAGAGAGCTGAAGCTGCAAATATACCCAACAAAGCGTGGTTATCTACGGGGTTGTCTACCCTTAGCATGGTTGCGATCTCAACCGTCTTAGCTTGCCTTTGGGTACTGCTATCAGCAGGATCAGCTCAATAACCTCTGGCCATTTTCGGAAGTAAGTCCAACGACGATATTCTTTAGCTTGCCTAGCTGTCCTTCTATGCCAAGCCTATTTAGCAAGCTTCAAAGACCATTTAGAGTAGCGCTTGCATCAACGGCTCCCAAGCCAAAATATCGGCCATCAGCGTCCGATAACCCAGCACATTGGGATGCAAACCGTCGCTACATAGACGCTCATTACACCAAGCCTCGCCATGGACATGCCACTGCTGATAGAGGTCTAGATAGGGAATCTGTTTTGCTTCACAGGCATGGCGCGTCATATGGCTGTAGTGAGCCTGGTTATCATGAGAAAAGTGCAGCACATCAGCATAGGGCATAGCCGCTTCATTGACAGGGACCATTCCTACAAACAGGGTAGGACAGAGCTGCATGGCTTGGTCCAGTAGGCTATTGAGCTCACGTGCAAATGTGAGCTCATCCGTCATGGGTCGTCCCGTGGGCCGTCCGAGTCGGGCGCTATCATTTAACCCCACCGACAGCACTAATAGATCAGGCACCTGACGGCGTAATTCACCCCGCAGTTTAAATTCTCGCTCCAGCCGCATAGCCACCTGCTGGACGCCATCTCCCCGAACCCCAAGGTTATAGATAATCGGTCCAGGTTGCGCCGGATCAATCCACTGACGTCGCAGCCGTTCCACCCAGCCTCCACCTTCGGTATCGCCATAGCCATAGACCAGACTATCGCCCACCATAACAACCTTTTTAGGGTGGATTGCCTGAGAAGAACCATTGGGAGAAGCAACAGCACGATTAACAAGAGCAGCCATAGAAAAGCTCAAACCTGGGTTGAAGGAATAACAGTACTAAAGCATTAGCCCAAACAACCAACGCATCAGCACAGACTTCCGCAAATTAACATTTTGTACTGCTTGTTTTCAAATCTTTACAGCTGACAGGCGAAACCAGCTGCATCTTCATAGCAAAGCCCGAGGTGAGATCTCACCTCGGGCAAAATTAATAACACCATCAAAATTAGGCGTTGCAGCCGTTAGCTCATGGCAGCACCACTACGCCCATAAGCATGCTGAACATCGTATCTAGGCTTACCCTGAACACGACTACCTACACCAATTGAGTCCGTGGGCATCCCCACATCTGCAGCAGCACGACTCAATAAGGAACGCTGGCGATTGGTCACAGTATGGCGATTAGCAACGGCATGCAGTCGAGCAGATTCTTGAACAGACATCTTTATTGACCTCCTAAGAAAGTAAAACCACAGCACCGTGCATGGCGTCACATGTGCTCTTTTCATTTTAATTATAGACATAAATTCCGTATATTTTGATACTTTTTTTGATTTAATTTTACAAATAAATGTATCTATTTCTTTATCTCATGATGAGTACCCTATCCTGCTAGTACCAGTTTCAAACCCAATGCAATAAAAAACGCCAGTCCAAAGACTGGCGTCCAATCAAACACAATAGCTAAATCAACCTGTGTTTTTCCGTTAGCATCGTAAGTTAGCAGTCGTAGTAAAGCGCTACCTCATAGGGGTGAGGACGAATATCCATGGGGATAACTTCAGTATCAAGCTTATAAGAAATCCAGTTCTGGATAAAGTCTTCGGTAAAGACTCCACCCTGCGTCAAGAATTCATGATCGCTTTCTAGAGCAGACAGCGCTTCCTTGAGTGAACCAGGCGTAGACGCGATCTTAGCTAGCTCGTCAGGGCTTAGCTCATAGATATCTTGATCGATA
The DNA here is from genome assembly GCA_039028535.1 of Cyanobacteria bacterium P01_B01_bin.77. Lineage (GTDB taxonomy): Bacteria > Cyanobacteriota > Cyanobacteriia > Phormidesmidales > Phormidesmidaceae > Leptothoe. The sequence goes on from JBCCHX010000017.1 coordinate 99,442, forward strand.
GGCTCAGGGGGCTCAATCTTATTCTTAATGCC